>NZ_JANIFL010000006.1:0-544870 GCF_024518695.1 Mesorhizobium sp. LMG17149
TCATCCATGATGCCAGTCTCTCGCCAAACCATCGCCGGTCCTCCCGGCGGACAAGAAAACTGTCACCCATGCTATCGGTCCATTCTGTTACCTATCTATCCGGTTCGGACACATCTCCCTTCTCCCCGTCACTATACGGGGAGAAGGTGCCGGCAGGGGATGAGGGGCGGCGCCGACTTTGGCGATTGGTGGCCTTCACAAGATGGAAGCCGTCATTGGCCTGAAAGCGATTGGCCCTGCCTTGCTGATCTCCTTGCCAATTGGCAAATGCATGCTATATATCTGCCAATAGCGAGGCAACAAAATGCAGCTTCAATCCATAGTCACCACGCCGGCCACGTTCGGAGCCGCTATCTCGGATGAAGAAGCGGGCGCTCTGGCGCGCACCACGGTTAATCTGTTCAAGGCCTGGAACCTCACTGACCTGGAGGCCTGCATCCTGCTCGGCGGCATATCGGCGCGCACCTGGGCGCGCTGGAAGGAAGGCGGCGTCGGCAGGGTCGACCGTGACCTGCGCACCCGCATGGCGCATCTGATGGGCATCCACAAGGGCCTGCGCTATCTGTTCACGGACCCGGCGCGCGGCTATGCCTGGATCCGCAAGCCCAATGCCACCTTCGGCGGCCAGTCGGCCCTCGACCTGATGCTGCGCGGCGAAATCTCCGATCTCTCGGCGATGCGCGAATGGCTCGATGCGGAGCGTGGTGCATGGTGAGTGGACTTGCGGTCAGGCGCCCCGTCGACTGGCACCAGACCTTCCGCATCATCCGCTCCATCCATCCGCCCATCGACCTCTTCGAGGACATTGCCGACCCGCGCGACTGGGAGGCGCTAGCCGCCGTCGAGGCGAAGACCAACCCGCGCATAAGGTTCGAGATCGGCGATCTCGGCAAGGTGTCGGCTGCAAGGCGGGTTTCCGGCCCCGGCGCCAGCTTCGTGATGGCGCCCTTCGTGCACTGTTCGACGCTGCGGCCGGGACGCTTCTCGGATGGCAGCTACGGCATCTACTATGCGGGCGACAGCGAGGACGTCGCGCTGGCCGAGACCATCCACCACCACCAGAAGTTCATGGGTGCCACCAACGAGGGGCCGGGCTGGACGGCGGATTTCCGCGTGCTGATCGGCAGCGTCGACCGCGATCTCGATGACGTCAACGCGGTGCCCGGCGTGCTCGACCCGGATGACTATTCCGCCTCGCAGGCGGAAGGGCGGGCGCTGCGGGCAGCAGGCAGCGACGGACTGGTGTGGAACAGCGTGCGCATGCCGGGCGGCGGCTGCATCGGCATCTTCTGGCCCGATGTCATTACCATTCCAGTGCAGGGTCGCCACTACAGCTACCATTGGGACGGCGCCCGCGTGGACTTCGTGCGCCAGCACGATACGGGAAAGGTGCTTGCCGTCACATGATGGCGGCGGACACGCTTTACAGATCGCTGGGAAGCCGATATCCATAAATCCAAGGATTCGGATATATGGATAAGAAAAGCACTTTGAACGCGCTGGCCGCACTTGGCCAGGAGACGCGGCTGGATGTCTTCCGGCTGCTCGTGCGTGCCGGTCCGGAAGGCATTCCGGCGGGCGAGATCGCAACGAGGCTGGACACGGTCCAGAACACCATGTCGGCGCATCTGAAGGTGCTTGCCCATGCCGGGCTGATCCGTCCCGAACGCAACGGAAGGACCGTGCGCTATGTCGCCGACATGACCGGCTTGCGCGACCTGCTGGCCTATCTGATGGAAGATTGCTGCAATGGCACGCCGGAGCTCTGCCGGCCCGTGATCCAGGCGGTAACCTGCAAATGCTAGAAGGGAGGCATGCACCATGAGCGAACCGTACAACGTTCTTTTCCTCTGCACCGGCAATTCGGCGAGGTCGATCATCGCAGAGGCGATTCTCAATCGTATTGGCGCCGGCAAGTTCAAGGCCTATTCGGCCGGGTCGCATCCCAAAGGGGCGGTGCATCCCTACACGCTCCAGCTTCTGAAGAACCTCAATTACGACACGTCCTTTGCCCGTTCGAAGGACTGGGAAGAATTCGCGGTTCCCGGTGCGCCGGAGATGAATTTCGTTTTCACGGTCTGCGACAACGCCGCCAATGAATCGTGCCCTGTCTGGCCAGGACAGCCGATGACCGCACATTGGGGCGTGCCTGATCCGGCTGACGCGGAGGGCACCGATGCCGAAAAACATCTGGCCTTTGCCGAAGCCTATCGCATGCTCAACAACCGGATTTCGATCTTCATCAGCCTGCCGATGAGCATGGTCGACAAGCTTGCCCTGCAGAAGCGGCTGGATGAAATCGGCCGCAACCTGCCGAAGGCCGGCTGAAGCTCGTGGCGAACGACCTGCCACGCCGCATCGTCGCGGAAGCCTTGGGAACCGCGCTGCTCGTCGCGACCGTGGTCGGCTCCGGCATCATGGCCGCCCGGCTGACACACGACGTCGCCGTTTCGCTGCTCGGCAACACGCTGCCGACCGGGGCGATCCTCGTCGTGCTGATCACGATACTGGGACCGATCTCGGGGGCGCACTTCAATCCGGTCGTCACGCTGGTGTTCGCGCTTCGCCGCGAGATCGAGGCGAACGCGGCGCTTGCCTATGTCACCGCCCAGGTCGTGGGCGGCATTGCCGGGACGTTTCTGGCCCATGCCATGTTCGAACTGCCTATCCTGCAGGCCTCAGCGACGGTGCGGACCGGAACCGGGCAATGGCTCGCGGAGGCAGTCGCCGCCTTCGGCCTTGTGTTCACCATCCTGGCAGGCTTGCGCTTCCGCTCCGACGCGATCCCGTGGCTTGTCGGGCTGTACATCACCGCCGCCTACTGGTTCACGGCCTCGACCTCCTTCGCCAACCCGGCTGTCGCGATCGCCCGCGCCTTTTCCGACACGTTTTCTGGCATCCGTCCGGTCGACCTGCCGGGCTTCATAGCCGCCGAATTGCTGGGGGCGCTGCTGGCCATGGCCCTGGCGGGCTGGCTGCTCGCCGAACCGAAATCAACAAGACAGATGAAGGCTGCCGAATGACCGTCACCATCTACCACAACCCCGATTGCGGCACCTCGCGCAACACGCTGGCCATGATCCGCCAGTCCGGCGAAGAGCCGGAGGTGATCGAATATCTGAAGACGCCACCGTCGCGCGAAAGGCTGGTCGAGTTGATTGCCGCGATGGGCATGATGCCGCGCCAATTGCTGCGCGAGAAGGGCACGCCTTACGCGGAACTCGATCTCGGCAATCCCAAGTGGACCGACGATGAAATTCTGGATTTCATGATGGCGCATCCGATCCTGATCAATCGGCCGATCGTGGTGACGCGTCTCGGCGTCGTTCTCGCGCGACCTTCGGAAGCGGTTCTCGACATCCTGCCCAACCCCGATATCGGGCTGTTCGTTAAAGAGGATGGCGAAGTCGTCGTCGACACCAAGGGCAAGCGCATTGCCTGAGCAGAACCAGGTCGCCGATGACACGCTGCCGAACGTCGACGAAGAGCAGTTTCGACCGCTCGATATGCAGGTTCTGCTGGACGCGGCTAGATCCATTCACAAGCCCCGCGTGCTGATGCTCTACGGATCGCTGCGGGAGCGGTCCTATTCCCGCCTCGTCACCGAGGAGGCCGCGCGAATCCTTCGCCGCCTCGGCGCCGAGGTTCGCATCTTCAATCCTTCGGGCCTGCCGCTGCCGGATTCGACGTCCGCCGACCATCCCAAGGTCAGGGAATTGCGCGACCTGTCCATCTGGTCGGAGGCCCAGGTCTGGTGCTCTCCGGAACGGCACGGTTCCATGACGGGGGTGATGAAGGCGCAGATTGACTGGCTGCCGCTGTCGATGGGCGGAGTACGACCGACGCAGGGCAGGACGCTCGCCGTCATGCAGGTCTCCGGCGGCTCCCAGAGTTTCAACGCCGTCAACCAGCTTCGCATCCTTGGCCGCTGGATGCGAATGGTCACCATCCCCAACCAATCGTCGGTCGCCAAGGCTTTCGCCGAGTTCGACGAAGCCGGCCGCATGAAGCCGTCATCGTATTATAACCGGATCGTCGACGTGATGGAGGAGCTGATGAAGTTCACCCTGCTCCTGCGCGACCGCTCCAACTACCTGACGGACCGCTATTCCGAGCGGGTCGAGAGTGCGGAAGAGGTCGCCAAGCGGGTCAACCAACGGTCGATTTGACGCTATTTCGACAATAGTCGAATTATTGTTGACCTTGGTTCATAGGGCGGGTATGTTTTTTCCATGAAACTCGAAAAAGCAGCCGCTCAGCTTGAAGCACTCGGCAATCCGACGCGGCTTCAGCTCTATCGCATCCTGGTGCGCGCCGGTGACGACGGGCTTGCCGTCGGCAGCGTCCAGGGCAAGCTCGACATTCCGTCCTCGACGCTGTCGCATCACCTCAAGCGGCTGGTCGACACCGGTCTGGTGACGCAGGAGAGGCAAGCGACGACGCTGATCTGCCGCGCCAACTATCCCGGCATGAATGCGCTGATCGGTTATCTCGCCGACGAGTGCTGCGCCGACGCCGCCTGCGCGCCCGCCGCCGGCAAAGCACTGGCTTGATTTTTTTGCGCTTATAATTCGAACATACCGGAAGGATGGAACCTATGGACATGATGGCAAACCTTCCCGTCGCGGTGATCGGCGCCGGCCCAGTCGGGCTTGCAGCCGCGGCGCATCTGGTCGAACGCGGCATCACTCCGCTCGTCCTGGAACGCGGCGAAAGCGTGGGTGCCGCGCTGCTCGATTGGGGACATGTGCGGGTGTTTTCGCCATGGAAGTACAACATCGATGCGGCGGCGCGGGCGCTGCTCGACCGCTCCGGCTGGACAGCGCCGGACAGCCAGTGCCTGCCGACCGGCGGCGAGATCGTGCGCGATTATCTGGCGCCGCTTGGCCGGCTTCCGGCGATCGCCGCCAATTTGAAGCTCGGCGCCGAGGTCACCGCGATCACCCGTCAGGGACACGACAAGGTCGCCAATGATGACCGCAAGGACGCGCCCTTCGTCATCCGCTATCGCGATACCGGCGGCGAACACCGCGTTCTCGCGCGCGCGGTCATCGACGCGTCCGGAACATGGTGGCGGCCAAATCCGATCGGCGTCGACGGGCTGCCGGTTGTCGGCGAAGGCGAGGCGTCGGCACGCATCGCCTATGGCATTCCCGACGTGGTCGGCAAGGCGAGAGAAGACTATGCGGGCAAGCGCGTCCTGGTCATCGGTGGCGGGCACTCGGCCATCAACGTCGCTTTGGCGCTGATGGAGTTGCAGGATGCGGCGCCGGGCACCGAGATCTTCTGGGCGCTGCGCCACGCCAGCGTCGACAGGCTGCTCGGCGGCGGGCTGAACGACCAGTTGCCTGAACGCGGCGCGCTTGGGCTGGCGGCCAGGCAGGCGATGACGGATGGCAGGCTGAACATGCTGACGTCTTTCGCCGTCAACGGCATCGAGACACAGGGCGAGGGACTTGTCGTCGACGCCAACCTGGGTGGCAAGCCGTTCAACCTGGCCATCGACCGCATCGTCGTCACCACCGGCTTCAGGCCAGACCTGTCGTTCCTGAGCGAAATCCGCATCGCGCTCGATCACGCCGTCGAAGCGCCGCCGGCACTGGCGCCACTGATCGATCCAAACTACCACTCATGCGGCACGGTTCCGGCGCATGGCATTGCAGAGCTCGCGCACCCCGAACCGGGCTTCACCATCGTCGGCTCGAAATCCTACGGCCGTGCCCCGACCTTCCTGATGGCGACCGGCTACGAGCAAGTCCGCTCGGTGGTGGCCGATATTGCCGGAGACCATGCCGCGGCCCGCGAGGTCCGGCTGGTGCTGCCGGAGACCGGCGTGTGCAGCGCCGTCGGTGTCGTGACGGTATCGGCAAGCGCCGGCTGCTGTGGCGGGCCCGCGCCCGCCGCTGTCGATGCCTGCTGCGTCAGGGATGCGGACGCCAAGGCAACCGGCGCATCGGGTTGCGGCTGCGCAACCGCGCCAGCCACCGAGACGCGAGAGAATATGGCGGCCGGCGCCGATGCCTGAACGATCCGTCCTGCGCAAGGCAATCTGGGCGCTTGGACTGACCCAGATCATCGGCTACGGCACGCTCTATTACAGCTTCTCGATCCTCGCGCCGGCAATGGCTGGGGAGTTCGGGCTCACGGAAGGCTGGATATTCGGCGCGCTGTCGGCCTCGCTCTTTGCCGGCAGCCTGTTCGCGCCGACTGCCGGGCGGTGGGCCGACCGCTTCGGCGCCGGCCGCATCATGACCGTCGGCTCGGTGGCGGCAGCCGTGGCGCTGGCGCTGTGCGCCGTCGCGCCCGACCGCGTGACCTTCGTCCTGGCATTGCTGGCAATGGAGCTGGCCTCCAGCTTCGTCCTCTACAGCGCCGCCTTCGTGGCGATCGTGCAGATCGGGGTTCCCCGGCCGCAACGCAGCATCACCCACCTGACGCTCATCGCCGGGTTCGCCTCGACCCTGTTCTGGCCGCTGACCTCGGCGCTGCATGCGCATCTCACATGGCGCGAGGTCTATCTCTTGTTCGCGGCCCTCAATCTCGGGCTCTGCCTGCCGATCCACGCCTGGCTGATGCGCCTGTCGCGCCGCCACGCCACGGCCGCGAGCCAAGAGCGCGGGCCAGCCCCGGAAGCGGGCGCGCCGCTCGATCCGCGGCGCGCCCGGGCCGCATTCCTGCTCATGCTGGCGGGGTTCGCCACCGAGGGCTTCGTGCTGTCGGCGATCCTCATCCACATGGTGCCGCTGACGGCGGCGCTGGGGCTCGGAACTGCAGGCCTCTTCGTCTCGACCCTGTTCGGGCCGGCACAGGTCGCCAGCCGGCTGATCAACATGCTGTTTGGCGGCCGCCTGCAGCAAACGCACCTTGCCGTCATCGCCGCGTCGCTGCTCACAGCCGGACTGTGCGCGCTGCTGCTGACCATGCCATGGCTGCCCGGCGCCTTCCTGTTCGTGTTGCTGTTCGGCCTCGGCTCCGGCCTCACCAGCATCGTCGGCGGCACCTTGCCGCTCGAACTCTTCGGCCGCGAAGGCTATGGCGCGCGGCTCGGATGGGCGAGCGCTGCCCGCCAGTTCACCTCGGCCTTCGCGCCGTTCGCGCTCGCCTTCATGATGGCGCGGACATCCGTCGCCAATTCGCTGTGGGTGCTGGTGGTCGTCGCCGCGAGCGGCGTCATCGCCTTCCTCGCCATCGTGTTGCTGAGGCGCCGCGGCCGGGTTGCGTTCGCCATTGGCGGCAATCCGGAAGAGGCGGCCTGACCGCGCCTCAATGTCTGAGAATCTTGCTCAGAAAAGCGCGGCTGCGGTCGGTCTTGGGGTGTGAGAAGAACTCGTCCGGCGTGCCGCTTTCGACGATGGCGCCGGCGTCCATGAACACCACGCGCTGGGCGACCTTGCGGGCGAAGCCCATCTCGTGTGTCACCACCATCATGGTCATGCCTTCCTCGGCGACCGCCACCATGACGTCGAGCACTTCGGAAATCATCTCGGGATCGAGGGCCGAGGTCGGCTCGTCGAACAGCATGATCTTGGGTCGCATGCCAAGGCAACGCGCGATCGCCACGCGCTGCTGCTGGCCGCCGGAGAGCTGTGCGGGATAGGCATTGACCTTATCGGCGAGGCCAACCTTGGCCAGCAATTCGCGGCCTGCTTTTTCAGCCTCGGCGCGCGGGATCTTGCGGACGTGGATGGGGGCGAGCGTGACGTTTTCGAGTGCCGTCTTGTGCGGGTAGAGGTTGAACGACTGGAAGACGAAGCCGATCTCGGTGCGCAGCTGCGTCATGTTGGTGGCGGGGTCGCCCAGGCGTTGGCCGTCGACGACGAGGTCGCCGTCCTTGATCGCCTCCAGGCCGTTGACGCAGCGGATCAGCGTGCTCTTGCCCGAGCCGCTCGGGCCGCAGACGACGACCACTTCGCGCGGCTCGACGCTGAGCGTGATATCCTTGAGCACATTGAGCGTGCCGAACCATTTGTTGACGCCGCGAAAGTCGATCATGCCGGTTTTGGCAAGGCCCGTTTTGGTCATGTTTTCTGGACCTCTGGGGTTGGAAGTCACAACTGCACCTCGCCATGCGCCGCGCCCATGCGCTGCTCCAGCCGGCGGGCCAGCATGATCAGCGGATAGCAGACGATGAAATAGCCGACGCCGACGAGGAAGAAGACCAGCAGGCCGTTGGGCACACGCTGCACCACCAGCCAGCCAACCCGGGTGAGGTCGGTGAGCCCGATCGCCGAGACGACGGAAGAATCCTTGATCAGCAGCACATACTGCCCGACCAGCGGCGGCAGCACGATGCGCATCGCCTGTGGGAGGACCACCTGGCGCATGCGCTGCAAGCGCGACAGGCCGGACGCCAGCGCCGCCTCGACCTGACCTGTCGGCACCGAGCGGATGCCGGCAACGACGATCTCGCAGATGAAGCAGGCGGCGAGGTTGGTCAGCGCGATGATGCCGGCGGTGAAGGCATCGAGTTCGATGCCGAACTCAGGCAGGATGAAGAAGATCAGGAAGATCTGCACCAGGAACGGCGTGCCGCGGATCAGGTCGACCCAGGCCCCGATCAAGCCCGAGATCAGCCGGTTGCCGCCGGTCCGCAGGATGCCGAGGCCGAAGCCAAGCAGGGTGCCGAGCACCAGGCTGATCAGTGACAGCATCACGGTCATGCCGAGGCCGCGCAGGGCCAGCGGATAAGAGCCGGCGAGGCTTTGCAGTTGTTGCCAGATCATGTCCGCGCCCCCGCCGTGCCGAGCCAGCGGCTGGAGACGCCAGCCAGTCCTTTCAGTCCGTAATACAGCAGCAGGTAGAAGGCGGCGATGGTGAGGAAACCTTCGGCCGGCATGAAGCGGTCGGAAGCGAGCAATTGGCCGGCGCGCGTCAGTTCGGAAACCGAGATCAGCGACAGAAGGGCGGAATCCTTGACCAGCACGATCGCCTGGCCAAGCAGCGGCGGGATCGTCACCTTGAAGGCCTGCGGCAGGACGACCAGACGCATGCGCTGGACATAGGTCATGCCCGAAGCGACGCTGGCCTCGACCTGGCCACGTGGGATCGACAGGATGCCGGCGCGAATGATTTCAGCGATATAGGCGCCGCTGTTGAGCGACAGCGCGAGAATGCCGACGACCAGCTCAGGCAGGACGAAGCCGAGCCGGGGCAGGCCGAAATAGAGGAAATAGAGCTGCGCCAGCAAGGGTGTGGCGCGTACGGCGTCGATATAGGCCTTGGCCGGCACGCGAAACAGCCAGCCGCGCTGCAGGTTCATGGCGCACAGCACGATGCCGACGATCAGTGCGCCGACAAAGGACAGCGCCGACAGCCAGACGGTCGTGATCAGGCCCTGCCCGAACAGCGGCAGATATTCGACAATGGTGCGGAAACTGAAATTTTCGAGCATCGTTGGGTGAAATCCCCAGAGTGCAGGAAGGGCGAGTAGCGAATAGCGAATAGCGAGTAGAGAATTAGGGAGCAGCAAAGCATGGCCGGAACGGCCATTCCCTATTCGCTACTCCCTATTCGCTACTCGCTAATTCAATTTCTCAGTGATCCTTCTTCCAGGCGTCGGAATTGACCCAGTAGTCGAGGTTCTTCTGCAGGCGTCCGTCGATGGTGACCTGGTTGAGGAACAGGTTCATCCAGACCAGCAGGTCCGGCTCGTCATAGCGGGTGGCGAAGGCAAGCGGCTCCTTCGACAACAGGTCCGGCATGATGGTGAAGCTGCCGGCCGGATAGGCGGTCGACTGGCCCTTGACCGCCGAGACGTCGTTGACGCCGCAATCGGCCTGGCCGTTGTTGACGGCGTCGAGCAGCAGCGGACCGCCGCCCTTGTAGCTCTTGATGTCGGCGTCGGGGAAGGCTTTCTTGGCTTCCTTCTCGCCGGTGGCGCCGAGCAGCACGGCGATCTTGGTGCCCTTGGCCTTGCAGTCCTCAGTGGTCTTGAACTTGCTGTCGGCCTTGGTGAAGACGGTGCTGCCCGTGTACATGTAAGGCGTGGTGAAGGCGACCTTCATGCCGCGCGCGAGCGTCGGTGTCATGTCGGCGACCAGAAGGTCGGCCTTGCCCGACAGCAGTGCCGGGATCAGGCCGTCCCAGTCGAAGTCGAGGAAGGTGATCTTGACGCCCATTTCCTTGGCCATCATTTCGGCGAGTTCCACCGAACTGCCGGTGCGTTCGCCATTGGCGCCGACCAGCGAGAAGGGAGGCCCTTGAGTCTGCACGGCGACGCGCAACTCGCCGCGCTTGGTGATGTCGTCGAGCGTACCGGCACTGGCAGCGGCAGTGAGCCCTGCGAGTGCAAGCCCGGCGATGAAAAGTCTGGCAATCTTCATTTCGGTATTCCTCCTTGTTTTATTGTTCCACGTTGTTTTTCACCCTTTGGGGTGCTTTTTGAGCGGCAGCGCCGTTGCCGACGGCAGCCACCGTTCGAAAATCTTTTCTCCTCAGTCCCGTGCCACCGTCTCGGAAACCGTGATGCCACGCTTGGCCAGTTCGTCGAAGAACCTGATGTCGGGCACGTCCAGCAGCGGGTTCAAAAGGCCCGGTCTGGTGATCTCACGCCGCGCGAGCATCTGCGCCACGATGCTGGCGGGATAGCCGACGCCGAGGCTCATGCCGAACAGGCCCGAAGCCAGGTCCCGCTCGATGATCAGGTCCGACGTCACCGTCTTGGCGCGGCCGTCTTCGAGGCCGTAAAAGACATTGCGCATCACGCACAGGTCCTTCTCGCCGGGACCATATTGCAGTTGCGGGCCGAGCAGACGGCCAAGGAATTCGCGCGGGCTGTTGCCGGTGCCGGGCACCTTGTCTTCGGAGAGGAAACCAAGCTCCTTCAGCGGCGCCCAGAAGGCCGACCATCCCGGCCAGCGCAGCGTGTAGCGGCCGGAGCGGCGCAATCCCTTGGCGGCGTCCAGCATCTCGACATAATGCAGCGCATCGCCATTGGGGAAGGCTTCGAGCTTGCCCAGACCCGCAACCTCGATTTCATGGATGAACGGATTGTCGTGCTGCTGGCCGGCCGGCACCGCGACGCGTTTTCCGTCCTCGATCATCACGCTGTCGCGGTTCTGGCTGACCAGGACCATGTCGAAATTCCAGCTCACCTTGTAGCACAGCGGCTTGGCCATCGCCTTCGGCTCGGGGATGCCGCCGCAATAGGAATCGATCGAGGAAATCGAATCGAACTGCCTGGCGGCGCGCGCGTACAGCACGAGGTCGATGCCGGGGTCGAGCCCGCATTCGGTCATGATCGAGACGCCGGCCTGTTCGGCGGCTGGCGCCAGGTCGGCGATCGACTTGGCGTAATTGGTGGTGACCAGCGGCGTGCGCGTGGCGATCGCGGCCTGCACCGCCTGGCGCATCAGCGGCTGCGGCAACAGGTCGATGACGGCGTCGACATCATCAAGCACAGTGGCCAGCGCCGGGCCGATCGCGCCTTCAGGCACCACGAAGCGCACGCGGGCAAGATCGGTCAGGCCGGCAAGCCGGGCCGGGCCATCCGCTGCGGTATCGACGCAGACGATTTCCTCGACGCCGACGCTGGCGACGAGGTCGGCGATTGCCGCCCGGCCTTGCAGGCCGAGGCCGCCTAGTACCGCGATCTTCATGCCGGCTCCTTGCGGTCGTCCGACCAGCAGCCTTCCGGCAGGCTGACCCATTTGTTGCAGGACGCCATGACGACGAAGGTTTCGCTGCGCACGACTTCGCCGGGCTCGCCGGCGCCGGGGATCAGTTCGCTGGTGACGCGGTAGAGATCGGCGACGTCACCGGCCACCGTCACGTCGACGATGATGTCGAAGCGCCCGGTGACCACCGAAGCCGAGTTGACGAAGGGCAGTTCGGAAATGCGCTGTGCCAGTTCGCGGGCCCGGCCGCGCCCCTGGGCATTGATGCCGACAATGGCCGAGATCAGCTCGGGGCGCTCGGTCAGGTTCAGCAGGCCGACGATCTTGAGCAGGTTGCGGTCGAGCAGGTTGCGCAGCCGCGTGCGCACCGTCGGCACCGAAATCGCCAACATCTCGGCGATGCGGTTGATGCCCGGCTGTGCATCCTGCGACAGCTGTTTGACCAGCCGCCGATCGGTCAGATCGAGATGTTCCCGCAAAGTCCCCGTCTTTCACAAAAGGAAAAAACTTTGGCTATTTTTTTGCCAATGTGTAAACAAGCTACGTCACGGATATTTGAAAAGCAAGGCAATGATTCAGCGCTGCTGGGGATAGGTAGTCGCTGTCAGGGCTCAGACCAGCGCTGCCGCCAACAGTTTTGCCTGTGGCGTCAACTCATCGAAGCGGCGGGCACAGAGGTTGAGCTGGCGTGTTGCCCAGTCGTCGGTCAACCGTAGGCTGCGCAGCGTGCGGGCGGAGCGGCGCGCGGCACTTTCGGGCACGATGGCGATGCCGGCGCCCTGGGCGACCAGCCGGCAGACATTGTCGAGGCCGGGCACGCGGATGCGGAAGTGCAGATGGCCGCCAAGGCGGGCGGCCTGACGGGTGATGTGCTCCTGCAAGGGATGGCCGGCGCTCAGGCCGACAAAGGCTTCGCCGAGCAGGTCGCCGAGGCTGGCCGTATTGCCTTCGAGGTCGGGCCAGTCTCGCGCGGCGATCACCATGAGCCTGTCGATGAAGAACGGCTTCTGCTCCAGATGCGAAAGGCCGGCCCAGGTCCCGGCGATGCCGAGATCGGCGGCACCGCTTGCCACCGCCTCTGCGATCTCGTGGCTGGGGCGCTCGTCGAGGTCGATGTCGATGCCGGGATGCGCGACGAGGAAGGCCGGCAGCATGTCGCGCAGCAGCGCGCTGGTGGCGGCCGTGTTGGCCATCAGCCGCACGCGGGCGCGCAAGCCCGTGGCATAGGCGCCGAGGTCGCCGGCCATCGCCTCGATCTGGTTCTGCACCGCCCGCGCATGGTGCAGCAGCGCCTGCCCGGCGGCCGTCGGCACCACGCCGCGCCGCCGCCGCTCTAAAAGCGGCGCGCCGAGGCTTTCCTCCATGCCCTTGATGCGGGCGCTGGCGGAGGCGAGCGCCAGCCCCGCAAGTTCGGCACCATGGGTGATGCTGCCGCGCTCGGCGACCAGCAGGAACAGCCGGAGATCGGTAAGATCGAAGCGCATCTTTCTTCTCCTGCAGGGTTTCAGCCTTCGGCGCAGACGAAGGCTGACGGCGTAACTTCCACATTGTGGGCGGCCGGCATGTCAGTCAAATCTTTTGCGATGGAGATGCGCGATGAGCGAAAAGGCGACAGGCCGGCATGGACCCGGCATACTTGAAAGCGCGGCGATCGTGCTTGCGATCGCGGTGGCCTCGCTTGCCATGGCGCGAGCGGAGCCCGGCCAGCGCGGTTGCGTGGCGATGGCTGCCCCTGTCCACCATGAAGCAACGCCTGCAAAACCCGCACCCGACGATGATGCGGCGGACATGCTGTTGCATGACTGATCGAAGCGGCACCCCGAAGGAACGACCGTGCTGAGCGTCGGCGTCATCGCCTGGATCGGCGCGGTCTTCCTTGCCGCGGGCTTCGTCAAGGGTGTCGTCGGCATGGGGCTGCCGACCGTGGCGATGGGGCTGCTGGCGGTAACGATGCCGCCGGCGCAGGCGGCTGCCCTGCTCTTGATCCCGTCGCTGGTCACCAATCTTTGGCAGTTGTTCACCGGCCCATCCTTCGGCGGGCTGTGCAAGCGGTTGTGGACGATGATGGCCGGCGTCGTGCTTGGCACCGTCGCCGGGGCCGGCCTGCTCACCGGCACACACTCTGGCGTTGCCTCGGTCGGGCTCGGTGCGGCGCTGGTGCTTTACGCCATTCTCGGCCTGCTCAAGCTTGGCTTCACCACGCCGGCGCGCCACGAGGCGTTGGTATCACCGCTGGTCGGTGTGGCGACCGGGCTGGTCACCGGCGCCACCGGGGTCTTCGTCATCCCGGCCGTGCCCTATCTGCAATCGCTGCGGCTGGGCCGGGAAGACCTCATCCAAGCGCTCGGCCTGTCCTTCACCGTGTCGACGGCGGCTCTTGCCCTTGGGTTGTTCAAGGCAGGCGCGTTCGCATCGCCGACAATGCAACTGGCGGGATCGGTCCTGGCGCTTGCGCCGGCGCTCGCCGGCATGTTCGCCGGCCAGGCGCTGCGCCAGGCGATGAGCGTCGAGACGTTTCGCACGGTGTTCTTCGCCGGGCTGCTGATGCTGGGCGGGTATCTGGTCTTGGAGGCCGCGCTCTGGTCTTCGGCATCCTAAGCGGCCGGTGGGGATTGGCGCGGAGCGTGATCATCAGCGTCATGCAGCGTCCCATGGAGGCTTTGTCGTCATGGTGCGGCGCAATCGGTGGTTCGGATGCTGCGGCGCGTCGAGACGTTCCAGAAAAGCGGCGTAGACATCCGGCTCGACAGTAAAGATGTCGCGGTTGAGCAACGTGTCTTCAGTGGCACGCTGCAACGCTTCAAGCATGAAGTCCTTGCGCATGAATGGGCTCCTTCCCTGCGTTAACAGCATAGCATAGCGACGATGTCACTACGATCTGTCGGTCCGGCCGCCCGATGAAAAGTCGCGCCCTCATTCGGCAATCGACCTGATGACGTTGGCCGGGTTTCCCCCGACAAGCGTGTTCGGGGGAACGTTCCTAGTGACCACGGAACCCGCCGCGACAACCGAGTTTTCGCCCACCGTCACGCCGCCGATGACCGTCGCGCCGGCCGCGATCCAGACATTGCGTTCGATCACGATCGGCTTTGCGGTCGTGAAGGCGCGACGCCGCGACGGTTCGAGGGGATGGCCCGAGGTGATGAGGCTGACATTCGGCCCGATCATGACATCGTCGGCGATGTCGAGCCCGCCAAGATCATAAAAGGTGCAGTTCTGATTGATGAAGACATTGCGCCCGACGCGGATATCGGATCCGCCGGTCGTGTAGAAGGGCGGGATCAGCAGGAAGCTGTCGTCGACCTTCCTGCCAATGAGTTCGCTGAACAGGGTCCGGACTTCAGCCGCGTCGTTGAAGGTCAAGCGGTTGAGGCTTGCGGTGGTCGCCATCGCCCGTTTGACGTCGGCCAGCATGGCGGCCGACTGCGGCATTCCGCTGGGAATTATCCTGGTGCGACCCTCGTCCGCCATTCGTCAATTTTCTCCGGCGCGGTCGAACAATGTTGGCGCACGACAGCCGCGCCGGGATGGTCTCCGGCTGTTATTTGAGCATGATTCCGAAAGTCAGTTCCAGCCCGGGAAAACGCCCTAGCGGACGACCAGCACCGGGATTTCCGTGTAGGACAGCACTTCCGCCGTCTGGCTGCCGAGAAGCAGCTTGCCCAGTCCGCGGCGGCCGTGCGAAGCCATGACGATCAGGTCGCAGCCCAGGGCCTGCGACAGTTCCAGGATGGCTTCGGCGGGCCGCTTGTCCTCGACATGCACGACCTCCGCGGATACGCCGACGGCGTTCGCCGACGCCTTGCACTTGTCGAGCACTTCCTTAGCGTGTCGTCCCGCCTCTTCCTTGTAGGCAGCCAGTTCGTTGCCGGCGGCATAGCCGGCCATGGCACCGCCCAAGGCGAAGATCGGGAATGGTTCCGAGACGGTGACGAAGGTGACAGCAGCGCCGAGGCCCTTGGCCAACGTTAGGCCGTGAGTAACGCCCTTGTCGGCCAGTTCCGATCCGTCCGTGGCGATGAGCAGATGTTTGTACATGACGATCTCGACTTGTTGTGCAAGGGCCCGTGCCCTTGTGGTGGCGGGAGCCTTGTGGAGGCTGGCCTTGATATAGTTGCGGCCTCGGGCCGATCACAGGGCCGGCCCGCCGCCGATCAAGGCCAGGCGACCACGCAGTTTTGTACCAAGCGGATTCCCCTTTGCCGCATCGTCGCTTAAGGTGCTGGCGACACTGAAAGGCATTCCATGAGCAACGCGTATCCCCAAATCCATCTGGTCCGGCATGGTGAGACGGCATGGAGCCTTTCGGGGCAGCATACCGGCCGCACCGACATGCCGTTGACCCCGGTTGGCGAGGCCGCCGCGCGGGGTGTCGCCGATAGGCTCAAGGGGCTGTCTTTTTCGGCCGTATGGTCGAGCCCGTCGCAGCGCGCCTACAACACCAGTGTACTGGCCGGCTTCGACGCGCAGAGCGTCAAGAAGGACGATCTGCAGGAATGGGACTACGGCGCCTATGAGGGGCTGACGACAAAACAGATCCTGGCCGAGCGCCCCGGCTGGAATGTGTTTCGCGATGGTTGTCCGAAGGGCGAGATGGCGGCCGATGTCGGCGTGCGGGCCGACAGGATTATCGCCGGGCTGCGCGAGGCCAATGCCGGCATATTGGTGTTTTCCAGCGCGCATTTCTTGCGCGTGCTGGCGGCGCGCTGGATCGGCCTGCCGCCCGAAGGCGGCGCGCTGCTTGTGTTCGATACGGCCAGCATCAGCGTGCTCGGCTACGAGCATGATTTGAGCGAGCCGGTCATCCGGAAATGGAACCAGAAGTAGGGCGGCTTTGGCCAGCGGCGCCGCTTCCGCCCTACCTGTCGAATTTCTTGATCGCTTCGGCGGTCACCGGCGTGAAGAAATTCACCAGATTGCCATCGGGGTCGCGAAACAGCAGCGAGCGGTTGCCCCAGGGCATGGTGGTCGGCTTCTGCACAGTGATATTCCTGAGGAGGTCCGAGAGCCTGGCGAATTCAGCATCGACGTCGCCGACGCGGAACTCGAGGATGACGGTGTGGTTGTCGGCGGGGCGGGCGATGTCGCCGCCGAACAGCATCAAGGTGCGCGTGCTGCCAATCGCCAGCGTGCAGGCCGGTGTCGCCAGTTCCGCGAAGTCTTCCGTGTAGACCGTCACGGGCATGCCCGTGATCTCGCCGTAGAAGCGCACGAGGCGCTGAACGTCCGAAGTGATGATGCGGACAGAGACGAAATTCATTGCTTTGGCTCCTGATCGTTGAAGCCGTGGCCGGCTCCCATCCGACCTATAGGCTAGGCCTCCTGACAGCTTTCCGTCAGGACGGATTGCTGTGAGCCTGCACCAGCGCACGCGCTGCTTACCCCGTCAGCAGCGCCAGTTCCTCCGGTGTCAAATGCCGTGCCGTGCCCTTGGCGAGGTCGCCGAGCGGCAGGCGGCCGATGGCGATGCGGATGAGGCGCAGGACCTCGACGCCGTGCGCGGTGAGCAGGCGACGGATGTGGCGGTTGCGGCCTTCGTCGAGCACGATCTCCAGCCAGGCGGTGCGGCCGCCGCTGCGCAAAAGTTCGATCGAATTCGTGGTCAGGATCTCGCCGTCGACGCTCACGCCCGCGCGCAAGGTCTTCAACATCGCCGCGTCCGGCACCGTGCCGATCTGCACGTGATAGGTCTTGGGCAAATGCGAAGCCGGGTCCATCAGCCGGTTGGCAAACCGGGTGTCGTTGGTCATCAGCAGCAGGCCTTCGCTGGCCTTGTCGAGGCGGCCGACCGGGGAGACGAAGGGCAGGTCGAGCCCCTCGATGCAGGCATAGACGGTGTCGCGCTGCTGCGGGTCGTCGCGGGTGGTGACCAGCCCGCGCGGCTTGTTGAGCATGAGATAGACCTTGCGCTCGGCAACCACCGGCCTGTCGTCGACGACGATGCGGTCGCGGTCGAGGTCGACGCGCAGGGCTGCATTGCGCACCACCTTGCCGCCGATGCGCACACGGCCTTCGGCGATCAGCACCTCGGCCTGCGTGCGCGAGCACAGGCCGAGCTTCGACAGCGCCCGGTTGAGACTGACGCCCAATAGCTTGCTGGTGTGTAGTTTGCCGGCGGGTGGCTTGCCGTTAGGCGGTTTTCCGGCGGGTGGTCGTGCTGCCATGCTGCGGATCGTCCGTTGTGACAGACAGATGCCACGGGGGGTGACGGCTTCGCAAGCTGGATGCGGCGAGGGCCGGCAACCCGAGGCCAAGCTCGATCCAGGTCCGCCGCGCATTGGAAGCCGATCGGCGGTTTCAGAATTTGCGCGGGTCGATACCTTTGGTGCCCGGTCCGTAGGGGCTCGGATAGATCTCGCCGATGGTCATCAGTTCGATCTCGCCATCGAGGGTGGAGCCGATGATCTTCACGTCGGGATCATCGCAGCAGAATTCCCAGATCACTTGCCGGCATTCCGCGCACGGCACGCCCGAATAGGGGCCGTGGCAGACGATGGCCTCGATCTGCCGCTCGCCCGCCGCAGCCATCTGCATCACCGCGTTGCGCTCGGCATGCACCGATTGCTGCAAGGTGACGATCTCGACATTGCAGGCGGCGAACAGCCGGCCAGATGAGGTGCGCACGGCCGAGCCGACCTTGTGGTTGGAGTAGGGCGTGTAGGCCTTGTCGCGCGCTTGCGCGGCGGCTGTGACAAGTGCCTGGTCGGCACTCGAAAGCTTGTCGAAGCTGGTCTTCTTCATCGGTCTCTCCACATCCATGCCCCATCCCGCACTGATTCAGGATGGAGCGCTATCTCTTTGCTTTCTTGCGACCTTTCCTGGCTCAAGCGTCCTGCCGCTCCGGCCGTGTAACGAGCCCGGCGGCGAACGGGACGACCGAAAGGAAGAAGCCTACCAGCGAGGCTGGAATGCCGCCGGGTTCGCCCATCAGCACGAGGATGGCGGTCGAGCCGGCGCCCAGCACGATGGTCGCCAACATCGACCAGGAGGGAATGCGCCAGCCGAACGTGGCCGATAGCACGGGCAGCAGCAGGCCCGGCACATAGACGGAGAAGCCGAGCATCAGGATGGTGACGATGCCGGGCACGCTGAGCGCCACCACCAGCGCCACCAGGCCGAGCACGAGCAGCAGGATGCGGCTGGTCCACAGCCTTTCCCTGTCGCTGGCGTCGGGGCGCAGCCGCGAGATCACGTCGCGCTGCAGGGTGGTGGCGGTGATCAGCAATGTCGTGCTGGCCGTCGACATCGCCACCGCCAGGAAGGCGGCCACCAGCACGCCGATGATGCCATGCGGCAAAAGCTGCACCATCAGGTCCGGCATGGCGTTGACCGGGTTGGTGCCGGACGGCAGCAGCGCCTTGGCTGCGACGCCGAGGAAGGTGAGGATGACGCCGAACACGGCCATGATGACGAAGCCGTTGATCAGGCCCTTGCGCGCCGTCTCCGGCGAGTTGGCGGAAAAGACGCGCTGGAAGCCGATCGTGTCGATGAAGCCGGCGGGCAACAGCAGGAACCACACGAATAGCGTCGCAGGCGGCACGTTGGCGAACAGATTGTAAAAGCCGGGAATGTCCCTGGTCGCCTCATAAACATGCGAGACGCCCCGTCCGAAGATGACGAACAACGGCGCCACCACGCCGATGACGACCAGGAAGATGACCGCCTGCAGCACGTCGGTCGCCACCACAGCGAGGAAGCCACCCAGCATGGTATAGACGATGACGACGAGGAAGGCGACGATGGCGCCGGTGGTCGGGTCCATCCCCGAAAACAGCGTGAACACCATCGAGATGCCGAACACCTGCGCGGCCGCCCACGCGAGGTAATTCCAGCTGGTGACCAGCGAGGCGGCGACCCGCACCGAACCCGGGTAGTCCTGCGCGACGATGTCGGGCGTCGTCACATGCATGCGCTGGCGCACGATCTTGGCCAGGAAGATGCCCATCAGCAACAGTCCGATCGGGAAGGTGAACCACCACCATGTGCCCGAAATGCCGTAGCGGACCACCATTTCAGGCGTGCCGAACAGGCCGGCAAGCCCGGTCCACGAGGCGAAGGCCGAAATGGTCAGCCACAGCGGCCCCATGCGCCGGCCGGCGACGATGTAGTCTTCCTCGGTCTTGATCGAGCGGGCGAAGAACAGCCCGATTGCGGTGACCGCCACGAGATATACGGCGACAACCGCGATATCCAGATTTCCCATTTTCTACCCCTTCAGGTGCAAAGCCAAATGCCGCGCCACGCCTTGGTGCGGCGCCGTTCTGTCCGTTGCCCCTTTTCGGTGGGGCTTGACGACCCTCTGCAAGATTTGTCACATGCAAAAAACTTTTTTGCAAGTGCTGAATATGAACCATGATCGGAGACTGCGAATGACCCAGGCGAAGGCAAATCTGGCAAACCCGGAACTGGTCGAACGCGGCCGCGCCCGTATCGCCTGGATCCGTTCGCGCATGGCGATGCTCGCCACCCTGCGCTCGGAGTTCCGCGAAACCCAACCCTTCGCCGGCCGGCGCATCGGCGTGTCGCTGCATGTCGAGCCGAAGACTGCGGTGCTGCTCGAGGTGCTCGCCGAAGGCGGGGCCGAGATCGTCGGCACCGGCAATCATGGCTCGACGCAGGACGATGTCGTCGCCTTCCTGCAAAGCCAGGGCATCGGCGTGTTCGGCAGCCGCGCCGACACGCTGGCCGACCATCACGCCAATCTGGCGCGGGTACTGGATGCCAAGCCCGACATGCTGCTCGACAATGGCGCCGACCTTGCCGCCGGCATCATCGAACGCGGCTGGGCGGCCTCCATTCTCGGCGGCACCGAGGAGACGACGTCCGGCGGCTACCGGCTGCGCGGCGAACTGGCCGGCAAGGTGCCGTTTCCGTCGATCGTCATCAACGACAGCCCACTGAAGGCGATCGGCGAGAACAAGCACGCGGTCGGCCAGTCGGTTGTCGAAAGCTTCATGCGCATCACCAATCTGATGATCCCCGGCCGGCGCTTCTGCGTTATCGGCTATGGCTGGTGCGGGCGCGGCATCGCGCAGTACCTGCGGGCGCTGGGCGGTCGCGTGGCGGTCGTCGAGGTCGACGAGATCAAGGCGCTGGAAGCCGCCCTCGACGGCTACCGGGTGGCGCCGCTGGCGGATCTGGCACCATGGGCGCAGGTGTTCATCACCGCCGCGGGACGCGCCGGCGTGCTGCCGGCCAGCGCGATTGCCGCCATGCAAGATGGTGCGGTGCTTGCCAACTCAGGGCATTTTCCGTGGGAGATCGACACCGAGGGCATGCGTGCCATGACGACCGGTAGCACCGATCTCGACGGCACCTTGCAGCGTCTCGACCTTGCCAATGGCCGGCATGTCATCCTGGTCGCCGACGGGCGCATGTTCAACCTTGCCGGCAGCGAACCGAAGGGCAATTCGATCGAATCCATGGACATCGGCTTCATGCTGCAGGCGCTGTCGCTGGAGCGGGTGGTGAAGGGCGCTACCGGCGAAAGACCGGCGCCAGGCGCGCAGCCGGTGCCCGACGACATCAACCGACGCATCGCCAGGCTGATGATGGCTACGATGGGGGCTGCCTTGTAACTATAATAGCTCCTGATTCTATCTCTCTGTTTTGACGCAATTCCTGCCGGAAACCGTTTCACACTTTTCCTGGAATTGCTTGGTCCGGGAAGGATTGTGGGGCATGGCTGGCAAGACTGCGGAAGCGCCGGACTATTCGGTACCGGCCCTGGAAAAGGCGTTCGACGTCATCGAGCTCTTGGCTGAGCAGAAGGACGGGCTGAACCAGGGCCAGATTGCCGAGGCGGTCGGCCGCTCGATCCACCAGATCTACCGCGTGCTGCAGGCGCTGGAACGGCGCGGCTATATCTTTCGCGATCGCCCGGCCGGGCTCTATTTCCTGTCGACCCGCATGTTCGAGCTGGCGCACCGGCATGAGCCGCTGCGCGGCCTCGTCCAGGCAGCGCTGCCGTCGATGCGGCGGCTGTCCGACTCCATCCAGCAGTCCTGCAATCTCGGCGTCCACAATGCCGGAAGGGTACTGATCCTGGCGCAAGTGGAAAGCCCGGCGGCCTTCGGCTTCCGCGTCCGCGTCGGCGCCGAGTTCCCGCTGTTTGCCACCGCCACGGGCCGCACGCTGATGGCGTTCCAGCCGCAGGATAGAGTCAACCAATGGCTGCAAGTCTCTGGTGTTCTTGACGAAAAGGCCGAGGTGGAGCGTGCGCTTGGCCGCATCCGTACCGCCGGCCATGAAGAGGTGGCGGACGGGCTGCAGCCGGGTGTCATCGATCTTGCCTTTCCGGTCATCGGGCCGTTCGGCCACTCCGTCGCCGCGCTGACCGTGCCCTATGTGGCGACCACCTACAGCATGCTCGACCTTGCCACCGTGCGCCACCATGCCGCGCAGGCGGCGCAGGAGATCCGGCTGGTGCTGGCGCCCGAGCCATTAGGCCAAAGCGAGGCCTCGTGACCGCTTCGTTCGCGCCGATAACCAAGACCGTCGTCATCGGTGCCGAGCCGGCCAAGGTCTGGCGGATACTGACGACGCCAGAAATGATCCCGCAATGGATGTCCGACGAGGAGTTGACCGTCAGCCTGCAAGGACAGGCCGGCGGCGCGATCGTGATGCGCGGATTGCTGCACGGAATGCCGTTCGAGAACCATGGCACCATCCGCGCTTTTGAGCCGGGAAGGAGCTTCGCCTACAGCTACTGGAGCACGTTGTCGGCCCCGCGTCTGGCGGACGTGCCCGAAAACCACACGGTGGTCAGCTTCGATCTGGCGCCAGCGGATGAGGGAACGCTGCTGACGCTGACGCTCAGCGATTTTGCCGAACCGGCGATCCGCCCGCATGCCAATCTCTACTGGGGGCCGACCTTGCAGATTCTGAAAGCGGTCTGCGAGCGCGCTTGAGGGCGGGAGTCATTCCCCGCGGACGGGTTATCAGGCCCTTACTCTTTGGGGTGTTGGGCGAGAGCCAGCGCGCGAATACGGTCGGCGACGGCGCTGTCGACCGGGTTGTAGACGGTCAGGCTCAAATCCGGCCGGCCGTCGACCGCGAAGCCCGAATATTCCAGTTCGATATCGCCGAGTTCCGGATGCTTCAGGCGCTTTGTCCCGTCGCCGTGGCTGAGCACGTCGTTTGCCCGCCACAGGGCGGCAAACTCGGGGCTGGCGCTGCAAAGCTCGTCGACGAGTTCGCGCACCTCGGAGACAGCGCCGGCGCGTGCCGCATCGGCACGGAACGAGCCCACCACGAAACGAGCGAGGTTTTGCCAGTCGTGCTGCCTGGCGCGGATATGGGGACTGAGGAACATGAAGCGCAGGATGTTGCGCTCGCCCTCGGGCAGGGCGCTGTAGTCGGTCAGCACGACCCGCGCGGCGCGGTTCCAGGCAACGACATCCCAGGTGGCGGTCCTGACTATGGCGGGGCTGGCATCGAGCGTGTCGATGAGGCGCTGCAGCCGCGGGCTGACGCCCTCGGCACCGGTGTAGCGGACCTCGGGCGGGCGCCCCAACCCGAGCATGAAAAGATGTTCACGCTCCGCCTCGGTCAGCAGCAGCCCCTTGGCGATGCGATTGAGGACATCGGCCGAGGGCGCACCGCCGCGGCCCTGTTCCAGCCATGTGTACCAGGTCGGGCTGATGTTGGCGCGCTGGGCGACCTCTTCCCGGCGCAGTCCCGGCGTGCGTCGGCGGCCCGAAAAGCCGAAGGACGCCGGATCGAGCCGCGTGCGCCGGTCTTTGAGGAACGCTGCCAGCGAGCCGGCGGAACTGGAGGACATCCTGTTAGCCATTATACCATGATAAGATCACTACTTTAATAGAATAATAGACCAGCAATATTACGCAGGCAACTGTGCAGGAGATTTTGTATGCGTATCTTTCTCACCGGCGCGACCGGTTTCATCGGTTCGGCGATCGTTCCCGAACTCATCAAGGCGGGCCACCAGGTGGTCGGCGTGACCCGCTCCGACGCCGGCGCCGAGGCGCTGGTCGCGGCAGGCGCCGAGGTGCATCGGGGCACCCTCGAAGATCCCGAGGGGCTGCGCGACGGCGCGGCCAAGGCGGATGCTGTGATCCACACGGCGTTCGACCACGATTTTTCGCGGTTTGCCGAAAATTGCGAAAAGGACAAGCGCGTCATCGCCGCACTCGGCGCCGCCCTGGCCGGCTCCGACCGGCCGCTGGTGATCACCTCCGGCGTCGGCATGGGCAGCCCTGGGCATGGCGAACTGGCGATTGAGGACGTCTTCAATGCCAGCCACCCCAATCCGCGCATAGCCTCCGAGCTGGCCGGCAATGCGCTTCTGGAAAACGGCATCAATCTGTCGGTGGTGCGGCTGCCGCAGGTCCACAATCCGGTCAAGCAAGGGCTTATCTCGCCGCTCATCGAGATCGCGCGTGAAAGGGGCGTCTCGGCCTATGTCGGCGAGGGCCGCAACCGCTTCTCCGCGGGCCATCTCCTCGATGCGGCGCGGCTTTACCGGCTGGCCGTGGAAAAGCGGCAACCGGGAGCACGCTATCACGCGGTCGGCGAGGAAGGCGTCGAGGTGCGGGCCATCGCCGAGGCGCTTGGCCGGGGCCTGAAATTGCCGGTCGTCTCCATCGCGCCGGAAAGAGCGGCGGAGCATTTCGGCTGGATGGCAATGTTCGCGCCGATGGATCTGCCGGCCTCCAGCGCGCTGACACAGGCACGGCTGGGCTGGCACCCGACCGGCCCGACGCTGATCGCCGATCTCGATGCCATGCAATACGCCGTTTGACCGGCTGAAGCGTCGGCGCAGAAGCGGGCCGCCAATCCGGGATAGCCGGGTTGGCGGTCATTTCCGTTCAGCGAGCAACGTCAAGCAGGGGTGACGGCGTAGCGCAGATGGACGAGCCCATGCGCCAAGGCCTCGCAGCTCATCAGGGACAACTGCATCTTGCCCGCCAGGCCGCTCTCGCCGAACTCGACGAAGGCCTGGTTTGCTGCGCGTCCATCGATCGCGGGCGCGACGAGAAGGCTCAGCTCATCGACGAGCCCGGCCGCAAGGAACGAACCGTTGATGCCGGCGCCGCCCTCAAGCAGCAGCCGGCTTATGCCGAGTTCGCTTCCGAGCACCTCGAGCACAGCCGCGAGATCGATGTCCGCCGCTTCCGACACGATATAGGACACGCCGTCGGCGGCGAGTTCGGCCAAATGGCTGTCGGCGACGTCGCGCCCAAGCAGCACCACGACGTGGTCGCCACCGATGTCGGGTTTGGAAAAGTGAAGCTTGCCCGAGGCATCGAGCGCCACGGCATAACTGCCCGCATCCCTTTGCGCGAAATGATAGGGCCGGTCGACCTTGCCGACATTGGCTGGTGGGTGCGCGGCGGCCTTGCTCATCTCGGCCATGGTGACGCGGCCGACGATCCAGGCGTCAGCCGCGAGATCACTGTGGATATGCTCGTAGAGGCTCGACCACTCCGCCCGGGTCCCGTCCGGACTTGTCGTGTAGCGGCTTGGATGAAGGCTGCCGTCGAGTGATGCGAGCATATGGCAGATGATTTGCGGCTTCATACGCGTCACGCCGCTTCCAGCGCCATCACTTTTTCAGCGGCCTTTGCGAGAAACCCGGATCGGGTATAGCCATGAGCTTCGGCAAAGGCATCGATCCTTTGGAGAATGTCGTCGGAAAGCGTCACGTTGATACGCACTGTTTTCCTGGTCTGGGTCTGGGCCGAGACCAGGATTGCAACACCGTCGCGATTATCGGCGTCCGCCATCACAGCCTCCAAACTGGAGGGTTCAGGAACAGCCCCGCCATCCTCGACCAACCCTTCGATGTGGAGGGCGAGGGCCTCTTCAGCCATGGACCGGGCGTCATCCAGATCCTTGCCGGCGGTAATCACGCCTGGGAAATCAGGGAAAGACACACCGAAGTCGCTGTCGGCATCCTTATGGATAAGTCCGATATACTGCTTCATGGCCGTCACCTCAGTTTCAGTCCAGATTGTTTTTCGATGCTGCGCAGGGTGCCTATTGGAATATCGCGCTTGGGATGAGGGACGGTGACCCGCCCAAGCCTGTCGCGGTGTTTGAATTGCGCATGACTGCCCCTTCGGGCAACTTCAACCCACCCATCAGCTTCCAACAGGCGGATAATGTCGGCGCTTTTCATGTGTATTTATACACATTTAATGGTGGCCTTTCAATAAGGAATATGGAGTCAGTCAACGCCAAATAGGCCGCAGGAGGCGAAGCGCCGTGTCTATTGTGCTGGGAAGCATGCCCACGATCCAAAAATCCGACAATTCCGATAATTTGCCGAACAGCGCTGTTATATCGAGGTTGCACAAATGGTTGACCCTGGGTTAGCATCCCCAGGCAGGCGTCGGTGGGAGGCTCTTTTTACAGCGGCGGCCAGCTGGAGCGGCATGCGTTTTCGGGCGCAGGGAGGATGCTCCAACACTTTGAACCGATGCATGATCCTTCCTGAAACCGATCCCGGTTTTCGGGGTCGTGCGTTTTTGTGGAGGAGGATCCCATGAACAGACGTGAATTCCTGCTGTCGTCCGCGGCTTTCGGCGCCATGATGGTCGCCGCGCCCTCGGTGTTTGCGCAGGACAAGCTCACCATCCTTGGCTCGGTGCCCAGTCTCGGCTTTCCGTTCTTCGTGCACATGCTGAACGAGATCAAGGCGGAAGCCGCCACGCAAGGCGTCAATTTGACCGAAAGCGACGGCCAGAACTCGGCCACCAAGCAGACCGCCGACATCGAGGCGGCCTTGGTGCAGAAGGTCAACGCCATTGTCATCTCGCCGCTCGACGTCAACGCGCTGGCGCCGGCCATCGAGGAAGCGGTCAAGGCCGGCGTTCCGGTGGTGACGATCGACCGCCGCGTCGACGGCGTCGAGGGCATCCTCGCCCATGTCGGCGCCGATAACGTCAAGGGCGGCGAGGCGGAAGCCAACGCCGTGGTGGCGGCGTTCCCCAACGGCGCCAAGCTGTTCCATCTGCAGGGCCAGCCCGGCGCCGGTCCGGCGATCGACCGCAACAAGGGCGTGCACAATGTGCTCGATCCCTTGAAGGACAAGTATCAGATCGTCTTCGAGCAGACCGCCAACTTCGCCCGCGCCGAGGCGCTGTCGGTGACCGAGGCCGGCCTTGCCGCCAACGGCAAGCCGGACGCCATCGTCTGCGCCAATGACGACATGGCGCTGGGCGCCATGGAGGCTTGTGCCGCGCGCAACTTCACCGACGTCAAGATCTACGGCTTCGATGCACTGCCGGAAGCGCTGGTCGCGGTGCGTGACGGCAAGCTTGCGGGCACCGTCGAGCAGTTTCCCGGCGAGCAGTCGCGCACCGCGGTGCGCATCGCGGTGGCCTTTGCCAAGGACAAGACCGAGCCGAAGGAGAAGCTGGTGCTGCTGACGCCGATCGTCATAGGCAAGGACAATCTCGACAAGGCGGAGCGGATTGGCGAGACGAAGTAGGGGTTTGGCGGGGATCGGCCGATTGGCAAAGCCGGCGGGACAGCGCTCCCCTCTGTCCTGCCGGACAGAGGGGGGCGTTCAAGCGCTGACAGGCGACATCAACTGCATGGAAGGAGCCACCCTTGCCGCCAGCCGCTGAAGCCGCATCGTCCGAACCCATCCTGCTTGCCGTCGAAGGCATCACCAAGCATTTCTCGGGCGTCACCGCGCTCAGCGACGTCTCGCTCGATATCCGCCCCGGCGAGATACTCGGCCTGCTCGGCGAAAACGGGGCCGGCAAGTCGACGCTCTTGAAAATCCTCTCGGGCGTCATGCCGCCGTCGGGCGGCCGCATCACTTTCGACGGTGCCGATTATCATCCATCCAGCCCGCAGGATGCCAAGCGGCTCGGCATCGTCACCATCTACCAGGAGCTCAGCCTGATCCCGACGCTGACGGTGGCGGAAAACATCTTTATCGGCCGCGCGCCGACCGGTCCGCTCGGGCTGGTCAGTTGGAGGCGGATGGAGCAGGACTCCCGCACGATCATCGCCCGCGTCGGTCTCTCCATCGATCCGATGACGCCGGTGTCGGCGCTGTCGGTGGCCGAACAGCAACTGGTCGAGATTGCCCGCGCCCTGTCGCTGAAAAGCCGGCTGATCATCATGGACGAACCGACCTCGGCGCTGACCGAGACCGAGGTGCAGCGGTTGCTCTCGATCATGGACCGGCTGCGCAAGGACAAGGTCGCCATCATGTTCGTCACCCACCGGCTGGAGGAAGCCTCCGCCATCTGCGACCGCATGACGGTGCTGCGCGATGGGCGGCTGGCCGGGCATCTCAACCGTGAGGGTGGACCGATCGCCCTGCCCAAAATCATCGAGAAGATGGTTGGCCGCGCGGCGTCCGAGCTCTATGCCCGGCCGGCGCAACGCGCGGTGGCCGGCGATGTCGTGCTGTCGGTGCGCGGCCTGCGCACCGTGCGCGATCCCGAAGCGCCGCACGCCATCGTGCTCGACGGCGTCGACATCGACCTCAAGGCCGGTGAAATCCTCGGCGTTGCCGGGCTTGTCGGGTCGGGCCGCACCGAGCTGGCGCGCGCCATCTTCGGCGCCGACCGTATCGCGGCCGGCACCATCACGCTCGATGGCAAGCCGATCGCCCCGGCATCGCCCGCAGACGCCATTGCGCTCGGCATCGGCCTGCTGCCGGAGGACCGCAAGCACCAGGCGATCTTTGCCGCGCTGGGCATCCTGCCGAATTTCTCCATCGCTTCGCTGGGCAGCTTCAGCAACGGTTTCGGCTTCATGGCCGAGCGGCGCGAGCGCGATGCGCTGTCCGGGTTTCGCAAAATGCTGTCGATCCGCATGGCTTCGGCCGAGCAGGCTATCGAAGGCCTGTCGGGCGGCAACCAGCAGAAGGTGATCCTGGCGCGCTGGCTGGCGCGCGATCCGAAAGTGCTGATCGTCGACGAGCCGACGCGCGGCGTCGATGTCGGCGCCAAGACCGAGGTGCACCAGATCCTGGTGCAGCTTGCGGCGCGCGGCATTGCGGTGATGATGATTTCGTCCGAGCTGCCCGAGGTGCTTGCAGTGTCGGACCGCATCGTCACCATGCGCCGGGGCCGCATCACCGGCCAGATGCCGGGCGTCGAGGCAAACGAGGAAAGACTGATGGAACTGATGGCACTCGACCGCAAGGAGACACTATGAGCGTGGCGGGGGAACAGGATCAGCGCGGCGGCATCAACTTCGCGCGGCTTTTGATGAGCTTCGGGCCGCTGCTGTTCCTGGTGGCGCTGATCATCGTCTTCACCGTGCTGAAGCCGAGCTTCATGGACCCGATCAACCTGTTCAACATCACAAGGCAGATCTCGATCACCGGGCTGATCGCGCTCGGCATGACCTTCGTCATCCTCACCGCCGGCATCGACCTGTCGGTCGGTTCGCTGCTCGCCTTCTGCGGTATGGTCGCCGCCGTGGTCGCCAAGGGTGGCTCCGCCAACACGCTGTCGCTGTCGACGAGCGGCACGCAAGGATTCGGCTGGTTCGCAGCACTCTTGGCCGCCGTCGTTGTGGGCGCTGCTGCCGGCGGGGTGCAAGGGCTTGTCATCACCCGGCTGAAAGTGCCGCCCTTCGTCGTTACGCTGGGCGGGCTGACGGTGTTTCGCGGGCTGACGCTGACCATCTCAAACGGCGGCCCGATCTCGGGCTTCGACGCCTCGATGCGCTGGTTCGGCACCGGGCTGATCGGCCCCGTGCCGGTGCCGGCGCTGATCTTCGCCGCGGCCGCCATCCTGTGCCATATCGTGCTGCGCTACACGCGCTACGGGCGCGCTGTCTACGCCGTCGGCGGCAATGCCGAGGCGGCAAGGCTGTCGGGCCTGCGCGTCGACCGTATTCTGGTCTCGGTTTATGTCATCGTCGGCTTCTTCGCCGGCCTCGCGGCCTTCGTGCTGTCGGCGCGGCTGAATTCCTCGGAAGCGGTCGCCGGTATCGGCTACGAGCTGACGGTCATTTCGGCCGTCGTCATCGGCGGCACCTCGCTGTTCGGCGGCATCGGCTCGGTCGGCGGTACGGTGGTCGGCGCGGCGCTCATCGGCGTGCTGCAGAACGGGCTGCAGTTCAACAACGTCTCGTCCTATACGCAAAGCATCGTCATCGGGCTCATCCTGATCCTGGCGGTGGCGTTCGACCGGTGGCTGAAATCGCGGGTGAGAAGGTGAGGGGGACGGTTGTCCCTTCTCCCACAAGGGGAGAAGGGGAGCCCCCTTTCTTGCAAAACAGCCGTCCTTTGCTAGAAAGGTTTTGGCGGGTGGCATCGTGAGAGAACCTCATGTTTGCCGATATCATCAGACCGATCACCTTAGGTTTTTCGCTGCTGCGGCGGTTCTGGCCGCAACTCATGGCACTCGTGCTGGCCGGCGTGCTGGTCGGCGATCTCCTCATGCAACTGGCGGCGAAGGTGGCGCTGGCCAATCACTTCGCCGGGCGCGGCTGACATAGGCGCGCGCCGGCTGGACCCGCCAGCGCCCGGCATTGATGACGGCATCGGACGGCAATTGCGGCGGGGCGTGGGCGGGCAGGGCGCCGAACGCACCCATCAGGCCGGCGACGAGCAGGGCGGCGGTGGTTCCCGCGCCGGCCGTTATCCAGGTTTGAAATTTTGGGCGGGCAGTCTTGAACATTCCAAACTATGCACGTCGACGATCAGCCACCCCTGCGCAGTCCAGAAAGAAAAAATTGCTGATGGAACCGCAAATGGCTGGGTCCAGCCTCACGCTGCTTCGCGCGCCCATAGAAGATGGCCATGGCGACGAAAATACCGTGCCACCAGCCGTTGTTGCTTGGCCCTGACCAGGTCGGGCAGGCGCCGCTCCTGGCGCCAGCGCGGTATGTTGCGCCAGCAGGCTATGAAGCGGGCGGCGTCCTCAATGGCCTCTTCCGCCGAGAGCGCCGGGCCAATCGCGGCCAGGAACAGCGCCTCCGACGGTTTCAACTCGTCGATCACTGCCTTGCGCCTGACGTGATCCTGACGGGCGTGGGCGATGCCGTTTCGGCGGATGGCTTCGAAGGCTTCAAGCAGGGCCAGGCTGTCGCCGGCGTAACCGCAGGAACGGGCAAAATCGGCGGCAAAAGCGTCCATTATCGCTCCCGGGTCTGATGCAGTGGGCAGGTTCGTGTCCGACTCACATTTTTATATATGTATGAAAGCATAACTCAAATTACACTAGAAGAAAACTTCGGGGAAAGTTTGAAAACTGCGACTCGACTCCCGGCTCAAAACGCAGGAATATGTGAACAAATCAGGAACAAAAAGGATGGGGAGGGGCGATGGCATTACCAGGCAAGGAGCCGACAATCGCGCATGTCGCCTCAATCTCGGTCGAGTGCGCCGATTGCGGCCGCAACAGGTGGTGGCGACCCGATCAGCTGAAGCGGTTCGGGGTGACGGGGAATACGCCGCTGTCCGCTCTGTCGGGCCGCATCGTCTGTTCGGCCTGCCGTGCCGACGGACTGCCGGGGGCGACGGTTACGATCCAGGCGGCGTTTGTCGACGAGCGCCAGCGCGTGCGCAGCGAAGCGCGGATGCTGAATGAGCGCGAGGTGCCGCTGGAGGGATCACGGCGGGCTTGAGTTTTGTCGAAGGAAGGGTGCCAGCGCTGGTTCTTCCTTCTCGCAGGGGGAGAAGGAAGAACGCCCCGTCCTCAATACCCCAGCAATTCCTTCAGCGGAATCACGCGCCAGACATGTTTGATGGCGTAGCGGTTGAAGGTCAGCGTCTTCGGCGGATTGTACTGCTCGACCACCAGCTCGCCCGCCGTGCGCTTGACCAGCTTCTTGATGAAGGCCTTGCCGTTGCGCTCGTTTTCTTCGGGGAAGGTCTCGATCACCACATGGTCGCCCGGTACGGCGTCGCGGCCGCCGCAATAGATCAGGTCGCCGGGCTCATAACGCGGCACCATGGAATCCGAGAGCACGTGCAGGGCGAACACCTTCGGCAGGTTGCGCACCCCCGGCGGGCGCTGGACGTAACCCGCCGGCTCGCCGTTGAAGGTGAAATCGCCATCGTCGCCGCCGACGGCCGCGCCCAGCACCTCGATATCCATCGACCCCGCGGGTAGCGGACCGGTATCGGTGACGATCTCCGCATCGGCGACCGGTCCGGCATCGTCGAGAAACACGACCTGCCCTTGACCTAGCGCCACCGGGTCGACGCGCAGGAAGGCGGCGGTCTTCAGGAGGTTCTCGGTCTTGGGCAGATTGCGGCCGGTTTCCCAATTGCCGACGGCGGCGACATCAGTGTCGTTGTGCTCGGCGATGTGGCGCATGACCAGGCCGCGCTGCTTGCGCGCCTTGCGGATCGCCGCCCCGACCTTGATCGACAGTTCCGTTCTTGCCATGGCGACCATGTGAGTGATGAAAGCGGCTCTCGTCTATGAAAGAATGACTTGCATAGATTTATAAGTTATGCTTATATACGGGTATGCAAAACCTGTCCACCTTTGATGGCGCAATCGCGCCGGCCCCGTGCGCGGTGTGCCCGGCGGCTGTCGCCCCCCTTTCATCCCGGCTGTCCTCCTCCCCGGCCAGGATGAAGCCCGAGGCTCGGTGCTTGACTGCACCAGCCCCGGGTCCGGTCCGCCCGTCTCCGGCGACCGGAACGGCCGGAGCCGCCGCTCCCAGCGGCTCCGGCCCCCAATCCTACGGGCATGGCGCCGGCGCTGTTTTTTCAGCTGGCCGCTCCTGCATCCGCACCGAGGACGGCACCGTCATCCTGTTCGACAGGCCAACGGGCAGGGCGGTTTCCGCCCTGGATAGAAACACGGCCGAGGCGCGGCTTCTGCACCTTGCCGGCGGGAAGTCTACCCAACCCGGCTGAGGCTGGTCGGCTGACAGCCGGCTCTTGAAAAACAACCTGACTGCGACCCGGCCACCGGGTCGAACCTTGACGCTGCCCGACGGCGCGCGGCCGAACTTTGGATGGAGCTGGATATGGCAAGCTATAGCGACGCGGAATTGCACGAGATCGGCCGCTGGCTGAAGGACGGGCTTTCAGCCTCCAGGATTGCAGTCGCGTTCAGCGCGTTGCGCGGCAGCCCGGTGTCGCGCGACGCCATCATCGGCATCGTGCACCGTAACGCCATGCTGGGCGCGATCGGTTTTGCCAATGGCAAGGGGCCGCCGCCGCGAGCCGGACAGGCGGTGGGCAAGCGCGCTGAAAGCAAGCGGGCGACTGGCGCCCCGGGGACTGCGACGCCTGTCGTCGGCAAGATGCATGGCGTGCTTGCCGCCAAGGACATCCCCGCGCGTGAAGTGGCCCGGCCCAGGCGCCATTCGTTCGTGCGCGAGGTAGGCGTTCTGATCGCCGACGGCGTAGCCTATCGCCTGAAGACGCCGGCGTCACCGCGCGCGGCCATTGGCCGGCAGCCGCATGGCGTGGCGATGCGTTTCATCGATTGCCTGTTTTCACGCTGCCGCGCGCCGCTGGATCTGACGGTGGAGGAGGATTCTGAAAACGATGCGCCAGGCAGCCGGCCGGGCGCCGACATGCTGTGCTGCGGCATGCGCACCAGGGCGCTGAAAAGCTATTGCACCTACCATCAGGCGCGCTTCCAGCGCCGCGTATTTGTGGCGACGGGGTGAGGCTTGGTCTCTTCTCCCCGTTCACGGGGAGAAGGTGCCGGCAGGCGGATGAGGGGCAGCGCTGACGAGGCAGGATTGAAAGCTGACATGAAATTCAAGCATCCGATTCAGATGCCATTTGCCGAAGCGCTGGCGCCGCCCCTCATTGCCCTGCCGGGCGTTCGCTGTTCGAAAAGCCAAGCAATTGGCTTTTCGTCCGCAGCGCGGACCACACCTCACCCCCGTGAACGGGGAGAAAGAAGCAAAATCTTATTTCGGCATTTGCCGGCCTTGCTTGGGCGTGCGGTTCTGCATGCTCCTTGCGTCCATCGCCATCGCCGGGTTGCCCTCGTCGACCAATATGCCGGTCACCCGGGCAAAGCCGGTAAACACCTTCATGGCGTCGGCTTCGGAAATCTGCGCGGCAATCGCCGCGCTGCAGGCGTTCAGCGCACTGCGGTAGACATGGCCGCGTCGCTCAAGCGGCCAACGCTGCAGAAAATCGGCGGCTTCGCTAACGCTGTCGATCTCTTCGATCTCATCCTCCACCCGCACTTTGAGCGGCACTCCGGTTTTCATCGTACCCACGGCGTTCACCTTCGCTTTGCGCGCGGCTCCAACTACCGCATCGATAAACGCGCCCCGCTGGCGGCCGGTTGCATCAATTTTTCGGCTGACGCGCGATCCTCATGGGCTAGCCACCGCGTTCAGCCAGTCATGGGCGCGGCTTTTGGGCCTGGCCACCAGTATGTTCTGTTGCTTGGCCGCCCTGGTGAAGGCGTCGAACGCAATGCGCTGGCAGCAGGTACCTTCGACGGCGAGCGTAACCAGCCGCGTCGCCTCGAGATAACCAGGTGCTGTCTTGTCGGGCCATTGGTGGCGCAATGCCTCGGCTGCGCCGGCCACCGAACTGACCAGCATGGTTTTGTTATCGCAAAAGCGCACGGTAACCGGCATGAAGGCTGTCATCGGCGAACCTCCCCTTGGCATGGACGCGACATAACGTCGAAAGCTCGCGCCGGTTCCATCAGCCTGGATGCCGGGCGGCAAGGATGCTGGCGCAGCGGCGAGGAGGCGACGACCTCCGATTCAACGAAGGCCAACCGAACGGCGGCTCTCTCCGCCCTGCCGACCATGTGGGGAGATGCCCAACTGCGCGAAGGATCGCCGCGCTTTGCCGTTCTCCATCATCCCGAGCCAACCAGGAGCCTCCCATGAGCAAAAGGACCAGACCCGTCAAACCGCAGGCGCCGAAATTGCCGAAGGGCGAGGCCGAGCAGGTGCGCATACGCCGCGAGATCGGCCATGATTTCGCGCTCAGGGATGACGCCTTCGGCCGCAAGCGGCTGGCGGCGGGCACGCTGGAGGCTGCTCGTGTCTACGAGGTGTCGAATGACGGCTACGCCGCCACCGGCGGCATCGTGCGGGTGCGCGCCATCGATGCGCTTATCGGCATCACCTCGCTGTCGCGCCAGCAGCGCGAGGCAGGTCTGCGCTACCGCGAGGATTTCCGCTGCAGCCAGCAGGCTGATGTCAAGCCGATGCGCTGGACCGAGCGCGTCGACGGCGGCCGCGATGGCGGCGGCATCGCCGACAGTGTGCTCGACGCCGGCAGGGCCTATGCCGCCGCCACAAGAGCGCTAGGCCATTGGGAGGTGGCCGCCGTGGTGCGACAAGTCTGCTGCGCGGACGGTTCCCTCAAGCGCCTGTCCGAGCAGACCGGCGAGGGCCGGAACGTGGTGACGAAGCTGCTGAAGGTGGGGCTGGATTTGTTGGCAGTGCATTACGGGATGATGATGAGGCGGTGAGGGGTGAAATGGATCCGACCGGCGATGCCTGCCGGATCGGTGATCAAGCCCGTTCCACAGATTCGCAAGATGTGATGAACAATGCGGACCGGGCGCAGATACCCAGGCGCCTAAAACAAGGCCCGCTCCAGCGGCCCCGCCAGTGTCTCGGCAAAGCCCGTCGCCAGATGGTGCCTGTCACGAAACGCCAGCTTGCCTGATATGACGACGTGGCAGGTGGTCGGGCCGCAGAATTGGTTGGTGAGGTCGATGTAGCGGGTGTCGGGCACGCTGGTCACCACGGCGCGCTCGGCGGCGGCGGTGCTATCGTTGGCGGCTTCGGCTCTTGGCGTGTCGCAGTGCGGCGAGGGTGCCTCGCGCCACCACAGGGTGCGCGCCACGCAGGAGCCGGCGAAGCTGGCGTTGATCGGCGTGTCGCGGATAACAGCCGTCTCGACACCGGCCCGGCTGAAGGCCTGCAAGGTCGAGCGCAAGCCGGCCTGCCAGCGCGCTACTTCAGCGGTGCGTTCGGCCGCGGGCAGGTCGCGGATCAGATTGCCGATGGAAAATTCGGAGATCACCACCAGGCGCGGCTTGTGGCGGATGATCTCTGATATGGCCTGCTCGCGCCAGGCGTCGCATTCGGTGTAGTCGCGCTTCAGCACCGTGTTGAAGGTGGAGAGCCGCGAGGCGCGGCACGATGATTTGAGATAGGTGATGATCTTTGTGTCGTTGCGCCTGGCTGCTTCGATCAGCGGCGTCGACCACTGGTCGGCGTGCGAATCGCCGAACAGCACGATGGTGCGGCTGGCATTGGCCGGGCCGAACATGCAGGGTTTCGGCGTCACCGTTTGGAAGTCGGCCAGGCAGTTCTTGTCGACGGCCCGCGCGATGGAAGGTCTTTCGACCGCCTGCTCGATGCCGCGCTGCTCGGGGCCGATATTGCGCGTGGCCAGATGCGCGTTGGCATAGGCGACCGCCACGCCGGTGCCGGTCAGCATCAGCGCGGGAACCAGCACAAGGCCGGGAAAAGCGCGAAGCGGTTTTGCGCCTGGAATGGCCTTGGGAAAGGCGCGGGCGCCCACCGCCATCCAGGCGCCGCGCCGCGCCGGGTCTTCGATCAAATGATAGGTGAGCACCGACAGGGCGAGCGCCAGCACGCCACAGCCAAGCCGCTGCGGCACGGAAAGCTCCGGCGCCAGCATCCCGGCATAGACGATGACCGGCCAATGCCAGAGATAGAGCGAATAGGAGAGCGTGCCGATCCATTGCAAGGGCGGCAGGGACAAAGCGGCGGCCGGGCCAAGGGCTTGCCAGCCGGTCCGCCTATTGGTCTGCGGCCCGCCGACGCCGCTCAGCAGCACCAGCACGGTGCCCGCCACCGGCAGCAACGCGTACCAGCCGGGGAAGGGCAGGTCCTCGCTCAACAGGAGATAGGCGGTCGCGATCAGCGCCAGGCCGAACCAGCCAAGTGCCGCCCGCAGCCAGATGCGATGCTGCAGCAACGCAATGGGGACCAGCGTCGCCAGGCCGCCGGCGGCGAACTCCCAGGCGCGCAGCGGCGAAAAATAGAAGGCCCAGGCCGGCGCCGCGCTGGTCAGCCACTGGCAGGCGGCGAAGGAGGCAAGACCGGCAACGCCGATCACGGCTGCGGCCGTTCGCCGGCCCGGCCGCAGCCAGGCCGCCAGCAGAAGCAGCGCCGGCCAGGCCAGATAGAACTGCTCCTCCACCGACAAAGACCAGAAGTGGATGAAGGGATTGCTGGTGGCGTCGGCGGCGAAATAGTCGAACGACCAGCGCAGCAGCCACAGATTGATGGCATAGGCGGAGGCGAACATGGCGCCGCGCGAATAGAGCGCCTGCTCCTGCGGCGCCAGGATGAAGTAGCCGGCGGCCAGCGTAACCAGGATGACGAATAAAGCTGCCGGCAGAAGCCGCCGCGCGCGCCTGGCATAGAAGCGCCAAAGGTCGAGCCGGCCGGTCTCGCCGATCTCCTGCATGAGATGGGTTGTTATCAGCCAGCCCGAGATGACGAAGAAGATGTCGACGCCGGCAAAGCCGCCGGGGAGCGCGGTGAGGCCGAAATGGTAGGCGACGACACCGCCGACGGCGAGCGCGCGCAATCCTTGTATGTCCGGCCGGAACGATGCTGCCACGACGGCTCCTTCGTGCAAGGCCCAGCCCCTGCGCAACGTCGGCCGGGCAGGCTGATATCGCAATGCAACAAATTTATCGCAGTGCAACATAGAGCAATTTTATCGCGGTGCAACATAGCAGGAAGGGAAATGGGCCGGCGCGCCGGCCGGGCTTGATCGTTGCGTGGCGGGCTTGTCCGTGCGCCCCGCGGCAGACGCAAAACAGCCCCGCGAAGGGGCTGTTTCTCATCGGGCCGCTGGATTGCTACTTGCTGCCGCCGTTCGCTTTCACGCTGCTGCAGAATTCCGGATGGCTGCTGGCCGCAGTGGCGTCCTTCGCCTCATCCTCGCAGGCCTTCATCATCGCGGTCTGGTCGTCCGGCGTAAGGGCCTTCCAGGCCTTCACGAAATCGTCGTCGCTGACCATCGTCTTCCTGCTAGAGTCGGTGTAGAACGGCTGCATCTTGGCCGGATCGTCGAGAGCCGACGTGCCGGTGTCGCTCGCGGCAAGCGCCGTACCGGCAACCATCGAGAGCGTCATCGCGCCGAAACAGATCATCTTGATGTTCATGGCGGTACTCCTCCTGTTGCTTTGGGATCGTCGAAGCAACGATCAGCTGGAAAACGACAGGTTTGGGTGAAAGTTCCGGGGTTTTTTGCGCAAAAATCCCGAAACGAAGAAAAATATAGTCGAAAAACTTGAAACTTTCCCCGATTTTTCCCGTAAGAAGCGAGTTTATCGGGTCTCTCGTGCGAGACTGACCACCAGCCGATCGACGCTGGGGTCGTCGAGACTGACGATATGGGCCATCTGCAGCGCTCGCCTCATGCTGATCCTGGCGACGTCCTGCCGCATGATGACGGATACAAAGGCCGGCCCTGATCCGGTGAGGACGATCGCCCTGCCCACCAGAACCGGTTCGGAGATGGGAGCCCACTGCACGGTCATGATCGAGGGCTCGGTGGTCTGGCGCCGGTTGATGCCGGTGAAATAAATCCAGTTCAGGCGCGAGATCGCCACGCCGTAATGGTTGCCGGGTATTCTCGAGCCACCCCGGCCATCTCCCGACGCCCAGCGCGTCACCCGCCTGAAGGTGACGAGATCGGCTTCGCGCCGCACGAAGGTGACCGAGCGCATCAAAAAGTCGGGTCGGCCGGGCATCGAAAAATAGGTGAAATATGTGCCTCCGGCGATGGCGGGCGACGGCGGCCGCACCATGTTTTCGTACAGGGCCTGGCGCAGCGTTGCGTTGCCGTCGCTCTTGGCTGCCGCGGCGGCCGGCTCACGATACAGCTCATTCTCATCGATCTTGAAATAGTCGCAGATCAGCCTTGCGGTGGCTTTGTTGGGAACCGCCTTGCCTTGCAGATAGCGCTCGAACTGGGTGCGATTGATGCCAAGCTCACGGCACACCGCGCTGACGGAAGCGTGGCGTTGGACCAGCCGCCTGAGATTGGCGGCGAGATTCTCGCGAATTGGCACGACATCTCCCCGACAGACGTACGGACCAGTATTCAAGCGATGGCTTATATACAGTTGCATGCCGTGGCGGCGGCGCGAAGATGGACCTTTGGCCAATAGGCAACGACCCGGTGGCGCGTAGACTGTACGATTCTGACAGTCCGGCTATGCAAGCCGTGTAAATGGGCGTATTTCGATGGCAAGAGCGACCTGAGATCGGCCTCTCGACATCCTGCAATGGAGGGCGGTTTGGATCATACCGGCCTGGTCGAGCTTCTGGACTACACGCAAGCGCAATTGACGAAGATCCGCCAGGCGGTCGCGGCCAGCGATCACGCCGGTGCCATGTTCACCATCGACTGCCTTGTGGGAGCGGCGGCCGAACAGACGAAGTGCAAGCTTGCAAGTCTGGAGCATGCCGGGTTGCCGATAGCCAAGGATGGACCGATCGACGGGGATGGGCCGATTGGCCGGGGCGCATTTAAAGGCGGTGCGGCACCGCCCGGCAAAGCGACATCGGGCAAGCCGGATGCCGGCGGCAACCGCTCCTGATCAGGCCGCGCCGATCTCGCCGATCAGCCTTGTATATTCGGCCTCGGCTTCGCCGTAACTGCCATTGGCGAGTTCCAGCAGTCCGGCGCGGTCGCGAATGACGATCTCGCCCCGACGCGAGCGGATCAACGCGCGGCCTTCGAGCAACTGGAGGGCGACGGTGACGCCTGGCCGCCTGACACCAAGCATGATGGCCAGGAATTCGTGGGTGATGGCGAGATGTTCGCCCGGCACGCGGTCGTCGCACATGAGCAGCCATCGCGCCAGCCGTTCCTCGAGCTTCAACCGCGCGTTGACGAGCGCGGTGCAGCCGGCCTGGGTCTGTAGCGCGTTGACGAAGCGCAGCAGGAACATGCGCAAGGTTGCACTTGCCTCCAATGCTGCCTTGAAAGCGCCGGCTTCAATGCGGATCGCTTCGCCTTCGAGTTGGACGTAACAGGCATGCGGCGCACGGTCGTCGCCCATCACCAGGGAATATCCCGTCATGCCTTCGAAGCCGATGAAGCCCACTTCGGCCTCTTGGCCGCTCGCGGTGCTGGCGACCACCGAACCGATGCCCTGTTCGATGAAGTAGACGGCCTCGATCGGAATATTCGGGGTCACCAGCATCATACGCAGCGGCAAGTCGCAGCGCTGCATGTGCGGCTCGAGCAACGCCAGATCATCCGCAGGCATGCGCCGCAGCAGCTGATTTTGGTATTGATGGTTTTTGGTGAGATCAGACATGGCGTGGCCCAATGCAGGGCAAGAGCCATCCAATCTCCCAGCCGTCCGTGCCCGTAAAAACGTACGGACGATCGCCTATGTATAGGGGCTCTGAACGAAGAAAGATATCAATGCGATATGAAATTCGAAGCACGGCGCCCCCCAACGCCGTTCGCATATGAAAAGATCGGCCTGAATGTTAGTGTCGGAAACGTACCAAGCGCCACTTGGTACAAAACCGACATATTTCATGAGAGCGCCGGATCACGGTGAGGATCGATGAAATCCGCCGGCTAATGACAAAGGCGCCATGTCGCGCCGGGCCCGAGAACCGTTCGAAAAGTGGGGCAGAGCGGCGGGAGAATTGTACGATATTTACTGTGATGAAGGCCGATGTTGACTCTTGCTCAGCCCGATTTCATTTTTTGACCCACAGCGTCAAGGAAGTGGTCGCTGCTCCGAAAGGGGCTTCTTATGTCGAGCCTTCATAAGCGCAATCCTGGTTTCCATCCTTCCCATCTGCAACTGTGCCAGCGCGTCTTCGATCGGGTCTGCCTGGAGCGCAAACTCGATCGCATGTCGGGGGAGTCGGACGTGCAGCTTCTGGCGGCCACGGTGTTTTCGCTGTTCCAGAATGGCTGCCGCAATGAAGGCGAGTTGCTTGAGAGTTTCCGGCGGACGCGCCAATGACCAAAGCCAGGATCACGTCCGCGGCACCGGTAGCCGAAAACGAACCTTACGACGCTGCGATCTTCGCCCGGAAATACGGCATGTCGCGGAAGGCCGCGGAGGTCGTGCTGTCCGCGAACGGACCGTCCAGAACGGCTTGTGACGCTGCCGCCCGCTCTTTTATGGAAGCGGTCGCCCGCAGGGCGAAGAGCAGCCGTGGACACTGAAGCTGCGCCTGGAGCGGCTGCCGTACCGCCCGCCCTGGGTGCGTCCGATGCTAACCTTCATTGGATGCCGCGAGGTGTCAGCCTGCCGGGCCTGTCGGGCCTATTACGCCTGAATTGGCTTGCTGCGCCGTCACGGCGGAGAGTTTCTGCCTTTTGAGCAGCATCGGCTTTTCATAGATCTTCTTCATGTTCATGGCCTCCCTCCGCAAAGTTCGATTGCGGCAGCGTCATCGCCGGCCGCGCCCTTGTCAAGCCGACCTTGTCGAGGGCCGGCCAACCGGGACGAAAACCCACGCCTCAATTCCTGTCGGCCGGCTTGGAACGCATGCGCGAAACCGTCTCGCGCTCGGCGCGCTTGGAGCGCAGCGGCGGCAGGCCGCGGTCGATCAGGTCCATGTCCTCAAGCACCATATCGCCCATGCGCTTGAAGGCGATGTCGAGCGCGCCGGCGCGGTGAGCCGAGCGCAGAAAGCCGGGCAGGGTGCGCACCGGATGGTCCCGCGCCAGCGGTTCTTCGGGGAAAACGTCGCTGGCGGCGACGATGTGGCCGCTCTTCACCGCCGCCATCAGCGCCGGGAAGTCCACCACGCCGGCGCGGCTGAGCAGGATGAAGGCGGCGCCCTTGCGCATGCCGGCAAAGGCCTCGGCACCGAGAAAACCCTGGTTCTCGCTGGTCACCGAGGCAACGACGAAGATGAAGTCGCTGGTCGACAGCACCTCGTCGAGAGAGGCCGGCTCGACGCCATTGTGGATGAGGATCGATGGCGGCAGCCAGGGATCGAAGACTTTGGTGCGGGTGCGGAAGCCCGACAGCAGCCGGTTGAGCGCCCGGCCGAGATCGCCGAAACCGATGATCCCGACATCCGAGCCGGACAGGAGCCGCGCCGTCTGGTTGCCGTCGCCGCCCCACAGTTCCTGTCCCTGGCGGAAGGCGAGGTCGGCATCGACGATGTCGCGGGCGAGGTTGAGCGCCATGGCAAGGCCAAGCTCTGCGACCGGCTCGGCGAACACCAGGCCGGTGGTGACGACATGGATACCGCGCGCGAACAAGGTCTCGTAGGGCATGTTGTTGATGAGGTTGGTCTCGACATTGAAGACGCAGCGCAGCGCCTTCATCCGGTCGAGCATTTCGGGCGATATGGGCGGCTGGCCGATGATGTAGCGCGCCTCGGCCAGCACGTCGGCCGGCAGTTTCGCGACGCCGTCAGCGGTCGTCTCGACAATGCGATAGTGCGCCTTGAGCCGCGCCAGCTGCCGGGCTGTGAAGATCAGCTCGAGCGTGCGTGGTTCCGGGGCACTGATAACCAGCGGCAAGGCGCTGTTGGACATGACTATTCCCTCTGTTCCGATGGCCAAAATACCTTGGATGAAACGATTTACAACATCGCGCGGAGAGCCGAGTAGAGCGGGATTGGCGCTGGGATGAGGTGTCCTGTCGGAGCCGATATGTGCCGGCAATGCAACAGTGAAGAATCGTTTGACTACGATGGCGAGGAGACGACGTAAGAACCAGTAATGACGCAATTGACACGGGGCAGGGAATTGGTTCTGCTGGCGCCGTACCAATTTGGAGGGCACTTTACAGTGAAGAAATACGAGAAACCAACCTTGCAGAAGCGCGACAGGCTTTCGGGCGTCACGGCCCAGACTACCCCATCGGCACCTCCGTCGACGGCAACCTGAGCGGTTGGCGTCTGACGCATTCGCCTTATAAGGCAATCAATATTGGCAATCGATAGGGCGCGACTGGTCGCGCCCTATTGCATATTGGCCATGGGCGCCTGCCGTTTTCCCAGATGCCGGACCTTGCGGCCGATGATCATCAGCCGGCGCGCGGTGTTGTTGCGCAAGCGCCTTGCGCGCCATTCCAGTCCGGTGCCGGCGGTGATCGACTTGGCATAGTAACTCACCCGCATGCCATCCTCATCGGCAGCCACCTTGACCGGGTCGTCATAGAAGGCGTTGATCTTGTCAGCCGCCATGCCTGGTGTTTCGAGCCATCGCGGAATGTGAACCGAATGGAGCTGATCGACGTCGGTCATCACCCGGCCGATGCCGACGCCCGGTGTTGGACACGTGGTACAGAAAGCATCGCCGATGAAGATGACCCCGTCGCGGCGATGGCCTTGCGTGGTGCTCAGGCTGATCTGCCTGACCTCGACAGGACTTGCGACTTCGAAGTTGCCGCATCGCGCCGCTATTTCGGGCATCAGCTCGCAGAGCATCTTTTGCGGTTCCTGGCGAAACGCCCGCGTCCACGGCTCGGCCACTTGCCGGTAGCCGAACATGTTCGCCCGCATCTTGTCGCCGAGGGGAAAGATGCTGATGTAGGCGATACGGTCGGCAGCCCGCCTGCTGTAGCAGGTGACGGACTGATGACCGAAATCACGCGGGGAGATGGCGAGGTCGAATCCCATCGACAGTGAATGCGCCTTCGATTGCTCGATACGCTCGACGCCGACGGCGCGCCGCACCGTCTCGCCGTGGCCGGTTGCCACCACCAGCAGCCGGGCATCGATGACGGCGCCGTCGGCCAGCACAAGCCGCTGCCGGTCCGGTCCAGTCGAGACCTCGGTCACCTTGCCGACCGTCAGCGGTACTTGCGCAGGCAAGGCGTCGCGCAGGCCATTGATCAACGCGCCATAGGAGAATGTGAATTCAGCCTTCTTCTCATGCGCGAAGAACTGGCCGAGGCGGAAGATATGCGTGTCGGTCGTCGAGGTGACGAGGCTCTTGAGTGTCGCATCGAGGCCGAGCTTTTCGAACAGAAGCATCTGATCCATGCCGATCTTCTCGGCCCGGAATTCCTCGTGGTGGACGCGGTGCGGATCAATCAGCGCCACCTTGCGCCCGGCTTGTCCCAACAGCATTGCCAAGGTGGTGCCGGCCATTCCGGCGCCGACGATCGCCACATCGACTTGGGCCGGGCCAGCCTCTGAGATACTCATTTTGCTGCCCTTTCTGGTGGCAACTGCACGTTTCACAATCTCCGGTAGAAAATATCTTCCGGAGCTAAATCAACCGCAAGCAACCGGAGCGCGTGCCTGGTAGTAACCAATGTTTAGGTTAATCGCGGGTCCGCTGCTTCCAGCGCGGTGCGATCGCCGAGCCATCGATGAACTCAAAGCCGCCAGCCTCGTTGAGCGTGTGAAGTTTACGCCCGCTCCATAGCGCACCTGGATTTAAGATGGTTTCAACGACCTGCTCCATGCCGATCAAATCAAGGTGAGAAATGCGTGCGATGCCAAGCGCCGCGCCATAGCTCCTGCGGCAGTCCTGCACCGGGCGCAGCAGGTCGTTGCCGCGCCTGACGATGCGGCCGGCCGGCCGCGCCGAGGCAATGTCGATCAGCACGGGATTTTTGGGATGCGGCGTCCAGGGGCCGCGAAAATTCGGCGCCGACCATAGGTGCAGCGCGTCGGAGAAGGCGCCGCCACCGTCGCGGACGGTGGCGAACAGCCACCAGGCGCCGCCATGCTCGACAAGCGTGGCGTCGCTGGCCACGACACCGGACAGAAGCGTCGCCTCCTTGACCCATCCACCGGGGAAGGCGGTGGCCCGGTAGAGATCGACGGTGCCGTTGGCGCAGCTTTCCGGCACCATCCAGACCTCGCCGTCGCGCTCGAAGACAAAGGGGTAGGAGAGATGGTAGGGCAGCTCCAGCACCGGTTCAGGCCGTCCGAGCGGGCCTGCCGGGCCGAAGGTCACGGCGGAGATGATGGCTTTGCCGAGCCGGTGGATATAGTCCTCGACGAACAGGGTCAGCTGGCCCTGGTAGAGGATGGGAAACGGATCGGCGTAGAAGCGGCTGCCATCGTCCGGCAGCTCTTGCCAACCCGACGCCGGATGGGCACGCAGGTCGAACAGATCGGAGCCCCCGGTTTGCCGCCAGCCGACCTTCCAATGCGGCGCGTTGTAGCAAAGGTGATAGATCTTCTGGACGATCCGCCGCGCCAGCGCCTTGCCGGCTCTGACCCCAAGCTTGCCGGCCGAGGGCATTGGCGGCGGGCTGCCTGCCTGCGCCGGCTCTGGCAGATCGGGAACCGACTTTGCCGCGCCTGACATGGCAGCGACGATCAGGCTTGCTGTGCGCGCCAGCATATCCTGGAAGGACGCCAGCGCGATGCCGCCATATTCTGTGCCCAGACGCCCGGCCGCGATCGCAACGCCGTTCTCCTCGATGCGGGCAAGTGGCGTGCGGCCGGCGAGGATCGAGGCCAGCAAGGCCGCTTCGCCGCTGGCGCCGTCATAGGTGACGCGCCAGACCCGTGTGCTTTCCAGCCTGACATCGCCACAGAGGTCGACGACCAGGTCGGGCGAAGCGGGGGACTGCCGATAGGGCGCGAGCACCGAAAGCGGCACACGCTTGGCCAGCCCATCATGGGCCAGTCCATCATGGGGCAGTCCGTGGATCGCCGTTTCGAGTTGAAACAGGGCCGCGGCGCTGCGCGGAATGCCGCCGCCCGCCGGCCTGACATCGACGGACAGTTCGACGTCGCCGAGCGCGGCAAGGCGCTCCAGCAGCGTGAGATGAAAGGCGCGGACGCAGTCTCCGTCCAGGCGTAGACTTATCTGCATGGTGGAGGCCCGAAAACGCGGTGCCCGGCCTTGCCGGCCAGGCCGGTCCGGTCAAATTGTAACCCCATCTGCATCCGTCTCCGCTCGCCGCGTAGTCAACACCCCGATATGTATATTTTTAAGCAAACCGCGTGCCAAAATTCACGTCACCTCTCAACATAATTAACAATGTTTTAACAGTTGGAGGAATAGCTAGGTTAGCGCCGCAACTGACCTTGCCGGCATATGGAGTATTGTCGGAGGCAGCCATGCAATCATCCCTGCCCATGGTTCCTCAGCAACACTCTCCGGATGCGGCACGCGCGGGATCATACGCAGCTTCGACTGTCGAACTGGGCGACCTGAAGCGCATCCTGGTGCGCCGCCGGTTCTGGATCTTCGGCACTGTCGCACTGCTGACGCTGGTCGCCCTTCTCTACGGTCTTTTCACGCCCGCGCTCTACAGCTCGGCGGCGGAAATCCTCATCGATCCGCAGGACCTGCAGGTGGTCACCAACGACGTCAATCCCAGCCGTATCTCGCCCGATGGCGGCATCACGCAGGTCGAGAGCCAGGTCAGCGTGGTCCAGTCGACAGGCGTGCTGATGCGGGCGATCGCGGCGACAAACCTGACGCAGGATCCGGAATTCAACGGGCAGGGCTTGCTGTCGCGCCTGCTCGGTTCGGCATCGGCCGAAGGCGACAGCTCGGTGCAGACACTCGACGCGCTGCGCCGGCGCCTGGCGGTCAAGCGGGCCGACAAGGTCCTGGTCCTCGACGTCATCGTCACCGCCAAGAGCGCCGACAAGGCCGCCCTCCTGGCCAACGCCATCGCGCAGGCCTACCTGGTCGATCAGGCGAGCGCGCGCGCGAAAATGGCCAGGGACGCCTCCGAGTCGATCACCGCCCGGCTGGACGAGCAGCGCAAACGCGTCCAGCAGGCCGAGAATGCCGTCGAGGCCTATAAGTCCGCCAACAACATGGTGATGGCGGCAGGCAACCTGGTCAGCGACCAGGAACTGACCGAGATCAACACGCAGCTTGCGGCGGCGCAGAGCCGCACCGCGGCGTTGAAGGCGCAGGTCGACCAGATGCGCCGGCAGAGCGGCACGGCGGACGCAACCTCGGAAGCGATGCGCTCGGCGGTGATCTCGAGCCTGCGGGCACAGGAGGCGACGCTGGTCGACCAGGTCTCGCAGCTCGGCACGGAGCTGGGGCCGCGTCATCCTTCGCTGATCGCAGCCCAGCAGCAGCTGCGCGACACGCGCCAGCTGATCGCGCGCGAGCTCGGCCGCATCGCCACCGCCACCGAGACGGACTACGAACGGGCGCTGGCCAACCAGCAGGCGCTGGAAGCCAAGGTCGCCGGCATGAAGAGCAAGTCGCTCGACACCGACCAGGCCTCGGTGCGGCTGCGCGAATTGCAGCGCGATCTCGAGGCGCTGCGTTCCGTCTACTCGAACTATCTCCAGCGCGCCCAGGAGACGCGCGAGCAGATCAATGTCGACAGCACCAATGCGCGCATCATCTCCAATGCCATGCCCGCCTTGAAGAAAAGCTGGCCGCCTTTGCCGCTGCTGTTGCTGGGCGCGATATTCGGCGGCCTCGGGCTCGGCACCGGTCTGGCGCTGATCGCCGAATATTCCTCGCCGACGGTGCTTTCCAGCGCGCAGATGCAGTCGGCCATCGACGCGCCGGTGCTGGGCGTGGTGCCGGCAAATTCAGGCACTGGGTGGCGCTGGTGGCCTTTCGGCGCAAGTTCGGCCGCCGCCTCCAGCCAGAAGACCGACGCCGTTGTCGGCCTTGCGCTGAGGCGCATGTTCAGTTCGGGCCAGCGTCCGGCGGACTGGCCGCTGGTGCCTTCCATCCTGGTGACATCGTCGCCGGGCGAGGGCGCGCAGCGCAGCCGGGTGGCGCGGCTGCTGGCCAATGCCGCGGCGTCCAGGGGCAGCCGGGTGCTGTTCATCGATGCCAATGCCGGCGGCGGCGACCAGAAGGATCCGCAGCCGGGGATCCTCGATGTGCTGCGCGGCGAGTACGCCTTTGAGGCCGTCAGCCATTACGCCGCCGGCAGCAACGTTGCCGTGCTGGGCAGGGGCCGCTCAAAGGCGGTTTTCCAGGAAGCGCATGGCATCTATTTTGCGCAGCAGATGCTGGCCCGGGCCAGCCGGAGCTTCGAACTCGTCGTCATCGACGGCGGCGCGCTGGCCGACAATCTCAATGCCTCGCCGCTGGTCGCCATGGCCGACGAGATCGTACTCGTCGCCACGCTGAACGCCACCCCGATGCGCGACGTCACGACGACCGCGCAGGCGGTTTCCGTCATGGGGCGGTTGCCGACGGCCGCCTTGCTGGTCGACGAGGCCGCCTGATATGGCTGCCAGTTGGAGCGCAAGCGCTTCGAACCATGGTGCTGCCGCACCCCGCGCCGGCACGTCGCTCGATGCGCTGACGCGCTTCGGACTGATCGCGGCGGTAGCGGTGCTGTTCGGCATCTCGGGCGGCATGCTGTGGCTGGTCGGCTACAATTATGATGGCCTGTTCGGCAACCCGGCGACCAAGATCCACCCGTCCACCTATCTCATCGTCCTCTTGTTTGCCTGGCGCTCCTGTGCGTCAGGCAATCCGGTCGGCTATATCGTCCATCTCGCCGACAGGCGGCCGGCCAGCGCGCTGATGGCCGCCATATCGATCGTGCTTTTGTTCGTCGTCATCGCCAGGCAGCGGCCCGGCATGGCTGGCATGATCGATACGTTCGTGGCCGCGGCACTTCTGGTGCTGATGCTCAGCGAGGACGACGAACGGACATTCGCCGGGCTGCAGACCGTCGTTCACGTTGTCATGACGGCGAATGCGCTGCTTGCCCTTTTCGAGTTCGCCACCAAGACGCTTATCTTCCCCTATCGCCTCGACGGCGTGGCGTTTACCACCGATCTGCGCTCGAGCGCGCTGCAGGGACATCCGCTCGCCAATGCCATGGTGACGTCGATCTACGTGCTTGCGCTGCTCTCCGGTGCCAGATCCCTGTCGACGCCTGTGCGGATAGGATTGATCGGCCTGCAATGCGCGGCACTTGTCGCGTTCGGCGGCCGTTCGGCGATGGTGATGACGATTGTGCTGGGCGGTTGCTATCTGCTTTCCAAGGGCATCAGCAAATTGCGCCGGGGACGCGTCAATCTCTTGGGTGCGGCACTCGGCTTCATGCTTGCCGCGCTGCTGCCGGTCGTCATCATCGTGGCGGCATATTATGGCTTTTTCGATGCGCTGCTGGAGCGCTTCGTGTCGGACAGCGGCAGCGCCAATGCCCGCGTCGAGATGTTCGAGCTCTTCAAGCACCTGGAATTACGCGATCTGATCGTGGGGCCGGATGTCGACCTGATTGACAGCCTGCGCCGCATCAACGGTCTCGAACAGGGCATCGAGAACCCGATTATCCGCACCGTCCTCTATCAGGGCGCCTTCTTCACCCTTTTGCTGACGTTCGGCTTCGTGCTGTTCCTGTTCGAGGTGGCGCGCCGCTGCCATCCCGGCATCTGGCTGCCGATGCTGGGCTGGGTCATTCTGATCAACACCTCGGAAAGCGTCGCGTCGAAGACGACGCTGCTGACCAAGTTCGTGGTGCTGGCGCTGGTGCTTTACCGGCCGACGCGGGCAGCGTTCAGGCCCGTCAGTCCGCCGGCATGGTCAGGCCAAGCGCCGCGATGATATCGGGGTCCAGTGCCCGGGTGGTGTCGTCCATCATGCCCATGCCATCGAAGAGATCCCACAGTGCCCAGGCGAAGCCGAGTTCCTCGGCGCTCCGCCTGACATCGGCGATGTAGCGCGCGCGATCCGGATTGGGGGCGGCGACATAGCGGGCGTCGGTGCGCAGCGCGCCGAACTCGCCCATGATGATGCGTTCCGGCGCAAGGCCGTGGCCGTCGGCCCAGTCGCGAACCTGGCGAAGATATTTGTCGACAAACCAGCGGTCGGGCCGGGCGTCGAAATAGACTTTCAGCACACGCTCGGTCTCGGCATAGGCTGCCTGTTTGGCGTCTTCAGGGATTTCGGTGTCCTGCGCCATGCGCGCCCTGACCGATGCCAGCGTCTGTTCCAGCGAGCCGGCGGATGCCGGCCACGGCACATTGTTGAGCGACCGGTAGACGGGCTCGCGCATCCAGGGTGCCCCCTGATGGCTGAACAGATAGGGCTCATAGAAGTGGAAGGTGAACAGGATCGGCTCGAACGGGGACAGCGGTGCCGGATCGAGCGCGGTCAGTCCGCTCACCATCGAGCCGCAGCCGCCGGTGACGACCAGCGGCAGGGTCGCGGCCGATGCTCTTGCCGCCGTCAAAAGTGAAAGCTGGATCTGCGACCAGACGTTCGACGCGCAGGCCTGCGCCGGCTCGTTGACCGGCTCGAGCGCCACCCTGCCGGGCTGGAACCGCGCCAGCCTGCCGGCAAGCTCGCCGACCAGCCCGCGGTAGAGATCGAAGGCGGGTGCGGCGGTGCTGGAGACCATGCGGTCGGGGTTCCAGTAATGGGTGGCTGCATTGGCCTGGATGTTGACGATGATGCCGAGATCGGCGTGGAGGGTGGCCGTGACGGCGGCATCCAGCATGTCCAGCAACCGGCTGCGCGTGGTGGCGTCGGCGGCCAGGAAAGGGCCGGGATCAACAGGCAGACGGATGAAATCGAGCCCGGTCTCGCGCAGCCGACGCAGGTCGTCCGGGGTCGGCACCGGCCGTTGCGACTGGAAGGGCGGCCAGTCATAGTCGGTGCGCGGAGCGGGAAATTCGCGCGTCAGCGAGAACCAGGGCCAGGCGTTGACGCCGCGCCGAAATCGCGGCCCGGCGGCTGCGCGAGCGATTGGTGCGACCGTGAGCGAGCCGAGAGCCGCCGCGGTGGACAGCGCCGTCCGCAGCACCCGCCGGCGCGACCAGCCTGTCATACGGTTCCTGGCGATGCGTGGTCCATCGCGGTGGTCTTGGCGGCGGTCACGCCGAGCAAATGATAGGCCTCATTTTCATAGGCAAGCAGGACATCGTCCCAGCGAAAGGCTTCCTGAGCGCGCGCCCTGGCGGCAACGCCGCAGGCCTTGACCAAGGCGTCATCGTCCAGCGCCTGCTGCATCCGCTTGGCGCAACTGTCCTTGTCGGTGAAGTAGATCGCCGCAGCCCCGGCGGTCCATCTGTTGTAGGGATTGTCGTGGGCGATCACCATGTTGCCGGCCGCCAGCGCCTCGACCAGCGAGGGGTTGGTGCCGCCGACCGTGTGGCCGTGCAGATAGGCGCGGGCGTGGTATCTGAGCGCCTTGACCGTCGCCTGGTCGTAGATGGCGCCCGGCAGGACCACCGAGCCATTCGCCGCCTTGCGGATGGCGGCATGATAGGGGATGTCGTCGGACAGCGTTCCCAGCACCACCAGCTTCATGTCGCGCTTGGCGGAGCAAAAAGCTTCGACGATCGGCAGGATGTTGTTGTCGGGTTCGATGCGCGCGATCGAGACGAGATAGCGCCCGGGCTCGAGGCCGAGCGCCCGGACCGGCGCCTCGGGCGCTGATGTCACCGGATCGGCGCCATAGGCAATGGTGGCGATGGCGCTGCGCGGCCGGCGTGTCGCCAGGTGATCTGCGATGGCGGGATGATCGGCGACCAGCCGATGCGAGGCCCATGCGCCGATCCATTCGTTGAGCCAGAACCAGGTTCGCGCCGCCATTCCCCATTTTGGGCGGCGCCACTCGATGCCGTCCATGTTGGTGAAGATCTTGCGTCGCTTCAGCCTGAGCCAGGTCAGGAAAACCGCGCCATTGTAGCCGAGCACCAGGCAAACGCCCGGTCGCCGGGCGGCGTCGCGGGCGCATTGCCAGTCGAATTCCAGCGTCGCGCGCGGTCCCTTGGAGGCAACCTGGATGTGAATGAGCTCGATGCCGCGCCAGGTTTCGCTGCGCACCCTCTGGTCGATCCGCTCGACTTCATCCTGGCAGTAGACGCCGACCTTCCAACCGCGCCCGACAAGAAACAGCGCCAGTTTTTCGGCAAAGGTTTCAAAGCCGCCATGGGCCGCGGGTATGCCGCGGGTCCCCAGGATCAGAATGGCGGGCGTTTCTGGTTTCATGGCCGGCGGCACTTTCACATATCTCATATATTAGATATTGCTTAATTTATAATGAGCAGATGGCAACTTCCGAGCCACCTCCCGATTTCGGTATCCTGCGAGGGATCATCGCGCGGGGTTGTAAAAAAACGGTGTTGAAGCCGATGGTTGTTTCATTCTCGGTCAACCCTTCTGTGCGTAGCTGTATCGAAACGAAGCAATGCCTGGGGCGTACGGCCGGCAGTCGGGCGTATCGAACCAGGCATGATTCTTGCGGACGGGCTTCTGCCACAATCGCCCAGCGCGATGGTTGTAGCACCCGGCGGGATATAAAGATGCGGATTGCCTGCGTTCATCAGGGTTATGAACTCTATGGTTCTGACCGCAGCTTCGCGGAGAGCGTTGCCGCGTTGCGCGCCGCGTTTCCGTCGGCCGACATCGAAGTGGTTTTGCCGCGTAGCGGGCCGATTGTGCGGATTCTGGAAGCGCATGCCAGCCGGATCGTCTTCGAACCGCTCTGGGTGCTGAGGCGCCAGGCCATTGCGCGCCTTGCGACCGTCGAGATGGCGCGATTGCCGGTTGCCGTGTTCAGGGCGTGGCGGCGCCTCAAGGAATGCGACCTCGTCTATGTCAACACCTCGATCGTGGCCGATTACGCGCTGGCCGCACGCCTTCTTCCCCAAAAGGCCGTCCTGCACATCCACGAAATCCCCGAAGGCGCCATGCGCAGGATACTCGTCGGCCTGATGCGCTGGAGCCATGCCGATCTGATCTTCAACTCGCGCGCGACGCGCGCCGCTTTCGGCGATCCCAAGACCGCGCGCACGCATGTCGTCTACAACGGCGTTGCCGGGCCGGCGGCGGTCGAACCGATGACGTATGATGGCAAGCGCCCATTGCGGGTACTGCTGCTTGGCCGTATCAACCGGATCAAGGGGCAGGAAATCCTGCTGGAGGCGATCGCCGCGATGCCGGCAGAACTCCAGTCGAGGATCGAGGTGCGGCTGGTCGGCGGCGCCTTCGAAAGCACTGAGCGCGAGCATGCGCTTGCCGAACTGGTCGAAACCATGGGGCTTAACGGGCGCGTCAGAGTCCTGCCTTTCATTCCCGACCCTTCGGAGCATTATCGATGGGCCGATATCGTCACCGTGCCGTCGCGGCGTCCGGAATCGCTGGGCCGCGTCGCCATCGAGGCGATGGCATACGGCCGGCCGCCGCTTGTGTCGGCGATAGGCGGGCTGGTGGAAGTGGTCAGCGACGGGGAGACCGGCTGGCATGTTCCGCCCGGCGACGCAGCAGCTCTTGGCGCGAAATTGCAGGAGATCATCCTCGCCCCTGAGGCCTGGCGCGGGTTTGTCGCTGCCGGGCGCGCGCGCTACGAGGCAATCTTCAGCGAGCCGGTCGCGGCCGCGGCGATCACCGCGATCGCCGCCGACAAGCTGAAGACGACCATCGCGCGGCCGGGCAGGGTGCCTGCTGCCCGCGAAGCGGAGACGCGGCCGTGAAGTTAGCGTTTCCGAGCCATCTGGTTCGACGCCTCGTGCTGATGATCGGCGGCGAGGCGATGCAGAGCGGCTTTCATTTTGCCCTCAACATCATGCTGTTGCACATGCTGTCGGCGCAGGGCTACGGCCTCTTCGCCATCGGCATGGTGATGGGCGGTGTCGGCCTGTCTTATATCAGGTCGCTCACCGCCGTTCCCGCCAGCATCTGGATGAGCAAGAGCACCAACAGCGCCGGCGTCGATACCTATGACGTGGCGTTCGGAACGGCGGCGCTGATCGTTGCGTTGCTGATGGCCGTCGGCACGGCAGTCCTGATGCATGTCCTTGGCGATCCAAGCGGAATTGCCGCCGGCTGCTTCGTCGGTGCCTGGTCGTTGCGCAGCCATATGCGCACGGCTTTCTTCGCACGGCGCCAGCAGGTTGTCGTCTCCGTCAGCGATGGCGCTTTTACAGTCGCCGGCTGTGTCCTGACCGGGCTGTCGATCTGGTTGGTCCAAGACCCGCTGCAGACCGTGTTCTATGCACTAGCCGCGGCAAATGTTTTCGGCATTTTCGTCCTGGTCCGGCTGGCTCGGCGCTCGCTTCGCATCAGCTTCCGCATGCCGACCCGGCGACGCTATGTCAGGCTCTGGCCCCAGCTGCGCTGGTCGGCATTCAGCGCCACCACCACCAACATCCAGGGCCAATGTCTGGCGCTGCTGGTCGCCGGCATTGCCGGTCCTGCCGCCTACGCACCGCTGGCGGCGGTTCTGGTGCTGTTTGCCCCGCTGCGCATCATCAGCCTTGCTTTCGTCAACATGACGCAGCCGGATCTCGCCAGGCTGATGCGGAACAATGAAACGGGCCGTGTCTGGACGCAGGCCAAGATCTGGGCACTCGTCATGGGGTTTGGCGGCCTTGCATATGGATGCGCCATCATGTTCGTCCTGCCGATGATAAAATCCCAGGCTCTCCAGGACGCTTCGACCTGGTTCATCGGACTTTTCGTGATCGCGAATTTTGTCCCGATCATGCTCTATATCATGCCCCGCATCGTGCTTGAGATACTCGGCGATTTTCGGATCGTCGCGTTCACCACGACGGGCGGCGCGGTCGTCGGGCTGGCACTGATCGCGGCCCTGCTGGCAATCGCGTCTCCGCCGTGGGCGCTGTTGGGTTCCGCCGTCTCGGAGATGTTCGTGCTCGTGGCATCATGGTATTTCGCGCATCACCGCATGTGGAATATCGAGCATCCCGATGAGGCGCGCGACAGCCGGTTGGGCGCCTGGCGGCGCACGCTGTCGTTCGCCACGGCAAAGCGATAGGAAAAATATGGCAGTCCAGGCGGTGCAAATTGCTGCGGTGACCGGCTCGCCCGATGGCCAGTCCTCCCATCCGGCCGTCGTCGTCTCCAACGATGCATACACGGCGCGGCTCCACACCAGCCTGGAAGCGGTGAGGCCGCTCTGGTTGCGCCTTCAGGCGGACGGTGTGTGCACCGCCCACCAGAATTATGCCTGGGCCGAGGGGATCGTAGCGCGGCTGATGCCTGAAGGTGCGGAACTGCTCATCGTGGAGGTAAACGACGCCGTGACGGGCGTGCCGCGAATGCTGGTGCCGTTGATACGGCGACCGGCTTTCCGCCATCGAGTGATCGAGTGGCTGAGCTGTGGCGTTTGCGACTATTCGGCACCGTTGCTGGCCGATGCGAGCCCGTGGACGACGCAGTCGGCGCAGGCCGCGTGGGCCGCGGTGCGCTCCGTGCTGCCGCCGGCGGACCGTATCCAGATCAGGGGAATTCCGCAATCGATCAGCGGTGTCGCCAATCCGCTGGCCCTGCTGGCGGCCACGCGCGATTCCCTGCATACCAGCTTCGGCCTCGCCATCGACGGCGATCCGGAGACCGTCCTCAAGCGCCTATGCCGGCCATCCTTCGTCAAGGCTTTCAACAAGGACTGGCGTCGCCTCGAACGGCTTGGCGGCGTGGAACTGGTCGAAGCCAACACGCCGGCCCTGGTGGAGGTCATCTTCGCCGGCCTGGTCCGGATGCGGCTCAGCCGCTTTCGCGAACTGGGCCGCTTCGACCTGCTGACGCAGGCGGCGGTTGTCGATTTCTATCGAAACGCTGCTCTCGAGGGCCTGTCGGATGGGTCGGTGCGGCTCTTCGGGTTGCGTGTGGGTGAAGCTCTTATCGCGGTCCAATACCTGCTGATCCATCAAGTCACCGTTCATGCTCTGCTGATCTCAATCGATCAGGGCGCGGTGCCTAATGTCTCGCCTGGACTTCTGATCATGGGCAAGTTGATGAGCTGGGCGCGCGGGCGCGATTTCAATTATTTCGACCTGTCGGTAGGCAACCAGAGTTATAAGGAGCATATGGGTGCCTTGGGTTCGGGTCTGCGCGAGCTTTGCCACGGGATCACGGTGCGAGGCAGCGCCGTGAGCGCAGCCATCGAGATCCGCAACCGGGCCGAGGTGTTCGTGCGCTCCAAACCTCGGCTGCTGAAGAGGCTCCAGGGACTGATGCGGGGTTTGCGGCGCCTGCGCGGGGGATCAGAATGACGGGAGAAGCATGTGGCAAGCTACGCGGCGGGAACGACTCCGATAAAGGATTTGCCCGGTGGGCCGGTTTCCCCGACTGTCGCCAACGTTGATGCAACCGCGCACTTCACGGCTCGGCTGCACACCAGCTTCGACACCGTAAGGCTGCTATGGCTGCTCCTTGAAGCTCACGGCGTCTGCACTGCCCACCAGCATTATGCCTGGGTCGAAGGAATCGCCGCACGGCTGATGCCCAAAGACGCGGATCTGGTCCTCGTCGAGGTGAGTGACGCAGTGACCGGCGCGCCGGCCATGCTGTTGCCGCTGATGCGGCGCCGAGCTCTCGGCCACCACGTGATCGAATGGCTGAGCTGCCGCGTGTGCGACTACGCGGTGCCGCTGCTGGCGGATGGGATAGAGTGGACCAGGCAGAGTGCCGACGCCATGTGGGCGGCGGTCCGTGCCGTGCTGCCACCGGCGGATCGCATCCATATCGCGGGAATTCCGCAGCAGGTCCACGGCGTGGCCAATCCGCTGGCATTGCTTTCGGTGGCGCGCGACTCCATCCAGGTCAGCTCCGGCCTCGTTCTGCATGGTGATCCGGAGACGCTCATCAAGCGGATCTGCAAGCCGTCCTTCGCCAAGGCCTTCCGCAAGCATTGTCGCGGCTTCGAACAGCTTGGTGGCCTCGCTCTGATCGAGGCCGACACGCCTGATCTGGCCGAGGAGCTCCTGGATGCGCTGTTGGAACTGCGGCTCAAGCGTTTTCGTGAGCTCGGGCGTTTCGACCTCCTGACGCAGGCGCCGGTCGTCGATTTCTACCGCGCTGCGGCGCTGCAAGGCCTGTCCAATGGATCGGTGCGGCTCTTCGGACTACGCGTCGGTGAAGCCTGGCTCGCCTCCATCTATGTGCTGGTCAGAAAAGGCACACTTCACGCCCTCCTGCTCGGCATCGACCAGAATGCGGTTGCCAATGTCTCACCCGGCCTGACGACGATGGGCAAGCTGATGATGTGGGGATGCGAGCGGGGCTTCGACTATTTCGACCTGTCGGTCGGCGGCCAGGGCTACAAGCAACATATCGGCGCCTCGAGCTCGGTACTGGCCGAGATCTGCGAACCGGTGACGGTGCGGGGCAGGGCTGCGAACGCAGCCATTTTGCTGCGCAGCCGGGTCGAAGGCATGACGCGGTCGCGTCCCCGGCTGCTCAAGGCCGTCCAGGGCCTGACGCGCCGCTTGCGGCGATTGAAGGACTGAGGACGAGCGTTTGCCGGTCCTGCGATGCAGAGCACCAAGGCCGGCAGGCAAGCTTGTTGACAGGGTCGGTTAACTCTATATCTGAAAGCGCGGCTTGACGTTCAGAAATGAGTGTCACGGGCGGATTTTTTTAAGTTGGCGTTTTCGGCAGATCATCTCGATGAATGCAGGTTTAGGAGATGGGATTCGTTCCATCCTCATTATCCAAACGAAGTACATTGGAGATGTCGTTCTGACATCTGCTTTGGTTCGCAATCTACGTCTTTCTTATCCACAAGCATCGGTGACCATGCTTTGTGCACCGGGTCTCAAGGAGTTCATCGTCGCGCAAGGGATCGCCGATGTTGCCGTTGGCTTTGAATCCCGTGGCAGAGGAAGGACTCTGCGCAAGCGTTTGAGCGACTATCGTGGCGTCATCTCTGATCTGCGGCGTCGAAGATTTGATCTTAGCATCGACCTTACCGATTCAAAAACCTCGCGGATCATGCATCGTTTGATCGGCGCTCCACTTCGCGTCGGCTTCGATCCTTCCGAGCATCCGATGAAGTTCTGGGAAATCCAGCTTGCAAACGTTCTCGCCGCGACCTTCGGACATGGCGGACCGCATTATCTCTACAGGAACCTGTCTCCACTCCGCGCCCTTGGGCTGGATTGTGAGGATCCAACACCCCGGCTGCAGCCGACCAGTACTGCCCAGGAAGAGTGTGCCAGGCTTCTTGCGGAAAACGCTTTGGCGAAGAAGTCGTACGTGGCCGTGCATGCCGGCGCGAGGTTCGAAGGACGTTGTTGGCCGCCGCAACATTTTGCTGCGGTCATCGACGAAGTATACGCCAAAACCGGGCTGCGATCCCTCCTTGTTGGCGGGCCGGATGAAGGGCTTGCCGCGCAAAGGATCCTTGAAGTGGCAGCATCGCCGGTCGCAAGTGTCGTCGGAAAAGCCTCGCTTGAGGTCCTGACGGCATTGTTGGCTGAAGCGTCGATCTTTCTTGGCAATGAGAGCGGCCCGATGCACATCGCGGCCTCTGTCGGAACTCCAGCGGTGGGGCTGTACGGTCTGACGTCGCCAGAGCAATGGGGCCCGTTCGGTGTCCCCAACCGGACGCTCCAGCCGCCCATGCCTTGCCCATGCATCGCTCCAGGTGTGTGTAAAGAAAACAACGCCGGTGGGGTCTACTGCGTCCAGCGGCTCCAGGTTGCCGATGTTGCGGCGGCGACACTCGATCTCATCGGCACGGAAGTTCAAAAATCTGCTCATTCGGGCATGCCGGCCGCGTAGCAGGGCGGCAGCGACGGGCGATTGTTTGACGGCGCGCTTCACGTCTTGATTCAGGCCAAAGCCCAAACATCTTCAAAAGATTGGTAAATTTGACCGGGCCGCATCCTGCGCTGTCCGCGAAATTGACAGGACGGCGCGTCTCCGCCATCCTTGACCCCAGTCGTCAGGCTGCCGGCAGCGGCCGCGTTGTGTGTCTGGGGCGACCGAGGGCAGTGTCATGTTCAGTCCCGTCACAGGTCAGAATTCCAAGCGCGCCGCGGTGCGCAAGGCGCTCGATCGTCACAAGGTCTACATCACCGCGCAGCGTTTTTCGGCAGGCAGCTACCAGGCCCGGGTTCTGGTCGACGGCGAGGCCTATTGGGTCGACGAATTCCGGCTGAGCCAGCTGCAGCAGGGACTGTCGCCGGCGGAGCTCGAGTTGACGCCGGCTGCTGACGATTGAGCGCGACTGGCTTGTTCCTGGCCTCCGTGCTTCGACCTTTGCCATGACCACCCCGCCAAAGCTCCAATCCTACCGCGCGAGGCGTGAATTTTCCAAAACGCCGGAACCGGCAGGCGGCCTCATCACGGACGAAGGCAACCGCTTCGTTGTCCACAAGCACCACGCCACCGCAGACCATTATGATCTGCGCCTGCAGGTCGGTGATGTCTTGAAAAGCTGGGCGGTGCCGCGCGGCCCTTCGCTCAATCCGGCCGACAAAAGACTGGCGGTCGAGACCGAGGATCATCCGCTCGAATACATCGACTTCGAAGGTGTCATTCCCGAAGGCGAGTATGGCGGCGGGCCGATGATCGTCTGGGATACCGGCAGCTGGGCGCCGATGGACGATGTCGAAAAGAGTTTGCGCACCGGCGCCTTCAAGTTCCGGCTGGCCGGCGACAAGCTCAATGGCGGCTGGATGCTGACCCGGCTGAAGCCGAAACCCGGGGAAGACGAAAACAAGAAGAACTGGCTGCTGTTCAAGGAGCGCGACCTCGCCGCCGACACCGCGCTTGACATCCTCACGGCCCGGCCGGAAAGCGTCAAATCCGGATTGCGCATCGAGGAGTTGGCGGCGCCGGCGAAGCCAGCCGCCAAACCCGCGCCCAGACAGGGATCGCTGAAGCCCGGCACGCTGCCGGGTGCGTTCAAGGCCCCCATGCTTGCTCGTATCGAGCCGCAACTGGCGACGCAGGTGCCAAAACCACCGGATGGCGGGGACACAAGGGAAGTCTGGCTGCACGAAATCAAATTCGACGGCTACCGCACCATGGCGCATCTTACTGAGGGCGCGGTCAAGCTGATCACCCGTGGCGGCATCGACTGGACGAAGCGCTATGGCGACCTGCCGCATGCGTTCGCCAAACTGCCGTGCCGCGACGCCATCGTCGACGGCGAGATCGTGGTGCTCGATGCCAAGGGCATCAGCCGCTTCGCGCTGCTGCAGGATGCGCTGGCGCAGGGCGCCGGCAGCAAGCTCCATTTCTACGCCTTCGATCTTCTCCATCTCGACGGCTGGGACCTGACCAAGGCGCCGCTGGTCCGGCGCAAGGCGCTGCTGGCGCAGATGCTGTCGGGCCTCGGTGCCAATTCCGCCATCCAGTTCTCCGACCATGTCGAGGGCTCGGGGCAGGGGCTCTACGACCAGGCGTCGGAACTGGGGCTGGAGGGTGTCGTCTCCAAGCGCGCCACGGCCATCTATCAGAGCGGCCGAAGCAAAAGCTGGACCAAGACCAAGGCGTTGCTGTCGGACGACTTCGTCGTCGCAGGCTTCACCATCTCCGATGCGGCCGAAGGGCTGGCGGCGCTCGGCATGGCAGAGTTTGAGGATGGTGAATTGCATTATCGCGGCAAGGTCGGCACTGGTTTCGATGCCGCCACCGCCGGTGAGCTGCTCGCCAGGCTGGAGCCGCTGCGGGAAGGCGCCACCGCGCCCGAGGGCGTCCCGCGCGAAATCATGCGCGAGATGAACTGGGTGCGCCCGCTGCTGTCGGCGCGCATCCATTACGCCAACCGCACATCGGACAACGCACTGCGCCACGGCGTCTTCCGCGGTTTGAGAGATGTCGGCCTGTCGACGCCGGTCTCGTCCAAACGCAAGCGGCTGATCGCCGAGGCCGACCTTGCCACCATCTGGGTGACCAACCCGACGCGCCGGCTGTTCGGCAAGACCGGCCCGACCAAGCTCGACATCGCCGTCTATTATGCGCTGGTCGGCGATTTCATGCTGCCGCACATCCTCGGCCGGCCGGTGTCGCTGGTGCGCTGCCCGACCGGCCTGCCGAAGGATTGCTTCTTCCAGCGCCACGCCTTCACCGGTATGCCGCCCTCGGTGGTGACATTCGAGGCGACAAATTCGGAGGGCGAGACCAAATCCTATCTCTCGATCGAAGGCGCGAAAGGATATCTGGCGCTGGCGCAGTTCGGCGTCGTCGAGTTCCATACCTGGGGCACCCACCGCACCAGCCTCGACAGACCCGACCAGATCGTCCTCGACCTCGATCCGGGCGAGGGGATTTCATGGCGCGAGGTGGTCGAGGCCGCCGTGCACATCAAGGGCGAATTGGAGCGCCTGGGGCTGGTGCCGTTCGCCAAGACCTCCGGCGGCAGCGGCATCCACATCACCGTGCCGGTGACGGGCAAGCAGAACTGGAAGAAACTGCACCAGGCGACCAGCGCCATCGCCACGCATCTGGCGACAACGGCGCCGGACACCTTCACCACCACCATGGGCAAGGACAACCGCAAGAAGCGCATCTTCATCGATTATCATCGCAATGCGCGCGGCCACACCTCCGCAGCCCCTTATTCCTTGCGCGCCCGCACCAATCTGCCGGCCTCGACGCCGGTGAGCTGGAGCGATCTGGAATCCATCGATGCGCCGCAGGATCTGAACTATTCCTCCCTGCCGGGGCTGCTGGCGACGTCGGGTGATCCGTGGGCGGAGATCGACGAGTTCGCGCGGGATTTGCCGGTGTTCGAGGGAACGAGGAAGTAGTCGCGAGATGAGGGCGCAGTCCCGCCAGCGTCTCAATTCCAAGTCCATCGACGCTTCCGACAATTTGAATTATTCTCTCCGCCACGACCTCAAAGACGTACCGGAAGATTTCGTCAGGGATTTGCCTGTATCGTGTGGGGTCGGTGTAGGATTTCCTCGGCGCCAATCGTCCTTCGGACGAAAAGCGCTGCAGCAAATGTCAGTGCATGGCCGCGTAGGAGTGTTTCATGGCGCCCAGGGCAAGTTGGAAAGGTTACCTCAAACTCAGCCTCGTGAGCTGTCCGGTGCGGCTATATCCCGCCACCAGCGCCAGCGAGCGCATCAGCTTCAACCAGCTGCACAAGAAGACCCATAACCGCATCAACATGAAACCGGTCGACCCCGAATTGGGGCTCGTCGAGCGTGCTGATCTGGTCAAGGGCTACGAATACGAGGACAAGCAGTACATCATCATCGATGATGCCGATCTCGATGCGGTGCGCATCGAATCCAATCACACGATGAACATCGAGGCCTTCGTCGACGAGGACGAGGTCGATGTCATCTATCAGGACGCGCCCTACTACATGGCGCCCGACGGTGCGATGGCGGAAGAGACCTTTGCCGTGCTGCGCGAAGCGATGCGCAAATCCGGCAAGCTGGCGATCGCCCGCCTGGTGCTGTCCAGCCGCGAGCGCGTGGTGACGATCGGCGCGCGCGAGAACGGCATGTTCGTGTGCACCTTGAGGAACCCGAACGAAGTGCGCGGGACGGCTGAATATTTCGGCAACATCCCGGCTGGCAAGCCCGACCCCGAAATGCTGCAGCTCGCCGAAGCGCTGATCAAGCAGAAGGAAACCACCTTCGATCCGAAGAATTATGAGGACCGCTACGAGGCGGCACTCATGACGATGATCCGCGAGAAGCTGAAAGGCCACAAGCCGATCATCGCGGCGGCACCCGAGCGCGGCAATGTCATCAACCTGATGGATGCGCTGAAGGCCAGCCTGTCGCAATCGAAGCCGCCGGCCAAATCGAAAAGCAAGGCCGACGAGGTTGCCAAGCCCGCCGCGAAGAAGGCGGCAGCGGGTGGTGCTGCTGAAAATCCGTTGAAGGCCAATCTGCTGAAGGCGGTCGGCAAGAGCAAGAAATGACGGCACCGACCGGCGCTGTTTTCGGCACGATAGGCGCGCTGGCGGCTTTTCCGCTCAGGCTGGCTGCGCGGGAAGTGGAACGCCGGCACGGCCAGCTGCGGCGCGGTATCACCAGGCGCACCACGCATGTCGTCTTCGGCCGGACACTTCTCGCCAGGGCAGGCCTCGTCAAAAACGGCGATGCCGGGATCGAGCGCAGTGTCGCCGCCGAGCGCGCGGCCGGTCGAACGCTGATCAGCGAGAACGGATTCCTGCGCCTTCTCGGACTGATGAAGACACCGGAGGCGTCTTCGCTGTCGCGGCAATCGCTGATCGATCAGTCGCGGCTATCAGGCTCCGACCTCGATTTTTTGTCGCTGTTCGATGCGTTCGAGCATGACACAGAACCTTATTCCTTCCGCGACCTGATCCTGGCGCGCAAATATGCCGGGCTCATCGCCGGCGGCGCGACATGGGCGGCGATCGCGCGCTCCGTCCACCGCTCCGGCCCGGTGGCGTCGCTGACCGCCAAGTCGCTCAATGTCGGCTCGCAGCATGGGCGCGCCGACGCGATCTATCTCGAAGGCGGCCAGAGCGAACTCGATGGGCAGTTGCTGTTCGATCTCGGAACAGCCGGGCCACAGGGTGACGACACGCTGGAGGAGCTGTTCGCCGAGGCGGAAGCGGCGGAGGAGCAGGGCGACCATGATGGGGCCGCCGCGCTCTACCAGCGTTGCCTGGCCATCGATCCGAGCGATGCGATTGCCGCCTTCAACCGCGCCAACTGCCTGCGCGCCGGCGGCCACGCGGTGGACGCCGCGCATGACTATATCAATGCGATAAAACTCGACCCGGCCTTCGTCGAGGCGTGGTTCAACCTGGCCGGACTGATGAGCGAGCAAGGTCGCGAAGCCTCGGCGCGAAGGCACCTGCAGAATGCGATCACGCTCGACAAGACCTATGCCGATCCGGTGTTCAACCTCGCCCGACTGGAATTCGACGCCGGCAATCTGCCGGAGGCGCGGCGGCTGTGGGTGCGCTATCTCGAACTCGACGCAGATTCGAAATGGGCGCGGGTTGCAGCCAAGGGCGTGCAGTTCGTGGATCTGCAGCTGGCGCGGACGGCGGGGTGAGCATGATTGGCGAAGGCCGCGATGACAGCCAATCTCCCCCCTTGCGGGGGAGATGTCCGGCAGGACAGAGGGGGGCGCTGTCCCGCCAACAGATCGGCCAATTTTGGCGCGTGTTCCCGCACGCAAGCATGACCGAAGGCTGGCATTCCTTCACGCCCCCCTCTGCCCTGCCGGGCATCTCCCCCACGAGGGGGGAGATCAGCAGCGTCGCCGTCGCGCCGGACATCACAGCATGACCCACTTCCTCTTCGACGGTCCCGACACCGCGCCCACCACCATCCTGCTTGCCCATGGTGCGGGCGCGTCGATGGATTCGCCTTCGATGACCGCCACCGCCAAGGCGCTGGCCGCGGCCGGCTTACAGGTCGCGCGCTTTGAATTCCACTACATGGCTGCCCGCCGCTACGGCCACCGCAAACCGCCGCCGCGGGCCGAGACGGTCAACCCGGAATATATCAAGGCGACAGCCGACCTCAGGGCAAAGGGCGTGACGGGACCGCTGATCATCGGCGGCAAGTCGATGGGCGGGCGCGTCGCCTCCATGGTCGCCGACGAGATGTTTGCCAAGGGCGAGATTTCAGGGCTGGTCTGCCTCGGCTATCCCTTCCATCCGCCGGCCAAGCCCGAGCAATTGCGCACCAAACACCTTGCCGATCTGAAGACGCCGACGCTGATCTTCCAGGGCACGCGCGACGAGTTCGGCACCAGGGACGAGGTTGCGACTTATGACCTTTCCGATCGCATCGAGGTGATCTGGCTGGAGGATGGCGACCATGATCTCAAGCCACGCAAGAACATCTCGGGATTTTCGGCGGCCGACCATCTGAAGATGCTGGCCGAGACGGTCAAGGCGTGGTCGGGTCGGATCGCTTCCTGAAGCGATGAAGATCGCCTCCTTCAACATCAACAACATCAACAGCCGGCTTGAAAACCTGCTGGGATGGCTGGCTGTGGCAAAGCCCGATGTCGCCTGCCTGCAGGAGCTGAAGGCGCGCGACATGCAGTTTCCACGCTCGGCATTGGCGGCGGCCGGCTATGGCGCGGTGTGGAAGGGCGAGCCGACGTGGAACGGTGTTGCCATCCTGGCACGGGGCGCCGAGCCAGTGCTGACCCGCGATGCCTTGCCCGGCGATGATGCCGACAGGCAGAGCCGCTATATCGAGGCGGCGGTGAACGGCATCATCGTCGCTTGTCTCTATGCGCCGAACGGCAATCCTCAGCCCGGCCCGAAATTCGCCTACAAGCTCGCCTGGCACGCGCGGCTGGAGGTGCATGCCGAACAGTTGCTCGACACCGGCCTGCCGGTGGTGCTGGCCGGCGACTACAACATCGTGCCCGAGCCGCGCGATATCTACGCCACCCGCTCCTATGACGACAACGCGCTGGTGCAGCCGGAAAGCCGGGCGTCGTTCCAGCGCCTGCTCGACCAGGGTTGGCTTGATGCCCTGCGCAAGAAGCATCCGAAGGAAACGCTTTACACATTCTGGGACTATCGCCGCAACCGCTGGCCGCGCGATGCCGGCCTCCGGCTCGATCACATCCTGCTGTCGAAGAAACTGGCACGCCGCCTGACCTCCGCCGGCATCGACCGCGACGTGCGCGGCGAGGACGGCGCCAGCGACCATGCGCCGGTGTGGGTGGAATTGAAGTAGGCGACTGCTTTCATTGCGTCGCGCTTGAACGGCTCCCTGCAACGCGCTTAAAGTCTTTTGTCTCGATGCATGTTGCTGTCCCAATCCGGGTTCGCTTTTGGCCGACATGCAATAACCTGTCGGCAAAGTACTCCAACCCAGCCGGATCGCCCGTGAACGCAACCCCCCACGAGATTTGTGAATCGAGGCTCCATGCCTGACTTGGGCGCTGTCTCGATATTGGCCGCCTCCATTGTGGTGCTTGCGGCTGCTGTCATGTCCTGGCTGCTGTGGCGGAAGCGCAGCCGCCGCAAGGGACGGCGGCAGACCAATCCGGCTGCCGACTATGCCGTCCGAACCGATTGGAATGCCCGCGGGGGTATGCTCAATTACTCATCCTTCGTCTATTTCGATGTCGATCGCGACGGCAAATACGGCGCCGGAGACCGGCCGATGGCCGGGATCATGGTGCGGCTGTATGACGAAGCGGGCAAGCTCGCCGCATCCGCGCGCACCAACAATGCCGGCTTTGCCAATTTTCCCATGTCGGTGAAAAGCAGAAAGGCCGTGATCCGCAAGCCGGGCAACTGGCGCTTTGTGGTTTCGGTGCCGCCCGGCTGGCAGGCGAAAAGCGAAAATGACATTCAGTCCCGACGCTTCATGCCGCTGCCGGGTTCGCCGGCCGGGATGGTATCGCAGGAGATGCTGCTGCCGGTCGGTCTGGCACCGCCGCGCCGCGTCAGCGGGCGCGTTGCCGGCGATGGATCAGCGACCCTCTCCATGTCGGGGAACGGGCACGTCCTGGAGACGCGGGCACTGGCCCCGGGTGCCGTCTTCAGCTTCGACCTGGCTGAAGAAGCCGACACGGTCAGCGTCAGCGGCGGCGGCTTGGAGCGGCGGCTGACGCTGTCGCCCTACTCGGCGGATCTCGGCCTGCTGTCGCCGCAACGCGCCGGCATCGACACTGATGCCGCCCTCGAAACGATCGATTTCGACGATGTGACGTCGCGCAGCCTCAGGAAAATTCCGGCTGGCCATGCCGGATTGGCGTGGCGCAACCTGAATGCGATGGCCCGCGACTTCACCAAGGATAGCCAGGGCTATGTCAATGGCAATGTTTCCGGCGACCATGTGCTCTACACCAGCAGCGGGCTGCCGGCCGAATTCAGCTGCGAACGGCCGTTCGGCTTTCACTCGGTCATGCTGAGCGCCGCCTGGCTGGCGTCAGAAGGGGAGGTGGCGCTGATCGAAAGCTGGCTTGGCGAGCAGCTGATTGCAAGCGACGAGGTCACGCTGTCGGCGCTGACGCCGCTGCACTACGCCCCAATGCTCAAAGCTGTAACGCGTGTTCGCCTGTCGACAAAGCACTATTGGCAAATGGTCGTGGACGATCTGGTCTTAACGCGCTGAGATTTAGGCATGCCAAAGCGGAGCGAAATTTCGCCCCGCTTCAATCAGGTTATGTTGACGGTCAGCCCGGCACAATAATAATCGAGGCGCCGTTGGCCGCAGTGACCGCCGACAACCGGCCTTTTTTCAAGAACGATGGCTTCACATAGATCTTTTTCATATCAGACTCTCCTAAAATCCCGATCCGATGATGCCAGACTGCGGCCATCTGTCAACCATGCGGCTGAAATCGGTAAAACTGCAATAAATCCAAGGAGGAGCGGCAAGGCGCCCGCCCTCCAATTCTTGTTTACGCCATCCCGGATCGAAGGCCTTCGATGCTTTTTCTGGAATTGCTCCAGCGCCAGGCACGTTTCGGCCAAGAGTGTGCCAGATTATATCGTGGCGCTGGTCGAGCCGTTTGCCGTGACGGCTGAAAGCTTGCCCTTCTTGACGAGAGCCGGCTTCGCGTAAGTCTTCTTCATGGTAATCTCTCCTCATCCCTACGCGAGAATGGCAGATACGCAAGATGTGTCAACCAAGCCGGGCGTCCACACGGGCTCTTGGCGACACGAGCTTGCGGCTGATAGTCTCGACGTCGACATGCGGGGCAACCGTCACATGGTGAGGGCCGCAACAACGCCCGAGGGATTTCAATGAACAAGGGTGCCGACAGATTGCTCGCGCTTGCCCTGGTCGTTGTCGCCGTAGGCTGCCTGGCGCGGATCTATTGGCCGGCAATCGGCGAGGCTTTCCTCTGGCGCGGCTTTTCAGGCCCGCCGATGGATCCAGCCTCGTTACGGCTGGCGGGGTTCCTGGTGGCGGCGTTCGCCTGCCTGCTTGGTGCAGGGCTGTTTTGGGCCGGCCTCTTGCCGGACCGGTCGGGCCAAGCAGCGGGCGCGCCGCTGTTTGGTCGCGCGGCGGAGATGCAGGACGCTGGCAGGCCCGGCCTGCGCAGAGTCTTTCTCGTCCTGCCATTGGTCGTGGTCGCCGCACTGGCCGCCGACCGGTTCGGCCCTTGGCATGAGGGCGGCGACATAGCCAGCGAGCCCGTCGAACCGAAGGCCGACGAACCCAATCCTGGCGAGCCGAAGGCCAACGAACCCAAGGGGCAGGATGTCGCCAGCGCGCCGCCGGCCTCAGAGCCGGCAGCCCCACCGCCTGCACCAGCAGAAGCTGCTTCGCCGCCGGAGGCCGCCAATCCGCCTGCGGCACCGGTCCCACTGACGCCGCCGGCGCTGGTGCAACCGACCCCGCCAACGCTAGTGCCGCCGACCGCGCCCGCGCCTCCGGCGCCGCCGGAGGTCGCGGTCATTTCGCCGCCCATCGTGGCGCCATTGCCGCCGGCTCCGCCGCCGCTACCGACGCAGCCCGAGGGCCACCGCGACTCGGTCGTCTGGCTGGCGGTGGCGCCCGACGGGCACTCGATCATGAGCGCCAGCACCGATCACACGATCAAGCTGTGGGACATCGCCGCCAAGCAGCTGATCCGCACTCTCGGCGTGCACAAGGATATGGCCCGCACGGCGCTGTTCATGCCCGACGGCGTCAGCGCGCTGACGGCCGGCGACGACGGCGAGATCGTGCAGCGCAAACTTTCCGACGGCGCGGTGCTGCATGTCTTCTCCTCGGGCGGCAATGGCGGCGTCAGAAAGCTGGCGATCAGCCCGGACGGCATACATGCCATCAGCGGGCACGACACGGGCAATGTCATCGTCTGGGATCTCAAGAAGGGCGCTGTGCTGCACGCCATGAGCGGGAACGGCTGGTCGGTCAGCGCCGTCGCCGTCTCGCCCGATGGCAGGCAAGCCCTCAGCGGCAGCATAGACGGCACACTGAAACTTTGGGACATTGAAAGCGGCAAGCAATTACGAAGTTGGCACGGGCATGAGCGAGGCACATATGGCGCCGCGTTCACCGCCGACGGGCATCATCTGGTCACCGGCAGTGGCGATTACACGATCAAGCTCTGGGATCTGGACAGCGGCCGCGAAGCGCGCCGCTTTGAAGGCCACGAAGGCACTGTCTACGCATTGGCGCTGTCGGCCGACGGCCAGCGCCTGGTCTCCGGCTCGCTCGACGGCACGGCGCGGCTGTGGGACATGGACACCGGCAACCAAATCGCGATGTTCGATAGCCGGACTGGCCCGATCTACGCGGTGGCCTTCACCGCCGATGGCACGGTGCTGACCGGCGGCAACGACCGCGCCATCAGGGATTGGCCGGCCACCGGCGGCGAGGGCGTCGTGCTGTTTGCCGGCGCGCCGGAATGAGCGAAATCTTGATCACCTTGTCCGCCGTGCTATGTAAAACCCATGTCAGAACCCAGCCTCGCGGACAATGCGCCGCTCATTGTCATCGATCTCCAGACCGGCATGTTCGACGGCGTGCACGAGCCGCCGATCCATGATGCGCCAGGCATTGTCGAGCGCACCAAGGCGGTGATCGATTGGGCGCGGCGCGGCGGGCGCAAGGTCGCTTTTATCAGGCATGACGGACCTGATGGCGATCCGTTGGCACCGGATGAGCCGGGCTGGCCGGTTTGGCCCGCGCTCGGCCAGGCGGCGGACGAGCCGACCTTTGCCAAATCGGTGCGCGATGCATTCAGCAATCCCGCCTTCGGCGACTGGGTGGCCGGGCAAGGTGCGGGTGCTGTCGTGCTCTTGGGCGCACAGACCGATTTTTGCGTGGCCGCGACGGTCAAGGGCGCGATCGCCAGAGGGCTCGGCGTGATCGTGGTGTCCGATGCGCACAGCACGCTGGACAATGCCAGCGAGAGTGCCGAACAGGTCATCACCAGGCACAATGGCGAATTCGCGGAGGCCGGCGTCAATCTGGTGACCACAAAGGCGCTTGTCGGCGGCTGAAGCCCGACCGTCGCCGCAGGCGGCATTATCAGGCAGGCCGGCTTGAGGAGTTCGCGAGGGAAGACAGCGCCAGGCGGCTGCCGTGGTCGACGCGGACGGGGGGGCGCATTGTTGGGATGGCTCGGGCGCCCGCGTCAACCAGGGCGGCTCGTACCGCCGCATTAGCAACATTGCACATCGCAGGTCGCTCGAAACTTCCGCGAAAGCGGAATAGGCCGGAGCAAAAGTGCGGATTCGGCTGAGACTTTCGGCGCGCTGTCCCGGTACGGGGAATCAAAAAGTCTGCTGGTTGTCGGCATGCCCCTCAAGGCGTCCGTCGCTCCTGCACCGGATCGGCGAGGAACGACGCCGCAATCAGGTCGTCGGCATCGATCCGGCCATGACGATCTTCCATGATGGCCGCGACCTTTTGAAAGGTTTTCATTTCGGCATCCGTCACCCGCGCATTGCGCATTCTGGCTTGGAGATCGGCCAGGCGAACGCCCAAAGCAGGGGATCTCACAGCTTTGCTTGTCATCTTCACTCGTCCTGATTGGAACCTGACATGTGCGACCCGCCGCCGTGGCTGGCGGCGGGTTTGGGACCGTTCGAAATTCAGTCGTAGACCTTGATGATCTTGCGGGTGCCCGGATCCACCAGGACCGTGCGGTTGTCGACGACCACGTAGCGGTATTGGACATCGGGGATCTCATGAAGCTCGACCGTTTCCGGCAACGCGCTACCAATATTCAGTTCCACACCGGGAACCTTGACCGAAGCGAGGGGCTGCTTCTTCACATACTCGCGGATGACCGTGTCCTGTTCAGGCTGAATGACAACGTCCTGAGCGGCAACGGCGCCGACTCCGGCCAACAGCAATAGCGCCGCAGCGGCGCCCGTTAGGTGCATTTTCATACTGTTTCTCCTTGCGAGTCAGCATGACAAGATCGTCCAACGCTGACGAGCAACTGAACTTGAGCCAAATGAAAATGTTCCTCCGCTGGGGCTTCGGTCGGATGAGAAGTGCGACTTAAGTCCGGTCCGCGAGCGCATTGGTCTTACCGACGGGAACGGCTCTCTGTTCACGACTGTTTGTCTCCCGGATTCGGAGAAACAGATGGACAAAAGTGTTGGCCAAGCGCGCTGGTTGCTCGCACCGATTTTCGCGACGGCCGTCACCTTTCTGGTGATGGGAATAGTCCTTGGCTGACATGTCGTCGATCGGCGCAGCAACGTCCCTTCCTGCGCTGATAGGATTCGCAAGCCGCTTCGGCGGCTGGCGAATCCTCTATCTTCACCCACGCGCGGGCCTGCTCATTCGGCAAGCGAGCGCTTCGTTCAGCTTATGCAACGTTGGGAGGTTTACTATGGATCGGCGATCCTTCTTGACAGCAATATTTGGCATTGCCGGGGCAGCAGCCCTTGCAGGGGCAATTCGCCCGATCGAAGCAGTGGCCGGTGTTCCAGGCGCCGGAAACGGCATTCTCGATGAAATAGAGGCGTCACAAACAGAGGCCTTCGACGACGGTACACATGCGGAGGTGCAGCCGGTCGACCATCGACGCTGGGATCGGGACTGGGATCGGGACCGGGATCGGGGCTGGCGCCGGCGCCGGCACGGGCGGCGATGGAGACGGGTCTGCCGTAGTTATTGGCGGCATGGTCGCCGTCGCGTCCGGTGCTATCGCAGACGCGGGCCCTCGGTCATCCTTCGGTTTTAGCAGCTAGCCAGCACGTCTTAGCGGCTTGACCAGCGCGATCGGCTCGGCGTCCGCATTTTTCCGGCGGTTGCCGAGCAGAATGCCGTTTGCCGAGGCTGGAGCTCCACATGGCGAGGCGGCGCGAAGGTGAATCCGCGCCAGACAGAAGCGAAGACGTCAAGATGACGGTGCACCGACGCATGCCATCCGTTGGCGAGAAATGGCCCGGCAGCCAGGTGCAAAGGGAGGCACGCCGGGCCAGCCGACTTCTGGCGGTCGCCGGCCATCCTTATATTCTATACGTCTAATATTAATGCAAGCGGCGCCAAAAGCCTCCGGTGGACAATACATCGCCCGAAGCCGTCCGCTCCACTGGACGAAGCCTGGAGGACCCGCGCGGCCGCAATCTCGCCATCGCTCGGCAATTGGTTCGGGCTCGTTCAGTTTGCCGCTTTGCTATCGTGTGTCGATCGAGCGGGCCGCGAAGGCAGGGCACGTTGATCCGCAGGCTGCTCGCTGAAGTAGAGCGAACTGCCGAGAACAAGGAAGACGATGCCCACCGCCATCAATCCAACCATGAGCACGGCGATCGCCGTGCCTGGACCATGGCCTGTCTTGACGATGGTGGATCGGTGGGGCATCGCGCTGTTCTCCGGATATGGCACACCAGGGGTGCCGAACCTTCGCGACAAACGACAAGCGCGGCCCGATGTTCCCTTGGCGGAGCTTCAACCGGTCAGGTCGGGCTTTTGCTTTTTCCTGTAGGACCAAGGTCTTATCTGTTGCGCGCAAAAGTCCAAGGGGCCTTGTTCAGTTCCGATAATGTCCCTTGGATGTTCCGCTATTTTAGGTAAATCTGATATAAAGCCTGGGGGGAAAACTTAGCCAGCCAAGCACATCTTCCCGCGAAACGGGCATGGAAAATGTGGCTTTGGCAAATTCAACAACAGGCAGTCATGTCTCGGGCGACGAATGGCTCACGTCTCGTCGAATGGGCCCTCGCGGTTCTGATCGCGCGTGATCGCGGCTTCTTCCTCATCATCGGGAAGGGCGTCGTCGCTGTCCTGGTACGCGTTATCGTCGTCCTCGTCGGGCAGATCGCCGTCTTTTTCGATACCGTAACGCATGTCGCCGTTTTCCGGCACGGACTCTGGCAGGATCTCGCCGCCCTTGATTGCATCCCAATCCTGCTGCTCGATGGTCGGCCCGTCCGCCTGCGGTGCGTCATCTTCGATATCGGCGCCTGGTTTGTTGCGCGGTGCCATGCTGGACTCCTTTCCTTGAAAACTGGAGGCGAAACTCGGGGTGCCGGTGTTTGTTCCCGTGCTTGAACTGCAGGCGTGCTTCTGGATTGCTGACAGCTGGCAGCCCCCGCCAGCACCCGCCGCCGTTCCCGGATCGCCACGCTTGCCAAGTCGCCGCGCAATGGAGGGCGCAGTGGCGATGGGCTGCTTACTTGCGAAGTTGCTAAAATAATGAAATGTTGTCCGCGGGAAATGGGAATGAGGCAGGGACTGATCGGAACCGCCGCGGTTTCGACGGTTTTGGGAAACCATGTATTTTGGACAGTTTCTCGTAGGAATGTCAGCCACGGCCATCATCGTCGCGGTCTGGACCTATATGGTTACCGGCTCTTTCTGGGAGGCATTTGCCTGGACGATAGCGACGCTGCTTGTCCTGCAGGTCGGCTACTTCGTGCTCATCGTGAGGCTGATCTTCAGGGGCTCGCACGATATCGCGCCGAGCGAGGATCCGGTAGACGCCTTCCCGCCATTGCGTCGCGACGGTGTCCGGCTTTAAGACCGGGTAGCCAGGATCACTCGCGCGTGTGCGCCCGGGCAATTCGGGGAACCTCGCCACCAGCGCGACCACGGTGTTTGGTCACCGAGACAGCGTCCGAGCATATCCCTGCCGGAGATTTCGGCGCAGCGTTATCGTGGGAACATGGCGCATGCGCGACCAGCTTCGCATGGAGCTCAGGCCGTCAGGTGGAACAAGTGATGATGCTTCGCGTTCTCTAGCGGTACCGGTGAGGTTGCCACCTCCATCGGAACTGCCATGGCTCGCTCTGCTCCCGGCGGGGCGAGCCTTTTTCGTGCTCCCATCGTCCAGATAGAGGGACGCGAGGCTGATTTGACGCGGCGACGACAGGTGCTTCGCCAATCCGACTACAGCAGGAATTTTTCGTCCTCTAATGTCCGCACACATTTGTGCAGGTTTTCAAGCATTTCCGCGCTGTCTGCCGCATGTATGATCAGCAACAAATTAATATCCGAGCCGAAAACGTAACATCTTCAATTCTGAAGTTCGATGGAACCGCATGGCAGCGGTGGAGTTTTTATGGAGGGCGGAATTCAATTGTCACTAGGAGACGGTCATGAAACTTTATCTTACAAGCGCGGCGGCCGCAGTCGTCCTGATGGGCGGCATTGGTGCGGCGCTGGCGGAGAGCGTCGTCGTCGTCCAGCCGGAGCAGGAGACGGTCGTTCGCGAATACATCAAGAGGGAACCGCTTGCCTCGGTGAACCTTCTGGGGGTCGAACTCAAGCTCGGCTCCTCGGTGCCGGACACTGTCGAATTGCGTGAGGTGCCCGACGTCAAATATCGCGTCGCCGTGATCAATGACCAGACGGTCCTCGTCGATCCGGAGACCCGCCAGATCGTTGAAGTGCTGCACTAAGGGGGTTCCCGCAGCACTGAACCTTGGGGAAAACCCGCCCCGACGTCGCGTCGGTGGCGGGTTTCCTTTGCCGCGACCCGCTATGGCCTATTCGGCGGCCAGTCTATCCTGTGTCTTGGTCTCGAAATCGCTGGCGTCGTGGCGCTCATGCAATTGCATGGCAGGCTCGCCGAAAGCGCGGTTGACCATGCGGCCGCGCTTGACCGCCGGTCGTGCGTCGATCGCCTTGGCCCAGCGTTGCACATGTGTGTATTCCTGCACGGACAGGAACTCGGCGGAATCATTGTACATGCGACCGAGCGCCAGCCCGCCATACCAGGGCCACACCGCCATATCGGCGATGGAATAGTCCTTGCCGCCGAGATATTCGGTCTCTGCCAGCCGGCGGTCGAGCACATCCATCTGGCGTTTCACCTCCATCGAGAAGCGGTCGATGGCATATTCGAACTTTTCCGGCGCATAGGCATAAAAGTGACCGAAGCCGCCGCCCAGATACGGCGCCGAGCCCATCTGCCAGAACAGCCAGGACAGCACCTCGGCGCGGGCCGGCTGTTCGGTCGGCAGGAATTCGCCGAACTTTTCGGCGAGATAGACCAGGATCGAACCGGATTCGAAGATGCGCACCGGCGTCTTGCCGCTGCGGTCCATCAGGGCCGGGATCTTGGAGTTGGGATTGACCTCGACGAAGCCGCTGCCGAACTGGTCGCCATCGTTGATCCGGATCAGCCAGGCATCGTATTCGGCGCCCTTGTGGCCGCGCGCCAGAAGCTCTTCCAGCATGACGGTGACCTTGACGCCGTTCGGCGTCGCCAGCGAATAGAGCTGCAACGGATGCTTGCCGACGGGCAGTTCCTTGTCATGCGTCGGTCCGGCGATCGGCCGGTTGATGCTGGCAAAGGCTCCGCCGCTCGGCTTGTTCCAGGTCCATACTTTCGGCGGGGTGTAGTCGGTCATTTCGTGGCCTCGTGTCGGGGAAGGATGGCAGGTCGCCATAAACTAGGGCTGCGGATGTGTAAGTTCAACTTGCGTTGAACTATTATCGATGCCCGCAGGGCCAACATCGGCAATTGGGCACTTCCTACCCTTGCGCCTTCTCCGGCGTGGCATACCTATAGAAGATGTCGCCAAAGCCCACCCAGGACAAAAGCATGACCATCAATCCCAATCCGCGCTCGGTCGTTGCCGTGCGGGCCACTGTCCCCGAAGATGCCTTTACAGCCGGGGCGCTCGGCACGCTCAGGGAAGGCAGCGGCGTCGTCATTCGCAATGACGGGCTGGTGTTGACCATCGGCTATCTCATCACCGAAGCGGAAGAGGTCTGGCTGACCAGCCATGACGGCCGCGTCATCCCCGCGCACGCGCTCGCCTATGACCAGGAATCGGGCTTTGGCCTGGTGCAGGCGCTGGCGCCGCTCGGCCTGCCGGCCGTGGCGCTGGGCGATGCCGGCAAGGCCAGGATCGGCGACGCCGTCGTGCTGGCCGACGGCATCGGCCAGTCGGTGCAGGCCAGGATCGTCACCAAGCAGGAATTCGCCGGCTATTGGGAATATCTGCTCGACGAGGCGATCTTCATTGCACCGGCGCACCCCTCCTGGGGCGGTGCCGGGCTGTTCGGCGCTGACGGCTCGCTGCTCGGCATCGGTTCGCTGCGCCTGCAGATGAGCCGCAACGGCGAGGTAGCCGATATCAACATGGTGGTGCCGATCGATCTTTTGCCGCCCATTCTCGACGACCTCCTCACACGCGGCCAGGTGGCCAAGCCGCCGCGCCCGTGGCTCGGCGCCCTGTCGGCCGAAAGCGACGGCAGGGTGGTGGTGATGAGCGTGACCGAGGGCGGCCCGGCGGCCAAGGCCGGCCTGCGCCAGGGCGACATCATCTCCGACATCCGGGACGGCGCGGTCGACGGGCTGGCCGATTTCTATCGCAAACTGTGGGAAAGCGGCTCGGCGGGGGCCGAGATTCCGATGCGAGTGTTGCGCGACGGCCGCGAAACCTGGCTGCGCGTCAAATCGGCCGACCGCGGCAGTTTTCTGAAAAAGCCGCAACTGCAGTAGACGCGTCGATGGCGTCGGCGATGTCATCGGGTTGCCAATTCGCCCGACGGGCAGCCGCTCGGCCATCGCGGCCAGGGCCTCGTCGGGATTGCCCAGCGCCTCACGCGCCCGTTGCAGCCGATCCTCGCCGCGCCCGGCGGTGATCACACTGGCCCAGCCTCACTGCAGCGTCGGGCCAGCGCCAGACCCATGCCGGAGCCGCCGCCGACGATCAGGATTTTCTGATTTGAAATGCTCATTCGCTCTGCCTTTGCTTGGATGGAGAAGGGCAGGGAATTGGCAGTTCGGTACGGCAAGTGAAAACGGAAGAAACCGATAGCGCTATCGGAAGCGCCGATGATGCAGGGCGATCAGTTGCCGCAAGCGGTGAAGGCAGCGCCCGGGTTCCAGTCCTTGAAAGCGATGGCCTGGCCTTCGACGGAGACGGTCTTGTGCTTGGTGCTGCCGTCCGGCTGCTTTTCGCTGCTGGTGCCTTTGCCGGTCAGCACATTGTACTCGCAGGCGCTTTCGGCATTCTCCTTCAAATAGTCATCATGGTCATAGGCGAAGCCGGCAACGATGAAGGCACCGTTGCGCCAGGCGATGGTCAGCGTCATGTCGGTCCGTTCGCTGCCGACCGGCATCGCAGGCAGGTAGAATTTGATCGAACCGTTGGGCAGCATCGTCAGTTCCGGCTCGGTGTCGGAGTTCTCGTAGCCCGGCCGGTCGTAGCCGTTCCATTCCCCGTGGATCTGCTCGTGCACGATCTCGACGGGCTTGAGGTAATTATGCTCCTTGTCCCTGAGGAAGAAGTGGACGTCCATCGGCTGGCCGGGCTCGGTCTCCACCACCATGGCAAGATCGACGGCGCCATCGCCGTTGAAGTCGCCAGTCACAGCCGTGACGATTTTCCGGGTTTCGATCGGCTCCGCAAGGGCGAGGCTCGGCAACAGCAAAGATAGAAAAGCGAGCAGCAGAGATTTCATGGTGGCATATTCCCCCAGACTGACACCTTGCGGTCCTATAGCATGGCGGTGGAATATCGCGCGCCCTCTCTTCTCCCCGACGAAGTCGCGCGGATGCTTTCCTTAGCTTGTGGTGACGCAACTGACGAAAACTGACAGCGATCTGTGCCACATGCCGGGCGATGACGATGGGCGCAATGCGGGCAATACGACAGTGGGAGCAGGAACTATGGTGGCGCGAGCGGCACTGAACAAACAGGCCGGCTAATGGCGCCGGTCAAGGTCGATCCCGACAAGGTGCACGAGTTTCCGGATGCGGGCAGCTTCTACGCGTGGCTCGGCAAGCACCACGCCACGGAAACCGAAGTGTGGATCAAGGTTCACAAGGTGGGGTCGGGACTGAAGTCGATCACGCCGAAGGAAGCCGTCGACGTGGTGCTGTGCTTCGGCTGGATCGACGCGGTGCGCAAGGGGCTGGACGACAAGAGTTTCCTGCAGCGCTACACGCCGCGCAGCCGGAAGAGCATCTGGAGCCTGATCAACATCGACAATGTCGCGCGGCTGGTCGAGGAGGGCCGCATGACCGAGCATGGGCTCAAACAGGTCGAGGCGGCCAAGGCGGACGGGCGCTGGGCGCGCGCCTATGGCAGCGGCAAGCAGATGAAAATCCCCGACGACCTGCAAGCAGCCATAGACGCGGAACCCGCCGCCAAGGCGATGCTTGAAAAACTCAGCGCGCAGAACCGTTTCGCGCTCGCCTTCCGCACCCACAACATGAAGACCGAGGCCGGGCGCAAGAAGAAGATCGAGACGTTCGTAGCAATGCTGAAGCGCGGCGAGACGATCCATCCGCAAGGCAGGAAGTAAGCCGCTCAGGCTCTTTCTACGGCGAGGGGTATGCGTTGCGCATGCGGCCCGCCACCCCATTCCTGGGCAGATTGCGATCGGCACTCAGCGTCGCATGAAGTGCTTCAGTATCTGAATCGCCGAATTGTTATAAGCATCTGTTTTTGTGCAGATTTGACAGGTGTCTGTCGCGCATTTCCTCCGGCATTGCGTAGTCAAGAAAAAGCCGCCCTCGCTTTTGCGAGTGGAGGAAGTCAGGAAGGAGGGGCAATCAACAGCCTTGGCGTGCTTGATGGTTCAAAGGCAGATACTATTGGTTCAAGTCGACCGGCGTCACTCCAAGGAGTTTCAGGGCGTTGGCGTAGGTCCTGATGCCTTGGGCCTGCTTGCGCTCGGCACAAAACCGGTTCGCCTTGTCCTGGAGCGCGGTTGCCTCGGCGATCTCGCCTGCACTGGCACCGGGTTTGGCTTTGGTCTGGATGGCTCCGTCGAGTTGAAGACCGAGCTGGCTGCAATATTCGCTCCGGGTGACCGCTGCTTCCGCCCCCGACTGTGCGACCGCCAGCATGGCGAGCGAAATGCCTGTCAGGGCACCCATCCATCCGGTCGAACGTCGTTGCATGTTTTGGACCATTTCTTCGCGTTGTGCAGCAGCCCGCTTGACCGCCGCGAGGGTGGTTATGACAGGCGATGTTTTCGCGAGCTTTTCCCGGATGTTGTTTCTTGTTTCTGGAGTGTGTCTGGGTGCGGTTTTCCCTTCTCCCCCTGTGGGAGAAGGTGGCCTCGAGAAGCGAGGTCGGATGAGGGGTGTTCCAGGGAACGCCGACGTCTCACTTCGCTGGAACACCCCTCATCCGTCTCGGCGCTGACGCGCCGATCCACCTTCCCCCACAAGGGGGGAAGGCAAGGGCGTTCCGCTGTATGCGGCGCTTGCGCCTCTTTCTTTGCGGCCATCCTTCGCGTAAGGCGCCGGGCAAATCCTTTCACGCAAGCATATAGCCCGGACACCGCATGATCAGACTTGAAAGCATCAGCAAGCAGAACGGCCGTCAGCTTGTCTTCATCGAAGCGTCGGCCTCCCTGCAGAAGGGCGAGAAGGTCGGCCTCGTCGGGCCGAACGGCGCCGGCAAGACGACGCTGTTTCGCATGATCACCGGGCAGGAGCAGCCCGATGAAGGCCAGGTGCAGGTCGATCGCGGCGTCACCATCGGCTATTTCAGCCAGGATGTCGGCGACATGGAAGGCCACAGCGCTGTGGCCGAAGTGATGAACGGCGCCGGGCCGGTCAGCGAAGTCGCGGCCGAGATGGCAGCCCTCGAGGCGGCCATGGCCGATCCCGACCAGGCCGACCGGATGGACGAGATCATCGAAAAATATGGCGAGGCGCAGCACCGCTTCGAAGAGCTCGACGGCTATGCGCTGGATGGCCGCGCCCGCGAAGTGCTCGATGGTCTCGGCTTCAGCCAGGAGATGATGGACGGCGATGTCGGAAAGCTGTCCGGCGGCTGGAAGATGCGCGTGGCGCTGGCCCGCATCCTGCTGATGCGGCCCGACGCCATGCTGCTCGATGAGCCGAGCAACCATCTCGACCTGGAAAGCCTGATCTGGCTGGAATCCTTCCTGAAAAACTATGACGGCGCGCTGCTGATGACCTCGCACGATCGCGAGTTCATGAACCGCATCGTCAACAAGGTGGTCGAGATCGACGCCGGTTCGCTGACCGCCTATTCCGGAAACTACGAATTCTATCAGCAGCAACGGGCGATCGCCGACAAGCAGCAGCAGGCGCAGTTCGAGCGCCAGCAGGCAATGCTGGCCAAGGAGATCGCCTTCATCGAGCGCTTCAAGGCGCGCGCCTCGCATGCCGCACAGGTGCAGAGCCGGGTGAAGAAGCTGGACAAGATCGACCGCGTCGAGCCGCCGAAGCGCCGCCAGACCGTGTCCTTCGATTTCCTGCCGGCGCCGCGCTGCGGCGAAGATGTCGTCACGCTGAAGAACGTCCACAAGGGCTATGGCAGCCGCACCATCTATGAGGGGCTCGACTTCCAGGTCCGCCGCCGCGAGCGCTGGTGCATCATGGGCGTCAACGGCGCCGGCAAGTCGACGCTCTTGAAGCTGGTCGCCGGCGCTTCCGAGCCCGACACCGGCACGGTCGCGCGCGGGCCAAGCGTCAAAATGGGATATTTCGCCCAGCACGCCATGGAGGTGCTGGAAGGCGAGCGCACCGTGTTCCAGACACTGGAGGACGCGTTTCCGCAGGCCGGTCAGGCGCCGCTCAGGGCACTTGCCGGCTGCTTCGGTTTTTCCGGCGACGAGATCGAGAAGAAATGCCGCGTGCTGTCAGGCGGTGAGAAGGCGCGGCTGGTGATGGCGCTGATGCTGTTCGACCCGCCCAACCTTCTGGTGCTGGACGAGCCGACCAACCATCTCGACATCGCCACCAAGGAGATGCTGATCACGGCGCTTTCGCAGTACGAGGGCACCATGCTGTTCGTCTCGCACGACCGGCATTTTCTGGCGGCGCTTTCCAACCGCGTGCTGGAACTGACGCCCGAAGGCATCCACACCTATGGCGGCGGCTATACGGAATATGTCGAGCGCACCGGGCAGGAAGCGCCGGGGTTGAGGAGCTAGCCCTTACCGCAGCGAGATGCTCATGCCGCTGAGATCGGCGTTGACCTGCAGGCCGACCTGCCTGCCCGTCAATTCGAGCCGGGCGCCCTTGTCGTTGGTCATGACGATCACCTGAGCCCCCTTGCCAAGCGCGCCGCCACCGCCCGCCGCACCATAGACCCCGGTCACATCCCGTGCACGTTTGATGTGGCGCACGGTGCCTTTGAAATAGGTCTTGGAAACGCCGAAGGCGAGGCCGCCCGAGACAGCGCCGACCGAGATGGGATAGGTGCGGCCGTGGAAGGTGAACGTTCCTTCCCCTCCGGAGCCACCGACGAAGAAGGCCGCCTTGTAGACGGCGAAGCGGATCGTGCCGCTGTCGGCATGCGCGGCGCTGGCAAAGCCGATGCTCGCGGTTGCGATGGCGGCAACCGCGATGGAACGAAATCCGGATGAAATCTTCATGGTGAGAACTCCTCAATGTCGCCGCTTTGCCGGCCGGGATGTCTGCGTGGGATCAAAGTTACAACTGAACAGTCTCGCCCGTGATTTGGTTCCAGGCCCCGTGATTTGGTTCCAGGGTTCGAATCCGGCCGCGGGAAGGCCGGGGAGAGGGCGAGGGGTTGCGGGGGGTGGGGAGGGCGCCTGACCGCAGCTATCGCCTTGTGCGATGAAGAGGTCTATGCAGGCCCTGTACAAGGCTTAGGAGAGGCTTCGGATGAGAATCGCAATCTGCCTCGCATTGACTGCGGCAGTGGCTGGGTGCGCGACATCGCCGGTCGATTATGAGGCGTCGCTTTCGCAGCAGGACCAGAAATGGGCTTCGCCGGCATGCCAGCAGGCGCGCAGGGCGGCTTCGGATTACCAGGCTCGCGAGAAGGAGCATCCGGGATGGGGTTTCGGCGTCCTGCTTGGTCCATACTCGATGGGCCTCGTCGCGGCCATCAAGGAGCATGAGCAGAAGCAGCGAAAGCTGTTCGCGCGGGAAGTGCACTTGCAATGCTCAAGCCTGCCGCTGCCGAAGGAACTGCAGGGCGATTTGAACCCTGGGGTGCGGCCGACGAAGTATCCATAGCCTTGGCGGAGCCTTCCGGGCAAAAGGCGCCGGGCAGCGAAGCGAGTGATGGAGAGCCGCCGTTGGCGCGCACCAGCCCCGAGGCCGTTGAAGCGCGGCTGCAAAGCATCGGCGACGACCCGAAGCTCCAACGTATCGCGCAGCAGCTGGCCAAGAACGATAGTCTCTCCGTCAAAAGCAACCTGCGCTACGTCGACAGGATCGTCAAAAGCATCGAGAGTGGCTTCAACAAGGTTGATGGCGACATCCTGGTCAAGAACGACCAAGGCCAGTACCAGCTTGGCGATTTCTTGATCTCGTTCAAGGGCCAGGCGATGCTGACCTCCAGGGACACATTCGAAGCGTTCACGGGCTGAGTCCCCTCGCGGCGAGCGTCAGATCGGCGGGGAATCTCCCGGTGCGGATGCATGCTGTCGCCAGCAGTGCTTCAAGTAGGTCGGATAACCGTCATCGTATGCCAGATAATCTGTCCCTGTGCTCGACGGTCAACAACCTTTCCGTGTTCCTTTGAACTGAAAGCCCAAACACCGACCTCGTTGCGTTGTTCAAAAACCACAGTTGACAGCGATAGCCACGAAAAAATCTTTGGTCCAAAAGGAACAGAAACCACCCGAAAATATCCGTCTATCGAATTTAGCAAATACTCAATACGGGCCCGCGTCGCCGTCGGCCTAACAATGTCGTAGTCGAAGCGGTTTACTTCGAAAATATCGGCTATGTGTTCGTTGGCCTTTAGCATGGCCTTGTCGTATCGCGTATCAATACCCTTAGGAGTAAATAGCCAAGCCTTATCGGGCTCAAGGGTTTGGAGTGCTCCCAGCGCAAGTCCTTCTTCCGCACCGAGTCCGAATATTGCGGCCAGAGGCTTCTCTGGCGTTGAGGACCAACCGGCCAAATCGGGAAGTATGGGGCTGGCAAATCGGATCGGTGCTTGCGCGACCGGGCCGACGAATTTCGATGGAGCGTAGGCTACTGTCACTCGCAGTGGGAAAGCGGCTGCAGCCAAATTTATCCCTAGAACTACATTTGCGATCATCTGCCGAGACATTGACGAGATATCAACAAAAATCGTTCTTATTTCCCCAGATGGTGTAGAGTTTTGAATTGCCTCGGAGATGACTGATGGCGTATCAGAAGATAGACCTGCAGCTAATTCAAAGCCCTTCTTCAAGAAAAATGCCTGGTTGTCGTCGTATGATCCCTCAGCCAAAAAACCGAATTGCAACCCTACACCTTTAGCGGTGCGAATTTTGTGCTTGCTAACGACCCATCGACATCGTTGTTCAAAGCCAACTGCGACGATGCAGGTGTCAAAATAGGTCGAAGTGGGACCCTCGTCGCTTTCAGAGGTAATCAACGGTCGTCCCCACCGAACAGATTTCGCTGAGAGTTCGAAATATCCAGACCTCGCATTTCAAGCAGCAACCGCGAAAGGCTCACGCGATCTCCGAGTGTCAATAGGAGTCGAAATCTCGAGGCTAGCGCGTACGACAATCTAAACCTTTGCCCAATCAGCCCTCGGAGTAAGGTATCGCTATTTGAATCGGGTGCGGGAACGTGGACAAATGCACCAGCATTTAGCGCTTTGCCAACAGCACTGACAACAGCGGGTGTGACATTGTCATCGAGGATGAATGTTCCGACGTAGTCTGGCGTGAAAGTGCGCCTCAAAAGTCGTGCTTCAAACGCTCGCCCTATTTGGTCGACGAAGTCGAGAAGACCTTTTCCTTTTTCAAACCCCCCAAGATCTAGTGGTATTACCTGCAAAAGCGAAGTGAGAAGTAGTTCCACGCGGCGAATGGCGAGGCCTTGCAAAGCAGGGGATATGGGCCCTTCGGCATCGCCATCCGCTGCTTGAAGGTATTCCTGTGCCATTGGTCCGACCATGGTCATAATGGCACGAGGGTTACCCTCCGTAATCTCTATGAGCGATGGAAATCCAGTATAGAGTGTAGGCGCTTTTCGTGAACGATTTGCAACCATATGCCCATCTTCGAACTTACGAACATAGTAATCACGCGCGATTACGATTGGCAGAACTTTTCTGATGTCTTGTGCAACGGAATTTTCATTAAATTCGTAGCTGGTATCAAATCCTTTTGTATCAAAATACTCCCTGAAAGATCCGTCTTTTTTATAGAGCGATCTGAATTCTTCAGGAATTTGCCCGCGTGCGCCGCGCTTCGTGCCTCGGCCAAAGCTCTCAGTCGTGGCGGGCACCCGAAGTACGGAGTTCAGCGCTCTAGACCTTATTCCTATTCGGTTCAGCGTTTCCTGAAACAGTCGGGAGCTGAACGCAAAAGCATCCTCCTTATTGGGGTAAGTCAATTGAATCACATGATAATCGTGTAACGGCTGCGGCGACTTGGGATCCCGCTCAAAGCCAGCATCATCCATGTACGGGGCAAGTGCGAGCTTGACGATAATCCTTTCATCGAAGCTGCGTATACCGGATAGCAGAAAAGCCTTAATCCGAGCCGGAGCGATTTCTAGCTCATCGAACAGAAGCGCCCAACGTCTCTGATCTTGCCCTGTAAGTCCATTAAATGCGGAGATCAGTAGGCTTAGTTTTGAAGCGAATGAGTCGATAGAGAACGATCCGATTTCGCCCGTCAAGTTGATTGCATCAAGTGCTGCTTGTAGGCCTAGCTCCAGCCCCAGAACCGTAGGCAGACGCGGCTGGATACCAAAAGCGTCCGCGATAACCTTCACGAATTCTGCTTCTTGCGTTGGCGACAGAAGAGCAGCGAGTGAGCTGGCATATTCGGGACCGGAGCCTCGACCGAGTTCCACGGCTTCGCGCATAGCAAAAACCAGCGCACGAAGAGTGTGGATAACGAACGCGGCTTCGGACTTTTGAGGAAAAAATGCGAAGGTCCCGAATGCCTCAACTTGTCTCCCCCACGCCACGTCTGCGGGTATGAAGGCCGCATTGAACTCCATACGGCGGACGTAGTCTTTCGCGTCGTCGTGCTGCCAACTCACCAATGCTCGGGTGGTGAGCATCTTAAGCAAAGTTGTTTTGCCGCTACCTCTTGGTCCCAACAGGAGCGTGTGGTTTCGAGACAGCAGTCTGACAAAGTGCGGTTCTGGTGGGACGAAGGATCGCGCGACATCAGCCGCCGGCAATGAACGAGCGTTATACTCGAGATCGAAAGTCATGAAGCCCGACCAATCTGTGCGAGACTGCCATCTCTTTCGGTCAACACGTTCAGTCCGCGGCTCGAGAACGCAGCGAGCAGGCCATTCAGATCAACCGGGATTAGGTGCTTAAGAGAGGGCACAACCGCTATGGCATCGCCCCAACTCGCAACAGGAGCGTCACGGGATTCAAGCATTGCCTCAACCTCGTTCACCAAGAGTTCTATGTTTCCGCGGTATCCGTAACCAATGGCATGAGGGAGCCCGATCTGGCCTCGAGATCGCTGCCACCCGATACCAGGCTGCCATGTCCAACTCTTGACTAGCCCTGCTGACGTTAGTCCTGCGGCGGTTGCACCGTTAGGGTCACAAACAAGGTAGTGGACTTGGTTAGGGTTTTTGTTTTGGGCGTCAGCGTTAATCTGGGCACTGAAACTTGCGCAAGCGACCACGACCGGTGCGTTGGCTCCGCCGTGCCCGTAAAATAAGTCAGGGATATGCTTGTGGCCATGAACAATTATCCACGGCCTGCGCGTACCCTCTAACATGTGGATTAGGCGCTCGCCGCCACGGGTCAGGCCGATCAGCGACTCGTCGCTAGGCTCTCCCTTGATTGGGTGGTGATGGCACAGCAGTACATTTACGGCAGTAGCAGGGCACGAGGTGATAGTGGCTTCCAAGCGGCTGAGGGTGATGTCACTAATCCGACCGTGTTCGATTTCTTTTGCGGTCTCGGCTCCTCCGCCGTGGTACGCCGCTGTATTCAGAATGGCGACAGTACAATCCGCATGCGATAGTACCGTGAAATTCTCAGCCCAAAACTCGAGAAATCTAATGCGGTCGCCCACTGGAAGGGTGGGGCTGAGCGCCATCAAGAAGCCTCGGGGGTCAAACTTATTCGCTTGGTACCGCGAGTCCACGTCGTGATTGCCGACCGTAGCGATTAACTGAGCATTCAGACTACTCGCGATGTGCTGTAGACGTTCCCATGCATAACGTAGCGCCACTGGGTCCGATTTGTTCGTTATGTCACCGGGGCACAGTACGTAGTCTGGGCGTAAGCCCTCGTCCCGAATTAGACGTTCCAAGTCTTTCATCGGATCAACCGAGCCAGAACCGCCCGCAACGGTGCTCACATACGAGGGAGCGTTAGGCAGCGAAGGGTCAATTGTGCTGGCGTGAATGTCGCTAATTAACAAAAAAGTCTTCAAGCCAATCGCCCCTCAGGTAACGATATTAGTATATAGTACTTCACTATGTTTCTTACGAGTTCCGCTAAATCCACCTACATTGCGCGTTACGTCAAATCGGTGTTGCTTCCAATCAACGGGAATGTTGGGGATGGCCATGGCTCCGCTATACGTCAACGCTACCAGTGCCCCTCGGTCCGCTGCTTGACTTAATAAGCGGACAAGGTCGTCCAAGTCGCGCATGCCGAAAGATTTTGCGCCATACTCCACAAAGGTGCGCTCGGCTGCGGTGAAGTAAGGAGGGTCGGCATATATGAAGTGGCGGCCGTCGAGGTTTTTTATTGTTCTACGATAGTCTTGATGGAGTAATTTTTTGCCACGAAGCGAATTGGCGCATTCTATGAATAGAGAGAGGGGCGGGGAGGCCCCCATTTCGTCTCCACCAAATGGCACATTGAATAATCCACGTTGGTTTGTTCGCCAGAGGCCGTTAAAACAATTTCTGTTTAGATAAATGAAAAGTGTGGCAGCTTCTTCCCCGTTCGGAGATAGCGAATTAAATCTGTGTCTAGACTCATAGTAATTTTCTTCACTCCGCGGAATCGCGTTAAGGCGCTCGTGGATGCGCCTAGGTGCGCGTCGAACTTGCTTAAGTGCGTTGATCAGATGACCGTTCAAATCCGCTAACGTTCCCTCTACTGGTTTTGTCGCGAAGAAAAGCGCTGCGGAACCTGCGAAGGGTTCAACGTAGTGTCTGGTTGAGTTCGGCACGAAATCCTTAAGGACACGCAGCGTCTGTCGCTTGCTTCCCGCCCACCTCAGAAAGCTTGGACCGTGACCCGATCGTTTTCCACTAGCTGGCTTCGAATGCGGTTCCACTAAAGTCTATTTTTCCCCGTGCGGCGACGCTTTTGCATCTTGGCGCTTAGCATTTTCCGCTCTTGTGTAAAGCTTCTCGTCGCCGTGGACAATTACCGGGAGCTAATGTCGCGTGTATACCTATGCGACGCGCCCACACGCGTGGATTAAGATACGTGGAACAGCGGCGGTGACGGTTGCAGGTGCAATTTCTATCTGCGCGGGAGACCACAGGAAAGGTCCGGCGCTACAAAGCTGACTTTGAAAGGTGAGCAGACAGGGGCAAGCTCATTCCCTTGCCATTATGCGGCATTCGGCGATGTTCAACACCTCGAAACACCCGCTGTGATTCAATATCCGGTTTCAGCTTGGAGGGCCTATATACGGCGCAAAGCAGACCTCTCCCGGTCGGATCCAACAGCGCCTTCGTAGAATTACGGCGAGAGACTTTTCACCCTGTCAGCCGTCCGCTCATCCCCCCGCCAGCCTAGGCAGCAGAAAAATCTCCGCCCCCTCCGGCAGCTTCTTCGACCACGTATCCCGGTAGATCGTCCCGTCGATGGCGACGGCGATGCCTTTGTCGATCCAGGGCTCGAGGCCGGGATACTGTTCAGCCAGCTTCCTGAACAGTTCCCTTATGTCCTTGGCCTCGATCTCGACCTTGCTGTTGCCTCCGGCGGTCGCGGCGAGCGAGCCCCAGAGCGTTACTTCGACCATTCCCGTTCCGCCTCGATCGCCGCCAGGATGCGCGGCGGCGACATCGGGATGTGCGTCATGCGCACGCCCGCGGCGTTCGACACCGCATTGGCGATCGCCGCCAGCGGCGGCACGATCGACGTCTCGCCGACGCCGCGCACCCCGTAGGGATGGTTGGGGTTGGGAATCTCCAGGATCTGCGTGTCGATCATCGGCAGGTCCGAACAGACCGGGATGCGGTAGTCGAGGAAGCCGGCATTCTGCAGCCGCCCGTCCTTGCCGTAGATATACTCCTCGTTGAGCGCCCAGCCGATGCCTTGCGCGGCGCCGCCCTGGTACTGTCCCTCGACATAGGTCGGGTGCACCGCCTTGCCGGCATCCTGCACGACCGTGTAGCGGATGACCCTGGTGGCGCCGGTATCGGGATCGACCTCGATATCGCAGATATGGGTGGCGAAGGAGACGCCGGCACCATCGGCGACGAGCTCGCTGTGGCCGGCGATCGGTCCGCCGGTCTTGCCCGACTCGACCGCGATCTCCTTCAGCGACAGCTTGCCGAGATTGCCGTGCTTCTCGCCTTTGGCGATCGCGTGGCCCATTTCCCAGATCACGTCGTCGACGGCAATGTCCCACATCTGCGCGGCGCGCTCGCGCAGGATCTTGATCGCGTTGCGGGCGGCCGAGATTGTCGCCATGGAGGAGGAGAAGGTGCCGCGGCTGCCGTCCGTCATGTCGTTGTAGCCGAGGCTGGACGTGTCGGCGACGATCGCCTTGACCTGGGAATAGTCGATGCCGAGTTCCTCCGCCGCCACCAGCGATAGCGATGCGCGGGAACCACCGACATCGACCGTGCCGACGGCCAGCGAGACCGAGCCATCCATGCCGATGTTGAGGTCGGTGCAGGTCTGGCCGCCGAAATTGAACCAGAAACCGCAAGCCATGCCACGGCCCTGGTTCTTGCCCAGCGGCGCCTTCATGTGCGGATGGCTCTTCACCGCCTCCAGCGTCGGGCCGATGCCGATCGGTCCGTAGACCGGGCCATAGGAGGATCTCGTACCTTCCTGCGCGGCGTTCCTGATGCGGAAGTCGACCGGGTCCATGCCGATCTTCTTGGCCAGCTCGTCGACGGCACTTTCCACCGCGAAGGCCGCCATCGGCGCCGAGGGCGCGCGATAGGCCGCGGTCTTCGGCCGGTTGACCAGCACTTCGTAGCCGACCGTCTTGACGTTATCGAGCTTGTAGCAGGCAAACGCCGTCATCGCACCGATCTCGGCCCAGGAGCCGGCATACGGGCCGCAGCTGTAGCGCAGCGTCGCTTCGGCGGCGGTGATCGTGCCGTCCTTGCGGGCGCCGATCTTGACGTCGATCGAGGTGGCGCTGGTCGGGCCCGAGGCGCGGAACACCTCGTCGCGGGTCATCACCAGCTTCACCGGCCGTCCGGCCTTGCGCGACAGCGCCAGCGCCACCGGCTCGGCCCAGACATGGGTCTTGCCGCCAAAACCGCCGCCGATCTCCGAGGAGGTGACGCGCAGTTTCGAGGCTTCCATGCCAAGCAGCTGGGCGCAGTGCTGGCGGTAGACGAAATGGCCCTGCGTGCACACCCAGAGGTCGGCGGTGCCGTCGGAACTGAAATTCGCCACGCAGGCATGCGGCTCGATATAGCCCTGGTGCGTCTGCTCGGTCTTGAAGGAACGCTCGACGATGAAGTCGGCCTGCCCAAAGCCCTGATGGACATCGCCATGGCCAAACTGGCTGCGCTTGGTGACGTTGGAGGGTTTTACCGGCTTTTCCTCGAGGCCCTCGGTGAAGATGGCATCATTGATCAAGGGCGCCGTGTGCTTCGCCGCCTCGTCGACATCGGTGACATGCGGCAGCAGTTCGTACTCGACCTCGATGAGCTTCAGCGCCTGCCTGGCCGTGCGGGCGTCGATCGCAGCGACCGCGGCGACCGCGTGGCCGTCATAGAGCGCTTTCGTGCGCGCCATGCAATTGTCGAGGACGTCGTACATGGCGGCATCGCCATCGGTGAGATCGGGCAGGTCGGCCGCGGTGATCACCGCCTTGACGCCGGCGAGCTTTTCCGCCTTGGACGTGTCGATCTTGACGATCCTGGCGTGGGCGTGCGGGCTTCTCAGGACACGCCCGACCAACTGGCCGGCCATGTTGAAGTCGGCGCCGTAGCGGGCGCGGCCCGTCACCTTGTCGATGCCGTCGGGACGGATCGGACGCGTGCCGACGGAGGCGAATTTACGTCCGGAAAAACGTGGATCGAAATTCATCTCAGGCTCCCTTCATCACGATGGCCGCGTCCTGCACGGCGCGCACGATCTTGTCGTAGCCGGTGCAGCGGCAGAGATTCCCGGCAAGGCCGAAGCGGATTTCCTCCTCGGTCGGGTCGGGGTTTTTCGCCAGCAGGTCTTTGGCCGCGATCAAAAAACCCGGCGTGCAGATGCCGCATTGCAGCGCCGCATGCTCGAGGAACTTCTGCTGCAGCGGGTGCAGCGTATCGCCATGGGCCATGCCCTCGATGGTCTCGACGCGGCGGCCTTCAGCCTCGGCGCCGAGCACCAGGCACGAGCACACCAGCCGGTCGTCGAGGATGATCGAGCAGGCGCCGCAGTCGCCGGTGCCGCAGCCTTCCTTGGCGCCCGTCAGCCCCAGCCGATCGCGCAGGACGTCGAGCAGCGTCTCGTCCGGCTGGCAAAGATACTCGACAGCGTCGCCGTTGATTGTCGTTGAAACTGCTATACCAGCCATCATTTGCCTCCTGCACGTGCATAGGCTGATGTGGCGGCCCGCTGGGCCAGCACACCCGCAACTTTTCGTCTGAATTCGATGGTGCCGCGCTTGTCGTCGATGGGACGGCATGCCCCCGCGCAGACCTTGGCGAGCCGCTCCAGCGTCGCCTCGTCCAGCCTGGAGCCGATGAGCACCTCCGCCGCCTCCTCGACCAGAAGCACCGTCGCTGCAACGGCGCCCAGCGCCACGCGGGCCGATTTGACGACACCGTGCTCGTCGAGCGTCAGGTTCACCCCGGCGCTGACCACCGCGATATCCATCTCGGTGCGCGGAATGAAACGCAGATAGGCATCGCCAGACCGCGGCTCGCGCTTGTCGAGCAGGATCGCCTCGATGATCTCGCCTTTGGCCAGCGACGTCTTGCCCGGCGCGGTTGGCACGCTCTGCACGGGGATCGTGCGCCTGCCCGCCGGCCCGACGACCACTGCCTTGGCGCCGGCGGCAACCAGCGCAGGCACGCTGTCGGCGGCCGGCGAGGCGTTGCAGAGATTGCCCACGATGGTGCAGCGTCCCTGCACCTGCTTCGAGCCGATCAGCTTGGCCGCCTCGACGATGCCAGGCCATGCCTTTTTGAGGGCGGTGTTCTCCCCCAGGACGGCGCAGGGAACCGCGGCGCCGATGCTGAAGCCTTCAGCCGTTTCCCGGATCTCGCTCAAGCCATCGATCGCCTTGATGTCGACGATCAGCTCTGGTTCGGCAAAGCCGCCCTTCATCCTGACCAGGAGGTCGCTGCCTCCTGCGAGGATGGCGGCCGTACCAGCCGACCCGGCCAACTGGCCAACGGCATCTTCTATTGAAAGCGGACGTATGTAGCGCATCGTCTCCCCTTGGTCATCGCGATTTCAGCGACCGTTATAAACAGTCTCCTCATAATGGCTATCCGGTTCCTCAACTGCGGCGATTAGGCCAGGCGCCGCAATATCCAGTCCAACAGACGGAAAGTGGCGCGCTGAATGGCAGCAACCGACTTTGGGATGATTTTCGTGAAACTTCGGCTATGGATCAAGTGCGCTCATTCGCCCTTGTCCGCCTTTGGACCGGAACGGCCTCAGCCCGTGAGGCGCTTTCCTGGAAAATGTTCACATTTTTCCTGTAATTGCCCTAGAGATCGGCCTCGGCGAAGATGCGCGAGGCCCAGTCGAGGAAGACGCGCAGGCGTGGCGAGAGCTGACGGTTCTGCGGGTAGAGCGCCGACAGCGGCGTTGGCGATGGCGGATAGTCGGCCAGCACCTCGACGAGCGTCCCATCCGCCAGATCCTTTTCGAAGCGATAGCGCGGCGCCTGGATGAGGCCGAGGCCAAGCCGCGCCAGATCGGCGGCGGTGTCGGAATTGTTGGCGGCGACGCGGCCTGGCAGCCGCACCTCACGGATACTGCCGGCGACGGTGAATTCGAACGGAAGGGTCTCGCCGGTGCGCGACGAAACAAAGCCCACCGCCTGGTGACCGTCGAGCGCATCGGGGGAGACGGGCGTGCCGTGGCGCTCGAGATAGGCAGGGCTGGCGCAGGTGATCTCGCGGATGACAGCCAGCCGCCGCATGATCATGCCGCTGTCGGGCGGCTCGCCGACGCGGATCACACAGTCGACGCCTTCGCGCACGAGATCGACCAGCCGGTCGCTCTGGCCGATCTGCAGATCGATCCTGACATAGCGGGCGAGGAACTCCGGCAGGCGCGGCAACAGGAAGGTGCGGGTGAGCAGCGTGCTGGCGTCGATGCGCAGCAGGCCGAAAGGCTCGGCATTGCGAAAGGCGGCTTCGGCATCCTCGATTTCGGCCAGGATCGACAGGCAGCGCCGATAGTAGGCTTCGCCGTCCTGGGTGGCGTTCACCTGCCGCGTCGTTCGTTCCAGCAGCCGCGCGCCGAGATGCTCTTCCAGCCGCCGGATCGATTCCGTCGCGGTTGAGCGCGGCAGGCCGAGATCGGCCGCGGCAGCGGTGAAGCTGCGCCGCTCCAGAACGCGAACGAAGAGCCGCATCGTGTCCAGTCGATCCATGGCTTTTGTTCGCAGTTTCCGAATAGTGATGTCAATAGGCGGCTGATTATCCGGAAAGCTGCCCGACCTATATCCGTGTCACCAACACACGGAGAGACTTCCATGACATCCAATCAAACAAGTACGGGTGGCCAAACCAGAACCGCGATCGTGACCGGCGCCTCCAAAGGCATCGGCGCCGCCATCGCACAGCGGCTCGCCCGCGATGGCGTTGCTGTCGTCATCAATTATGCACGGGGCCGCGCCGAGGCCGAAGAACTTGTGCGCAGCATCGAAGCCGGCGGCGGCAAGGCGATCGCCGTTCAGGCCGATATCGCCGATCCAAACGGTATCGCTGCACTGTTCGACGCCGGCGAGAAGGCGTTCGGCGGCATCGACATCCTCGTCAACAATGCCGGCGTCATGAAGATTTCGCCGATGGCGCAGACCGACGATGCTTCGTTCGACACGCAGATCGCGATCAATCTCGGCGGGGTGTTCCGCGGCATGCGGGAAGGTGCGCGCCGGCTTCGCGACGGCGGTCGCATCGTCAATTTTTCCAGCAGCGTCGTCGGCCTTTACCAGCCGGGCTACGGCGTCTACGCCGCCACAAAGGCGGGTGTCGAGGCGATGACCCACATTCTGGCCAAGGAGCTTGGCGCGCGCCGCATCACCGTTAACGCAGTAGCGCCCGGACCGATCGATACCGCGCTGTTCACGGACGGCAAGAGCGAGGCGCAGATCGAGGCCATCGGCAAGATGATCCCGCTCGGCCGGCTCGGCCAGCCCGACGACATTGCCGGGCTGGTCTCGTTCCTGGCCGGGCCGGACAGCTTCTGGGTCAACGGACAAATCATCCGCGCCAATGGCGGCGTCGTCTGAGCCGTCGCCGACCGCTCCACGCCGAACCTGAAATTCCACAGAAAGGAAAAGGTCATGCCATTCGCCAACATCAAGTTACCGCAAGCGGCGCTCTCCAGGGCGCAGAAGGAAGACCTCATCCATCGAACGACAGCCATGTTCGTCGACTTTTTCGGCGAGGGTGTGAGCCCCTTCACGATGGTGCTGGTCGAGGAGGTCGCCGACGGCGGCTATGGCCGGGCTGACGAAGTGTTCGTCGTGCCGGAAGTTTTTCGCGCAAAGGAGTAGTGCCGGGCCGTTCCCGGGGGAGCCACGGGTCTCGCCCGTCCTTCGGGACCTCCCAAGTGGGGAGATCGGCAGCGTCACCCCTTCCGCTTCTCCACCTCGGCCTTCCTCAGCAGGAACCGCTAAATCTTGCCGCTGGGTGTCTTCGGCAACTCGCTGACGAACTCGACTTCGCGCGGATAGGCGTGGGCCGAGAGGCGCTTGCGGACATGCTGCGCCAGTTCCTCGGCCAGCGCCTCGCTGCCTCGAAAGGCGGGCGCCAGAACGACGAAGGCCTTGACGATTTCGGTGCGCTGCGGGTCGGGCACACCGACGACGGCTGCCTCGTTGACTGCCGGATGTTCGATCAGCGCGCTTTCGATGTCGATGCGGTAGCCCGGCAGAGGTGATGGCGTCGTCGGCGCGGCCGATCAGGAGATCGACCGTCCGGTTGCGCGAATGGCCCGAGAAGGGCTGGCCTCACCCGTGCGGCCCTGTATCATGGCCTTGTGAATGCTTGGGAGGAGGCTTGTGCATGCGGCTGAATCGGAATCTCTGTCATTGGAGGGTTTGGGTCTTCATCGCCGCAATGGTGCTTTGGCCGCACGCGGCGCCGGCCGATACCCTCACGCCCGAGCGCATCACTGCTGCCCTGTCGAAGCTCGAAGCGCTTGCCGAAGCCGCCGTAGCGGACGGTGCTGTACCCGGTCTCGCCATCGGCGTCGTGCGCGATGACGAGGTGATCTTCCTCAAGGGTTTTGGGCATCGCGAGGCCGGCAAGCCAGAGACCGTCGACGCCGACACGGTGTTCCAGATCGCTTCCCTTTCCAAGCCGGTTTCCGCCACCGTCGTGGCGGCGTTGGTTAGCGACAGGATCGTGTCCTGGGATTCGAAGATCGCCGATCTCGATCCGGCCTTCCGGTTGGCCGATCCTTATCCGGCGAGCCAACTCACCGTCCGTGACCTGTTTTCGCATCGCAGCGGGCTTCCGGGCACCGCCGGAGACGACCTCGAAGGCATTGGCTACGACCGCGTCGAGATACTGCATCGCCTGCGGTTCGTGCCACCATCGTCGAGCTTCCGCGCCGGGTATTCCTACAGCAATTTCGGATTGACAGAGGGTGCCGTGGCAGCCGCGAGGCCGACAGGAAAGCCCTGGGAGGAGGTCGCCGAGGAGAGGCTCTACCGCCCACTTGGCATGGCCTCGACCAGTTCCCGTCATTCAGACTTCGTCAAGCAAAGCAACCGCGCCGCGCTTCACGTCAAGGTCGATGGCGCCTGGGCCGCGAGGATAGAGCGCGATCCGGATGCGCAGGCGCCCGCCGGCGGCGTCAGCTCTACGGCACGTGACCTCTCGCAATGGGTGCGCCTCATCCTCGGCAACGGCGTTTATGCCGGCAAGACACTGATTGCCGCCGATGCGCTAAGCCAGACGCATGTTCCGCTGATAGCGCGCGGCAACAACCCCGTCTCCGGCGGCGCATCGTTCTACGGCCTCGGCTGGAACGTCGAATTCGGCCGACACGGCCTGAGCTGGGGCCACGCCGGCGCCTTCAGCGTCGGGGCGCGTACCCTGGTGACGGTCTTCCCAAAGGAGAAGCTGGGCATCGTCATCGTCGCCAACGCCTTTCCGACTGGCCTGCCGGAGGGATTGTCCGACAGCTTCGCCGATCTCGTCTTCGACGGTAACGTCGAGAAGGACTGGGTCAAGGCGTGGAATGATATCTATGCGGGCCTGTTCGGTCCGGCGGTCGCGGCGGCCAAGGCCGCCTATGCCGCGCCGCCGTCTCCGCCACGGCCAGCCGGGCCGGACAGCGTCTATGCCGGCCGGTACGCCAACGACTTCATCGGCGACGCGATTGTGTCGAAAGCAGGAGACGACCTTGTGCTCAGGGTAGGCCCGGCCGCCGGCCGGTCCTATTCATTGACGCATTTCGACGGTGACCTTTTCCTGACCTTCCCCGACGCGGAGACGCCGGACAGCCCCTCGGGCGTAAGTTTTGTGGTCGGCGCTGACGGCAAGGCGTCGGCCATGACCGTAGGTTTTCTCGACGACAATCATCTCGGCACGCTGCAACGTGTGGGGGACTGACTTCCAAATCGAACGGTGCCGCCGGGAGTTCAGGATGCGGGGCCGTATCGGAGCAGTTTGAAGCAATCGCCGTTGCCCGATTTCGTCTGCGCCAGCAAGGGCTTCGATCTGTCGATCCATTCCTGATGTGACCTCGCATCGGCTTCGATCGCGTCGACCGGTGCAAGACTGACGAAGCTGCGTCCGTGGCTGAGAAGCCAGCATGCGCGGCCAAGAAATCGCCTGCTGCGCTGGCGCAAGAGGTCGGCATCGTAGAAGATGTCGAGCACCTCGTGCTTGATCTTGCGCTCGGTTTCAGGATTGGCGATCGCAACCTCGATCGGCTCGCCGCCGATCGCATCCTGCAGGTCCTTGTAGTCGAGGGTGAGTTGGGTGATGGCATATTTGATCTCGCTCTCGTCGCGCACGATGTCGAACCATAGCGTCGGATCGAGCTCGTTGACGACGAACGACGACTCGAAATCGCGCGACAGGTTGAGGATGTCGAAGTCCCGGATGTCGACGTCGCGCTCAACCAGCAGGATTTCGCGGACCTGCTTGCCAAGCTCCGCTCCCCGCGCGCCGATGGCGGCGTTGGTTCCACCAAGTTCGGGACTAATATAGGCCCCGCCGTCATCCAGCAGCCCGTCGAATTCGCCAAGTGACTCGACGAGGGGAGCGCCACGAGCGATGCGCGCCGCCAGCTTGGCCAGAACCTGCTGAAGATCCGCTTCGCGTCTGCGCTGGTCTTGGTAATTCTGCTGGAAAAAGAAGATGAACAGGGACACGCCGATGCCGATCAGGATCACGCCCAACTGCGAGAAGATGTTGCGGTGGTATTCCAGCAGCTTTTCGCGATGGCGCACGTCGTCGCGCACACTGTGGGCGACGCGCAAATTGACGATCAGCGACAGGATGAGCAGCCCAGTACCGACGAGAATGAGGCCGCCGATGAGCAGGTAACCATGGCCTGTGCTGAAATCCATTCGTTTTCCCTGAAGCCCAGACTGCGCAGAATAGTGCCATTTTGGCTAAATACCTACGGATTTGCAGGCGGTGGATTTGATGGCGGCGACCACCCCGGAAGGTTGACCAGCCTGGCCATCCGGCCGATAGCTCCGCCAGAAACTGTCCTGAGAACCCTGATGACTTCAGACACCAACCTCCACGATGCACCCGCCGCCGGCCCCGACACCGCCTGGCAGGCGGACGTCCGCGCCGGCGTGCGCCACGTGCGCGACCTGGCGTCCCTCCCGCTGTCCCCAGCCGAGCGCGCAGCCGCCCAGGCCGCGGCGGTGAAGCACAAGGTGCGCGCGCCCAAAGCCTATCTCGACCTGATCGACTGGAACGACCCCGCCGATCCGATCCGGGCGCAGGTCATTCCGTCGCCTGAGGAACTGGAGGAGGTGGAAGGCGAGCTCGACGATCCGATCTCCGATCATGACTTCAGCCCGGTGCCGCGATTGACGCACCGTCATGCCGACCGGGTGCTGCTGTTCCCGACCTATCAATGCGCGGTCTATTGCCGGTTCTGCTTCCGCAAGGAATCGCTGACCTCGATCGGTCGTGGCTATACGCACGAGGCGCTGGAGCCGGCGCTGGCCTATATCGCCGAGCATCCCGAAATCCGTGAGGTGATCCTGACCGGCGGCGATCCGCTGTCGCTGCCCGACAAGGCACTGGCCGAAATCTCCGCGCGCATCGAAGCGATCCCCCATGTGCGGCTGCTGCGCATCCATACGCGCGTGCCGGTGGTGCTGCCGTCGCGCATTACATCAGGGCTCGTCGCGGCGCTGCAGGGCCGGCTGATGGTCACTGTCGTCACCCATTTCAATCACGCGCGTGAAATCACCGGCGCTACCGAGGTGGCCTGCCGCACGCTTCGGCGAGCCGGGTTCGTGCTGCTCAACCAGAGCGTTCTGCTCAAGGGCGTCAACGACAGCATCGAGGCGCTGGAGGAGCTCTGCCGCGAGCTGATGTACCGCCTCGGCGTCAAACCCTACTACCTGCACCATGGCGACCTCGCGCGCGGCATGGCGCACCGGCGCACGACGATTGCACAGGGTCAGGCGCTGACTGAAGCGCTGCGGGCGCGGCTGTCGGGCATCTGCAACCCCGTCTATGTGCTCGACCTGCCGGAAGGCGGCGGCAAGGTGCCGATCGGGCCCTGTCATGTCGAGGGCAGGCAGGGGGAGAGCTGGCGGCTGCGCGGGCTCGATGGCGAAGTGCGGGAATATAGGGAGATCGTTGGCGCGCAAGAGGAACAGTCTTCGAAGATTCCAGGCTCGTGACGCCAGGATCCACCCGGATAATCCTACAGCGTCACAGCGACCGTTCATAATGGCCAGCGTCTGCGCCGCCCCTCACCTGCCTGCCGGCATCCTCTCCCCGTATAGTGACGGGGAGAGGATGCTGTCATCGGCGATTTCGCCAATCTCCAGCGTTGCGGGAAGAATGCCGGCGTCGCGGCCAGCCCCTCTCTCCCCGTCACTATACGGGGAGAGATGTCCGGCAGGACAGTGAGGGGCAGCGCCAACGTCAACGATTGCCGCGTTCGGCTAGGAACTCATGACGCCGTAGCGCAGCAGAATAATCGCGCCGACCCCAAACCCCATCTCCATCGATAAACGCCAGCACCACCACGCGCGGGGCAGCGCAGTAAACGAGCCTGGTCTTGCGCCCCGTCTTCGTCGTCGCCTGGCCTGCGTTCAGGTCGACGGTGATGTCCTCATAGCCCAGCACCTCGCGATCGAGCGGATAGACGGCCTTGTAGACGGCTTCCTTGGCGGCAAAGAGGATGCGGCCGGCAAGATGCCGGTCGGCTGCGTCCGTGCGGTCCGCGGGCGTTGTCACGAGCGCCAAAATATCATCCGGGAGAGGCTGCGCAGGCTCGACGTCGATGCCGAGCGAGGCGATATCGCCAATCGGGGCAACCGCCGCCACGGCCATGTCGTCGTCGTGAGCGAGCGAACCGGTTATCCCGTCGGGCCAGACCGGCGCGCCGGTTGGCGTGCGCAGGATGGCGACGTCGCCGACGCCAAGCTCCGCCAGCAGTCCGTGCGCGATCCACCGGGCCGCGCCGCTGGCGCGCCGCATGCCGGGCTGGCGCGCGGGGAGGGAATGCGCTTCCCCGGGCAGCAGATGGGCCTCGTCGCCGTCGCGGATCATGCGACATCCGATCCGGACTCCCGATGGTGCGATGGCGGCGATCGCTTCGGCCAAGGCGATTTCCTCGGGCAGCCGCGTCACGGCTCGTGCGTCCGTGCCGGCAAAGCGAGATCGGCGATCATTTCGCCGTCCTCGTCGAGCCCTTCTTCGACGAAACCGGCGCTGCGATAGAGGTTTCGCGCCGCATCGTTCTCCGGTTCGTAGCAGATCGAGACGTGGCTGATGTGGCCGAGCCCCTGGATTTCGTCCAGCACTTCGCGCAGCGCGGCCTTGCCGTAGCCTTTGCCTTGAGAAGCGCGGTCGATCATGAAGCGGTAGATGCGCGCCTCGTCGTCATCCTCGGGCGCCTCGTACATGAGGAAACCGACGACGCGGGTCCCGGCCATGACGACGCGTGGCCGCGCGTCTGCGTCGGTTTCGGCTTCTTCCAGCGACGCCGCATTGCCGGCGACGAAATCCCTCTGCTTCGGGGCGAGTTCCAGGGCCGTGACCAGGGCACGGTTGGCCTCGGTCACGGCAACGAGACGGATGTCTCCGGTGTTCAAGCCGATGCCCTTCTTCAAGCCGATGCCCGGGCCGATGCCTTGGAGCCATCGTCGGTGATCGGCTCGACGAAGCGGTGCAGCTTGGCCGGGTTGCCACGCCATATGGAGTTGGGCTCCAGCTCTTCGCCCTTCATGACGAAGGAGTCGACATCGACCACCGAGCCTTCGCCCATCACGACGCCGTAGTGGACAAAGGCGGAGGGTCCGAGCGTGCAGCCCTTGCCGATGCGGATGAAGTCGGACTTGAAGGCGCCTTCCTCCAGCGAATGGGCCTGGATGACGCAGCCCTCGTTGAGGGTGGCGTCGTCGCCGATCTCCACCAGCGAGCGTTCGGTGAGGTTGCTGCCGCCGTCATAGACACGACTGCCGATCTTGACGCCCAGCATGCGCAGGATCATGGGCCGGAACGGCGTGCCGGCGAACAGCCGCACGATCGGCGAATCCGCCAGCTTCCAGTGGCGCTCGTGGCGCCAGAACGCGACGTCGTAGATCGTCGTCATCTGCGGCTTCAGCCGGCCGAAACCAAGGCTTGCCCGTTCCACGAAGATGTAGAACGGAATGGTGATCGCCGAGGTCAAAAGCACGGCGACGAACAGCGCGACTTCAGCCCATTCGGTGTAGTAGTTCAGCGCCCGGTCCCAGATCGCCAGCGTGGCGAACAGCATGACCCATTGCGTTGCCACGAACAGCAGGATCGTCACCAGATTGTGGCGGTTCTTGTGCGGGATGCGCCGGCGCCGGTCGTCTTCGTCGACGCCCGCGATGAGTTCCTTGTCGCGGTTCACCATGCGCGGGATTTCAAAGGCAGGGGAACCCAGAAGCCCGACATTCTCGCGCAGCGGCCCGTCGATGGGGATCATCACCTTGGTGCCGAGCAGGACGTTGTCGCCGGTGCGCCCGTCCGGCGGATAGTAGATGTTGTTGCCGAGATAGTTGCGCTCGCCGATCCTCGTCGGCTCGAGCCGGAAGGCGGAGGCGGATTTGTGCATGTTGATCATGAACAGCCCGTCCGACACCATGGTCTCGGTGCCGATCTCGCACAGAAGCGGGTTTTCGTGCTGCTGGTTGGAGCCGAAATTGGAGCCGGTCTGCACCACCTTGTTGAGGTTCCAGCCGATCGCTCTCATGTAGTGCACGATGGCCGAGCTGTCGCCGGCCAGCAGGCCGAGCACGCGCGAGTTGCTCGAGAATTCGGCGACCGTCTGCAGCCAGTAGCGAAAGCCGTAAAGCGTGTAGGTGCGGCCTGGCTTCAGGATCAGGTTTGTCAGGCGCGGCACCAGCGTCGCCGCCAGGAAGGATGCGGCCATGTAGCCGAACAGCGTGACCGTGGTGCCGATCGCGACGACGCCGATCGTTTCCTGGTAGTCGTCGCCGACGTTTTCCCAATAGCTGTGGAACAAGAGCGGCAAGGGAGTGACGATGGCAAACAGCCCGATCAGCTGAACCGCTTCGAAGAGGAAGCGCCTGATGTTGGACGGATCGACATTGCGCACCTTGCAATAGTCGGCCGTGGTCGGCACGGCCGGCGAGCCATGCCAGCGTTCGCCGTCGGGGATGCTTTGGCCGCGATGCAGCGAGGACGAATGGCCGAGCTGGGCGCCGTCGCCGATCCTGGTGTCGATGTCGAGCGTCGAGCCGACGCCGACGAAGGCATCGCGACCGATGGTCAGCGGCCCGGTGTGGATATAGCCGGACTGCGCCCGGAAGCCGAGGATCATGGATTCCTTGCGCAGGATGGTGTTGGCGCCGATCGAGATGAGATCCGTGCAGACGGGTACGGATTTCGATTCGATGACGGCGTTCTTGCCGAGCTTGGTGCCCAGAAGCTGCAGGTAGATGCTGTAGAGCGGGCTGCCGCGGAACAGCACGACGGGCGCGGTGCGGATCAATGTCTTGACCACCCAGAAGCGGAAGTAACGCACGCCCCAGATGGGAAACGCCTCCGCCTTCCAGCGGCCGACCAGCATCCATTTGGCGATGACGGCAAAGCCCGACATGCCGAAGAACACGGCGGCCGAAAGCGCCACGCACCTGATGTAGAGCTGCAGCGGATCGTCGAGCGCGTCATACATCCAGTTGAGGCCGCCATTGATCGCCCACAGGGCGCCATAGCTGTAGAGCGCGTAAAACAGCAGCTGTGCGGCGCCGCAGGTCCAGTAGGCGAAGTTCGAGGCCCGGCGGGTGAGGACGGGCTCGTTGGTGGCCATAGTCATCTCGTCCGCCACGCCCAGGTGAAGCGCCAGACGCGCCACGGTCGGGTGGAGGTAGATGTCGCGCATCGACGCCGTCGCCCATTCCTTCCTGGTGCGCAGGCGCGCGCAGAAATGCGCCATCAGCAGCGAGTTGGCGCCGAGATCGTCGAAGAAATTGTCCTCGACGGACACTTCTTCGAATTTCAGTACGGCGGCCAGCGCGTCGGCCATGAAACGCTCGTCGTCATTGCCGGGCGCGACCATGGCGCGATCGCCCGAAAGCCGCACGCTTGTCGGCTTCGGCAGCTGGCGCAAATCCACCTTGTTGGAGACCGTCATCGGGATCGCCGGCAGCTCCTCGAGATAGGAGGGCACCATGTAGTCGGGCAGCCGCCGCTTCATCGTCGTGGCGAGGTCCGCACGCGAAGTCGCCTTCTGGCCGGCCTTGGGGGCGTAATAGGCGACGAGTTCGACGCGGCCGGGCTCGATCTCCCAGGTGGTGACCGCAGCCTGCGCGATCTCGGGCTGGTCGAGCAGCACCGCCTCGATCTCGCCGAGCTCGATGCGGTAGCCGCGGATCTTCACCTGGGTGTCGATGCGGCCGTTATACTCGATCTCGCTTTGGTCGTTGATGCGGCCAAGGTCGCCGGTCCGGTAGATGCGCTTCGACGGGTTGTTCGGCAGGCCGACGAAATCGGCGATGAATTTCTGTTCGGTCAGGTCAGGCCTGTTGAGATAGCCGACCGCGAGCCCGATGCCGGCAATGCCGATCTCACCCAGTTCGCCGGGCTCGGCAAGCTGCGGCAGCGAAGCGTCGAGGATGACGATCGAGTAGGTCGGCAGCGGCGCGCCGATGGTGACGGGACTGTCCGGCGTCAGCGCGCCCATGGTGGCGGTGACGGTCGCCTCGGTCGGGCCATAGGTGTTGAGGATCTGCCGCCCCGGCTTCGACCAGCGCACCACCAGATTGTGCGGGCAGGCCTCGCCGCCGACCAGCAGCGTGCGCAGGCTGGGCACATCCGACGTCATCGACGACAGCAGCGTCGGGCTGCAGGCGATGCAGGTGATGTCGTGGAGGCGCAGGAAATCGGCGAGTTCCTCGCCCACCAGCGGCATCTGGCCCGGTGCCGGCACCACCGTCGCGCCGGCGACGAACGGCACCCAGATCTCTTCGGAGGAAAAGTCGAAGGCGATGGTCATGCCCTGGTAGACGCGGTCGCCCGGCCGGTAGCCGTAGGAGGCGGCGGCAACGCGGATGAAGTTGACGAAACTCTGGTGCTTGATGACCACGCCCTTGGGCTTGCCCGTGGTGCCCGAGGTGTAGAGGATGTAGCAGGTGTCGTCCGATAAAGCGGCCTTCGCATGCGGCTTCAACGGCGCGTTGGACTGTCTGGAGATTTCGGCAGCAGTGCTGTCGATCAGCAGGTGCGGAACCGGCAGTTGATCGGCCCGAGACGCATAGGCGGCGATGGTGACGATCAGGCTGACGCCGGCGTCTTCGATGATGAGCGCCATCCGCTCCTCGGGGAAGGCGGTCGCCAGCGGCACGAAGGCTGCGCTCGCCTTCATCACGGCGAGCAGCGCGACATAGGTCTCCGCCGAGCGGTCGAGAATGAGGCCGACACGGTCGCCCGGCCGCACGCCGCGCTTGACCAGCAGGCGGGCGAACTGGTTGGCCCGGCTGTCCAGTTCCCGATAGGTCCAGACACGCCCGTCGGAGATCACCGCCGGCAACGCTGCAAACATGTCGGCGAGCTGTTCGAAGACGGTGTCGAGCCGCTCGCCGGGCAGGCCTTGCCGGGCAAAGTCGGCGCCCGTCAGGATTTGCCCGCGCCTGGCTGTCGCGGGGGCCGTTTTTACCAGCGCATCGACACTTGCCAGGCCGCTTTCCAGCCCCGATCGTTCCGCGTCCAGTTCGGCGATATCGACACCGTGATCCATTTCCATGCTTTCCCGTCCAGGCCGGGCATCGCCCGGCACGGCCATTTTTCCAGTTGTTGTGGGATCCTTATGCCACCCGATCTTTTCGGCAGTTTTTCCGAACTGTTGAATATTGTTTCTGAACTGTGTCTGGGCGCTCCTTGTCGTCCCCTGCAGGGGCAGGGCTATCGCATATGGATTTTTGCGAAGAGGACCCCCACCCTAACCCTCCCCACAAGCGGGAGGGAACGCTGCCGCGTGCTTTCAAGTCTTCTTTGGCGCCAGAAGACCGGCGACTAGCCTGGGTCGGCGCCAATGGAAGTCTCCCTCCCCCTTGTGGGGAGGGGTTAGGGGTGGGGGTCCGTGCCGGGCAGACATCTCAGGAATTCCATATGCGATAGCCCTGCATGCGGGCTATCGGCGGGCAGCGCCGGCGCGTACGCTTGGGCGTTTTTCTGGAACCAGCCTTGAGGCCCCGCATTCTATGAGCAGGGACTTAAGGAGCGTGTCGTGAAAGCGGTTTTGGGACTGGTCTGCGGCTTCGTGCTGACCCTTGCGGTCTTCGGCAGCGGACTGGGTTTTGCGGCCTGGCTGCTTGCCGCAAAGCCGCCGCGCCAGGCAACGGCCACCGTCAGCGTGGCGGAGCTGTGGACCAAAAAAGCGCGGCCGGTGAACAAAGCCGGGCAGGGCCTCGAGCGCCTGCCGGCCAAACAGTCCGCGCCGACGGACATCCCCGCCAAACCGCAGGAAACACCGCCCGACCCGACGGTCACCGGCGCCATCGCGCCCAAGGCGACCGAATTGCCGCCTCCGCATCTCGCCTGGTGCGCCAGCCGCTATCGCTCCTACCATCCGGACGACAACAGCTACCGCTCCTACAGCGGGCAGCTGCGCCCCTGCGTCTCGCCCTATCTCCAAGCCGCCGGCCAGGTCGCCCAAGCCGGCCAGCCGGCTGCTGGCGATGGCGGCGAAAACGGCGCGGGCCTGGGCGTCTACGTTGCCGACGGTGGCGGCGAAGCACTTTCGGCCGACCATGTCGATTACTGCTTCAGCCGCTACCGCTCCTACCGCCCGGAAGACAACTCCTACCAGCCCTATTCCGGCGGCCCGAGACGGCAATGCCAGTAGACCCGCGCGCCGCACGATCCGATCGCGCGGATTTTCCGGAGCGTCTGCATTGGCGCGGCGTTCAACCCAAGGAGGACTGACCATGAGCGACGACCGGGACGACAGAATTCGTGAGCGCGCCTACCACATCTGGGAACGGGAAGGCCGCATGCAAGGCGACCCGGAACGGCACTGGCACCAGGCCGAGGCCGAGATCGACCGCGAGTCGGCCCTGCCGCTGACGGCGGATGACGCACTGCCCGAAACCGGCGAGATCGCCAGCACCGACGTGCTGGAGGTCGAGGCGCTGGCGGTGCGCACCGGCATATCGGGCGACGAGGCGCAGGAACTGCTCGACCGCCTGGGCAATGACCGCGCGGCAATCGAGCAGGCCGCCCGCAGCCTCAAGGCCAAAAGGCGGCGAAACCCCGATGAGGGACTGGCGAAATGATCGGAAGCTGAAGAACGGAAATACCGGCTGGATTGCGCGGCGGCCCCGAAAGCCCGCGCCTCTGGCGGAGGACGCGGGCCGATCGGACGGCCGATCTTCGGCAGGCGATGGAGGGCACCACCTGCCGCATCCATTAACAATTAGCTTCAGCTAATGTTCCGTCAAGTTGGATCTGAATTTACTTTCGAATGTCGGCCTCCACCGCTTGCGCCGCTGGCCTTTGGTCGGGAATGCATGTGCCCGGGCAGGCAGCGTGCGTCGATGTCTATAGGAATTTTTTCCTTGAAGGTGAGGGCAGCTATGCTACATTTTTGCCTATGGTGATGATTTGCGCCAGTGACCCGCCGCGAGGCGGGTTTTTGCGTTGGCGCGCCGCACAGCCGCCACCCGCCAGACTTCTACGCCACGCGTGGTTGAGCTGGTTTGACCATTGTGGCGAGCACGATGCCGGCGACGATGAAGGCCGCACCGACCAGATCGTAATCGTGCAAGCCCTCGCCGAGCAGCAGATAGGCGAGGATGGCCACGAACACCGTCTGCAGGTAGAGCAGCATGCTTGCCCGGCTCGCGCCAAGCGTTTGCACGCTCTTGTTGTAAAGATAGTACATCAAGGCGCCGCCGGGGCCTGCCAGATAGGCGAGCGCGAGAAGGCTGTGGAGGTCCATGGCGGAGCGTTCGTCGTTGAACAATTCCCACAGATGGAAAGGCAAGGCGACCAGCGCACCGGCGCCGAGCAGCAGCACGACCATCGGCAGGAGTTCGATGCCGAATTTGGCACGGCGCAAAAGCACGGTGTAGAGGCCCCAGCAGAACGCGCTGCCGACGATCCACAGCTCGCCGGCGTTGACCTTGAGTTGCAGCAGCGCTGCCAAGTTGCCGTGGGCAACGATGAAGATCATCCCGGCAAGCGCAACCAGCGCGCCAAGCGACTTCCACAGCCCGAGCGGCTCGCCAAGCACGAAACGGGCAAGCACCATCGTCATGACAGGCGACAGCGCCATGATGATGCCGGCCGTGGTGGCGTCGGTGTCGTTGAGGCCATGGTAGATCATGCCCTGGCACAGCGTCAGGCCGATCGCCCCCACGGCGACGACCTCCACGGCGCGCGTTCGCAAAAGCCCGATCATCGCTTCGTGATGACGGTGCACGATCGGCAGCAGGATGGCGCAGGCAAGCGTCAGCCGCCAGAAGCAGAGGCCCCAGGGCGGCATTTCAGGCGCCACCCATTTGGCCGCGATATAGACACCGGCCGAAAGCAGCCAGCACAGGACAGCGGCCGGATAGCCGGCCAGGGAGGGGCCGGCCACGGGTTGCGCGGCTTGATGCGCTATCGGCATTGCCTGCATGTCATGCCCCTTCGATGACCTCGGCCAGACGGGGCAACATAACCTGTGTCGCTGGGTCGTGCATCCGTTTTGAAAAGGTGGAGAGGAATGTGCGCCCGGCCGTCCTTGTCTTCGACGGCGTAACTACGTCAGTCCGCCTTGTCACCAAAAGGCATTGCGGAAACGTCCATCCACATCGCGCCCCCACGGCATGGCCATCAGGATCAGCGAGGTCGCGTGTATACATGAACCCATGATCTTCGATCCAGGCGGCCCTTCGCGACAGATATCCAAAGGGCTGAACTGAACGGCGGGCGGACACCTGCCTTCGGTGATTGTGAAGATAGACGTTGTCAGTCAGCCGCCGGCGGACGGATCATCCGCAATTCGTCAAGGAACGCCTCGAGCCAGGTTTCATCCCGGCCGTTTATTTCTTGCTGCCAAGTTGCTATCCACCTTGTACCGCGTTGTGCGATCAAATCGGCATTCGTCACCGCCATCCGGCGTGCCACGGTCTTCGGGACCTGCCCGGCGACTGCGTTGCGCAATCCCCAGTTCGACCAGATTTGCGAGAACGAAACGGTGTTGAAGTAGCCCATGATCGCGACCCAAAAGACGAAGTCGACCATGTCGTCCGTCCAGCCGTGCGCCGCGATCATCGCCGTTACCGTCTGGCCGGCGAAATAATACTCGTGTTCGGGGTCGACGAGGCGGCCGTAGCGTTTAATCGTCGGCAAGGCGGACAGGTCGCGGACACCCAGCGTTCGGACGGCACTGGCGAGCAGACCGATGCCTTCCTCACCCACCGAAAACAGAAAATCATTTGATGCTCCGACCTCGACAAATCGTTCGATCAGTCTGGCCAGCGGCGGCAAGACGGCGGGTGATGCGTCCATGAGGCTGTCGAAGAACGCCGCTTCTTCCAGCGTTTCCTTGCCGACGAAAACGATCTTTACTTCGGAGTCCCTCTCGCGGCGATAGATCGAGGCTGTCATCTTGCCCGTCAGCGCATCGATCGCTTTGATAAGGGCGGCTTCGCCCTCGCCTTCCACGCGGATGACAAGGCGGTTGGCGCCCTTGAGAAACTCATCGGATTTGCGCAGCAGCGTATCGTCGCGGCGTTCCTGGTAGGCTTTCCATCCGTCGTTACTCATCGGAACGCCCACCAGCAAGTGGGGCGAGGCGCTGGGCTTGCCATCGTAAATGAACTCTTCGGTCCCCATGAGCACGCGCGCCTTGCGATCGGGCAGGGCTTCCACTGCATAGACCGTCGGGGCCTGAGGAAGATCCCCATAACCGTGAGCATTGTAGCCACGTCGTTCGGTGAACAGCCGGGGCGAGATGGTGCCATCGATGCCCACGCAACTGACGAAACCGTTCACCTTGAACCAGAATGCCTGCCCGTCAGGCTGCCATCCCAGAAGCTGGTCGCGACCAACCAGCCTGTTTATGCCGCCGTAAACATGCGACTCGACGAATTTGCCCAGTTCGTCATGGCTCGAGAAAAGCGGCGGAAGGTCCGACAGCAACAACGGCGGATCGGTCGGCTCCCTGTTCTGACGCCGCAGCGTATCGGAGATGGCGGCCCACAGGGCGCGGCGGCGGGTCCCATCGCTATCGGTATCGCCTGGCCAGTCAGCCCCAAAGTTCTGAACCTTCACCCAGGCGGCGGTGACGCGACGGACAAATCGCAGCGGAAACGCTTCCCAGATCTGAAACGTGATCCCGTAGAACGGTTCGCCACTTCTCTTTCCGAAAGCCTTCTGAACGATGCTTGTCTGGGGATAGAGCGCAGGCAGTCGCGTATGGTCAAATCTGACCCAGTAACGCCCGTCCGGGCTGCAACTGATAAATCCCAGACCGGTATACAGACCAGGTATGCTTGCCGCCGGGATGGTCGAAACCTCCCTCTCGCCACTCCTGGGATCGAGCAGCATCAACCAATGTTTTCGGCTGTCCGCGCTCCAGTGGTCGTTCCAATTCAACAGCAGCTTGCCGTCTGGCCGCTCGACAATGCCGTTGAAGAAACGGCCGTGCAGGCCATCGTGCTGCGCCACGATTTCGGCCCGCTCCAGGTCGATCATGCGAAGGACGCAAACATCCGGCCCCACCTGCTTTCCGGCTTCAAATCCTGACCTTATCTGTTCGACGAGATAGAGATGCCTGCCGTCCCGGCTTGCCAGGCTGCAATGGGTGGCGCCATGAAGGCCGTTGGGAGGGAATTTGAGGTGGCCGACCTTCCCGCGTTCCAAAGCATCGAAGATGCCCAACTTGCCATCTGATCCGTAGTGCCAGAGATGTCTCCCGACAATTCCCTTGCCGATATTGGCGGGCAGCGCGCGCGTAATCCATTCGCCACCGTCGGGATAGCCGGTGATGAAAAAGCAGCCATTCGAACTTTCAAGCTTAAGCATTTCGTCAAGTTCCATTTGCGCGCGGAGCGGCTAGACATGAAGTATGCCTGCGGTTGACTTAACATCGAAATAACGCTGCTGCTGCGGTCATTGCCCACAAAGGGTCGGCCTCCGGTCGCTCGGCCTTGATCGCGTCAACGACCGCTCATGGCGCTTGGCAGACTTTCGAACTCTCCGGCCAGCGCTGTCAGGAACCGCCCTCCCGGCGCGCTCTCCACCCCTGGCATTAACCATTCGTTAACCATTCTCTCGCTAGCGTTTACCTCTCAGTAAGGATTCGCCAGCCGTGACCTTTGCCGCCCCCCTCGAGGCCAAATCCATTCGTTTTCGTGCCCGCTCTTTCGTCGCTTTCACGCTGACGCCCGAAGCGCCTTTGGACGTGTGGCTCGAGGGGCTGGATCACTGGATCGGCAACTCGCCGGGCTATTTTGCCGGGCGGCCGGTGGTGCTTGATCTCAACACCTTGAAGCCCGATGTCGCCGCGATCGAATCGCTGGTCGACGTGCTTGGCCATCGCGGCATCCGCATCTACGCCATCGAGCTCGACGGCCACACTGCACTCGAGCCCAACCTGCCGCCGGTTCTGGTCGGCGCCAAGGAGGCGACGACGGATGGGTTGCTGCCCCGCAAGGCGCGGGAGGAGAGTTTCGACAAGGCCGAGGGCAGGGCGCCCGAAGCCGGCCCGGACAAGGACAGCGTCGGCAAGGCTGACGCAAGCAAGGCGGGCGATAGCGAGCCGCAGGTTGAAGCTTCGGGCACGCTGATGATCAAGGCGCCGATCCGCTCGGGCCAGGCGATCGTGCATCCGCATGGAGATGTCATCGTGCTGGGTTCGGTCGCGTCCGGCTCGGAGATCATCGCGGCGGGCTCGATCCATGTCTATGGCACGCTGCGCGGGCGCGCTTCGGCGGGTGCGCTGGGCAACAGGGGCGCGCGCATCTTCTGCCGCAAGAACGAGGCGGAGCTTCTGGCGGTCGACGGCTGGTACGTCACCGCCGAGGAGATGGAAGGCGTTTCGCGCGGCAAGCCGGTGCAGGCGTTTCTCGATGGCGACGCCTTGCGGGTTTCGACGCTGAGCTGACATTCGTTTCGATATTGGGGCGGCCGGGCCGCTCGACCAAGAAAACAACAACGGAGGCTTTTCAATGGGCAAGGTAGTGGTGGTCACCTCGGGCAAGGGGGGCGTCGGCAAGACGACCTCGACGGCGGCCCTCGGGGCGGCCGTGGCCAAGACCGGCAAGAGGGTGGCTTTGGTCGACTTTGACGTCGGCCTGCGCAACCTCGACCTGATCATGGGCGCCGAGCGGCGCGTGGTGTTCGACCTCGTCAACGTCATCCAGGGCCAGGCGAAACTCTCGCAGGCGCTGATCCGCGACAAGCGGGTCGAGACGCTGTTCCTGCTGCCGGCCTCGCAGACGCGCGACAAGGATGCGCTGACCGAGGAGGGCGTCGGCGAAGTCATCGACAAGCTGCGCTCGGTGTTCGACTACGTGTTCTGCGACAGCCCGGCCGGCATCGAGCGCGGCGCGCAGCTCGCCATGCGCTTTGCTGACGAGGCGGTCATCGTCACCAACCCGGAAGTGTCGTCGGTGCGCGATTCCGATCGCATCATCGGCCTGCTCGACGCCCGCACCTTGCGGGCCGAGCAGGGCGAGCAGATCGCCAAGCATGTGCTGGTGACGCGCTACGATGCCGCCCGCGCCTCGCGCGGCGAAATGCTGTCCATCGACGACGTCTTGGAAATCCTGTCGGTGCCGCTGCTCGGCATCATTCCGGAAAGCCAGGATGTGCTGCGCGCCTCCAACCTCGGTTCGCCGGTGACACTGTCGGAGCCGCTCAATTCCGCTGCCAAGGCCTATATCGACGCCGCCAGGCGGCTGGAGGGCGAGGAATTGCCCGTCATCGTGCCCTTCGAGCGCAAGGGCTTCCTCGATCGTCTTTTGGGAAGGAGGGCGGCATGAACCTGCTCGACATCTTCAAGCGGCGCTCCAGCGCCCCGGTGGCGCGCGAGCGGCTGCAAGTGCTGCTCGCCTATGAGCGCCGCAACCGCAGCCAGCCCGACCTCGTCTCCATCCTGCGCGAGGAGATCATGGCCGTCATCGCCAAGCATGTGCAGATCGACCAGGATTATCTGCAGGTCTCGATGGACCGCGGCGAGACCATGTCGACGCTGGAAATCGACATCCAGATCCCCAACAAGAGCGCCGTGCCGCTGGCCATGGTGGGGTGACTTAGCAAGACTTGGGTTCCTCGCCCTCATTTCATGGGGGGTGAGGAACCGTGCGTCGTGCGAGGAGCCGCGGCTGGCGTCGTTAGGACGTTGATAAGCATTTGGTAATAAAAGCCGGGAATGAGATGCTGGCTCGATGTGACATGCGCAATGCTGTCGTTCTCGGCGGAGCCATGACATGCGCATCAAGAGCCAGATCATTCTCTCCATGGTGGCGGCCGCGGCCCTGATCGGGCTGGTCGGCGGCGTCGCGATCTTTACGCAGATAGTGGTGACAAAATCGTTGGGGTTGACCGAAGCGACCAATGTCGCGCGGGAATTGGCCGACACCATCGTTTTCAAATCATCCGATGGGGCGCCTTCGCTGCTCGAGCGGCCCGAGGCGCTCAAGCAATTTTTGTTGCACCAGCACCGCCGCCTGCACAGGGATTTCCTGGTCCTTGATAGCAACAAGACCATCCTCGCCCATGCCGCCGACGAAGAGCACCAGGTCGGCGATAAATTCAATCACGACCCCGGCAACGAAATCGGCCAGACCCTGGCGGACGGCATTCCGCGCAGATTTGTCGACCCGGAGGAAGTGAACGCCATGCTGGCCGTTCCGATCGAAAATCCCGAGGGTGCGATCATCGGCGCCGTGCTGCTGGAATATGACCCTGTTCTGCAGGCGGCCGAACAAAGCACCAACAGCCTGCTCTGGCTGGTTGGCCTCAGCGCGGCGGCCGCCGTGCTGGTCGCGGTCGGCTTTGCATGGCAGCTGCTCCGCCGTTTCAGCTCTGGCCTCGGGGACATGATGCGCGGCATGGAAGCGCTGGCGAAAGGCAATGCCATGACGCGCATCAGCCACGCCCGCAACGATGAATTCGGGCAGCTGGCCGATGGCTTCAACACGATGGCGGACCAGCTTGCATCGGCGCGTGCGCATGTCGAGGACATCGTCGAGACGGCTGCCGAAGGCATCGCGGTTCTAGACGGGGACGGCCGCATCGCCAGCGCCAATCCGGCGGCGGCAACGATGATCGGGCGGCGTGCCGACAAGATCGTCGGGCAGCAATGGGATTCGGTGCTGACCATTCGCGATCCCAGAGGCGACGCGTTCGCCGCCGGCGCTTCTCCCATCGAAATGGCGCTAGCCACGGGCCGCCAGCAGCAGGGCGAAGTGCGCCTGGCCAGATCCGACGGCTCGCACCTGCCGGTCATCGCCAGTTGCGGTCCGCTCAGCCGATCCGAAGGCGGCCTCGTCCTTACGCTCAACGACATCAGCGAGCTGCGCCGCGCGGAAGGAGTGGTCAACGAGCGTGCCGATCAGCTGGCACTCCTCAACCGTGAACTGCACGAAAAGTCCGAAACCACGACCCGTCTGGTGAAGCTTGGCGAACTGCTGCAGGCCTGCGTCACCTTCCCGGAAGCATTCTCGGTGGTCGGCACCGCCATGGCCGAGTTTCTCGGTGGCTTGAGCGGAACCGTCCACCTGACCAGCGCGTCGCGCAACCTGGTGGAAGAAATGGCGCATTGGGGCGACGTCCGCTCGAGCGCCACGCAATTCGCGCCGGAAGACTGCTGGGCGCTCAGGCGCGGCCAGGAACATGTCGCCGGCCCCGGCATGCTCACGCCGCGCTGCGCGCATATCACCGAGAACGGCAAGAAGGGCTATGTCTGCATGCCTCTGGCGGCGCAAGGCGAAACGCTGGGCATCCTTCATCTGTGCGAACCGAATGCGGCCGAGAAGCCGCAATGGCTGGCTGAGAGACAGCAGATTCTGCGTGGTGTCGTCGACACGCTGGCGCTCGCCCTGGCCAATCTGCGCCTGCGCGAGACGCTGCGGCAGCAGTCGATCCGCGATCCGAACACCAGTCTGTTCAACCGGCGATATCTCGAGGAGACCAGCAGCCGCGAACTGCGCCGGATGGAACGCTCGGGCCAGCCGCTGGTGGTCATCATGCTCGATGTCGACCATTTCAAGCAGTTCAACGATACGTTCGGCCACGAAGCCGGCGATCTCGTCCTGAAGCAGGTCGCCGCCACCTTGATCGAGCACGCCAGGGATAGCGATGTCGTGTCGCGCTTCGGCGGCGAGGAGTTTGCCCTGGTCATGCCGGGAAGCACGGTCCAGGAAGGTGCCGAGCGGGCGGAAGCGCTGCGCCAGGCAATCAGGAAGCTTCATTTGACGCATCGCGGCCGAACGCTGGGCACCGTTACAGCCTCGTTCGGGGTCGCCGCCTACCCCGAGCATGGCGTGGGCTGGGCCGAATTGACCAATGCCGCGGATCACGCGCTCTACGAAGCCAAGGGTAATGGGCGCGACCGGGTCGCCATCGCGCTGGGCAACGCGTCCGGCGAGCGACCTCCGATCCAGTTGGTACCAGCCCCGAAAAGCAGCTGAGACCGTTTGGGTTAGAGCACTCGGCCCGGCCCTGCGATAGTGATCTTGCGCCTGCCAAGAGATCAGGCGAGTTTCTCCGCTGCCCTCGAGGTCTCGCGCGGCTCTTCTGAGCGGCCACGGTCTTGCCGTCCTTCAGACCTCCACACTGTCAGAGGAATCCGGCTCTTCCCGGCTGCGGCATTGATTGTTCACGCTATTCCAACCCCCCAAATGTCCCAAATTTACCTTTGTGCCGACGGGGCTTCCCCTGCGCAAGCAGCGGATGTAAGGATATATTAGCAATTTGTTAAGTTCGAAGCGAGGTATGCGTAAGGGGAGTTTGGTGATGAACTTCAGAGGCCTGATCAAGCGTGCTGAAGACGTGGATAAAGCGATCCAGGACCTGCAGGTCGATTTGGCGGACGCGCTGGATGCAAGTCTCGATGCCGACGACCTGGTGCCGCCAGAGAGTGACGATGTGCCGGATGCCCCCGCGGCAGCCGATGGCGGGCCAACCCAGGCCGACGCGGCAAATGACGACAATGCGGGGAAGGCCGACGCTGCGGGCGATGCGGACAGTTCCGAAACCGCGCCACGGCTGACCGCCCATACACAGACCCGGCTGGCTGCTTTGAGCGCCTTCGAGGGTCTCTTCCATGACGCCAGGGACTATCTGGAGGAGATCAACGACAAGCTGTCGGAGATCGGCACCTCGCACCATCTGACGCGTGAATTCCTCAACATCCTGCACAGCGACATCCTGCGCGCCAACGAGCTGGAGGTTGCCAATGCCGCCCTGGCCGCCGAACAGAGGGCGCTGTCGGAAAAGCTGCACGATGCGGTAAAAAAACTGCGCGAGCGTGAAGGCGCTTTCGAAGCGCTGCAGCAGCGCGAGACAAGCCTGGTCCAGGACCGGGAGACGCTTCGTGCGGCACTGGCCGCGGTAAGGCTGGAACTGGTGGAGACAGCCAATGCGAGCGCCAAGCGCGAAGCGGAGTTCGGCGACATCGCCAAGCGGCTGACCGCCAGGACGGTCGAGGCCAACAGGCGCTTGCGCGAAAGCAAGATGCTGCGCGAAAAGCACGTCAACCTCTCGATCGAACTCGACAAGGCGCTGAAGCGGGAATCGCAGGCGCGCCACAGGCTCGACGAGCTCTCGACGATCCATGCCAGCGAAGCAGCGCGGCTGGCGGAGCTGCTGGCCGCGCTCGGCAAGAGCGAGAAAGAGGAGATGCGGCTCCAGAAGTCGCTCGAGGCCGCACAGGCGAAGCTGTCGGAAACGAGCGAAGCGGCACGCATGATGGAAGGCGACAAGGAAGCCGAGCTGGCTCGCGGCCAAGCGGAAATGCGCGGGTTGAGCTCGGAGATTCAGAACCTGCAATCGCGGCTGGAGCAAACCTCGACCGAAAACAGCGAAGCCGCAGGCGAGATCGCCAGGCTCAAGAGCGAATTGAACGACGCCCTGGCCGAAAAGAAGATCGCCGATGAAAGATTGTCCGCGCTGAGCCAGGAGAGCGAAGGCGACAAGATGAGTCTTTCCAAGGTGAACGCCAACCTTTCTCAACTGACGCTGCAACAGGCGTCCGAACAGATACAGTTCGACGTGCAGAGGCAGGAGTGCGAGGACCTCAAAGCCGAAATCGCCTCGCTCAATGCCCGGATCAAGGAACTGCTGCCCTACGAGCGGCTCCACAAGGCCACCAATGGCAGGCCGCGCGAGGACGGCGTGGTCGAGATAGCCGGGGCGATGGCGAAGAAAGCACGGACGACGGGCAGGCGGCGCATGCGCAGGAATGTCGGCGCCGCTAGCTGAAGTGTGGCGCTGAAGGGCTTCAGGCGACCCGCTTCAGGTCTTTGTGCATGGGAGGCCGGCACCTCACCCGGAGAGTAAGCCCAATGGGGCACCGGCCAGGCGGATCGACAGGTCCGCCGCACAGACAAGGTAGCGCGCCTCGGTCCCGCACGGCATTGGTGCGATCACGGAAGGTGCCAGCGGCAATTCCCCAAGCTTCTGATTCGAACCTTTGCGACGACCCGCCGGCGGAGGCTTCAAACACGCCCTGGAAACGATCGCGGCCGGCCCGGTGCCTTGTCAGTCGAGTGGCTCGTGCTGATAAAGCTCGTCCATGCTGAGCGAGGCCAGGGCGCCGAAAGGGGCCTGCTTTTTCACGCGGCCGCCGCTCAGGATGACCACGTCGTCGCAGAACGAGATGGTGCTGTGGTGGTGGCTGATGACGATGGTCGTGCGGCGGCCGGCTCTCGACTTCAAGGTCTCGACGATGGCCGCTTCCGACAGACCGTCCACAGCATTGGTGGCTTCGTCCAGGATGAGGAGATCGGGATCGCGGACCAGGGCTCTCGCCAACGCGATCCGCTGCCTCTGTCCCGCCGACAGATTGACGCCCCTGTAGCCGACCAGGGTCTCGTAGCCCTGAGGCAGCCTTTCGATGAACTCATGCGCTTCGGCCAGTCTTGCGGCGACCTCGGCATCACCGGCTGTCGCCGCATCCTGGCCGTAGGTTATGTTGTCGAAAATGCTGCCATCGACCAGCTCCAGCTCCTGGCTGGCCAGGGCGATGTGCCGTCGCCACTGGCTGGCGTCGATCCGGTCGAGCGGCGATCCATCGACGAGGATGCTGCCGGTGTCCGGTTCGACGAAGCGGCACAGGAGATTGACGATCGTCGTCTTGCCGGCGCCCGAGCGGCCGATCAGCGCCGTCGAGCGGCCACCGCGGATTTCGAATGTCGCCGCATGCAGCACCACTTCGCGCCGGTCCGTGCCGGAATAGGTGAATGTCACATCGTCGAACTTGATGCCCTGGCGCAGGCCGTGGAACGGCCCGGCGCCTTGCGGCGGTTGCGGCTTGCCGGCGGGATCCAGCAGCCATGTCACCTCTTCGAGCGATCCGCTCAGGCCCTGCAGCTGGCTCCACGACCCCTGCAGGGCCCGCATATGCGGCTGCAGCCTGTAGAGCAGGATGACGAAGGCGATGATCAGCGGGAAACTCACCTGCGCCAGCCAGGCGCCGATCACCACCGCCAGGAATAGCATGGCGTGGAGAACCTCCGTCAGCGGCGGCAGCGCTCCCTGGCGCACGAGCAGCGCGAAGGAAGCGCGGCGAACCGCATCCGACGCCGTGTCGAATATCGCCTTTTCCCGGTTCTCCTGTCCGAAGATGCGGATCAGCCGTCCGGCATGCACAAGGTGAAGCATCTGCGAGGCGAGATGGCCGTTGCGCGAAGCGACGCTGCGGCTGGGCTCCTTCAGATTGGCCGAGAGGATGGCGTGCGCGATCTGGACGAGCGCCAGTCCGAGCGTGACCAAAAGCGTCATGCGCCACGAAAGCAGCAACAGGAAAGCCAGGAGGATGATGGCGGCCGATGCGCTGACGATGGCCGACAACATGATCTGGATCGCATCGGAGGCCCGCCAGGATTCGTTGGAGATGATGTTGAGCAGGCGTCCGGGGCTTTGCCGCAGGAAGAACGGGTAGCCGACCCGCAACAGCTGCTCCGACAAGGCGCTGCGGATGGAATGGCTTGCCTTGCCGGAGATGAAGGTCGTCAGCAGCGTGTTGGCGAAGGCGAAGACGTTCTTCAGGACGATCGAGCCGAGGATGGCGACCGAAATGACCACAAGCCGGTCGCGCTCGCTCAGGCCCGATCCGACATGCTGGAGGGCAGCGGAGAAGCCGTCCATGCCGGCCGCATCCCCATGTCCCATGATGATGCCCAGCAACGGGATGATCAGGCCAATGCCGAACCCTTCGAGGACGGCGCTGACCAGGCCGAGTACCACCACCGCCGGAAGCAGGCGCAGTTGCCGCTTTCCGAACGCCCGGAACAGCATCGGCAGGCTTGGCGGCAGCATCGGCATTATAGCGTTTCACCTCGCCTGGGCATTGGCTTGCTGATCTTGCCGCACCGGTTCGGTCCGCGGCCGTCTGGCCAGCAGGAGAACCGCGAACCTGGCCGCGCCGAGCAAATTCATGGCGACGATCGGCCAGTGCGGCAGGTTGAGTTCACGATCGAAGGCGGGTCCTCCCGCCAATTCCCTGATAGCCCCTCTTGCGGCCCAGTAGAAATGGCGAAGCAGCCAGGGCGCGTGGCGAACATGCTTCAGGCAGAGCCCGCCATTGCCCAGGCTGTAGTCGCGGTGCAGCTTTTCGATGGCTTTGCGATCCCGCCGGCCGTGATGATGGAATATCGTCATATCAGGCACATACTCGACCGCGATGCCGAGCAGCATCGCGCGCACGAGATAATCGGTATCCTCTGCCGACCGCAATGGTCCGCCGGCGCCGAAGCGTTCGTCGAAATAGCCGATGCGGGCCGCGACGTCGCGGTGCATCGTCATGTTGCAGCCCAGCACGAAACCGCCGGGATGAACATCCGGCGTCAGCCGCTCGCGCGCCCACGACCGCTTGATGGTGAACGGCAAATCCCTGGCATCGCCAAGCTCGACACGGCCGCCCCGGATGAGCCATTGTTCCCCGGACGCATAGTGTCGCTCCAGATCGCGCAAATAGTCGCGATGGAGCGCGCAGTCATCGTCGACGAAGACGAGCACACGGCCGCGCGCGCGCCGCAGCCCGGCGTTGCGGGCAGCCGCCAATCCTGGGCGCGGCTCGCAGACGGGCGTGAACGGAATGTCCGACGCAGCGGCGATGCTGGCCAGGCGTTCGGCCGTGCGGTCGCTCGAACCGTTGTCGACGACCACGAGTTCGGCGGCGAATCCGGCATGTGCGCGGCAAGCGGCTTGCACCGACTTGATGCAGGCATCGAGCACCGCGACGCGGTTGCGGGTGCAGATGATGAAGCTGACTTCCGGCGCCGATCGGTCACGGCCGCGACCGGTCGGGGCAGGGTCAAGCGCCGTCGAACGATCGCGCTGCAGAGCTTGGTGGGCTTTGACGATCATGCCTTTAACTCAACCGATGAGACGCCAGAACCGCCGCGGCGGGCGCGGATTTGAAGAAGTACGCCATGGCATCGGCTTGTCTGGCGGCCGACAGCGAGGCGAGGCTGAGCCAGGGCGCCCAGGCGCCGGGCCGCAGCGCATATTGCTCGCGGCGCCGGATGGCGTTCCATTTCGCGGTCCGCGTCAGCAATTCATGCGTCAGCGCCGGCTGCTTTTCGTCGGCGACGAGCTGGTAGAGGAAATAGAACAGGTTCAGCGCGCCAGCCTCGAAGCTCGGCCGCGTCGCCGCCGGCAGCGAGCGGATTTCCTCCTCCAGCGCGACGATGAAGCTGGCCGCACGGGCGACCGTGTCGTGGCTGACCGCATCGCCGATGTCGCGCAGGTCCCGCGTGGCCTGCGCCAGGCCCTCGCGCTCAAGGTTCTCGGCCACGATGCGCAAATGCGTCCTGCGCATCTCCTTGACGTGCCGGCTGGTCACGCTTGCCTCATGGACGCGGTAGACGACCAGGTTTTCGGGCATCATGGCTGCCGGGTAACGGCCGGCCAGCCGCCTGAAAAGATCGAAATCCTCGGCGTGCCTGTAGATCGGGTCGTAGTGGAGAACGCTGTCGTCGATGACCTTCCTGTTGTAGACGACCGTCGGGTGCATGAAGATCGTGAAGAACATCGCCAATACAGGGATGCGGCCGAATTTGAACACCGGATCGGGCCTGCCGATGGCGATGCGGCCGCGGATCAACATGTCGACGCCGGCGCCGCAGAAGCCCAGTTCGGGCCGCCGCTCGAACAGCGCCACCTGGCGCGACAGACGCCAGGGATAGGCGACGTCGTCGGCATCCATCCGTGCGACCAGTTCGCCCCGGGCGAGCGCCAGCCCTTCGTTGAGCGTCGCGACGAGGCCGCGGTTTTCGCGCGAGACGATCGAAATGCGGCTATCGGCCTTTTGGCATCGCTCGAGTATCTCGAGCGAATTGTCGGTCGAGCCGTCATCGATCGCGATGATCTCCAGGCGACTGTGATCCTGCCGCAGGATGCTTCCCAGCGCGGCGGCGAGATAGGGGCCGGCATTGTAGACCGGCAACAGGACGGAGACGAGCGGCGCGGCGGTCATCGTCTTGCATCCGTGCGCTGGAGTTCGAGCGCCGGTGTGCGGCCATCGGGCGGTCCGACGGCCGCCGTCGCGAGCCAGCCATCATGGCTGCCCTGTGCAGAGCGGGTGCGCGCGACATAGGGGAAGTAGCGCTTCAGGCTGTTGAGCGGCCTCTCGAAAACCACCCAGGAAATCCAGGCCGCGACAATCGTGGCGGCGCCCGCGACCAGGAATCGCCCTGGCCCTTGCTCCGAGACGTTGAGCGGAATCCAGGGCTGCGCCTTGACGGCGAGCGACAGCAATATCGGATGATAGAGATAGACGCCGTAGCTGATGCGGCCGAGGCCAAGCAGCGGCGGCACTTCGGCAAGCCTGCCCAGGATGCCGCCAAGGCCGCGCGAACAGGCTGCCACGATGACCATCAGCGGCACCAGGGGCAGGACTTCCCGCAGCAGCCAGCGGGCCCATTCCAGTGTCGGATCGGCGGGCTCCGGGACTAACCACTCGATGACAAGGAATGCGGCCGCGAAGGCAGGCCAGCCCAGCCGCATCCAGTGCGGCAGGCCGGCGCCCCTAAAATGCCAGCAGGCAAGCAGCGCGCCCGACGCCAGCGCATCCATGGATGCCGGCGGCAGCAGGTCGCGCGTCAGCGTCGGCGTGGCGGTGATCGGCCAATAGAAGCGATAGGCCAGCGACAGTGCGATGACGGCGATGCAGATGGCCTCGAAGCGGCGGCGTGGGGCCAGCAGGACGACCAGCGGCCAGGCAAGATAGAACTGCTCCTCGATGCTCAGGCTCCAGAAATGACCCAGCACCCAAGGGTTCCAGTTATTGTGCAGCGCATACCAGAAGTTCGACAGATAAAGCGCATGCCAGACCAGCGACCCCCTGGACTGATCCAGGTCGACCAGCCAGACGAAACCCAGGACGGCAAAATAGGGCGGGAATATCCGCAACATCCGCCGGATGTAGAAGGAGCGCAGCGCCGGGCCGGTTTCGAATTCGGTGGCCGAGCGCGCCTCCAGGAGCAGGCGCGTGATCAGGAAGCCGCTCAGCACGAAGAACAGCCGCACACCGATATGGCCCCAGAACGAAGGTCCCTCCGCGAAGAAATGGGAATACAACACCATCGTTACGGCGATAGCTCTCAACGCATCAAGTTGGATGTCACGGGCGCTTCCCATCAGCGGCTTCCGCCGGCGTGATATCCGCGATGAGGCCGCCAGCCGGCCGTTTCGAGCGGCAGGCTAAGGCGGACGAGACCCGCCAAGGCACCCGCAAATCTGCGCATTGCGAGCACGGCCGGGCCGGGCTCGAAATCGACGGACGGACAACTCAAGCTGGTCAACCTGGCGGAATCCTCCACGGCGTATGTCCAGTCGCAAACGAGTCCCCCCAGGACATCGTTCGGCTACGGCATTGTGCAGCGCAACACAAAATATCTACCCGGCTGAAATACTTATGTGAGCAAGTGCTAAAAATTGACAAAACCGGCCGGTTCTCGCCATTTCTGGCGAGTTTCCTCAGAATTAAACCTTGGCGTTTAAATTGTGCTGATATTCACGCCCCGGTTGATTGAGGGCAGCTCTTGGCGTGAGAGCCTAGTTCTTTGTGAAGTCGCAAGAAATTTTGGAATCTATAGTTTGGCTATATGGATTAGATCCTGGTTCCGCGGAGAAATTAGTTGGAGCCATTGGCTTTGCGCAGTGCAGCATGGTCGCCGTTTTTTCGTCGGTTGCCGCACGCACCGTCCGTCACTCGGCTGAGCGAGCATCTGCCGTGGGCCGCCATCCGTCACACCGCGTCGAACACCACCGTCTGTTCCAGCCCGCCGCCCCGGCGGTTTTCCAGCGTTACCGTGCCCCCGTAGCGCTCGATGATCTCCTTGGCGATGGCGAGGCCAAGACCGGCTCCGGGGACGGATTGCAGGCGGCCGGGGTTGACGCGGAAGAAGGGCTCGAACGCCTTGTTCAGGAGTTCCGTGGGTATGCCCGGGCCATGGTCAGATATGGTCAGCACGGCGCGATTGTCGGCTGCGGCCAGGTCGATGCGGCACGCCTTGCCATGGGTGGCGGCGTTGACGATCAGGTTGCGCAAGGCGCGGCGCAGGCCAAGCGCGCCGGCCCGCACGCAAACCTTGTCCAGGTGCCCGATCGAGACGGCATGGCCGAGCGATGCCATCTCGGCTTCGATATCGCGCACCGTCTTTGCCAGGTCGACCGCTTCGACGGCGTCCTGGTTCACCTCTTCGCGCACCAGGCGGATGGCGCTGTCGGCGATGCGGTCGAGTTCGTCGAGGTCGTGAAGCCATTTGTCGCGTTCGTCGTCGAGGAATTCGGCGCGCAGCCGCATGCGCGTCATCGGCGTTCGCAGATCATGGCCGGCGGCGGCGACCAGCCGCATGCGGCTTTCCATCGCGGTCCGCAGCCGCGACGAGAGTTGGTTCAGCGCATGCGCGGTGGCCTTGACCTCGGCCGAGCCCACTTCCGGCACCGCCGCCAGCACGCCGTCCGATCCGATCTTGGAGACGGCGGCCTCCAGCATCTCGAGCGGGCGGATCAGCACCGAGGTGAAATAGACCGACACCGCCGTGGCGCCGGCGACGATCAGCGAGATCCAGCCGGCCAAGACCAGCCATTCGCGCCTTGGCGGCTTAAGATGCGGCATCTCCATGATCGCCCAGCGGTTGTCAGGCAGGTGCATCGATGCGATCTGGCCGGGTTCGTCCGCCTTCTCGTTGACGACCGCCGGAAAGTCGAGGCCACGGCGGTGCAGGATGTCATTGAGCATCGCCGTTTCCGCACGAGCCATCTTGCCGCCCGCCGGATGGTCGGCGAATTGCACCCGCAGGACGTCGGGGACCGGCCCCGGCAAAAGCCGCACCACCAGTTCCATCTGTTGGGCAATCCAGGGCACGGTCAGTTCCGGCGGCGGTCCGCCGCCGCGCACGCTGATGACGGCGGCCGTCGCCAGGCCGACGACGCCGACGATCGAGGCGACCAGCAGCAGGATGAGACGGCGGCGCAGCGAATTCACGTCTGGCTCTCCACGGTCTCGACGCGCGCGGTGAGCTGGTAGCCGCCATTGCGCACGGTCTTGAACAGCGGCCCGTCGCCGGTGTCGGAAAATTTCCGGCGCAACCGGCTCACCAGCACATCGACCGAACGCTCGAGCGGGTCGCGCTCGCGGCCTTGCGTCAGGTCGAGAAGCTGGTCGCGCGATAAAAGCCGGCCGGGGCGGTCGAGAAACACCTGCAAGAGGTCGAACTCGGCGCCCGTAAGGTCGACGGCCACGCCTTGTGCATCCGTCACCTTGCGGGTGTCCGGCTCCAGCCTGTAGCCGGCGAAGCGGTAGGTACGCGCGCGCGGGGAGGCGGGCGCCTCCTCGGGCGCCGAGCGCCTGAGCACGGCACGGATGCGGGCAATGAGCTCACGCGGGTTGAACGGCTTGCCGAGATAGTCGTCGGCGCCGAGTTCCAGGCCGATGATGCGGTCGACATCTTCTTTCAGCGCGGTCAGCAGGATGATCGGGGTGTGCGGCTTGCGGTCGCGCAAGCCGCGGCAGATATCGAGCCCCGAGCCGTCCGGCAGCATCACGTCGAGCACGATCAGGTCGAATTGGCCCGCACCAAGCCGTTGCTCGCATTCGCGCCGGTCCGCCGCCGCCGTGACGCGAAAGCCCTGGCTGTCGAGATAGCGCTGGAGAAGCGTCCTGATCTCGCGGTCGTCGTCAACGACGAGGATATGGGGTTGTGACTGCATCAATCGTGCCCTTGCCTTGGCCACGACTATAGGAGGAGCCGCGCCCGAGCGGCATGGAAAATTGCAACCGAACGTTTCCGGGGGCCCGAGGGAAACATTCGGAAACAAATTGCCCTTTTGCGGAAACCTTCGGCAACACGCCGACGCGAAGCGGACAAAGACGCTTCCTATCCTCTGAACTGTCCGAAGCATGAGAGAAAGGAACATCTTTATGCGAAGCAGACTTCTTGCGCTCGGCCTGTTTTCCGTCGCCGCAATTCACCCCGCGCTGGCAGCGCAGCCAGATCCCGGCGCCGGACCAGGCGAGCCGCCACCTGTCGTGGCCATGCAGGACGGCCCAGATCACGGCCCGATGGCTGGACCCGGCCCGCATGAACCGATGCGGCTTGGTTCGCAGGGTTTCGGCCCACAGGGCTTTGGCCCCCGCCGCATGGGTCCGCCGCCGGAGTTCATGCTGGCCGCCCGGCTCGCCGCGCTGGAGACCCGCGTCGGCATCCGCACCGAACAACTCGACGCCTGGCGCGACTACACCAGCGCGCTGCAGGCGGTGCTTTCGCCGCCTCGACCCAACCACGGGCGGCCCGGTAGTGCTGAAGCGAAGGGTCCCGACGGCAAGCCTGATCCTTTCGCGTTCCAGGAAAAGCTGGCCGACGATGTCACCGCCCGCGCGGTTTCGGCCGGTAAACTGAAGGACGCGATCGCGGAACTGCGTGCCAAGCTGACGCCCGAACAACTCGAACTCCTCGCTTCGGCGGAACGCCCCCATGGATCACCCCCCGGTCCCTGGGGCGGGCCGCCGAACGATGCAGCCGGCCCCAGAGGCCTGCCCAACGATGGCAGGCAGCTCTCGCCCCAGCCCGGGAACGACTGACAACTCTGACCGACTGCACCGGCCGGCCCGGTACCCAACCCGTTCTCGGGCCGGCCGGTTCTCCGGGGGATGGCGGGCGTATCTCCGCCATCCCTCGTTTCAATCACGTCCAGTTCGAATGACGCCAATTCGAACCATGCAATGGAAGCACGACAATGTGGGAAGCCATGATCATGCTGCGGCTGCTCGCGTCCGCCAGCCCGAGGCTCTCGTTCGGTCCTGCCGGGCGCGATATGCCGCTGGCGCTCCCGGTCGACACGCTGAAGGGCGCGATCCGCCTGCGCTTCGCCGCCTGGCGGCTGTCGCTTCCGCTCTCGCAGCCGCTCGACAACCATGGACATCATGACCGCAAGATCGCGTGAACTCCGGCAAGGCGCTTGGCATGTCCTCGCTGATCGGCATAATGATGTTGGTGGGCATCGAGGCCAGCTACTCGACTTTCGAGCAGCTCCGGCCGCCGAGAAGGAGCGCGACATGAGCCGCTTCCAAGCATTGCTCGTCGCCGCCCGCCGGCGGGTGCGGCCAATCATCATATGGATCGGCATGCCCCTCGACCAAGTGGTCCATTGCCAGCGCGTACGCAACTCCAGGGAAAGATCCAGGCCATGATTTCCAAGCCTAGCCAGCCTCGTTTTTCGGCACGCCATCTGGCGCCCTGGGCCGCGATGTTCGCCGCTACCTTTCTGCTGGCGTCCTGCTCGCAGGAGGGCAGCGCCCCCACCGGCATGGGCGCGCCCGGCAAACCGGAAGTCGGCGTCGTCACCTTGCATCCGCAATCGGTGGCGATAACCGCCGAACTGTCGGGGCGCACGGCGGCTTCGCTGGTTGCCGAGGTGCGCCCGCAAGTGAACGGCATCATCCAGCAGCGCCTGTTCAAGGAGGGCAGCGAAGTTGCTGCGGGACAGCCGCTCTACCTGATCGATCCGGCAAGCTACAAGGCAGCCTATGACAGCGCGGTCGCCGCCCAGCAGAAGGCGCAAGCGGCGGTGCCAACTGCGCAGGCCAAGTTCGACCGTTATGCAGGGCTTTTGAAACAGAACGTTGTTTCCAAACAGGATTATGACGATGCCGCCGCCACGCTGGCGCAGGCGCAAGCCGATGTCGCCTCGGCCAAGGCCAGCGCCGAGACGGCGCGCATCAGTCTCGACCGCACCTCGATCACGGCGCCGATCGCCGGCCGCATCGACAAGTCCACGCTGACGCCCGGCGCGTTGGTGACCGCCAATCAGGACACTGTGCTGACCACCATCCGTGCCCTCGATCCGATCAATGTCGACGTCACGCAATCGAGCACCAACCTGCTCAATCTGCGCCAGGCGATCTCGGAAGGGCGGCTGAAGTTCAGCGGCCCCAATGTCAGCGTCAAGCTGAAGCTCGAGAACGGCACCATCTACACGCAGACCGGCAAGCTGGAATTCGCCGGCGCCAATGTCGACCAGACCACCGGCACCTTCGCGCTCAGGGCCGAATTCCCCAATCCCGATCGCTTGCTGCTGCCCGGCATGTATGTGCGGGCGCTGGTCGAGGAGGGCGTTGCCCAGAACAGTTTCCTGGTGCCGCAGCGCGCCGTCAGCCGCAACACCAAGGGTGAGGCCACGGCCATGGTCATCAATGCGCAGGGCAAGGTCGAGACGCGGGTGCTCGCGGTGCGCAACAGCGTCGGCAACAACTGGCTGGTGGATTCGGGTGTCGGCGACGGTGATCGTGTCATTGTCGAGGGCATGCAGCTGGTGCGCCCCGGCGGCGATGCGACGGGCGTTGAGGTGACGATCGACGAGACGACCGGCGAGGTCAAGGATCGCGGGCAGGGCACGTCCGCCGCACCGGCCGCGTCCAACGCTGCCAAACCGGCGCCTGCCGCCGCGACCGGGAACTGAGGCGATGTCCGTATTCTTCATCAACCGGCCGATCTTCGCCTGGGTGATCGCCATCGTGATCATGCTGGGCGGGCTTCTGGCGCTCACCTCACTGCCGATCTCGCAATATCCGCAGATCGCGCCGACGACAGTCAACATCAGCGCCACCTATCCGGGCGCCGACGCGCAGACGGTCGAGAACTCGGTGACCAAGGTCATCGAGCAAGGCATGACCGGCATCGACAATCTGGACTACATGACGGCGACGTCGACCTCGACCGGTTCGGCCTCGATCACGCTGACCTTCACCACCGCAGCCGATCCCGACACCGCCCAGGTGCAGACGCAAAACAAGCTTCAGCTGGTGCAGTCGCAGCTGCCGCAGGTGGTGCAGAGCAATGGCATCACCGTCTCCAAATCCTCGACCGGCTTCCTTATGGTCATCGGCTTCGTCTCGACCGACGGCAAGATGAACTCGACCGATCTCGCCGACTATGTCGACGCCACCGTCAACGACACGCTGAAGCGCGTCGAAGGCGTTGGCTCGACGCAGCTGTTCGGCTCCGGCTATGCCATGCGCATCTGGCTCGATCCGGACCAGCTCGCCAAGTATGCCCTGATGCCGAGCGATGTGGCGACCGCCATCGAGGCGCAGAACACGCAGGTTTCTGCCGGCCAGCTCGGCGGCCTGCCGGCGCGCAAGGGCCAGCAGCTCAATGCCACGGTGACGGCCAAGAGCCGGCTGCAGACCGCCGAACAGTTCCGCAACATCATCCTGAAGAGCCAAACCGATGGCTCGCTGGTTCGCCTCAACGATGTCGCCACCGTCGAACTCGGCGCCGAAAGCTACACGACGCAGGCCAACTACAACGGCAAGCCCGCGGCCGGCGTGGCCGTCAATTTGGCGACCGGCGCCAACGCCATCAACACCGCCGAAGCGGTGCGTTCGACGATCGCCCGGCTGAGCTCAACCTTCCCGCAAGGCGTCGAGGTCGTCTATCCCTACGACACTTCGCCTTTCGTGCGGCTGTCGATAGAGGAAGTGGTCAAGACGCTGGCCGAGGCGATCGTGCTGGTGTTCCTGGTGATGTTCATCTTCCTGCAGAATCTGCGGGCCACCATCATCCCGACGATCGCCGTGCCGGTGGTGCTGCTCGGCACGTTCGGCGTGCTGTCGCTGTTCGGCTATTCCGTCAACACGCTGACCATGTTCGCCATGGTGCTGGCCATCGGTCTGCTCGTCGACGACGCCATCGTCGTCGTCGAGAATGTCGAGCGCGTGATGCAGGAGGAAGGCCTGCCGCCGAAGGAGGCGACGCGCAAGTCGATGCACGAAATCACCGGAGCGCTGATCGGCATCGCCACCGTGCTTTCGGCCGTGTTCGTGCCGATGGCTTTCTTCGGCGGCTCGACCGGCATCATCTACCGGCAATTCTCGGTGACCATCGTCTCGGCGATGGTGTTGTCCGTGCTGGTCGCCCTTGTGCTGACGCCCGCACTTTGCGCCACGATCCTGCGACCGCCCAAGGACCATGCGACGCAAACGGGCCCGTTCGGCTGGTTCAACCGGGTCTTCGATCGCGGCACGCTTGCCTATCGCGACGGCTCGCACGGCATTATCAACCGGTCCTGGCGCTTCCTCGCCGTCTTCCTGGCCATCGTCGTTGCCGTGGGCTGGATGTTTGCCCGGCTGCCAAGTTCGTTCCTGCCGGAAGAAGACCAAGGCATCCTGATCACCAGCGTGTCGCTGCCGGTCGGCGCGACGCAGGATCGCACGGAGCGGGTGCTGGCAGAGGTGACCGACCATTATCTCAATCAGGAGAAGGACGTCGTCGACGGGGTGTTCACCGCTTCCGGCTTCGGCTTCGGCGGCGCAGGGCAGAATGTCGGCATTGCTTTCGTGCGGCTGAAGGACTTCGACCTGCGGAAATCGCCGGCTTCTGCCGCGCAGGCAATCGCCGGCCGGGCGATGGGCGCGTTTTCGAAGATCAGGGATGCGCAGGTCTTCGCGCTTGCGCCTCCCGCCATCCAGGGCTTCGGCAACACCAACGGCTTCGATTTCTACCTGCAGGACGTCAACGGTGCGGGCCATGACGCGCTGATCCAGACGCGCAACCAGCTTCTGAACCTGGCCGGGCAGAACAAGCTGCTCGCCAACACGAGGCCCAACGGGCAGGAAGACCAGCCGCAATTCTCGGTCGACATCGATCAGGAAAAAGCCAGCGCGCTGGGCGTCAGCCTGGCCGACATCAACAACACGCTTTCGACCGCCTGGGGCAGCGATTACGTCAACGACTTCATCGATCGCGGGCGGGTGAAACCGGTTTATCTGCAGTCGGACCCGAACTTCCGCATGCAGCCGGAAGATCTGGACAAATGGCAGGTCCGCAACGCCAGCGGGGCGATGGTGCCGTTCTCGGCCTTTGCTTCCAGCCATTGGACATTCGGTTCGCCCAGGCTCGAACGCTACAATGGATCGGCGGCGGTCGAGATCCAGGGCGCGGCGGCCACGGGCATCAGCTCGGGTGCCGCCATGGACGAGATCGACAAGCTGGTGGCGCAGCTGCCGGCCGGCTATTCGCACGAATGGACCGGCCTGTCGCACCAGGAACGGCTTTCGGGCAACCAGGCGCTGTCGCTCTACGCGATTTCGGCGCTGGTCGTGTTCCTGTGCCTGGCCGCACTCTACGAGAGCTGGTCGATCCCGTTCGCGGTCATGCTGTCGGTGCCGATCGGCATCTTCGGCGCACTGCTGGCGGCAAGCCTGTTCGGCCAGTCCAACGACGTCTATTTCAAGGTCGGCCTGCTGACCACGATCGGTCTCGCGGCCAAGAATGCCATCCTCATCGTCGAGTTCGCCATCGAGCGGCAGACCGCCGGGATGGGGCTCGTCGAGGCGACACTTGAGGCAGCACGACAGCGGCTGCGGCCGATCCTGATGACGTCGCTGGCCTTCATCCTCGGCGTGTTGCCGCTGGCGATTGCCAGCGGTGCGGGCTCGGGTGCGCAGAACTCCGTCGGCATCGGCGTGATGGGCGGGATGATCGCAGCGACGGTGATCGGTGTGTTCCTGGTGCCGCTACTGTTCGTCACGGTGCGACGCATCTTCAAGGGCAGGGCGGCCAAACCAGATACGGGCGAGACGCCGGTGACGGCCAACCAGCAATAGGAAAACTTCACATGACAGGTTTGGAACGTGGCTCGGTGGCCGCGAGGCGGCTTCTTGCGCCTATGATTACCGCTGTGCTGCTCGCGGGATGCGTCGTCGGTCCGGATTATCAGACGCCCATATTGGCGATGCCTGCAAGCTGGAGCGGCCAGAAGCCGACAAAGCCTGCCCAGCCGGCGCAACTTTCGAAATGGTGGCAGCGGCTGCGCGATCCCGAGTTGAACACGCTTGTCGAGGAAGCGGTTGCCGGCAATCTCGATGTCGCCACCGCCAAGGCAAAAATCCGCGAGGCGCGCGCCAGCTACCGCCAGAGTGCCGGCACGTTGCTGCCGTCGGTCGACGGCTCCGGCTCGGCCACCCGCAACAAGTCGGCCGAGACCACATCAGGTTCTGACGCCACCTACAGCGAGTATCAGGCCGGCTTTGACGCCAGCTGGGAACTCGACCTGTTCGGCGCCAACCGCAGGGGTGTCGAGGCCGCGCGCTACGGGCTGGACGCCTCGCAGGAGGAACTGCGCTCGACGCTTCTCACCCTGGTCGGCGATGTCGCTTCCTATTATACCCAGGCGCGTGGCTACCAGGCCCGCATCGCGCTCGCCCGGCGCTCGGCCGCGTCACAAAGGCAGACCGCCGAACTTACCCGCACCATGGCGCAGGCGGGCACGGCGACCGCCGCCGATGTCGCCAAGGCGATGGGGCAGGCCGCGAGCACCGAAGCCGCGGTGCCGACGCTGGAGGCAAGCTATGCCCAGGCCGTGCATCGTCTCGCCGTGCTGGCCGGCCGGCCGCCTGCCTCGCTCAGCGAGCGGCTGAAGCGGGTCGCCCCGATCCCTGCACCACGCCTGCCGATGCCCACCGGAATTCCCGCCGACCTCTTGCTTTCGCGACCCGATTTGCGCATGGCGGAACGCCAATATGCGCAATACACCGCCAAGATCGGCCAGGCAGAGGCCGCCCGCTATCCCTCGGTCAGCCTGACGGGAGACATCAGCACGGCGGCGCTGAAGCTTGGCGATCTCGGCAAGAATTCGTCGATCGGCTGGTCGTTCGGGCCGACGCTCAGCGTGCCGGTGTTCAATGCCGGTCAATTGCAGGCGGCCGTCGAGGTCGCCAAGGCGCAGCGCGATCAATATTTCATCGCATACCGGTCTTCGGTGCTGACGGCGCTCGAGGATGTCGAGAACGCGCTGGTGCTGTTGTCGCAGGAGCGCATCCGGATCGCCAAGCTCGCCTCTTCGGCGAAATCCTATGGCGATGCGGCGCGGCTCGAAGGCACGCTCTACAAGGCCGGCGAGACAAGCCTGCTCGATGTGCTCGACGCCCAGCGCTCGCTCTACTCGGCCGAGGACTCGCTGCTGCAAAGCCGCGTCCTGCTGGCGACCAACTACATCGCCCTCAACAAGGCGCTCGGTGGCGGCTGGGATGGCACGGTGGACAGTGCCAAGCCTGAGATCGTCGACGTCAAGACCGCGCCGAGGCTGGCGTCGAAGCCGGCCTCGTGAGCGGTTCCCAGAGCTCGGTCAAGTATTCCGAGGCGGCTACGCAGATTTCGAGATTGTGCGAACACACCGCTCGTGAGGGCGTGTGAAATGCCGCCTCGTGCTTTGGCGATGGCGGGGTGATCGCATCGCTGTTATTGATGGTGACCACACAGCACAGGCGCCGCAGATGACATCCGATACACAGAAGGCCGAAGCGGTCGGGCAGTTGCTCGAAACGCCGGACCTTGCCAGCGCGCTCGAAAGCGAACAGTTCAAGAAATTCCTCGACCAGGTACCGATCGCCATTGCCGTTTCGGACCTGGGTTCGAAGGAGCGTGTCGTCTATGCCAATCCGGAATTCGAGAAACTGTCCGGCCTCAAGGCGGCGACGCTCGCCCGGCAACACTGGGCGGCGCTTTCCGGCACCGGCCTGCACAAGCAGAAGGACCGGCCGCTGTTTGAGGCCGTGGTCGAGGACACCGATTTCATCGGCACGTTCCGGCTGGAGCGGACAGACGGCCAGCCGGCGATCGTCGACGTCTATTCCAACGTCATCGAGGACGACAATGGCAAGGCCTGCTTCCGGCTGGTGGCGCTGGTCGACGTCTCGGCCCATGGCGAAACGGAGGATCCGCGATCGATCGATGAGCGCATCCGCGAAAAGGACACGCTGCTGCGCGAATTGCAGCACCGGGTGAAGAACAATCTGCAGATGATCACCGCACTGATCCGGATGGAGACGCGCAACGCGGCCGAACCGGATCAGAAGCGTTTCGAGAGGCTGGCAGGTCGCGTCGATGCGCTGGCAATCCTCTACCAGACGCTGTCGGGGGACGATGAAAAGGATGAGGTCGATCTTGGTGTCTATCTCAGCCAGATCGCGTCGGCGGTGATGAACTCGCATGCGGTCGAGGGCATCCGCCTCGACATGAAGGTCGACACCTATCCGGTGTCGATCAATGTCGCCATGCCGACCGGGCTGGTGGTGAACGAACTTTTGACCAATGCGCTCAAGCATGCCTTCCAGGGGCGAGACGGCGGCACGATCACGCTGCACAGCATCGTCGACGGCGATGGCTGCCGCATCGTGATCGCCGATGACGGCATCGGTCTGCCGGACGGCGAGACCTGGCCCAAGAGCGGCAAACTCGGCGCGCTGATCGCCCGCTCGCTGACCGAGAATGCCAAGGCGGAGTTCGACGTGAAGTCGAGCGCTGGCGAGGGCACTAAAGTCACCATCCTCTTCAAGCGCTCGGCTGCCACCGCCTGAAGCGTATCGTTGTCGTTGCGCTCTCGCACCTACAGGATCATCTCCAGCTATTCCTTGTGCACTGCGGCAATGAACGCTTCGCGGGCTGGGAGGCTCATGGCGTGCCTACAGTCCGTGCCCCAGCAGCCAGTCCGCCGCTGCCTCACGACAGGCCGGCCGGTTCGCCCTATCTCCATGCCGCCGGTCGGGTTTGGACCCGGCGGCATGGAGATAGGGATCACGTGACATCGACGCCGATTGCCCGTCGCGAAGCGGCGCCCTTGCCGGTCGCGGCACTGATGGGCGCCATGGTGTCGATCCAGATCGGCGCCACCTTTGCCAAGGGCCTGTTCCCGCAGATCGGCGCGCAAGGCACGACGACGCTGCGGCTGGTCATCGGTGCGCTGATGCTGATCGCGGTGCTGCGGCCCTGGCAGATGCGGCCCTCGCGTGCCACTTTGCCGTGGCTGGTCGCCTATGGGGTGACGCTTTGCGCGCTCAACCTCCTGTTCTACGCAGCGCTCGCCAGGATTCCGCTCGGCATCGCGGTGGCGCTGGAGTTTACCGGCCCGCTTCTGGTGGCGACCTTGAGCTCGCGGCGCGCCAGCGACTTTGCCTGGATCGCGCTGGCGGTGGCCGGCATCCTGCTGTTGTCGCCCTTCGTTCATTCCCTCGCGCCGCTTGATCCGATCGGGGTGATGCTGGCGCTGGCTGCCGGTGGCTTCTGGGCGCTTTATATCGTGCTTGCCCAGAAGGCCGGCGCGGAGCTTGGCACCCGCACCACTGCCTACGGCATGGCCATCGCCGCTGTGCTCGTGCTGCCCTTCGGTGTCGCCCAGGCGGGATCCGCGCTGCTGTCGCCGTCGATCCTGGTCAGCGCGCTGCTGGTCGGGCTGTTTTCCAGCGCGTTGCCATTCTTCCTGGAGATGGTGGCGCTGACCCGCATGCCGGCGCGCATCTACGGCACGCTGACCTGCCTGGAGCCGGGGCTGGGTGCGCTGGCCGGCTTCCTGTTCCTGCATGAAAGCCTGACCGCAACACAGTTGGCCGGGATCGCAGCCGTCGTTGTCGCCGCCTTCGGCACGGCGCTGACATCACGGCCGCCGGTGCCGTCGCCGGAGTAGGGTGGCGCGATTCGTCGGCACTGGGTATTTTCGAGTAATCCGAAATTCAACCAGCCCAATCCACGAAATTAAGCCAATCCTTGTCCAGGACGGCACTGGAATTGTCACCTGGCGCACAAGTATTTCCGGCTCTGGACAGACCGTGATCTGGTCCCATACGGTGCGTGTCGAAATGAAGACGCGATTGTAGAAAAGGCCGGTTGCCCCTTGCAAAAGAACGTCTTCTCATCGGCGGATCTGCCGCCGCATCTGGATCATCGCGCACGCTTCGCGCTCTGGCAGGACATCCATGTCGCCGAGATATGGTCGGTCGAATACACGATTTCGGAGAGACTGTCGTTCGAAGCCGCGATCGAAGCCACCGCTGTCGGCTCGCTGGTGCTTGGGCAGATGGCCGGGACGATCCGTCATGCCAGCCGCAAGGCGGGCAATATCGCCGCCGACGGTCGCGACGGCTATCTGCTGCTGGTGAACAATGGCGATACGGTGCTCAGCGGCACGCAGATTGGCCGCGATTATCACGTCGGCAAAGGCGAGGCCGCACTGGTCTCGGCTTCGGAAGCGTTGCAGATGACCGGCGGCGACAGCAATGTCTGGGCCAATGTGGTGCTCCCTCGTGCCGTGCTGGAAAATGCCTTCGCTCATATCGAGGATCGGCTGGCGTTGACCGTTGGAGCCGACAATGAGGCGCTCGGCATGCTCAAGCGCTATTGCAGCTTCCTGGAAGCAGGCCCGGCGCTGGTCTCGCCCGACCTCATCGGCCACGCCACCGAAACGATCGTCGACCTGATCGGCCTTGCGACCGGCGCCAAGGGCGAAGCGGCCGAACTGGCGGGCCTGCGCGGCCTGCGCGCGGCAAGGCTGCAGGCCATACTGCAGAAGATGCGGGATAATTTCGCCGATCCCGCCATTTCGGCGCAGGGCGTTGCCGGGCAATTGCGGCTCTCCGTTCGCTATGTCCATGACCTGCTGCAGGAAACCGGGGTGAGCTTTGCCGAGCGCATTCTCGAACTGCGCTTGCAAAGGGCGCATCGCATGCTCCGCGACAGGCACAATGACCGCATGCGGATCAGCGAGATCGCGCTGCTCAGCGGCTTCTCCGACGTCTCCTATTTCAACCGCTGCTTCCGCCGCCGATTCGGCTCGACACCGGGCAGTGCCAGGTAGTTTCGTCGCCGCTAACCCCGCCGGATACACGACACGCCAATCGACTGAGGCCGAATGGCCACACCAGCCGGGAAAGCGCTGCTATGCTTTCCCCGACAATTCGGGTGCGGCCCAGCCCAAGACGCGGCGGGCGGACAATGCAACACCGGATTTCTCGACAACAGCTGGATCTCCGCAGCTCATTTGTGCGGTGGGGAAGCAACATGGGGCAGCAGACAACAATGAAAACTCTTCTTCTCGCAACGGCCTTCATTCTCGCGCCGCTCGGTGTGGCGTGCGGGGCTGATATCAATGAGGTTTCGCCTGTTGCATCCGGCTACGACTGGTCCGGACTCTATGCCGGCGTCGACATCGGCTACGCGGCCGGAAAATCCAATCTGTTCATCGCCGGCGGCGGACTGGGCGGGGCCACCGATCTCAATGTCTCCACCGATCCGAACGGATTTATCGGCGGTGTCCATATCGGCGCCAATTACCAGATGGAGAACAGCTTCGTGATCGGCGCCGAGGCCGACATCATGTACAGCAATATAGATGGGCTGACGGCCCTCGACGCCGGCGGCGGCGGTGTCACCACGTTGCTCAAGAGCGAACTCAAATGGTCGGGGTCGGCGCGGCTGCGCGCCGGCTATGCTTTCGATCGGACCTTGCCCTACATCACTGCCGGCGTCGCCGCGGCCAAGTATGAACTGATTGCGGTCAGCGCCGGTGGCCCTGCCGCCGAAGTAACGCTCCACAGCGACAGCCATGTCGGCTGGACCGTTGGAGCCGGCATCGAACACGCCTTTACCGACAAGTGGATCGCTCGAGCCGAATATCGCTACTCCGACTTCGGCAGCCAGGACCTCTCGGTGGCCGCCGGCCTGCCCACGGAAACCCATGTCGACCTCCAGACGCAGGATATCCGGGTCGGGCTCAGCTACAAGTTCTGATCCGCTGAAGCTGCTGATCTCCCCCTTGAGGGACCCTTGAGGGGGGTGAGGAGTGGTCCGCGCAGCGGACGGAAAGCCAATCGCTTGGCTTTCCGAACGACGAACGCCTGGAGCGAAAGCGAAGGGCCGGGTCCGGCAGGCCAGAGGGGGCGGTCCGGCTGGGCTCGGCCTGCTGTTGCGGATGACGTTGGCGCTTTACGCGCGGCGACCCCTCTGTCGTCTCCGTGGCGCTTTGTTCTTGATCTCACGGTTAGTGGCACGCGAATAGGCGTCGAGCGGAGCCGCAGGGTCAGCGCCGGGCGAGGGGGGACGGCACAGACATCGGCGATCCTTGCTGCTTGTCCATGAAATCCGCGAAGTCCAGAAGGATGCGGGCGGCGGGGCTCATGAACCGGGCAAGTTCCTTATTGTTTGTCTTGTCGTAGATAGACCCTGCCGAGGAAGGCCGGCTCGCCGGAGCGCCGGCCGCCCAATGAGCCTGCCACCAGCACGACAAGCGTCAGCAAGTACGGCAAAGTCATCATGAGATAGACAGGAACGTCGGCGCCTATGGCTTGTAGTCTAGGCACAAGCGCATCCGCGCTTCCGAAAAGAAGCGCACCCCAGAGAGCTCGAGCCGCGTTCCAGCGCGAAAAGATGACGAGCGCAACGGCAATCCAGCCGCGCGACGCGACCATTCCCTCCACCCAGACATGACTTGTGGCGACTGAGAGATAGGCTCCGGCGAGACCACAAAACAGCCCGGACGCCAGGACAGCCCCGAACTGAACCAGTTGCACGTCGATACCCGCGACATCCGCGGCGGCCGGGTTTTCCCCGACGGACCTCAACCTGAGGCCATGTCGGCTTTTGGAAAGCCACCACCAGAGCGCGCCGACCAGGGTCGGCAGCGCCAGCGTAACCGGGTCCTGCACCGCGAAAATGCGGCCGAATGCCGAACCGCGGTCTATCCCGAAGAGGTCGCCAAGTGTGGAAATGCCAGAAAAGGTCTTCTGCACGTAGGGTCGCCCCACGACCCCGGTGATGCCCAGTCCGATTGCGACGACGGCTAGGCCGGCGAGCGTATGATTGGCGCGCAAGGCGACTATCGATATTCCAAACAGCAGAGCGAGAGCCATCGCGGCCGCTGAGCCGGCGGCAAGACCAACCCAAGGATCGGCTCCGGAAAGCACCGTCATCGCGCCGGTCATGGCACTGACCGCCATGAGCCCTTCCGCTCCAAGATTGAGAACGCCGGCTCTTTCGCAGATAATGAGGCCGAGGCTCGCCAGCAGCAACGGTGCCGCATAGCTCGGAATGATGGCAATCCAGCCGATCAGAAAATCCATGCAACTGCCCCTTCCTAGTTCTTGGGCCGTTTGAGCGAATAGGAGCTGAAGAACTGCGCCATCAAAATCGACATCAGTACCGCGCCTTGCATCAGCACGATCATCGCTTCGGAGATCGAGTAGAAAACCTTCAGGACATTCCCGGCGGTGAACACCGCGCCGAGCGCGAAAGAGATCACGACCACCCACAATGGCTTCGCGCGGGCCAGGTAGGCGATCACGATCGCGCTGAAGAGATAGCCGTTGCCGACGGACTGGTTGAGGCGGTGCTCCGTCCCCGCCACGATCATCATGCCGGCAACGCCTGAGAGAGCGCCGGAGAGCAGCACGAGCCCCACGGCTATGCTGAGCACCGGCAGGCCCGTGGCGAGCGCGGCCTTGGCGTTGAAACCTACAGCATCCGCGTAGAAGCCGACCCGGCTGTGTTCCATGACGAACCAGATGGACAATGCGATAACGGCGACCAGGAAGATTCCGGCATGCAACTGCCCCCATCCCAGAACGGGAAACCAGCTCGCCTCGGGAAAGGTGGCGGTCACGGGAAAGCTGTTGGAAGGGTCTCTCCAGACCCCGAACAGAAGATGCTGCACGAGCAGAAACGCGACGCTTCCCAGCAGCAGGGTCGAAATAACCTCGTTAACGCCCCACTTGAGTTTCAGAAACAGCGGAATCGCAATCCAGGCGGCTCCCGCAAGCGCTGCCAGAACGAACATCGTCGGCAACCTCAGCACTTCAGGCCCGCTGCCGTTCAGCGCCACCCAGGTTGACGCGATCGCGCCGAGCCATAGCTGGCCCTCCACGCCGATGTTCCAAAACCGCACGCGCATGGCAACGCCGGAGGCGAGGCCGACTAGCACCAACGGTAAAGCGGCCGTCGCCGTCTGGGAGAGGCCGTCCGAGGTCAGAAAAGTTGCAATCAGGAACTCATCCACAAGAGCGCTTGCCGGCACGCCCGCATGCACGAGCAGCACCGCCGAAACCGTCAGCCCGACCAACAGTCCGCCAACATAACTGAGACTGGTCAACAAGAAGCCGGGATTTTGCCTGCGAACAAGGAAAGCTGTGTCAAGCATGGCCTGCTAAAAGGCCTCCTATCCACTCAGGCGTGACGTCGCCGGTCTGACGGCAGCCGGCGATCCTTCCTCTGTTCATGACGGCCACCCGATGGGACAGGGACATGACCTCCTGGAGATCCTCGCTGATCAGAAGGCAGGCCGCGCCGGCTTCCACAGCTCCGCGGATCGCCGATCGGACGAACTCGGCCGCTTTCATGTCCAGCCCGCGAGAAGGGGAATGCGCTATGAGAACCTTCAGGCCGTGATCGAGCTCCCGCGCGAGCAACACTTTCTGCGCGTTTCCTCCCGAGAGCAAAGAGGCCGGCCGTTCCGGCGTCGCGCCGCGGATATCGAACGCATCGATGGCCTCGGCGGCCTTCTCGCGCATCGCCCGCCGGCTCAGGAGAAACGGACCGCCGAAGCTACCGCTGGCGACGGTCGTGAGCGCGAGATTGTCGGCAATGGAAAGCTCCCGGATCAACCCGCTGTCAAAGCGGTCGGAGGGGATGACGCGCAAGCCGGCCTCGCGGCGCTGGTCTGGCTTGGCGGTGGATATGTCCTGGCCATCCAGTACGATCGCGCCGGCACCGGCACGGTCGAGTCCGAGAAGGCAGGCAACGAGTTCCTCCTGCCCGTTTCCACCGACGCCGGCGATGCCAAGGATTTCGCCGACATGCAGCTCGAACCCGAGATCGTTCAGGCTTTGCCCGTGAGCGGTCGCCCGTGCGGAAAGCCTTTCCACGCTCAGACACACATCGCCCGGCCGAGATGACGGCCGGCCCGCAACCGTCAAGGCATCGCCGACCATCAGCCGCGCCACCTCCGCTTCGGTGACGTTCGCAACCCGCGCACCGTCAAGCACGGTCTCGCCGTGCCGCATGATCGTTACCCGGTCGCAGAAAGCGGCAACCTCCCGGAACTTGTGCGTGATCAGAACCACGGCGTGACCTTGCCTCGACAATCGCTGGGCAAAAGAGAGAAGCGTGCGCGCTTCCTCGTCGGTCAGCACCGCCGTCGGTTCGTCCATGACCAGAATTCGGGCGCCCAGAAGCATGACCTTGATGATCTCGGCGCGCTGGCGTTCGGCGATCGAAAGGTTCGCTACCAGCTTGTGCGGATCGACGGGCAGGCCGATCTCGCTCGACTTGGCGGAAACGATCGCCGCCGCATCGCTCAGCGTTTTCACAGCAGCCTTGCGACCGAAGCCGAGGAGAACATTTTCGGCAACCGTAAAACTCTCGACCAGCCGGAAATGCTGATGGACCATGCCGAGACCGGCGGCGGCGGCTTCCAGCGGGCTGCGCAAACTGATCGCTTCGCCGTCGATCGATTGGTCGCCCCCGTCAGCTACATAGACGCCGGCCGCCACGTTCATCAAAGTGGACTTGCCTGCACCGTTCTCACCGACGATGGCATGCACCTCCCCCCATTCGAGACAGAAGGACGCATCGCGGAGCGCGGCTTTGCCGTCAAACGACTTGCCTATGCCGCGCATCAACAGAGCCGCCGGCGTGCCCGGCGGTTGTCGCATGTCTCCTGCCTGCGGAAGCGCCGTCGTCATTACTTCGCCGGCATGGTGCCGATGACACCGTCGACGAAATAGTCCATCGACCAGAGCGCCGCATCGTCGACCTTCCCGCCGGCGTCGACAACGATGGTGCCGTCTTGCTTTTTCAGAGGGCCCTGGAACGGATCAAGCTTGCCGGTGATGATCTCCCGCTTTGCTGCCTCGACCTTTGCCTTGGTCTCCTCGGAAACCGAGGGGCCAAAAGGAGCGAGATCGACCACGCCGGTTTCAAGGCCTTCGAAGGCGCCGTATTCCTCGGGTTTCCAGTTGCCGTCGATGATCTCCTTGATCGTCGGCACAAGATATTTCTCCCAGCGGAAGATGACCGAGGTCTGGATCGTTCGCGGCGCGGCATGCGACATGTCGAGCTGAAAGCCTATCGAAGGAACGCCTGCCTTTTCGGCGGCGTCGAGCGCCGAGGTCGCGCTCAGATTCGTGGCGAGCACGTCGGCCTTCTGGTCGAGAATGGCCTGGGCGATCTGCCCTTCCTTCACCGGGTCCCACCAGGAGTTGGCGAAGACCGCGACCGTTTCGATCGTAGGATCGACCGAATGGGCCCCGAGTGCAAAACTGTTGATATCCCAGTTCACCACGCCGACCGGAAAGCCGGCGAGGATGCCGATCTTCTTCGTCTTCGTCGCCTGTCCTGCCGCGATGCCTGCAAGGTACCAACCCTGGTAAGTGCGGGCATAGAAGCTTTCCATGTTGGCCCCATTCTCCGTGCCCGAAGCACTGAGAAACGCCACATTCGGATAGGCTTTGGCCGCTTCGGCCATTGGGGCGCTGTAGCCATAGGTGGTGCCGATTATGATGTTGAAGCCGCGCTTGACGTAGAGATCGATCGCCGCGCGCAGCTTCGTGGCCTCTTCCGGTATGTTCTCCGTCACCGAGACAGGCACCTGTAGCTGTTCCTCCACGGCCTTGCGGCCGGCCTCGAGGGCTTCGTTCCATCCGCCGTCTTGCGCTGAACTTGCATAGATGAACGCGACCTTGGGCGACCCTTCCAGAGTAAAGGCATATGCGCCGGACGCAGCACAGGATGCGAAAACCGTGGCCGCCGCCGCGAACAGGCGAACTGAGCCGGACGGCATCGTGTTGCGCTCTTTCATTTCGTGGTTCCCCTTGTTTTCTTTGTTTTTCTCAGCCGGAAGCATGCCGCGCCCATGCAGCTTCCCTGCACGGTGACGATTGCCGCCGGAGCGTCTTTTTTGATTTGGCAAAAGCGAATTGGCTCTTGTGCAGTGCATAACAGCCGATTACGTTCGTTCATGCAACAAAAATAATCATGCTCATTTTTTGGGCATTTTGCACAGAAATGTGAACGATCAAATGAACACCGATGCTCTGGCATCATTTGTAAAAATCGCGGAACTGCGGTCATTGTCCGCCGCGGCGAAGTTGTACGGCCTGCCCAAATCCACGCTCAGTCTTCGGCTCAAGCAGCTTGAAGACGATCTGAAGGTCGCTCTGTTCGAGCGCTCCGGCCGTGTCCTGTTGCTCACGGAGGCAGGGCAAACCCTGCTCGGGCACGCGCGGCAGATACTGCAAAGCTGCGATACGGCGCGGGCCGCCGTGACGGAACTGAGCGACGACGTGACCGGAACCTTGCGGATCGGCGCCACGGGGGAGTTCGGCACGGCCTACTACACGCAGATGCTCATGGCGTTCAGAAAGCTCTACCCCAAGGTGGAAATTGAACTCACCTTCTTTTCGCCGCACGTTCTCTACGCGCCGGAGAGCCTCGATATGCTCGACGCCGTGATTTCATGGGACGAAGGTATCGAAGGCGGCGAAACGCTCTCCACCGCAAAATTCGCACTCTTTGCCAGCAAGAGTTATGTCGAGCGTGCCGGGATGCCACGAAAACCCGCCGATTTGGCGGAACACCAGGGCATTGTCTATCGCACCTCGGCGGGCCTGCAGCACTGGCGGCTACAGAAAGGTACCGCGCAGGAAAGTATCTTGCCGCGCAGCAACCTGATCGCCAACGAATACTGGACTATCAAGTACTTCGCCGTTGCGGGCGAGGGCATTGCCTATCTACCGCACTTCTTCACCACGATCGAGTGTGAACGCGGCCACCTCATTCCGTTGCTCGACACATGGGAGTCCGCGGAAAAGCGGGTCAGCATCCGCATATCGCGCCCGCACGCTCCGTCGCGTAAGATGACCGCGTTCATGGATGTCTGCGGCCGCTACTTCTCGCCCGGCTTCGTTTTCACGGGGCCGCGCTACTACGTCGAAACAATTTTCGATGCAAGCCAGCAAGAAAAGGGAACAGAAAAATGAAGGTCCTTGAAACCGGCAACGGCGCGCGTGCAATGAAAGGGGGAGGGCTCGACCCGCAGCGTGTCAGCTTCGACAAGATCCCGATCATTGATCTCGAGCCCATGTTCACAGGCGACGAGGCGGCCAAGCGAAAGCTCGCCCAGGAACTGCGCGAGGCCTGCACGGAAGTCGGCTTCCTCTATATCAAGAACCATCACGTTCCGAAGGATGTCATCGATGCCACGTTTGAGGTGGCGGAGGTGTATTTCGCCGAATCCGACGACGTGAAGATGGAGAATCACGTTTCCAATTCAAAGAATAATCGCGGTTATGCGGCAATATTGGAAGAGAATACGGATCCGACCGCGCGCGGAGACCTGCACGAATCCTATGATATTGCGTTGGATGTGCCAGCCGACGATCCGGACGTGAAGGCCGGCAAAGTACTCTACGGTCCCAACCAGTGGCCAGCGGGCAGGCCGGAGTTCCGAACGGCACTGGAAGCCTACCATGCCGAGATGCTGACGCTGAGTGGCCACCTGCTCCATGCCTTTGCTCTGGCTCTGGGGTTGGAGGAGACATATTTCGACCTGCTGGTCGGCAAGCCGCTCGCAACTTTGCGGGTGCTCCACTATCCACCGCAGTTTGGCGAGATCGATGACCGACAGATCGGCATTGGGGCGCATTCGGACTATGAGTGCTTCACGATCCTGGCCCAGAAGGATGGTATTTCAGCCTTGCAGGTACTGAATGCAACAGGCGAGTGGATTGCGGCCGATCCCGTCCCCGGCTGCTTCGTCGTCAATGTGGGAGATCAGATGGCGCGTTGGACCAATGACCTTTTCGCCTCGACCGTCCACCGCGCGGTGAACCGTTCCGGCAAAGAACGCTATTCGATCCCGTTCTTCTTCGGTCCAAACTATGATGCCGTGATCGAGGTGCTTCCCAGTTGCGTTGATGAGGATCATCCTGCGAAGTACCCCCCGATCACGTCGGGCGAATACATCAACGGCCGCTTCAAGGCGACATTTGCGCACTATGCCGCGCAAAGCGAGGCCGGCGCCGAAACCGCGGCTTAAGCGGATAATCCCGTCATGCGCGGCCGCTCCTGTGGCCGCGCATCGCGTACCCGCCGTCCGTTGACCGAGATCAATATGATAGCACCCGCGATGGGTAGCGTCGGGTTAGCTGGTTAGCCATGGAGTCACCAGAAGAACCCATTTCGGTTTGACGGTGGATGTGGCTAATTTTTCGGCTTTGAGGGCTTCGTGGAGCGCGGTCTTGCCGATTTGGGCTTTGAGCAGCAACGGAGCAGAAAACCTGCATAAGGAAGTCACGGCTCGTCGTGCGGGTCAGCGGTTTTCGGATCGCGTGGCGGGCCTCGATTTCGGCTATGGCCGCGGCAAGGCACAGCCAGTCGGCGATGCTGAGGGGGTAATGTTTTCAGGGGGCATTTTACCGGTGCCAAAATGGATGTCGCTCATGGTCTTACCCTTGATGGTTGCGCGAGTGCTGAAGGTGAAAGTGTGGAGGGAGCACCACCGCCCGAAGCTGCGGCCTGGCCTCCCCACAAGGGGACCCTCAAGGGGGAGATCGGCCACCGCCCTTAAATCAGCTTCTCCAGCGTGATCGGCAAATCCCGCACGCGTTTTCCCGTCGCATGGAACACCGCGTTGGCAATCGCCGGCGCCACGCCGACAATGGCCAGTTCGCCAACGCCCTTGCCGCCGAGCACCGAGGAATGCAGGTCGGGGATGCCGACCGAGATCACCTCGATGTCGGGGATGTCGGCATTGGTCGGCACGAGATAGTCGGCGAGGTTGTCATTGACGATGCGGCCGTGGCGGCGGTCGACGATGCCTTCTTCCAATAGCGCCTGGCCGATGCCCATGATGATGCCGCCCTTCCATTGGCTTTCGGCAAGTTTCGGGTTGTAGAGCCGCCCCGAATCCAGCGCCGACACCACACGCGATACACGCACCGTGCCGAAGTCCTCGTCGACGCGCACCTCGATGAAATGCGCGCACCAGGAGTGGCGGGAATAGTCGCCCTCGGTGTGCGGCAGCGCCATGGCGATGGTGGTGTAGTTCTTGTAGCGCTCCTCTGGCGTCGAGTTTTCCGGCATGGTGTCGCCGGTGGCTTCGATGTGGTCGCGGCCGACGCTTTTGAGCAGTTCGGCGATCGAGACATCGGGGCCGTCGTCACGCGGCGAAGTGATACGGCCATTGGCGACGACCAGCGTGTTGGCCTGCAGCGTGTGGAAGGGCGAGCGCGGATCGCTGATGGCAAGGCCCACCAACAGGTCGAGCGCCGATGTCGCCGCCTTGTAGACGGCGCCAGTCATGACGCCGGCCAGCCGCGAGCCGCCGGTGACGCCGGCGCGCGGAAAGCGGGAGTCGCCGAGTTTCACCACCACGTCGTCAGCTCGCACGCCGACCGTTTCGGCGGCGGTCTGCGCCAGGATGGTGTAGGTTCCTTGACCCATGTCGATCGACGAGCTTTCGACCTCGACCGAGCCGTCGGCCAGGATACGCACCATCGCCTCGCCATAGGCGCGCCGGACCGGATAGGTGCCGGCCGCGACGCCCCAGCCGATCAATTGGGTGCCGTCGCGCATCGAGCGCGGTTCGGGCGAGCGCCTGGCCCAGCCGAAGCGCTCCGCACCTGCGGCAAAAGCCTCGCGCAACTGCCGGGTAGACCAAGCCTTTTTGGCATGCGGATCCTGCTCGGCATAGTTCCGGAGCCGGATTTCCAGCGGATCGATGCCGACCTCGTAAGCGAGCTCGTCGATGGCGCTTTCGATGCCGAAGGCCGAGGGGTTTTCGCCCGGTGCGCGCATGGCGCCCGGCACCACCGAATTGACCCGCACGACATTCTGCTTCGAGGAGAAATTCGGCGTCGCATACATGATCGAGGTGACCGATCCCAGCGGCTCGACCCACATGCCGTCGATGGAGGTCTCATTGACGCCGCGATGCACGATCGACTGGATCTTTCCGTCAGCGTCGGCGCCGATCGTCACCGTCTGCCGCGTCGCGGCGCGACCACCGTAACCGGTGAAGGTCTGGGGCCGCGTCATCACCAGCCGCACCGGCCGGCCGAGCATTCTGGCCGCACATGCGGCCACCGCGCCATGGCTGAGCGCCAGTGCCTTGGAGCCGAAGCCGCCGCCAATATAGGGCGAGACCAGCCGCACGTTCTCGAACGGCACGTCGAACCATTCGGCATAGGTGCGCGCCATGCCATCCAGCCACTGGCTTGGCTCCCACACGGTGAGCTTGTCGCCCTCCCAGCGGGCGATCAGGCCATGCGGCTCCATCGGCGCCTGGTATTCGCGCGGCGTGTTATAGGCGGCGCAGATGCGGACCGGTGCCGAGGCGAACGCACCTTGCGCATCGCCCCATTCCTTGGTCATGGCGTCGATCGGGATGCCGTCGCCGGCCTTGGCGTCGCTGAGGTCGACGATGGTAGACGTCTCGTCATAGCTGACCTTGACCAGGGCCGCCGCCGCCACCGCCTGTTCGAAGGTTTCCGCAACGATCGCCGCGACATACTGACCCGAGAAGGTGATGTCGCGCGCGAGCGGGCAATAGGGCTTGTCGGGCGGCGGCGTGCCGAACCAGTCCGCCGCGGTCCTCAGGCTGATGATGGTGTCCGGCGTCAGCACCTGCAGCATGCCGGGAGCGGCCTCGGCTGCCTTGGTGTCGATCGCGAGCACCTTGCCCGATGCAATCGTGCTCCCGACCAGCACGGCGTAGGCGAGGCCTTCGAGCTGCTGCTCGACGGCGTATTTCGCCGCGCCGGTGATTTTGGCCGGGCCGTCGACGCGCGACAGCCGGCCGCCGACGGCTTCGGCAAAAGCGCCGTCGGATGCATCCCCATGCCTGATGTTGTGAACGGTCATGCCGTCTCTCCCAATTTGAGGATGGCGCGGGCGACGACGCGCGGCACCAGTTCGATCTTGTAGTGGTTGGCGCCATGGTCGACGGCGCCTTCGACTGCGAGCAGGCTGGCGGCGCGCACGGTGTCCGGCTCCAGCACCTTGCCTATCAAGGCCGCCTCGACGGCCCGCGCACGCCACGGCTTGGTCGCGACGCCGCCAAGCGCCACGCGCAAATCGCGGATCGTTCGGCCGTCAGCCTCGAACTCAATGCCGACAGCGGCACTGGCGGCGGCAAACTCATAGGATTGCCGGTCGCGGATTTTCAGGTAGGTCGAACGCCGGGCAGAGGACGAGCCGGGGATCTCGATGGCGGTGATCATCTCGCCCGGTTCGATCGCGTGTTCCCTGTCCGGCGTGGTGCCGGGCAGCAGGAAAAAGTCGTCGACCGGGATCTGGCGCTCGCCGAGATGAACTGTTGCGTCGAAGGCGACCAGCGCCACGGCGAGGTCGCCTGGATACATGGCGATGCAGGCGTCGCTGGCGCCGAGCACGGCGTGGCCCCTGGTGACGCCGCCTATGGCCGAACAGCCACTGCCGGGTTCCCGCTTGTTGCAAGCGGAGAAATTCCCGGGATCACGGAAATAGGGGCAGCGCGTGCGCTGCATCAGATTGCCGCCGATGGTCGCCATGTTGCGGATCTGCGCGGAAGCCGCCTGCCACAGGGCTTCCGACACCGCAGGAAAGCGGCTCTTGATGTCGGCATGGTCGGCGACGTGGCTCATCCTGGCCAGCGCGCCGATGGTGGCGCCGCGTTCGTTCACCTCGATGCTGTCCAACCCCTTGAGATGAGCGATGTCGACCAGCGTCTCGGGCTCGGCGACGCCGCATTTGGCGAGATCGACCAGCGTGGTGCCGCCGGCCAAGAGCATGGCGCCGGGCAGGGCGGCCGCCTGGCGTGCCGCATCGACCGAGCTGGAGCGAAAATAGGAAAAGTCCCTCATGACTGGACCTCCAAGGCGGCTTGGCGAATGGCGGCGACGATGTGCGGATAGGCGCCGCAGCGGCAGAGATTGCCGGCCATGTATTCGCGGATCTCGCCGTCGGAGCCGGCATGGCCCTCACGGATGCAGGCGACCGCCGACATGATCTGGCCCGGCGTGCAATAGCCGCACTGGAAGGCGTCCTGTTCGAGGAAGGCAGCCTGCACGGGATGCATTTCGCCCTCCCGTGCAAGCCCCTCTATGGTGGTGACGGTGCGGCCTTCGGCTTGGGCGGCCAGCGTCAGGCAGGCCAGCACGCGCTCGCCGTCGATATGCACGGTGCAGGCGCCACACTGGCCGTGGTCGCAGCCCTTCTTGGTGCCGGTCAGGCCGAGCCGGTCGCGCAAGGCGTCGAGCAGCGTCACACGCGGCTCGATGTCGAGCCCGTGAAGGTCGCCGTTGATGTCGAGATGGACCGGGATCGTTGTTTTCGTCATGGGCATCTGGCTCCAGTTGCTTGACGCGAAGTCGTTGATCTGATGTTGGGCCGGCGAGGAGCTAGCGCCCGCTGTCCGGCCCTTCGCTGTCGCTCCGGACCGTTCGGGCGTTCGGCCCTTTAAAAAGGCCCACTGGACCTTTTGATCCGCCCGAAGGCGGACCGGGCCTTCACCGTTCGTCGCACGGGAAAGCCAAGCAATTGGCTTCCCGTCCGCTAGGCGGACCACTCCTCACCCCAGCAGGTCCTCGATGCGGATCGGAAAGCGCCGGGGTCGCACCCCGGTCGCATGCCAGACCGCATTGGCGACGGCGCCGGCCGTGCCGGTGATGCCGATTTCGCCGACACCCTTGATGCCAAGCGCGTTGACGTGAGGGTCGTCCTCGTGGACCAGCAGCGCCTCGACCGACGGAACGTCGGCATTCACCGGGACATGATATTCGGCGAGGTTGGCATTCTGGATCCGGCCCGAGCGCCGGTCGGTGATGGCTTCCTCATGCAGTGCGAACGAGACGCCCCAGATCATGCCGCCATAATACTGGCTGCGCACCAGCCTGGGATTGATAACCCGGCCGGCGGCGAACGCGCCGACCAGCCTTGTGACGCGGATCTGGCCGAAATCCGGATCGACCTTCACCTCGGCGAACACGGCGCCATGCGCGTGCTTGGCATAGGTCTCCTGGGACGCCGGGTCGGGGGCACCTTTGCCATGGCCCTCGATCTCGGTCAGGCCTGCACGTGTGAGGATCTCGGCATAGCTTTCACCGCGGCTTTCATCGTCGCGCCGATAGAGGCGGCCACCGCGCGCCAGCACGCCTTCATTGCCGGCGCCGTAGAGCGGTGAGTGCTCGTCACCGGTGGCGAGATCGGCGAGCCTGGCGATGACGGCGGCACCCGCATTGTGGATCGCCATGCCGGCCGTCGCCGTGTGGCCGGAGCCGCCGGCAATGCCTGCATTGGGCAGACCGGAACTGCCGGCCCTGAAATCGACCTGGTCGATATCCAGTCCCAGTCCGTCGGCGGCGATCTGGGCGAAGGCGGTCCAGGCGCCTTGCCCCATGTCCTGCGCGCCGGTCTCCATCAGGCCGCTGCCATCGCTTCTCAGCACGGCGCGGGCCTCGGCCTGGAACATCAGGGCCGGAAACGTCGCCGTGCCCATGCCCCAGCCGGTCAGGAAACCGTCCGCGTCGCGCATCAGCCGCGGCTGAAGCGGGCGGCTTGCCCAGCCGAACGTCTCGGCCGCTTGCCTGTAGCATTCGCGCAGCGCCTTGGAGGAAAACGGCTTGCCGGTCATCGGCTCGACCTCGGCATAGTTCCGCAGCCGGAATTCCAGCGGGTCCATGCCACAGGCGTGAGCCGCCTCGTCGATGGCGCTCTCCAGCGCGATCGAGCCGGTCGCTTCGCCGGGCGCCCGCATGAACAGCGGCGTACCGGTGTCCAACCGCACCGCATCGTGCGAGGTGGCGATGGCCGGGCTGGCATAGAGCGTGTGCGAGGCGTCCGCGGCCGGTTCGAAGAAATCGTCGAACGTGCTCGACGCAGTCTTGGCGTGATGGTCGAGTGCCGTCAGCCGCCCTTCGCCATCCATGCCCATGCGCAGCGTCTGGCGCGTCGGTGCACGGTGGCCGACCGGGCCGTACATCTGCTCACGCCGCAGCACCAGCTTGACCGGACGGCCGACGAGGCGCGCCGCCAGAATGCCGAGCACCTGCGGCCCGGAGATCATGCCTTTCGAGCCAAAGCCGCCACCCAGGAACGGGCTGCGGATGTGGACGTTTTCCGGCGCGATGCCGAACAGGCCGGCGATGCGGCCCTGCGCCATGGCAAGGCCCTGGCTCGGCGTGTCGATCGACAGTGTGTCGCCATCCCAGGCGACGACGATCGCATGCGGCTCCATGGCGTTGTGGTACTGGGCCGGCGTCTCGTAGGTGGCTTCGATCCGCGTCTTTGCGGATTTGAGGCCGGCCTCGACATCGCCCTTGTGCTGCACGGCCGGACCGCCGACACCGACACCACGCGGCACGAAGCTTTCAGCGCCGTCGAGGCCAACGCGCGCCGGCAGCACTTCGTAGCGCGGCGACAGCAGCGCCGCCCCCTCGGTCGCCGCCTCCAGCGTTTCGGCGATCACCACGGCGATGCTCTGGTTGGGGTAGCGGACCTGATCGTTCTGCAGCAGGTCGAGCCGGAACATGAAGGGGTGGTCCTTGGCGTCCGGGTCAGCGGCGAGCGCCGGCCGGTTCTTGGGCGTCATCACCTCGACCACGCCCTGGTGCGCCTTTGCCGCCTCGACATCCAGAGCGGCAACGCGGCCGCGTGCGATGCTGCTGACCGCCAGCACGGCGTAGAGCATGCCGGGCGGGTGGTTGTCGGCGGCATAGCGCGCGGCTCCGGTGACTTTCAGAAAGCCGTCGCGGCGGGTCAGCGGCTGGCCGATGCTGGAGCCCTGCCGGGCATGGGCGGGTTGCTGGTTGAGGCTGAGTTCAAGCGTCATGGCGCGCTCCGGGAATGTTCGAGAACGGGGAGGCAGGAAGGGCTGGCAGACGCTCGGGCGTTCCCGAAAGCGCAGATATCAGCGCCCTGACCACGATGCGGCGGGCAAGCTCGATCTTGAAGGCATTGTCGCCGGAGGGGCTGGCATCGGCCAAGGCAGCGTCCGCGGCGCTCGCCAAGGTCGCCTCGCTGGCGTCCGCGCCAAGCAGGACGGCTTCCGCCGTTCGGGCTCGCCACGGCTTGGCCGCGACGCCGCCCAGTGCCAGCCTTGCGGCGCGGATCTTGCCGCCATCGACGACGAGCGCTGCCGCGGCCGATACGACGGCAAAAGCATAAGAGGTGCGTTCGCGGACTTTCAGGTAACGGGCATTGGCGGAGAAGGAGGCCGCCTCCGCCGGCAGGCGCACCGCCACGATCAGGTCGCCGGGCTCCAGCGCATTCTCCCGCTGCGGCGTTTCGCCGGGAAGCCGGTGGAATTCCTCCAGCGTCACATGGCGCCGACCCTTCTTGCCCTCGATCTCGACCACGGCGTCGAGCGCCACCAGCGGCACGCAGAAGTCCGACGGGTGGGTGGCGATGCAGGCGTCGCTCCAGCCTAGCACGGCGTGCAGGCGGTTCTCGCCGCCCAGCGCATCGCAGCCGGCGCCTGGCTCGCGCCTGTTGCAGGCGCTGGCGGTGTCGTAGAAATAGCTGCAGCGCGTGCGCTGCAACAGATTTCCGCCGACGGTGGCGGCGTTGCGAAGCTGCGCCGAAGCACCCGACAGCAGCGCCTCGGCCACCGCCGGATAGGATTTCGCGAACGCCGGATCGTAGGCAAGGTCGGCATTACGGACCAGCGCGCCGATGCGCAGGCCACCATCGTCCAGCCGTTCGATGCGGTTGAGCTCCGGCAGCCGGGAAATGTCGACGATGCGCTCGGGACTGGTGATGCCGCCTTTCATCAGGTCGAGCAGATTGGTGCCGCCGGCGAGATAGGCCGAACCCGGCTCGGCTGCCGCGGCGATGGCGTCGGGGATGGTGGCGGGCCTGATGTAGTCGAAATCTCTCATGCCGCGGTCCTCCGGTCGGCTTTGACAAGCTGTTGCTGGGCTTCCAGGACCGCCTCGACGATGCCGCCATAGGCCGCGCAGCGGCATATGTTGCCGCTCAGCCCCTCACGGATGCGTTCGGGATCGTCGCCGGCCTGTGCCTCGGCGATCAGGCCGAGCGTGCTCATGATCTGGCCGGGTGTGCAGAACCCGCACTGGAAGCCGTCATGGGCGATGAAGGCGGCCTGCACCGGATGCAGTTCCTCGCCGTGGGCGACGCCTTCGATGGTCAAGACTTGGGCGCCGTCATGGCTGACCGCCAGCGCCAGGCATGAGTTGATGCGCTTGCCGTCGACCAGCACCGTGCAGGCGCCGCACTGGCCGCGGTCGCAGCCCTTCTTGGTGCCGGTGAGATCGAGCCGCTCGCGCAGCAGGTCGAGCAGGGTTACGCGTGGATCGACCTCCAGTTCGTGTCGGTGGCCGTTGATGGTGAGGGTGATGGGAAGGCTGGTCATGGGCGTCTGGCTCCAGTTGCTTGACGCGGATGGGATTGAACTGGTGCCTTGCCGCGGAAGGGCAAGGTAACCGTTCGGTCAGGTCTTGACGGCGAAAGCGGAGATGGCAGCGGATCTCCCGCGAGACAGGCGGGCAGGGGAGATGTCGGCTTGCGTGTTCGAAAGACGTGACATACCGGTTCCCCTGATTATATGATAAAGGTGCTCCACTAAAACGGAGGCGCCTCCGTTTAATACGTGGTGGCTGAACCGGCCGGGTTCAAGCCCCCTGACACGATGTGGAGAAAAAATTGGCCAGCGAGCCGTCCGCCATTGCTGAACAGAAGGCCGAGGCCGTAGACGCAAAGCCGTTGCGCGCCGATGCGCGGCGCAACCGCGACCGGCTGGTCGAGGTGGCGGTGTCGGTCTTTGCCGAGCGCGGCATCGATGGCTCGCTGGAGGAGATCGCGCGCCGCGCCGGCGTCGGCATCGGCACGCTCTACCGGCATTTCCCGACGCGCGAGCATCTGGTCGAGGTGGTCTATCGCCGCGAGGTGGAGGCGCTGTGCGCGGCCGCCGGCGAGCTTGCCCAGAAACATCCGTCCGATGTCGCGCTGGAACAGTGGATGCAGCGCTTCGTCGACTACATCGCCACCAAGCGCGGCCTGGCGACCAGCCTGCGCATTGTGCTCACCACCAATTCGACGCTGTTTTCCGACACGTTCGGCCGGGTGTCGCAAGCCTTGCGGCAGCTGGTCGAGGCGGCGGTGGCCGACGGCACCATCCGCGGCGACGTCGACGCTTCCGATGTGCTGCACGCGCTGGGCGGCATCTATTCAGCGCCCGACACCCCCGAATGGCGCGACCGCTCGCGCCGGCTGGTCAAGCTGTTGATGGACGGGTTGCGGTTCGGGGCTGCAAAGGCACAATGAGGTGACGAGATTCCGCCCGTGCAAAACCACACCTGTCGATTTGAGGGGACCCGATGTATGTAGGCCGTTCCTACAAAATAGTGGATTTCGCGCTCTGGTCGCGGCGCAGCGTCATCTACATGGTGGTGGTGAGCGGACTGGCCGTGGCGGCCTACCGTCTTCCAGGCATCGCCGGGTTTTCGGTGCCATGGTCGGTGGTGCTGGTGCTTGGCACCACCGTGTCACTCGTTGCCGGGTTCAAGAATTCGCAGGTGTTCACCCGCAGCAGCGACGCGCTGCAGGCTTTTACGCAAATTACGGCCAGCAGCCGGTTGTGGTCCAATTTCTGCAGGGATTTCCTCGACGCGCCGACGGCCAGACAGCTCATCTATCGCCACATCGCCTGGATGACGGCATTGCGTTTTTCCCTGCGCCGGCCGATGCCATGGGAATCCATGGCGCGGGCCGCCAATATCGAATACCGGCGGCGCTACCGCATCCATGAGGATGCGAGCTCGATCGCCGACGAATTGCGTCCGCTGCTCGCCGAACAGGCCGAGGACGTCCTGAAATCGCCCCAGCCGGCGATCGCCCTGCTCGAACGGCAATCTGACCAGGTCAATGCGCTGTTCAAGGACACAAAGCTCCCTCCTCAGATCTATGGCGAACTGACCAAGCTGATCCGCGACTTCCATGACCAGCAGGCGCGCTGCGATCGCATCAAGAACAATCCCTATCCTCGGCAATACGCCATCGTCAGTTCGATGTTCGTGATGATCTTCTGCACGCTGTTGCCGTTCGGGGTCGTTCCCGTCTTTGCCGATATGGGCAAATTGGGTGGGGCGCTCGGGTCGATCGCGATCTGGTTGACGATCCCGTTCAGCACGCTGCTGGGCTGGGCCTACATGTCCCTCGACCAGGTCGGCGAAAGCAGCGCCAACCCGTTCGAGGGCAACGCCAACGACGTCCCGATCTCGCAGATATGCCGCGACATCGAGATCGAGTTGCGCAGCGGGCTCGGCGAGGCCGATCTTCCCAAGCCCCTGATGCCGGTCAACGACATCGCGACCTAGGCAGGATCAAGACGAAGGCGCGGACCCGAAGGTCCCCTTCATCGTGCTGCTGGCGGAGGCCGCTCAAACGTCGAGGCAGACCTTGCCGAAATGCTTTTGGGTTTCGTAATGCGCGAAGGCGGTGGCGATGTCCTGCAGCGGAAAATGGCGGTCTATGACGGGCTTCATCCTGATAGTCTCTATCGCCCGGATCATATCCTCCTGGTCGGCCCGGCTGCCGATGGAGATGCCGCTGATGCGGATCTGGTTGGAAAACAGGGCGGGGATAGACACTTCCGCCGCAAAGCCGGTCAGGACGCCGACCAGCGCGATGTGACCGCCCGTGCGGCAGGCGGTAATCGACTGCGCCAGGGTGGCGGGTCCGCCGACCTCGATCACGTGATCGACACCGCGTCCGCCCGTCAGATCCCTGGCCTTGCGACCCCAGTCCGGGACGGACTTGTAGTTGATGACGGCGTCGGCTCCGAGGCGCTTGAGCCGCTCCAGCTTCTGCTCGTCGGATGAGGTGGCGATGACCCGGGCGCCGGCGGCTTTGGCGAATTGCAGCGCGAACAGCGATACGCTGCCCGAACCGAGGACCAGCACCGCGTCGCCCGGCTTCACCTTGCCGCACACAACCAGGCCGCGCCAGGCAGTAACGCCCGTGCAGGTGAGCGACGCCGCCTCGACATGCGTATAGCCTGCCGGTGCCTTGGTGAAAGCGTGCGCCGGCATGCAGACATACTCGCTGGCGAAGCCGTCGAAACTGTCTCCCGGAACATCGCGCCGGGTGCAGGGCGTCATGTCACCGCCCAGCCACCAGGGATAGAAGACGCTGACGACGCTGTCTCCGGGCTTGAGTGCATCGACACCGTCGCCGAGGGCAATCACTTCGCCGGCGCCGTCGGAGAGCGGAACGCGGCCGTCGGCGAGAGGCATCTTGCCTTGCACGGCAAAGTCGTCGCGCATGTTCAACGCGCAGGCCCGGATCCTGACCAGAACCTCGCCCGGCCCTGGCTGGGGCGGATCTTCCTCGACCAGGTCGAGATTGCCCAAGCCGCCCGGCGCTCTCAGCCTGACCAGTCTCATTGTCTTCTCCGATGTGCGGGGTGTCTGGAATTGGAATGGCGCGCTGCGCCTAGCGGGCCTGCCGGCCTGAGATCACCCGCAACCAGGGCGCCAGATGAAAGGCGCTCATCAGCAGATACATCGCGGCCATGCCCGTGAGGGGCGAGGCGTCGGTGCCCATGCACTGCATGGCCGCATCGCCGCTGAAGATGCAGGTGAGCAGCGCCATCACGGCGAAGGTCGGTGCCGCGGCAAGGCAAAGCCAGTCGGCCAGCCCGAGGGTTGCGGCTTCCGGGATCGTGCTGCCGGCACCGATATGGATATCGCTCATCGCCTTAATCCTTGATGATCATGCCAGCCACGACAGGTTCCTCTCTCCACGGAGTGGGGAGAGGAACCCAGACTGAACAACCGTTACTGCTCGCCCTTGTCGCGGAATGCAGCCTCGCCGGCAGCAGACACTTCTTCCCATTTCTTGTCGGCCCCGGCGTCGTAATTGTCGTGCCAGTTCCACCAGGAATAGAGCGGGGTCTGCGGATAGCCTTCGGGCGAATCCTCCCAGATTTCCTGGCGGCCGAGCGGCGTCGCGTCGAGATAGCTCCAGACGGTGCCCATCGCCTCGTCGCCGCGGCTGTTGATGAGATAGGTGCGGAAGATGCGGTCGCCGTCACGGATGAAGACGTTGTGGCCGTGCCATTCGTCGACGCCGAAGTCCTTGTCGAAACTGTCAGTGATTGTGTACCAGGGCATCTGCCAGCCCATCCGCTGCTTCAGCCGCGCAATGTCGGCTTGCGGGGCACGCGAAGCGTAGGCAAGCGTGGTGTTGCGGGCGTTGAGATGGGCGAGGTGGCCGACCTGGTCGGCGCCCAGCGAACAGCCGCGGCAGGCATGATCGGGCCAGCCATGCACGCCGGGCTCGAAAAAGGCGCGGTAGACGATCAGCTGGCGGCGGCCTTCGAACAGATCGAGCAGGCTCGCTCTGCCGTTCGCCCCCTCGAACACATAGGCCTTGTCGACTTCCATCCACGGCATGCGCCGGCGCTCGGCGGCCAATGCGTCCTTGGCCCGCAGCGTTGCCTTTTCCTTCACCAGCATTTGTTCGCGGGCGGCTTCCCAGTCCTGCCTCGAAACGATCGGCGGGGTCTTCATTGCGATGTGCTTGGTCATTGGTCGTCTCCTTTGCCAGTCTGTTGTCGCTTGCTGTCAGCCAGAATAGGGCGGTGAAGCGCGGGGATGGGAGTTACAAGTGTGACGGGATTTGCAGGAGCCGGCCCGCCGCAGCAGGGGTGGCGCATCCTCACGGTGCCTTCGGCCGCGTCATGGAGAGGAGTGTCGGTTGGCATTGTCGGTTCTCCCTTGGCGTGCCGCACGTTGCCGATAGAGTTGGCCGATGCGGCTTGCCGGTTCATGGTACGGATTTAAGTTAGGGCGGCGACGCACAAGGGTGGGAGTTACAAGTGTGACGGGATTTGAATGGATTCGCTGATCACCGCCGCGGCGCTGGCGCTGGCCGGAGGCGATCCGCTCGGCGCGCTGGATCGCGTCGCCCTGCGCGGGGATCCGCCGGCGCTGGCGCTGCGCGGCATCGCCATGGCGCAACTTGGCGATCTTGATCGCGCCAAGGCGCTGCTGCGGCGGGCCGCGCGTGGCTTCGGCCCGAAAGAGGCGGTTGCGCGTGCGAGATGCGTCGTTGCCGAGGCCGAGATCGCGCTGGTCTCACGCGATCTCGGCTGGCCGGCCAAGGCTTTGGATGCGGCGCGGGCGACGCTGGAAAAGCATGGCGACCGGCTGAACGCAGCGCATGCCGGCCACCTCAAGGTGCGCCGCCTGCTATTGATCGGCCGTCTCGACGAGGCCGAAGACGTGCTGGGCGGGCTCGATCCGATGCCGCTTCTGCCGGCCTCGCGCGCCGCCCACGAGCTGGCCGTCGCCGGCATCGCGATGCGGCGCCTCAAGACGAAGCGGGCGCGCAGGGCGTTGGAGTGGGCACGCCACGCCGCCCGCCAGGCCGGCATTGCGGGGCTCATCGCTGAAGTCGATCGCGCATTCCTGGCGCTGGACACACCGGCGGCGCGGCTGATCGCGGCTGGCGAGCAGCGCTCGTTGCTGCTTGACGACGTCGAGGCGTTGCAAGCGTCGCCGGCATTGCTGGTCGATAGCTTTCGCTATGTCGTGCGCCAACAGGAGAAAACGGTCTCGCTGGCAACGCGCCCGGTGCTGTTTGCGCTGGCCCGTACGCTCGCCGAAGCGTGGCCAGGCGATGTGTCGAGGGCGAGGCTGATCGCTGAAGCCTTCGGCGGCAGGCACGCCGATGAATCGCACCGGGCGCGGCTGCGGGTCGAGATCGGCCGGCTGCGCACCGAATTGCGCGGCCTGGCCGACATCGGCGCGACCAGCCAGGGCTTCGCGCTGGCGCCGCGCCAGGCACGCGAGGTGCTGGTGCTGGCGCGGCCGATCGAGGAGCGGCACGCGGCGGTGCTGGCCTTCCTTGCCGATGGTGAATCCTGGGCGAGTTCGGCTTTGGCGCTGGCGCTTGGCACCGGCCAACGCAGCGTACAGCGGGCGCTGGAGCAGCTTGGCGAGACCGGCAAGGTGCAGTTTTTCGGTCACGGCCGGGCGCGCCGCTGGATGACGCCTCCAGTGGTTGGATTCACGACCACCTTGTTACTCCCGGCCCCGCTGCCGAACGGTTAGGAAGGGACATCGGATCATCTCAATGAGGACAAGGACATGAAACAGTCAACGGCCGAAATCCTGCGCGAATACGGACCCTTTGCCGATGTGGAGAGGGTGCATGGGGTGAGTTTTGACGGCAACAATGTCTGGTTCGCCTCGGGCGAGAAGCTGAACGCCTTCGACCCGGAAAACGGCCAAGCGCTGCGCTCGATCGACGTCGCGGCGCATGCCGGCACCGCCTGGGACGGCCAGCACTTCTTCCAGCTTGCCGACGACCTGATACAGAAGATCGACCCTGATACCGGCCAGGTGCTGGCGACCATTCCGGCGCCGGGCGGCGGCGGCGATTCCGGGCTGACCTGGGCCGAAGGGACGCTCTGGGTGGGGCAATATCGCGAACGCAAGATCCACCAGATCGACCCGGAGACAGGGGCGATCCTGCGCACCATCGAATCCAACCGTTTCGTCACCGGGGTGACATGGGTCGAGGGCGAGCTGTGGCACGCCACCTGGGAAGGCGACCAGAGCGACCTGCGCCGCGTCGACCCGCGATCAGGCAAGGTTCTCGAGAAGCTCGACATGCCGGCCGGCATGGGCGTGTCGGGGCTGGAATCCGATGGCGGCGACCGCCTCTATTGCGGCAGCACATCCGCCGGGGTGGTGAGGGCGGTGCGCCGGCCGCGGTGAGGATGCGGCCGACGCCGAAAGTCACACTTGCAGGCGCACTTCACACGGCAATTTGTCCGCTGTCGGCTGGTCGTCGCATCCTGTCGGACCTAGATAGGCTGTGCACCGGGCAGACCGCCCGGACCCGATTTGCAAAGGATCCCCCCATGCCTGAACAGCCCATCATGCCCGAACAGATTGCATTGAACGACGGCTCCGCCATTCCCCAGCTCGGCCTTGGCGTGTGGCAGGTCGACCAGGATATTACCGCCGAGGTGGTGGGTTGGGGCATCGAGGCCGGCTATCGTCTGATCGACACCGCCGAAGGCTACCAGAACGAGGAAGGGGTCGGAGAGGCGATCCGCAGCGCCGGCGTGTCGCGGGCTGAGCTGTTCATCACCTCGAAACTGCGCAACGGCGCACACCAGCGCGATGCGGCGCTACGCGCCTTCGATGACACCATGGCCAAGCTCGGCATTGAGCAGATCGACCTGTTCCTGATCCACTGGCCTGTGCCCAGCCAGGACAAATATGTCGAGGCCTGGAAGACGCTGGTCGAACTCCGGCAGGCCGGCCGCATCAAGTCGATCGGCGTTTCGAACTTCAACCAGGACCATCTGGAGCGGATCATCGCGGAAACCGGCGTGACGCCCGTCGTCAACCAGATCGAGTTGCATCCCCAGTTCCAGCAGCGCGGTGTCAGGGACTTTCACGCCAAGCACGACATCCGTATCGAAAGCTGGAGCCCGTTGGGCAGCGGCCGGCTGCTCGGTGATCCGACCATTTCAGGCATCGCCAAAAAACATGGCAAGTCCGTCGCCCAGGCGATCATCCGCTGGCATCTCCAAGAGGGGCTGATCGTCATTCCAAAGTCGATCCGCAGGGATCGCATCGCCGCCAATTTCGATGTCTTCGATTTTGAACTGGATGCCCAGGACCTGCAGACGATCCGCGGCATGGATTCGCCCGAAGGCCGCAACGGGCCCAACCCCGCCACGGCCGCGTTCCTGTTCTGAGGACTGCCGACCGCGAAGCTGCCAATCTCCCGCACGAGGGGGAGATTGGCCAATCTCCGGCCTCTCCGCGCGCTTAAATCCCGGACCCATCCAGCTGCTGGGCGTCTTCGCCTTCCCAGGGCGCTGGCATGGACGCGCGGCTGAGGTTGGCCGTCGGCAACGGCATCCAGCACTTCAGTTCCGGGTCGGCATATTCGATGACGCGCCCGGGCGAGGAGTCCGACGCGCGCCAGCCTTCCGAGGCGAACTGGTCGGCACGCGACCAATAAGCAAGGTCTACTTCCGCCGGTCCCTGTTCGGACGGACGCACCGTGACCAGGATGCGGCTGCCATCCTTCGGCGCCGTCGACATGTGGCGCCACCGTTCGGGCTCGTCCATCGCATTCCTCCTCGCACTCGTAGCGTTGGGTGGAGTGTCGCCTCGTGGTCCGAAGGGGTCAACCCAAAGTTTGCGCCAGGCATCGGCTGATGACCCCTCCAGGCGGTGCCTGCACAGTTGTGCGCAACACGCCGCAGGCGGTCATGCACGCTCGACGGGCTGTGACCCAGTTGATAAGCCCGTCTGCGAAAGGAGCGCCTGAGTCGAGATGACCGTTGCGATCGAGATGGGACAGACGACCGCGGGCGCCCCGGCGAAGCTGGATCTTGAGGAACTGCTCGCGACCCGCCTTTTGGTGCAGGGCAATTCAGGCTCCGGCAAGTCGCATCTGCTGCGGCGCCTGCTGGAGCAGAGCGCGCCCTGGGTGCAGCAGACCATCATCGATCCCGAGGGCGACTTCGTCTCGCTGGGCGACCGTTACGGCCATCTGGTGATCGATGCCGAGCAGCATACCGAGCGCGGCCTGCAGGCGGCCGGCGAGCGGGCGCGCATGCATCGCGTCTCCACCGTGCTCAATCTCGAGGGGCTCGACGCCGAGAACCAGATGCGGCGTGCCGCCGCCTTCCTCGGCGGGCTGTTCGAGGTCGCCCGTGATCACTGGTACCCAATGCTGGTGGTGGTGGACGAGGCGCAGCTGTTCGCGCCGGCGGTGGCCGGAGAGGTGTCGGACGAAGCGCGAAAGCTCTCGCTCGGCGCCATGACCAATTTGATGTGTCGTGGCCGCAAGCGCGGGCTGGCCGGCATCATTGCCACCCAGCGGCTGGCCAAGCTCGCCAAGAACGTCGCCGCCGAGGCGTCCAATTTTCTCATGGGCCGCACCTTCCTCGATATCGACATGGCGCGTGCCGCCGATCTTCTGGGCATGGAGCGACGCCAGGCGGAAGCGTTCCGCGATCTGGAACGCGGGCAGTTCATGGCGCTCGGCCCGGCCCTGTCGCGCCGTCCGCTGGGGCTGCGCATCGGCCCGACCGACACCAGCCCGCGCAACGGCACGCCGCGGCTCATGGCAATGCCGGAATCCGCGCTGGAAGACGCACGCGCGATCATCCTGGCGGCGCCGCCACCCGAGGCGGTGCGCACGCCGCGCCGCCCGGCGTCGCCGGACCTGCTCGACCAGCTGATGGCGGCCAAATCGGCGGCACTGGAAATGCGCCCCGAGCCGGCGGAGCCGCAAATCAGCGCCGAGGATCTGGCCGAGCGTCGTGAGCGCGTCGACCGTGTGCTGCGCGCCATCCTGGCGCAGCCCGATGCGGGTTTTCGCGTGATCGGGGTGCTCTATCAGGAATTCGTGGTCCGCTGCCGCATAGAAGGCCTCGCGTCGGTCGTGCCGGACCTGCCGGAGTTCCGCCGCATGCTGACGCGCGCCCGTGCCGGCCTTGGTTCCGAGACGACGCAGGATGACGCGTGGCGGGACGTTTCCGTCCGCGCGTCGCTGCTGCCCGACGACATGCAGGGCGTGTTCATGATGATCGCCCGTGCGGCGAAAGAGGGCTGGCCCTGCCCGAGCGACGCCGCGATCGCCCGTGCCTACGGCTCGCACTCGCTGCGCCGCGCCCGGCGCCTCTTGACCTATATCGAGGAGCAGGGCCTCATCGTCTGCCAACTCGACGGGACAGGCCGGCGCACCGTGACGCTGGTCGAATTGGCCTGGGCCACCGCACCGGGAGATCCGAATGCCGAGGAGGTGGAGCAGGGGAGCCTGGCGCTGTGAGGCGGCGCGGGTGCTTTGAGCGAATGGGGCGATAGGCTTTTTCAGTCACCCTCATCGCGACCAACTTCTGGCGGCAACGGTGCCGACGCGAAATGCGTCATGCAGGGCGCATGCGTTTCGATGGCGCTCACCGGTTCGCCCCGATCACCCACTGTTCCTGGTCGACGAGCGTGCCGGTCATCGGCCCGGCAGCATCCGAAAGCAGGAAGACGGCGAGGTTGGCGATGTCGCTCGTCGAGAACAGGCGGCCGAAGGGTTGCGAGGCGTTGGCGGCATCGAGCCAGCCCGGCCCGTTGCCCAGCGTGTCGGCCTGCATGACACGTTCGGCCGGCGTGTCGGTCCAGCCGACATTGATGCCGTTGACGCGGATGCGATCGAAGCGATGGGCATTGGCGGCGTTTTTGGTCAGCGTGGCCAGCGCGCCCTTGCTGGCGGAATAGACGGCGAGTTCCGGCGAGCCGCAATGGGCGTTGATCGACAGGATGTTGACGATGGCGCCGCCCTGGCCACGCTTCTTCATGTCGGCGATGGCCGCCTGCATGAGGAAGAAGGGTGCCCGCGCGTTGACCGCGAACAGCGAGGCCCAGCCGTCGAGATCGGCGTCGAGGAACGAGGCCCGGTCGGTCAGCCCTGCGGCGTTGACCAGCGCATCGATGCGGCCGAAGCGCTCGATGCAGGCTTGCGCCAAAAGGGCAGGGGCCGCCGGGTCGGCGAGGTCCGCGGCGACGAAGACCGTCGGCGTGCCGAGCCGCGAAAGCTCTTCCGCCACGGCATCGCCGCGGGTCTTCTCGCGCCCGGTGACGAGCAGGCCGCCGGCGCCGCAGCGCGCCAGCGTCTCGGCGATGGCGCGGCCGATGCCTTGCGTCGAGCCGGTGACCAGCGCCACCTTGCCGTTGAGCTGAAGCTCCATTCCTCTTCCCCGCCTCGCATCTGGTTTCAGGCTAGCGCGGCAGGATCGTTTTACAACATGGAAATTGGAAATCCTGGAGCGGAGGTTGTTGGCGCTGCGTGGGGCCGGCAAGAGCCTGCTCCAACCTCGTCGCTCCCAACGTTGCCGCTCCGGGGCGAAGCAGGAGCGGAGTCCGTCCCAAAGACCCTAGTGGACCGTGATGATGCCCTCGACGGCCCGCCATTCCGAAGGCCGGATGAGCCGGTGATGAGCAACGCGGACCGAGTGCAGCGGACCGTCGAGTTCGCGCTCCCAATATTGGAGAAAGCCCTTGAGTTCGGGAAAGGCCGGAGCGAGATCATAGTCCTGCCAGACATAGAGCTGAAGCAGGCTCGGATGATCGGGCAGGTGATAGTGGATTTCGGCCGTCGTCAGGCCATAACCTTCCATTTGCAGGCGGAATTCGCTGCTGACCGTATCGGCCATGTCTTTCTCCTTATCTCTCCGTTCAGGCCTCCAGCCCGCGACGTCCGTATTGAACTCGCCCGATGCCACGCCGGGACGATCGGTTCCTCTTCAAACAACGTCGCGAGAAGCTCGGGGGTTCCGAAAATAGCCGGGCCATAACAGTGCGTTGGCGCCCTTTCTGGTCGAATGTAAATTTTTTTTCGCCGGTCTCTTGAAACCGAAAAACGGCAAAACTAGCTCGATATGCGCCGCGATGCCTGACGAAGGGTCGGGGCGTTCCGCACCGGTCCGATATTGCCGGTTCGGTGCGGAGGAACCTCAAAACCTGTTTGTCCACGAGGAGAACGACATGGCGTTCCGTCCATTGCATGACCGTATTCTGGTCCGCCGCCTTGAAGCCGAGGAGAAGACCTCCGGCGGCATCATCATCCCCGATACCGCAAAAGAAAAACCGCAGGAAGGTGAAGTGCTCGCCGTCGGTCCCGGCGCGCGCGACGACAGCGGCAAGCTTGTCGAACTCGATGTCAAGGTCGGCGACCGCATCCTGTTCGGCAAATGGTCCGGCACCGAAATCAAACTCGACGGCGAGGACCTGCTCATCATGAAGGAAGGCGACGTGATGGGTGTCATCGATAAGATCGCCGAAGTGAAGAAGGCCGCCTGACGGCTTCTTCGTATCCATCCAGTCAACGAATGCTGCCTAGATAAAGGAGTGATCCAATGGCTGCCAAAGAAGTGAAATTCCATACCGAAGCGCGCGAGAAGATGCTGCGCGGCGTCGATATCCTTGCCAATGCGGTAAAGGTGACGCTCGGTCCCAAGGGGCGCAATGTCGTCATCGACAAGTCGTTCGGCGCTCCGCGCATCACCAAGGACGGCGTCACCGTCGCCAAGGAAATCGAGCTTGAAGACAAGTTCGAGAATATGGGCGCCCAGATGGTGCGCGAAGTGGCCTCCAAGACCAACGACCTTGCCGGCGACGGCACCACGACCGCAACGGTGCTTGCACAGGCGATCGTCAGGGAAGGGGCCAAGGCGGTTGCCTCGGGCATGAACCCGATGGATTTGAAGCGCGGCATCGACAAGGCGGTCGATGCGGTGGTGGCCGAGTTGAAGACCAATGCCCGCAAGGTCACCCGAAACGACGAGATCGCGCAGGTAGGCACCATCTCCGCCAATGGCGATGCCGAGATCGGCCGTTTCCTCGCCGAGGCGATGGAGAAGGTCGGCAATGAGGGCGTCATCACGGTGGAGGAGGCCAAGACCGCCGAGACCGAACTGGAAGTCGTGGAAGGCATGCAGTTCGACCGCGGCTATCTCTCGCCCTATTTCATCACCAACCAGGACAAGATGCGCGTCGAACTCGACGAGCCTTATGTGCTGATCCACGAGAAGAAGCTCTCCAATCTGCAAGCGATGCTGCCCGTGCTTGAAGCCGTGGTGCAGTCGGGCAAGCCGCTCTTGATCATCGCCGAGGATGTGGAAGGCGAGGCGCTGGCGACGCTGGTCGTCAACAAGCTGCGCGGCGGCCTCAAGGTCGCGGCCGTCAAGGCGCCGGGCTTCGGCGACCGCCGCAAGGCCATGCTGGAAGACATCGCCATTCTCACCGGCGGCACCGCGATCTCGGAAGATCTCGGCATCAAGCTGGAAAATGTGACGCTGCAGATGCTGGGCCGCGCCAAGAAAGTGGTGATCGAGAAGGAAAACACCACCATCGTCGACGGTGTCGGCCGCAAGGAAGAGATCCAGGGCCGTGTCGCGCAGATCAAGGCGCAGATCGAGGAGACCACCTCCGACTACGACCGCGAGAAGTTGCAGGAGCGGCTGGCCAAACTCGCCGGCGGCGTTGCGGTGATCCGGGTCGGCGGCTCGACCGAGGTCGAGGTCAAGGAGCGTAAGGACCGCGTCGACGATGCGCTGCATGCGACCCGCGCGGCCGTCGAGGAGGGCGTGCTGCCTGGCGGCGGTGTCGCGCTGCTGCGGGCAGCCAAGGCGCTCGATGCCGTGCAGACCGACAATGCGGACCAGAAGACTGGCGTCGATATCGTGCGCCGTGCCATCGAAACGCCGGTCCGGCAGATCGCCGAGAATGCCGGCGCCGAAGGCTCGATCATCGTCGGCAAGCTGCGCGAGAAAAGCGAATTCGGCTGGGGCTGGAACGCCCAGACCAACGAATTCGGCGATCTCTACGGCCAGGGCGTCATCGACCCGGCCAAGGTGGTGCGCACCGCTCTCCAGGACGCGGCATCGGTCGCCGGCCTGCTGGTGACCACGGAGGCGATGGTGGCCGAGAAGCCGAAGAAGGAAGCCGCCGCCCCGGCAATGCCCGCCGGCGCCGGTATGGACTTCTGAGGTCACGGCCAATCCGCCCGCTTCCCTGGCGGGGAGCGGGCGTCATCCGAAGAGAAAGTGGAGGTAAAGATGGATGCAATGGCTGGCCTCGGATCCGTACCGGCTCCTACGCACCAGGCGAAGGAATTCCTGGCCTATGAAACAGAATGCAGGAACGTGCTGAAGCCGCTGCTGGCAGGGCTGCTCGACATGGCTGAAGCTGCCGGCTGGAACCGGCGAACCGCGGCGTCGGCACTGATGTTCCTCGCCGCGCAGCAAGTGTCGGCAACATCCGAGGTATCCGCCGGCAGCGGCTGAACGGAAATCGGCCAGTCCATTCACCTATCCGCGGCGGGCCGCGCTCCCGGTGCTCGGCCCGCTACAGGCCCTGAACAATCGAGAGGAGGCACAAGCCATGAATCACGGGCAATTTGAGGAACCGGTCACACTTCTGGTCGGAATGGGCTTTCCGAGGAAGATCGACAGCGTGATGGAAGCTTACGCACTGCTGCAGGACTGGCCGAGCGCCGGCCGCAACGGCGCCCATGCCGTCGCACTCAACGCTTGCAAGGCGGGCATCGTCGGCGAGATCGATCCGGAGACGGTGCGGGCCACGCTGGTCAGCTTCGCGCGCCGCCACGACATATTGGTGCCGGAGATGGTTACGCCGCTCGCGACGGCGGCCGGTGGTGCGCTGCGCACGAGGTGAACTGACGATGCGGCGCTGCACAGCGCCTGAAGACCATGGTCTTGCGATAAGCCAGGCGAACACGGAGACGCCGGAATTCCTTTCCGGGCGGGCGGCATTGTCGTTGGTCATTGAGCGAACGCGTCAGCAAGACTGACCTGTTCTGCCCGAATAGCGCTTCTGAGCGCCGCCTCCCGGTTAAAAAAGTATCATCCTTTGTCTTGAATCGTGGTGGCGCCTGTTGTCATGAGCCGGTACCTTGGCTCTTGAAATGCAGAGCCGAAACCAATTCGGCCGGTTTAGGGAATTGGGCCGAACGCGGCAAATATCCGTGCCGGCCCGGGAGGAAACGGACATGGAACCGGACCTGGAAGTTGTCCAGATACGACGCGGTGAGTCCTTCAAGGCGTGGTCGCACGGCTACCCCTTCCATACGGTGCGCTGGCACTTCCATCCCGAATATGAACTGCATCAGGTGATCTTCACCAACGGCCGCTATTTCGTCGGCGACTTCATCGGCGAGTTCGAGCCGGGCAATCTGGTGCTGACCGGGCCGAACCTGCCGCACAATTGGGTCAGCGATATCGCCAGGGACAGTTCGATCCCGCTGCGCGGCCGCATCATTCAGTTTTCCGAAAGTTTCATCGGCGATGCCATGCATGTGCTGCCGGAGTTGGCGGGGCTCACGGCTCTGCTCGAGGCGTCACGTCGCGGCGTGCTGTTTTCCAGCCGCACCAGCAAGGCGCTGGCGCCGCTGATGGAAGAGATGATGCAGGCACAAGGTGTGCGCCGCATCGAGCTGTTCATGATGATCGCCGGCCTGCTCAGCCGCGCCCAGGAATTCCAGCTTTTGGCCAGCGCCAGCTACCGGCCCGATCCCTCCGGCTACATGACCGCCGGCATGAATAAGGCGCTCGCCTATATCAGGGAAAACCTGACGCAGCTGTTCGACGAGGCGGACCTCGCCGCCATCGCCGGCCAATCGACCGGCGCTTTCTCACGCTCGTTTCGCCGTCACACCGGCATGTCGCTGGTGCAGTATGTGAAGCGGCTGCGCATCAACCTTGCCTGCCAGATCCTGATGAGCGACGAGCAGGCCTCGATCACCGACATCTGCTACGAGGTCGGCTTCAACAATCTGTCCAATTTCAACCGGCAGTTCCTGGCGGAGAAGGGCATGCCGCCCTCGCGCTTCAGGCGCCTGCTGGCCGACAACATCAACGCGGGAAAAGCCGCTTAACGGAGGAGCCAGGGAGGAACCAAGGGAGGATTTTTTCTTTTGCATGACGACGTGAGCCGCGTGGAGCGGTTCGCGATGGAGAACGCTTGTCTCGAATTCCTCCGTCGGCGGAGGTTGTCGGCGCGGCTCGAAAGGCCGGCGCCGGGTCCCGGTTCCCAATGCAGTTTGGGCGAGGGCGGATAGGTATCTTCAGACCAAAGCAGTCAACGACCTTCTTACAACCATATCCAGAAACGGAGAAGACCGAATGACCAAACTTTCATCTTCATTGAAGTCCGCTGGCAAGTCCGCCGGTGTGGCAGCCCTTGCGCTGTCGCTGCTGGCCGGCACCGCCGCGATCGCCAGGGCCGCCGAAGTCACCGATGCGACCGTCGCCTTCCTGATGCCCGACCAGGCCTCGACCCGCTACGAGCAGCATGATTATCCCGGCTTCGCCGCCGAGATGAAGAAGCTGTGCCCGGGCTGCAAGGTGCTCTACCAGAATGCCGATGCCGACGCCTCGCGCCAGCAGCAGCAGTTCAACTCGGTGATCTCGCAGGGCGCCAAGGCGATCGTGCTCGACCCGGTCGACTCGACCGCCGCCGCCTCGCTGGTCAAGCTGGCGCAGAGCCAGGGCATCAAGGTCATCGCCTACGACCGGCCGATCCCGACCGCGCCGGCCGATTTCTATGTGTCGTTCAACAATGAAGGCATCGGCAAGGCCATCGCCGACTCGCTGGTCGAGCACCTGAAGGCGCTGAAGGTCGATCCGGCCAGCGGCGGTGTGCTGCAGATCAACGGCTCGCCGACCGACGCGGCGGCCGGCCTGATCAAGAAGGGCATCCATGCCGGCCTCGACAATAGCGGCTACAAGATCCTGGCCGAATACGACACGCCGGAATGGGCGCCGCCGAAGGCGCAGCAATGGGCCGGCGGCCAGATCACCCGCTTCGGGCCGAAAATCCTCGGCGTGGTTGCCGCCAATGACGGCACCGGTGGCGGCGCCATCGCCGCCTTCAAGGCGGCCGGCGTCGATCCGGTGCCGCCGGTGACCGGCAATGACGCGACGATCGCGGCCTTGCAGCTGATCATCGCCGGCGACCAGTACAACACCATCTCCAAGCCGAGCGAGATCGTGGCGGCGGCGGCCGCCAACATCGCCATCAAGCTGCTTTCGGGCGAGACGCCGAAGGCCGAGATGACGCTGTACGACACGCCCTCGCAGCTGTTCACGCCAGCCGTGGTGACGCAGGAAAACCTGAAGGCCGAGATCATCGACAAGAAGATCAACACCGCGGCCGAACTCTGCGTCGATCGTTACGCGGAAGGCTGCAAGAAGCTGGGCATCGGGAACTGACCGCGACCCTTGCCCGCTCCGCTGCCTGGCCACCGCGCGGTGGCCAGGCAGCGCTCATCCGACATTTTTGAACCGGTTTTGAAAGGCTTCCTGGCATGATCGATACCCCGGACGAACCGGTTCCGGCAGGCGAGCTGGTGCTCAGCCTGCGCGGCGTTTCGAAGAATTTCGGCGCCGTTTCGGCGCTCACCGACATCGATCTCGATGTCCATGCCGGCGAGGTGGTGGCGCTGGTCGGCGACAATGGCGCCGGCAAGTCGACCCTGGTCAAGATCCTGGCCGGCGTGCATCAGCCGAGCTCAGGCACGATAAGTTTTCGCGGCAAGCAGGTGACGCTTGCAGATCCAAGTGCGGCGCTGACGCTCGGCATAGCCACCGTGTTCCAGGACCTGGCGCTGTGCGAGAACCTCGACATCGTCGCCAACATCTTTCTCGGTCGTGAGCTCAACCCGCTGCGGCTGGACGAGGTGGCGATGGAAGTGCGCGCCTGGACGCTGCTCAACGAGCTATCGGCGCGCATCCCAAGCGTGCGCGAAGTGGTCGCTTCGCTGTCGGGCGGCCAGCGCCAGACGGTGGCGATCGCCCGCTCGCTGCTGCTCGAACCCAAGCTCATCCTGCTCGACGAGCCGACGGCGGCACTTGGCGTGGCGCAGACGGCGGAAGTCCTCAACCTGATCGAGCGGGTGCGCGACCGCGGTCTCGGCGTCGTCATCATCAGCCACAATATGGAAGACGTGCGCGCCGTCGCCGACCGCATCGTCGTGCTGCGGCTTGGCCGCAACAATGGCATCTTCTCGCCCGACGCCTCGAACCAGGAACTGGTCAGCGCCATCACCGGCGCGTCGAACAATTCGGTGTCGCGGCGCGCCGAGCGGCGCCAAACCCAGCAGACTCAAATGGCGCGACAGGATCAAACGCAGGAGCCACGCCCATGAGCCGCGACGTGCAACAGACGGCCCCCGTGCCGCCGCAGCTCGACCGCGCCGACGTGCGCGTCAAGCATGAGGCGGGGATCGGCGGCGCCATCCGCAGGTTCTTCGACCGGGTCCGCTCGGGCGATCTCGGCTCGCTGCCGGTGATCGTCGGGCTGGTCATCATCTGGACGGTGTTTGCCAGCATCAACCCGATCTTCCTATCATCAAGCAATCTGGTCAATCTGCTGTTCGATTGCTCCACCGTGGGCGTCATCGCGCTCGGCATCGTCTGCGTCTTGATGGTCGGCGAAATCGACCTGTCTGTCGGTTCGATCAGCGGCTTTGCCTCGGCGATGGTCGGCACGCTGTGGGTCAACCAGGGCTGGCCGGTGGCGCTCGCCATTCTGGCCGCTGTCGCCGTCGGCGGCTTTATCGGCGCACTCTACGCGCTGCTGTTCAACCGGCTGGGCATGCCGAGCTTCGTCTCGACGCTGGCCGGTCTGCTGGCGGTGCTTGGCCTGCAGCTCTACATTCTCGGCTCGACCGGCTCGATCAATCTGCCCTACGGCTCGAACCTGGTGAATTTCGGCCAGCTGCTGATGATGCCGAAATTTGTTTCGTTCGCCCTGGCGGCCGTGCCCGGCATCGTCATGCTGGTCACCGGCCTGCGCACCGTTACGCGCCGCCGCGCCGCCAATCTGTCGGCGCCGTCGACCGGCGGCCTGGTTATACGGGCGGTGGTGATCACGGTCATTCTCGAACTCATCGTCTTCTATCTCAACCAGGCGCGCGGCATTCCGTGGATGTTCGGCCTGTTCGTCGGCCTGGTCATATCGATGCATTACGCGCTGACGCGGACCAAATGGGGCCGCTCGATGTCGGCGGTCGGCGGTAACCGCGAGGCGGCAAGGCGCGCCGGCATCAATGTGCGGCTGATCTATTCGAGCGCCTTCGTGCTGTGCTCGATGCTGGCCGCTTTCGGCGGCGTGCTGTCGGCGGCCCGCCTGGCCTCGGCCAGCCAGCAGGCCGGCACCGGCGACGTCAACCTCAACGCCATCGCGGCAGCCGTCATCGGCGGCACCAGCCTGTTCGGCGGTCGCGGCAGTGCGTATTCGGCGCTGCTCGGCATCATCGTCATCCAGTCGATCGCCAGCGGCCTGACGCTGCTCGATCTGTCCTCGTCGCTTCGGTACATGATCACCGGCGCCGTGCTTGCCATCGCGGTCATCGTCGACTCGCTGGCACGCCGCTCGCGTGTCTCCCATGGCCGGGCCTGAACCCATCAACAGGAAGCAAGACATGAGCGAAGAACTGTCCGGAAAAGTTGCCGCCGTCACCGGCGCGGCATCAGGCATCGGCCTCGAATGCGCCAGGCATATGCTGGCGGCCGGCGCCACCGTGGTGCTGGTCGACCGCGCCGAGGCGACGCTGAACAAACTGTGCGCCGAACTCGGCCCCAAGGCGATCCCGCTGGTCATCGACCTGATGCAGCCGGCCAGCGTCGCCACCATGATGCCGCAGATTCTGGAGAAGGTCGGCCAACTCGACATCTTCCATGCCAATGCCGGCGCCTATGTCGGCGGCGAGGTGGCGACCGGCGATCCCGACGCCTGGGACCGGATGCTCAACCTCAACATCAATGCCTGCTTCCGTTCGATCCAGGCGGTGCTGCCGCACATGATCGAGCGCAAGACGGGCGACGTCATCGTCACCAGTTCGATTGCCGGACTGGTTCCTGTGGTCTGGGAGCCGATCTACACGGCCTCCAAGCACGCCGTGCAGGCCTTCGTCCACACGGTGCGCCGGCAGGTCGCCAAGCACGGCCTGCGCGTCGGTGCGGTGGCGCCCGGCCCGGTGGTGACGGCGCTGGTCGACGACTGGCCGAAGGCCAAGCTCGAGGAAGAACTCGCCGCCGGCGGCCTGATGCAGCCGCGCGAGGTGGCCGAAGCGGTGATGTTCATGCTGACCCGCCCGCGCAACGTGACGATCCGCGATCTGGTGATTTTGCCGCAGAGCAATGATTTGTGAGTGGGTGAGGAATAGGGAATAGGCAGTAGGCAGTAGGCAGTAGGCAGTAGGGGGAAGATAAAGGCACGACCTTGCTGTCGAAAACGCTTCTTGCTCCCTATCCCAACTCGCTAATCTCCTACTGCCTACTGCCTACTGCCTACTGCCTACTGCCCTGAACCGAAGGTTTCCCCCATGCCTAATTTCCTCGGCATCGACGTCGGCACCGGCAGCGCGCGGGCCGGGGTGTTCGACCACACTGGAAACATGCTCGCCTCTGCCAAGCGCGATATCGAGGCCTGGCGCGAGGCCGGCGACATTGTCGAGCAGTCGAGCAACGACATCTGGCGGGCGGTGTGCGCGGCCACGCGGGAAGCGGTCGCTCAATCGGGCGTGGCACCCGAGGCGATCGCCGGCATCGGGTTCGACGCCACTTGTTCGCTGGTGGTGCTGGGCGAGGGCGGCGTGCCGCTGCCGGTGAGCAGATCCGGCAATTCGGAACGCAACATCATCGTCTGGATGGATCATCGCGCGGTCGAGCAGACGCGCCGCATCAACCGTAGCGGCGAGGCGGTGCTGAACTATGTCGGCGGCGTCATCTCGCCGGAGATGGAAACGCCGAAACTCCTTTGGCTGGCCGAAAACCTGCCCGACACGTTCAACGCCGCCTGGCAGTTCATGGACCTCCCCGATTTCCTCACCTGGCGGGCGACCGGCAGCCTTGCCCGCTCGGTCTGCACGGTGACTTGCAAATGGACCTATCTGGCGCATGAAAGCCGCTGGGACGAGGCCTATTTCCGCACCATCGGACTAGGGAGCCTGGCCGACGAGGGGTTCGCGCGCATCGGCACGCAGATCGTGCCGGCGGGTGGCGCACTTGGCGGCGGGTTGACCGCGCAGGCGGCTGCGGACCTTGGCCTCGTCCCCGGCACCGCGGTAGCGGCCGGTCTGATCGATGCGCATGCCGGTGGCGTCGGTACGGTCGGTGCGCGCGGCGCGTTCGGCAGCGTTCTGTCGCGCATGGCCTATGTTTTCGGCACCTCGGCCTGCACCATGTCGTCGACCGCGGCGCCGGCCTTCGTCGACGGCGTCTGGGGTCCGTATTTCTCGGCCATGGTGCCGGGCCTGTGGCTGAACGAGGGCGGCCAGTCGGCAGCCGGTGCTGCTATCGACCATCTGGTGCGCATGCATCCCGCGGCTGCCGAAGCGACCGCCAAGGCGCAAGCCGAGGGGCTCAGCCTCAGCGCCTGGCTGTCGTTGCAGGCGCAAAGCCGCAATGGGGCCGCGGCAACGCCGGCGCTGGTCGGCGGCATCCATGTGGTGCCGGAGTTTCTCGGCAACCGCGCACCTTTCGCCGACCCGGACGCGCGCGCGCTGATCGCCGGGCTCGATCTCGACACCAGCCTCGACAGCCTGGTCGGGCTCTATGTCGCCGGGGTCTGCGGGCTGGGCTATGGCGCGCGCCAGATCGTGCGGGCCGAGCATGACAAGGGCATTGCCGTCGACACCATCGTGGTCAGCGGCGGCGCCGGCCAAAGCCCGCTGGTGCGCCAGCTGCTTGCCGATACCACAGGCATGGTGGTGGTGGCGTCGACCTCGCCGGAACCGGTGCTGCTCGGCTCGGCTATGCTGGGCGCGGTCGCCGCCGGTGCCTACAGGGATCTGACGGGGGCGATGGCCGGCATGTCGGAACTCGGCGAGGTCTATCATCCCGACGCTACGCTGGGCGGCTGGCATGCAAAACGCTTCGCGGCGTTCGAGCTGCTGCAGCAGGCGGGCAAGGCGATCAGGGGCTGAGAAACTGTTTCGAAAGGCCAGCGACTCCTGCCCGGCTCTGTCAGGAGTGTGGCGAACACCGCTTGGCGATGATGCCGGAAGCTGGCAGCTTTGTTCCGTCGCGACGAGGTAGGCGGCAGGAGCAGGAGGCCTGATGGCAGACGACAAATCGCCAGTGCCATTCGCATCGGACAGCGTGCCATGGACGGAATGGTCCGATGTGCCGCGCTTTGCCGTGCGCTACCGGCATCTGTCGCTGGCCGCCCTAGGCGAGAATTACCATGTCGGCGTGGCGATCGAGGAACTGCCGCCGGGCAAGCAGACCTCACCGGCGCACTACCACATTTTCGAGGAAGAGCATGTCTTCATCCTCGAAGGGGCGCTGACCGCTTATGTCGGCGACGCCGCCTACGCCATGAAGGCCGGCGACTACATCTGCTTTCCGGCTGGTGCTGCGGCGGGGCATTGCCTCATCAACACCGGCGACGCGCCGTGCCGCTATGTCATCGTCGGCGAGCGCAACCCGAATGACGTGGTCGTCTACACCGCCTCCAACAAGGTGCTGGTGCGCGCGCTGGGTAGCCGTGCGCTCTTCGATCTCGCTGCAACTCGAACCTACTGGGACGGCGAGAACACCGGCCTTGCCGCCGGCGATCCGCTGCCGTCGGGTGTGATGTCCGGTATCACCAAACCCCCAGCCGTGCCGATCCCGCCTGTCGCCAGCGATGCCGTCGAATGGAAGGTCGAGGGCGAAGGCCCGCGGTTCGGCGGCCGGTCCAGGCATCTGACCTATGCGGCTTTGGGACTACCAGACTATCATGTCGGCATGCTGATCGAGGCGCCGGCCCCCGGCATGCGCCTGGCGCCCAGGCACTACCACATGCTCGAAGAGGAGCACGCGCTGATTCTGGAAGGGCAGGTGACGCTGCTGCTTGGCGAGGAGCGTCACGAGATGAAGGCCGGCGATTATGTCTGCTTTCCCGCCGGCCTGGCGGTCGGGCATTCCTTCCTCAACAGCGGTACGGAACCGTGCCGCTATCTGATGATCGGCGAGAAAAATCCCAACGAGGTCTGCGTCTATCCCGATTCCAACAAGATGGCGGTCGACGCCTTGCGCCGGCGCGACGGCATTTTCGACATGGGAGCGGTGAGGCGGTACTGGGACGGCGAGGAGACGGAATAGCGCCCGGCGGTCCCGGGTTCACAGTTCCTTCTCCGCCAGCTCCCTGAATTCGTCGGGAACCGAGCGCGCGGCCTCCAGTGCCACCGTGCCGTAGCCGACCGCCTGTTTGCCGAAGCGTTCGCGGATCTTGTCGATGGCGCGGTCGGCGTCGAAGCGTGCCAGGCCTTTTCGGGTGCCGGGCCGGCGTTTCTCGTCGGCGAGGCCGAGCGGCAGTTCGAGCTGCAGCTCGAAGCTTTCCTCAAGATGCGACACCGAGATCGCCAGCAGCGAGATCGTTCTTTCGTGGGGGTTGTCGGCGAGGACGCCGCGCACCAGATCGCCGGCGATCTCGGCCAGCATCGCGGTCGCCGAGATCGGCTGGTCAAGCGTGATCGAGCGCGTGACGGCGCTGAGATCGGCAAAGCGCACGCGTACCGTCACCGTGCGGCCGGGCCGCGCCTTGGCGCGCAGCCGGCTGGCGACACGGTCGGCCAGATGCAGCAGAGTGGGCACGATGATCCGCGCTACGGCGGGTTTTTGGCCCAGCGCCGATTGGGCGCCGGCCGAATGCGCGCGGCTATGCGTTTCGAGCTTTCGCGGGTCGCGGTTCCATGACAAGGCGGCGAGCTTTTCGCCGGCGGCGGGACCGAGCAGCCGCGTTAGCGCGCCGCTGTGCGTCCTGGCCAGCTGGCCGATGGTCTCGACGCCGATTTCCGCCAGCCTCGCCCTGATCGCCGGGCCGACGCCCCACATCAGCCCGACCGGCAGGTCGTGCAGGAAAGCGAGCTCGCTGCCGGGGTCGACCACCACCAGCCCGTCGGGTTTTGCCACCTGGGAGGCGATCTTGGCCAGATGCTTGGTGCGCGCCACGCCGATCGAGATCGGCAGGCCGAGTTCGGCCCGCACGCGGCGGCGGATGGTCGTTGCGATCTCCTGCGGCGAGCCGAACAGATGCGTGCAGCCGGCGACGTCGGCAAACGCCTCGTCGATGGAGATGCGCTCGACCACCGGGGTAAAATCGTCGAGCACCTTGATCGCCGCGTCGCCCAGCCGCTGGTAGTGGCTGAAATTGCCGCCGACGAAGATCAGCTGCGGGCACAGCTCACGCGCCTTGCGCCCCGGCATGCCGCCGCGCACGCCGAAGGCGCGGGCCTCATAGGAAGCGGCGAGCACGACGCCGCCGCCCACCGCGATCGGCTTGCCGCGCAGCGACGGATCGAGCAACTGCTCGACCGAGGCGTAGAAAGCGTCGAGATCGGCATGCAGGATGGTGGCTGTCGTTTCCATCCCGACCGCACATCACAGTTGCTGATAGAATTGGAACAAATAAAGAACAAGCACGGGTCGTTGTCAAGCGAGGGGCGATTTGTGCAGCAACAGCCAAGCCAGTTCGAGCGCAATCACCTAGACAATATGCTCCGCCCGCAGCGCCGCCTTCATCCGTTCCAGTTCCGCCTCGCCACCCGCCGCCAGTTCTTCGGCAATCCGCGCCAGCCTATCGTCGGCCTTGCGGTGCTTGCTGCCCCAGGCGCCGAGCGTCGCCAGCACCGGCAAGAGGTCGATACCTGCCTCGGTCAGCCGGTAGACCGTTCTCAAGCCATGCGTCGGGTCGTCGCTTCTGGTGAGGATGCCTTCCTCCTGAAGCGTCTGCAGTCGCTCGGCCAGCGTGCGCGAGGAGATGCCTTCGTCGGATTGCAGGAATTCGCGAAAGTGCCTTTTGCCGGCGAAAGCCATGTCGCGGATGATGAGCAGCGTCCAACGGTCGCCGATCAGTTCGAGCGACAGGTTGATCGGGCAGTCGGATTTTTCGCGCGTCGACATCTATGGTTCCGTTTTTAAATCACTTTACTATTGACATCGTTTTGGCCTTGCGTCAACGGTTCCAAATGTAAACTATTTTGCGATGGCCGTGAGGAGAATGACGGTGAAAAAGCTGGTCCTGCAGATGCAGATATCGGTCGACGGCTTTGTCGGCGCCAACGAGGACCATTCCTGGCAGCTCTGGGAGTGGGGTGACGAGAGCGCCTGGGACGATGCGCTGAAGCAGGACTTCAACGCTGTCTTCGCAGGCGTCGATACCATCCTGCTCAGCCGCAAAATGGCACAGGAGGGCTACCTCACCCATTGGGGCACTGCGGCGAAGAAGTTTCCGCACGATCCGTTCTACGCCTTTGCGCAGCGCATCGTCGACGCCCGCAAGGTGGTGCTCAGCAACAAGCTCAAGCAATCGGCCTGGGGGCCGGCTTGGGAGCGCACCAGTGTGGCCAGCGGCGACCTGCCGCGCGAGGTCAACGCGCTGAAGACGGGCGAGGGTGGCGACATTGCCGTGTTCGGCGGCGCCGGTTTCGCGTCAGCGCTGATCGCGGCCGGGCTGGTCGACGAGTTCCAGCTGTTCGTCAACCCGGCGGTGCTGGGGGCGGGCCGCCGGGTTTTTGATCAGGGCGGTTTTAGGAACCTGCGGCTGCTCGGCTCGAAGGCCTATGCCTGCGGCATGGTGGTCAGCCGTTATGCACCGGCGGGGTGAGGGGAACCTCCATCTTCTCTCTGCTCACTTCGCATCGTGGAAAATAATCCCTACCGTGTGGCGCATGCCTGAGCGCAGCCGGCTGACGCCGTGGCGCAGATTGACGCGGTAGTTGCCTTTGGTGCCCTGCACCGGCCGGTTGTGGACGGCGAACACAACGGCGTCGCCCTGCCGCAGCGGCACCACTTCGACTCGGCTCTGCATGCGCGGGCGCTGCTCGGTCAGCGCGAACTCGCCGCCTGTGAAATCCCGGCCCGGTTCGGAGAGCAGGATCGCCACCTGCAGCGGAAAGGCGAGATCGCCATAGAGATCCTGGTGCAGGCAGTTGAAGTCGCCAGGCACATATTGCAGCAGCAGCGGCGTCGGCCGTGTCTGGCCGGCGGCATGGCACTGCTCGAGAAACGCGGCATGCGTCGTGGGATAGCGCATGGCCTGCCCCATGCGCTCGTTCCACCGATTGGCGACCTCGGCCAGCCTGGGATAGAGCGCGCTGCGCAGGCCACCCAGGAGGTCGGGCAAGGGATAGCGGAAATAGCGGTACTCGCCCTTGCCGAAGCCGTGCCTGGCCATATGGATGTGGCTGCGGAAATGCTTCTCCTCGGGATAGAGGTCGGCGATCTGTCGGCACTCTTCGGGCGACAGCAGCTTTTCAATCACCGCGCAGCCGAAGCCGTCCAGTTCGGCGGCAAGGGCGGGCCAGTCGTAATCAGCAACACGTGTCTGAGCAGCTTCAACCGCCGATGCGGCAATTTTGGCATGGGCATTCATATCGTAGCCTCCTTGTAGAGCAGGGCGCGCTTGCGCTCGACGCCCCAGCGGTAGCCCGACAGCGTGCCGGCGGCGCGGACAACACGGTGACAGGGAATGCCCAGCGCGATTGCATTGGCCGCACAGGCCGTCGCCACGGCGCGGGCGCCGTTCGGCTGGCCGATATGCCGGGCGAGCGCGGTGTAGGTGATGGTGCCGCCGCACGGGATGCCTCGGAGCGCCTCCCACACGCGCTGCTGGAATGGCGTGCCGTGGCGCAGGTCGAGCGGCAGGTCGAAGCCGACGCCGGGCATTTCGATGAAGCGCGCGATTGCCGCGAGATCGTCGCGCAGTGCGGCCTCGTCCTTGGCCAGTATCTTGCCTGGGAAGCGGTTGGCGAGATCCTGCTCCAGTGTGTCGGCATCCGAGCCGATCAGGATGGCGCAGACGCCGATATCGCTGCGCGCCGCCAGGATTTTGCCGATGGGGGATTCGCCGATGGCATAGGCGATGGTGCCGAGGGCGGCGACGTTGCAGGCGGCCATCGGCATAGTGGTTTGTATAAGGTTCATTGCCTTCACTCCTTTGTTTGTGGCTGAACCCTAGCCACGGTGTCGGCCGTGTCTCACTCCGGTGCTTGCTTTCAAATTCAAATCTGCCTGAAAGGCGCAAAGGTAGGTGCTCTATGGCGCCCTCCTCTGTCCTACCGGACATCTCCCCCACGGGTGGGGAGATTGGCTGTCACCACCGCCTTCGCCAATCTCCAACGTTGCAGGACGAGAGCCGGCGCCGGAACTGCCAATCTCCCTCCTTGTGGGGGAGATGTCCGGCAGGACAGAGGGGCGCGCCATAGAGTGCTGATTTTGAACCGCCCGCACTTCAGCCAAGCATGCTCATGCCACACGCGTGACCGACACTTCGCCGAGCACGAATACCTCACCGCTCAGCAGCCGCAGCTCGATGTCGCCGGTTGCGGTGTGGTTCCACTCAGCCTTACCCTCATCGACAAGTCCGCCGATGGCAGCCATGACTTGGGATTTCGCCTTTTCGGCGCGTTTGCCGGCGGCGGTCCCATCGGTGACGTTGTCATGAGATCTTGCCATCGCGCGCATGCTTGGCCGTCATCTCCGCGCGGATCGGTAGGCGCTGTCAGATTCGCCGGCCTCACGCTCCAGCAGCGCGCGTTTGCGCTCCGCGCCCCAGGCATAGCCGGACAGGGCGCCATCCCTGCGGATCACGCGATGGCAGGGAATGGCGACGGCAGGGTTGTTGGCCGCGCAGGCGGCGGCGATGGCGCGGGTTGCCTTCGGCGCGCCGATGCGCTGCGCGATCTCGGCATAGGAAACCGTGCGGCCGACGGGGATGTCTTGTAAAGCCTGCCAGACACGCTGCTGGAAGGCGGTGCCGCGCACGTCGAGCGGCAAATCGAGACCGAGCGCAGGAGCCTCGACGAAACCGACGACGCGGGCGACCAGCGCCTCATAATCGCGGTCGCCGCCGATCAGCCGTGCTCTGGGGAAACGGTCCTGCAGATCGCGCACCAGCGCGTCGGGATCGTCGCCGAGCAGGATCGAGGCGACGCCCTTTTGACTGGACGCGACCAGGATGGTGCCGAGCGAGGTCTCGCCGACGGCGAAGCGGATCTCTTCATCGGCGCCGCCGGCGCGATAGCGCGTCGGCGTCATGCCGAGCATGCCAGTGGATTTCTCGTAAAAACGTCCGCTTGAGTTGAAACCGGCATCGTAAATCGCCGTCGTCACGCTGGCGCCGTCTTCCAGGCCCTGGCGGACCCTGGCGGCGCGGTGCGCGGCGGCATAGTCCTTCGGCGTCAGCCCGGTGGCCGCCTTGAAGATACGATGGAAATAACCGGCGCTGCGGCCGGCAGCATCAGCCAGTTCAGCCAGCGATGGTTCTTCCTCGCTCTGCTCGATCCTGCGGCAGGCAGCGGCGACCATCGCCGCGTTGCCGGCCTCGAGCGACGGGCCATCCGGGTCGCAGCGCCGGCACGGGCGAAAGCCGGTGGCCCTGGCCTGATCGAGCGTATCGTGCAATTGCACATTTTTCGGATTGGCGCGCCGAGACGGGCAGGAAGGCCGGCAATAGACGCCGGTTGTTGCCACCGAATACCAGAATGCGCCGTCGGCCGACTTGTCGCGCGCGACGATTCGTGCCCAGCGCGGATCGTCGGCGACTTGCAGCGGCGCGGATTTCAGATTTTTCGCCAGGGTAATGAACATGGCCGGCATTGAAGCCGCAGGAAGCCGGTCTCGCCACCCGTTTCCTGACGTTCTCGCAACTCTGATCGAGGCCTATGAGGACAAGCACTATCCGATCGAAGCCGCCGATCCCGTTGAAGGTGGGCCATCGCCTGGACGGCGATAGCCCTTTCGAATCAGGCGACCTTGATCAGACCGAGCTGGGTGAGGGCGGCGACGCCGTCATCGAGGCCGATCTCCTCGACGATCCTGCCGTCGACCACCTTCAGCACCGTGGTGCCGGTGAAACGCATCGTGCGGCCGGTGGCGGCCGGCAGCGAGCCGGCGAGGAAATCGCCGAAGGCCGGGCCGGTATGCGTGCCGCCGCCCTCCCACTGGCCGACGACATAGTCGCCCTCGGCAATCAGGTCGGCCGTGGCCCAGAAGTTGAGGTCCGGGAAGGGCGCGGAAGCCGCTCATGAAGGCCTTGATGTCGTCGCGGCCGCGGCGCGGCTCGTGCAGCGAGTATTTCAGCAGCATGTCGGGTGCCGCGATGTCGTCGACGACGGACAGGTCGCAGCTTTCACCCCAGAAGTCGGTGAACCATCTGACGACGACGGCCTTGTTGTCTTCTTGTCTGGTCATTGGAAGATCCTCTTGTCTCTGCAATGTGATCATCGGCGCCGCCGATGATCCGGGATCACCGGATTGGCCGATGACCTGGAGCCATGACTAGGAACATCCGGCCGATGCGAAACTCCGGTTCTTGCCGGCCAATCGAAGAGCAGAGGCGGCAGGTGAGGAGCCAACAAAGCAGCCCGCCATCGCCGTGGTAACTGTTTCTTCTCTGGTTTTGCCGCAGATTGCCCTGCGGTGGAGCAGGCGAAGCAGACGATGGCGCGTCAGGGCAAGAAAAGTCGCAATGGAACGTTCTGGGCCAAGGCCCTGGAGCGCGCCCATCTTGGTGTCTGGGACTGGGATCTTGTAACCGGCGACTGCTTCTATTCCGCGACCTGGGCGCGGATGCTGGGCTACGATGAGAGCGAACTTGCCAACACCAGCGACCTGTGGCTGCAACTGACCCATCCCGACGACCGCGAGCGGGCGCTGGCCAGCGGCGACCGCCACATTGCCGGCCTGACCGACGCCATCGAGACCGAATTGCGGCTGAAGCACAAGCAGGGACACTGGGTGTGGGTGCTCGATCGCGGCGGCGCCGTCGAGCGCGACGCGATGGGAAAGCCGCTCAGGCTGATGGGTGTGCAGACCGACATCTCCAAGCAGAAGGCGGCCGAAGCCGAACTCGAGCAGGTCAATGTGCGCTTCCGCCTGGCGCTTGCCGCCAGCGGTACCGGCATCTGGCACCACGACCTCGCCACCGGCAAAAGCTATTGGGACGAACGCACCAGGGAGATTTTCGGGCTTGTCTCCGACACCGCCGAAGTCGAGCGCGACCACTGGTTCGGCTATCTGCATCCGGACGATAAGGAGGCCGCGTCGCGCGCGCATCTGGTGCCGCTCGAAACGGACAAGGTCACCGCCGTGCAATACCGCATCGTCCGGCGCGACGGAGAGGTCCGGCACATAGAATCCCTGCTGCGTTTCATCGCCGACCCGCAAATCCCGGACCGCCGGCTGGCGGGGCAGATCCTGGGCACGGTGCGCGACATCACCGAAGACAAGCAGCGCGAGCAGGAGCTTGCCTATGCGGCCCGCCATGACGCGCTCACCGGTCTCTTGAACCGCGCCGCGTTCGACCGGCTGCTGGCCGATCACATCGCGGCCCCGCAGTTGCTGCCGCTTTCCGTGTTCTACGTCGATCTCGACTACTTCAAGGCGCTCAACGATTTTGCCGGCCACGCGGCCGGCGACCTGGCACTGAAAAGCGTCGCCCTAGGCATTCTGGGCTGCCTTCCCCCGACGGCGCATGCCGCGCGCCTGGGCGGTGACGAGTTCGCGCTGCTGATGCCCAATTGCAATACGGCGCAGGCCGGGCGGCTGGCCGACGCGGTACTTGCCGCGGTTCGCGATGCCGAACTAGGATCGACGGCCACGTCGCGCAAGCTGGCGGCCTCGATCGGCATCGCTTTCGTCGATGACGCCAACACGACGGTGGCCGACGCGCTGGCCTGCGCCGACGACGCCTGCTACGCGGCCAAGGCCGCCGGGCGGAACCGATTTGCCGTCTTCTCCACCGATACGGCATCGGGTTCTGGCGGCCTCAACGCGGCGCGCGTCGTCGCCGATACGGTCGATGCCATGGAAGACGGAAGGCTGAAGCTGTTTGGCCAGGAAATCCATCTTCTGGGCCGTCCCTGGCTGGAAAGCCGCCATGTCGAAGTGTTGGCCAGGCTCGCCGCCCGCAACGGCCGGCTGGTGCCACCCGGCGAGTTCATTCCGGTGGCCGAGCGGTTCGGCATCGCGTCGCGGCTCGACCGCTGGATCATCCGCACCGCGCTGTCGCGGCATGGTGCCGCCTTGCGTTCGGGGGTGTTGACGCTTGGCTTCAATCTGTCGGCGCAGACGCTGAGCGACCCGCAGCTTTGGGACTTCGTGGACAACGTCATAGAAGAAACCGGGGCGCCGCATTCGGGCATCGGCTTCGAGATCACCGAAACCGCCGCCGTCACCAATTTCGACGCCGCCGAACAGTTTGTGCGCAAGGCGCGCGAGCGGCGCTGCCGGGTCAGCCTCGATGATTTCGGCGCCGGTATGAGCTCGTTCGAATATCTCCGGCGGTTCCCCGTCGACACGATCAAGATCGACGGTTCCTTCATCGAACACATCACGCAAAGCCGTTTCGACCGCGAGATCGTGCTGGCCATCACCAGCATCGCCCGCAGCCTCGGCTGTGACGTGGTCGGCGAGAAGATCGAACAGCAGGACACGCTGGCCATGTTGAGCGACATGGGCGTCGCCTTCGGCCAGGGATTTTTGCTGCACCGGCCAGAGCCGCTGGAACGAATTGTCGCGCGTGCGACCAAGGGAGCGACGGCCCGCAAGGCATCGTGATCCGGGTGCGGCGAGTTTCAGGCCAGGCCGAACTGACCTGAAACTCGCCGCATTCTATCCGGTTCGCCGCGCCGTCGATTGCGGAAACTCCAGCACTCCAGCCTCGGGTCGCCTGTGCTGCGCTTCCGTCACCGCTTCGATCAACAGATCGAGCGCTTCACAGGCCGCGCGACTCGTCTCGTCGTTGCCTTGCAGATAATGATAGGCTCGTTCGAGGTGGATGCGGGCGGCTGAAAAATCGCTGGTCAATGGTCCCTCCATGATCCCGCCCTAGAAGACCTTGCCGGAGACGAGGGAACGCCGGGTAAATATCCACAAGCGGCTTTTATTCAAATGCCGCCGAATGTTGCGGGGAGGCGCGCGGCGTTGATGCTGCCAATCTCCCCCCGTGGGGGAGATGTCCGGCAGGATAAAGGGGGGCACTGTCCTGCCGACCTGAACAATCAGATTTTCGATCTGTTTCGCAGCCTGCACGCCTGATGAGATTGGCGGCTTCACCGCCGCGTGATTAGACTGTCAACTTCCTGCGCAAGGTGAGACCGATGATCGTCCAGGCCTGCATCAACGGCGCGCGCGTGCGCGATTTCCACCCGAAGCTGCCGCTGACTGCCGAGGCAATGGCCAGCGATGCGGCAGCCTGCGTCGCCGCTGGAGCGGCCGAACTGCACATCCATCCGCGCGGCACTGACGGGCGCGAAAGCCTGGCAGCCGTCGACGCCACCGTGCTGGCGGTGCGCCGGACCTGCCCGGGAACACTGGTCGGCGTGTCGACCGGCGCCTGGATCGAGAACGACGTCGAGCGGACCCGCACGGCGATCGCCGGCTGGCGAGACCTGCCCGACTATGCTTCGGTCAACCTGTCCGAACCGGATGCGCCCGCCGTGATGGAACTGCTGCGCCAGCGTGGTGTCGGCATCGAGGCGGGGCTTGCCGTCGTCGCCGATGCCGAGCGCTTCGTAGCGCTTCCCGGCCACGACCAGGTGCTGCGCATTCTGATCGAGATCGACATCCCGGACCTGTCCGCTGCACTCGACGAAGCGCATGGCATCGTCGCCGTGCTCGAGCGCGCCGGGGTACGGCGGCCGATCCTGCTGCATGGCGTCGATGCAACTGTCTGGCCCTTCGTCAAGGTTGCGCATCGCAAGCGCTGGTCGACACGGGTCGGTCTGGAAGACGGCAATACGCTCGCCGATGGAACTGTGGCGAAGGACAACGCGGCGATCATCGCTGCCGCCGTGGCGATCTTTCGCGGCTAGTTTTCCAGAATGATCCTGATCGCCTTATCGACCACCGGATGGAGGCCACTGGCCTGGAAGGACAGCCGGTTGCCGGAGCCGACATTGCTGGTCATGGCGATGGTCAGGCCGGACAGCGGGTCGTGCAGCATCACGGCGACGTAGCCGGGGATGCTGCCCTGGTGGCCGTAGAAGGCGCGATCGGCGTAGGCGCTCTGGAACATGCCGGCGCCGGTCTCGCGCATGCGTGTGCCAGGGAAACTTGCCGGCACGCGGTGTTCGAACATCTCGGCGAAGAACGGCGGCGACAGCAGCTTTCCGGAAAAGAGACCACGCATGAAGCTCACCATATCGGACGGCGTCGACACCATGTCGCCGCAGCCATAAGCGGCGCCGAACGGGAAGGAATCGGAGGAATCCTGCAAGTCGTCGGAGTAGGGCAGCACGCCATCCATGCGCCACATCTCGCCGCCCGAGGCGATGTCGGTGGGCGCATTCGCTGGCGGCGGGGGGCGGTGGTAGTAACCACGCACCATCGACTTTTCCGGAAAGGTTTCGGTGGCCGGCGACCAGGTGTTTGTCAGGCCGAGCGGGTGCAGCACCGCGCTTCTGACATAACCGCCCAGCGACTGGCCGGAGACAGCCTCGATCACCATGCCGGCCAGAACATAGCCGGTGTTGTTGTAGACGGCGGGCCCGCCCGGCGCCTTCTGCTTGTCGGAAACGAAGGCTATGTCGACCAGCTGTTGCGGCGTCCATTGCCGGCTCGGATCCATCGGAATGTAATATTCGAACTCGGGCAGGCCACTGCGGTGGTTGATCAGCTGGCGCACCGAAATGTCTTCTGCTCCCGGGAGGTCGGGAAACCAGGAGGCGATCGGCGCGCCGAGGTCGAGCTTGCCGTCCTGAGCGAGCTTGACCAATGCGGCGGCGACGAAGGTTTTGGTGCAACTGCCGATCTTGAACAGGCGGTCGGGCGAGACGGCAATGCCATGCTCCCGGTCGGCGAGGCCGGCAGTGAGGGCGGTTGGTGCGGCGCCTGTGGAGTAGGCGAGCGAGGCGCCTACCGCGCCATCGGTGAGATAGGTTTTGAGGAGAGCGTTGAGGTCTTCACGCATGGATTCTGCTTTCGCCGCCAAATTGCTGGTTTCATAGGTGTCGGTGCGTCCCCGGGCCGAGCCCGAGGGCAGGGTCGCCAAGCTTCACTCCGCCATATCGACGGCGGCAAAGTTCTGCCGGCCGAAGGGGTCGAGCACGTAGTTGAGCACGCTCTTGCGGATCGGGATCGCCACCACCGAATGGGCGATCGGCGCCACCGGCACCTCGACCTTCAGGATCGCTTGCGCCCTGGCGTAGATGTCGGCGCGCTGTTTCGGATCGGCGGCGACGCGGCCGTCCTGCAGCAGTTTCTCGAAGGCCGGATCGCACCAGCGCGAGCGGTTGGAGCCGCCCTTCACGCCGTCGCAGGACAGCAGGTAGCTCAGCATGTTGTCGGGGTCGCCATTGTCGCTGCTGCCGCCGAGCAGGTAGGCGTCCTGTTCGCCCGCCGCGGTGCGCTTGAGATATTCGCCCCATTCAAAGCTGACGATCTCGGCCTTGACGCCGACTTTCGCCCAGTCGGCCTGGATCATCTCGGCCATGCGCTTGGCATTGGGATTGTAGGGCCGCGATACCGGCATCGCCCACAGGCTGATTTTCAGGTCGCTCTCGTGGCCGGCTTCCTTCAGCAGCGCCTTCGCGCCATCCGGGTCATAGTCGATGCCGGCGTCGGTGACGGCCCCGATCTGCGCCGGCGGCACGACGCTGCCGGCGACCGTGCCGGCGCCGGCATAGACGGCGTCGACGATCGCCTTGCGGTCGACGGCCTTGGCCAGCGCCATGCGCACGCGCACATCGCCGAGCGGCTGGTGTTCGACATTGAAGCCGAGGATGCCGATGTTCTGACCCTTGAGGTCGAGCACGGTGATGTCGGGATCGGTGCGCAAATCGGCGACGGCGCTTGGCGGGGGCGGGGCGGCGACCTGGCACTCATTGGCCTTGAGACGCTCGACGCGCGTGGTCGGTTCGGGCGTAACGGCGAACACCAGAGTGTCGATCTTCGGCGGGCCGCGCCAATAATCCTTGTTGGCGGCGTAGCGGATCTGGCTGTCGGGGACATAGGCCTGCAGCACGAACGGGCCGGTGCCGACGGGCTCGCTATCGATCAGTTCCGGCGTGCCGGCGGTGACCATCTTTTCGGTCTGCTCCAACGACAGGATAGAGAGATAGTCGAGCGCAATGCCGGGCAGGAAGGTGACGTTGGCCGCCGTCAGCGTGAAGCGCACGGTGTGGTCGTCGACCTTGTCGATCTTGTCGATCAGCGAGCCCATGCCCAGTGCGTTGAAGTACTCGTAAGCGCCGCCGCCGAACTTGTGGTAGGGATTGCTGGCGTCGCGCTGGCGGTTGAAGGTGTACAGCACGTCGTCGGCATTGAACTCGCGCGACGGTGTAAAGTGGTCGTTCGACTGGAATTTCACGCCGTGGCGTAGGTGGAACGTGTAGATCTTGCCGTCGGCTGAGACCTCCCAGCTTTCGGCCAGCGCCGGCCCGACCTCGGTGGTGCCAGGCTTGAACTCGACCAGCCGGTTGAAGATCGTCTTGGCGGCGGCATCCATGGTGGAGTCCGCCGTGCCGATCGCCGGGTTGAAGGTTTCGGGATTGGCTTCCGAGCAATAGACCAGGGTTTTGGCGTAGGCCTGTCCGCCAAGAAGGACGGACGAGGCCAGCAAGGACGAGCTAAGGACTGCGCGCAGAACGGATTTCATCGCAAACGCTCCTGATGACACTTTACGGGTTGAGGGAAGGGCAGGCCGGTGAAGTTCATGGCGTCGCCGCCGGGGTGATGAAACGGTCGGGCGCAAGCGCGGCGGAGGTGATACCGCGTGCCGTGAGATCGTCCGGCAGCGGCTGGCCGCGCAGCAGCGCCGCACCCAGCCGCGCCAGCGTCAGCGACACCTGGAAGCCGTAGCCGCCCTGGCCGCCGAGCCAGAAGAAGCCGGGCAGGCGCGGGTCGAAACCGATGACCGGCGTGCGGTCGGGCGAAAAGGTGCGCAGGCCCGCCCATGGCGTCGACGGACGGCCGATGCGCAGCGACGTCGCCTGTTCGATGCGGTCGACGGCGATGGCGACGTCGATGTCTTCCGGATAGGCGTCGCAGGGTTCGGAATCGGTCTCGTCGGCCAGCGAGCCGATCAGCCTGCCGGCATCGGGCTTGAAGTAGAATTGTTCATGCAAATCGACCACCAGCGGCCAGGCGCTGATGTCGGTGCCGGCGGGCGGATCGAAAAGGAAGGCGGTGCGGCGCTTCGGCCGGAAGCCGAGACCGGAGAGACCGGCCAGCCCGGCGACGACATCGACCCAGGCGCCAGCGGCGTCGACGACGATGTCGGCCTGGTAGGCGCCGGCATTGGTGGTGACGCTGAAGCCATTTGCGACGCGGGAAATCTCCAGCACTTCCTCGCCGGTGCGGATCACGCCGCCGCCGGCCTTGAGCGCGGAGGCTGAAGCTGCAAGCATCTTTCCCGTGTCGACATCGAGCGCGCCGGGTTCATGCACGCCGCCGCAGGTGGTTGCCGTGGCGATGACCGGCACCAGCGCGGTGACTTCTGCTGCTGACAGGCGCCGTACGCTCGGCACCAGCGCCTGCATCTCGGCCGCCATGCGGTCGACGGCTGCACTGTCTTCGACACCGCCGACGTGCAGCGCGCCGCGCCGGTGGGCGGCGAAGCCGCCATCGATGATCGCCTGCCGGCTGGCCAGCGACAGCGCCCGCACCAGCGCATTGCCATAGGTTTCGGAAAACAGCGCCGCGGAGCGGCCGCTAGCGTGGTAGCCGAGATGCGGCTCGCGCTCGAGCACGGTGATCTCGGCCCAGGATTGCACGGCCGCCGCCAGCGAAAGGCCGGCAATGCCGCCGCCGATGACGACGATTTTTTGGAGAGACTTGGACTGCATGTCCTAGGGGTAGAAATAATTTTGTATCCAGTCAATATTTAGCGTATAAGAAAATTGTTAGCGTTGTTGATGGCGGCAGGGAGTTGGACTACCTAGGGTGAAGAAGCGGCTCAGTGGCCGCGCCAGGAGCTGACGATGTCGGAGCAACCGAACCTCGGTGATTGTCTGCGCGGCTTGAGGAAGACGCATGGCTGGACCTTGCAGGAGGTCAGCACGCTGACCGGCGTCGCGGTGTCGACGCTGTCCAAGGTCGAGAACGACCAGATGTCATTGAGTTACGACAAGCTGCTGCAGATCTGCGAGGGGCTGGGCATCCATGTCACCGAGCTGCTGAGCGGCGACCGCAAGCAGCCGTCTGCGCGCACCCGCCGCTCGGTGACCTCTCAGTCCAACACGCTGCGCCAGCTGACCCGCAATTACGATTACCGCTATCTGGCCACCGATCTGGTGCGCAAGCGCATGGTGCCGATCCACGCCTATGCACGCGCCCGCACGCCGCAGGAATTCGGCCCGCTGACCAGGCATGCCGGCGAGGAATTTTTGATCGTGCTCAAGGGCGAGATCGAACTGCACACCGACCAGTACGCGCCGGTGCGGCTGAAACAGGGCGACAGCGTCTATATCGATTCCACTATGGGTCACGCCTACCTGTCGGTGGGCGAGGGCGACGCCGAGATGCTGTGCGTCTGCTCCGGCGACGAGCCTGACATGGAGGGCGCGCTGCTGAGCGTGCTGGAGACGGTGGAGGGGTAGGGGCTGGTCCCAACCCTCCACGTTGGTGCCGCCCCTCATCTGGCTGCCGCCATCTTCTCCCCGTAAACGGGGAGAAGGACGATCCTATCGACGGGCGGCGCTGGCTCCAACAATTGAGCGGCTCCGCTACAGCGCAACTACACGTCCCATTCCCCGCCGAACCGCCTCGCGGTAGGCGAGGTCGGCGGCCACCATGTCTTCCATGGCGACGCCCATGGCCTTGTAGACGGTGACCTGATCGGCGCTGACCCGTCCCGGCCGCCGCCCGAGCAGCATGTCGCCGAGCTCGATTCCGGCTTTCGGATCAATGCCCGCCAGTTCGCAAGAGCCGACCGGCGTCGGGGCAAAGGCGTCCCTGGTCTCGACGAACAGGCTGGCCCGGCCAATAAGCTCGACCGGCAACTCGCCACCGGGCGGTGCGACGCCAATCGACGAGACATGGGTGCCCGGCCGCACCCATTCGGCCGAGATCACCGGCGCATAGGAATGCGTTGCCAGGCAGACGACGTCGGACGAACGCACCGCGGCCTCTATATCGGCGACGGCAACGACGCCGGGATGTTGCGCGGCAAGCGCCTGCGCATCGGCGAATTCCTTCGAGACGACGCGGATCTCGGTGAAGTCGCGCACCAGCGGCAGAAGATGCAGATGCTGGCCGGCCTGCACACCGGCGCCGACCACCGTCGCGACCTTGGCGCCGCGGCGGGCGAGTTCACGCACCGAAAGCACGGCCGAGCCGGAGGTGCGCACGGCGGTGATGTAGGTGCCGTCCATGACGCAGACCGGCATGCCCGTCTGCGGGTCGAACAGATGGATGGTGGCGAGGTGGCTGGGGATGCCTTTGGCGACGTTGCCCTCGAAGACGTTGACGATCTTCACCGTCAGATGCATGCCCGCTATCCATGCCGACATCGCCAGCGAATAGCCGGCCTGCGGAACATCGAGCTGCGGCCGTGCCGGATTGACCACCTTGCCGCCGGACAAGGCCTTGAAGCCGCCAGCGAGCACGTCGAGAAGCTGGCGCAGGTCGATGCAGGTTTTCACCTCGGCCTCGCTCAGGATGAGTACGGGCATGTCACCCTTGGCCTGGGCGCTGCGGGAGATCGATATCGCTGATGTCATGGGATCCGCTTTCGTTGTCGGTTGCACGACAACGGTATTGCGGTCTGGGAGCGTGATGAAATATACTGCTTTTGCTATTTTGGCGTGATTATCACGTTTCTTCTGGTCAAAAAGTGTGAATCCTGAAATGGACGATCTCGACCGTATCGACCGCTCGCTGCTGCGTTTGTTGCAGGAGGACGGCCGCCGCACGACGCTCGATCTGGCGCGCCGGGTCGGTCTGTCGCCGACGGGGGCGACGCAGCGCGTCAAGCGGCTGTTCGCCGAAGGCTTCATTCGCGCCGTGCGCGCGGTGCTCGATCCTGCTCGGATCGGGCAGGCGCAGCTCGTCTTCATCGAGGTGCGGCTCGACCACACGGCGCCGCATGTGTTCGACCGCTTCGCCGAGGCGGTTCTGCGGGCGCCCGAGATCATCGAATGCCACATGGTGGTCGGCGGCTTCGACTATCTGGTCAAGGCGCGCATCGCCGACATGGCGATGTTCCAGGATTTCCTGCAGCGCGTCATCCTGCCGCTGCCCGGGGTGCGGGAGACACACACCTACGCTTCGATCGCCAATGTGAAGCCCGACGCCTTGCTGCCGATCTAGAGCGGCGGCCTTTCTCCCGCATCCAGCAACCATTGCCGCACGGCTTGCGTCGGCTCGGGGTGGCGCTGTTTTCTCGGCATCACGACATAAAAATCCTGCGTGCCGCGCATTTCGCCGCTGACGGGCTGAACCAGGCGGCCCGTGGCGAGATCAGCGGCTACGAGGAAGCGGCTGGCCAGCGCAATGCCCTGGCCGGCGACGGCCGCGTCGATGGCCAGGCCCGTCTGGTTGAAGCGCATCCGTTTCAATTCGGTCGTCATCTTCAGGCCGACCGCTTTCTCCATGAATTCCGGCCACAGATTGTGGGCATCGTGCAGCAGCACATGGTGCTGGATTTCGGAGGCTGCGATTTCAGCAACACCTTCCGGCAGCAAGGCCGGGCTGCAGACGGCGACGATCTGCTGGGGAAACAGCAGGTCGACGATCAGCCCAGCGCCGAAGGGCGGGCGGCCTTGCCTGACCGCGATGTCGACGCCATCGGCTTGAAAGCTCGATAGGCTCTCGCTGGCCAGCACGCGCAAATCGACCAGCGGGTTGTGCGCGACGAAGTCGTGCAATCTCGGGATCAGCCATTTGGTAGCGAAGCTCGGCGTCACGCTGATCGTCAGCCGCGCCGGCTCGGGACGAAGCAGCAGCGTCGCCTCCGAGATCAGGTCGAAGGCGCGGCGGATATTGGGGACATAGGCGCGGCCCTCATCGGTCAGCGCCAGGCCGCGCGGCAGCCGCTCGAACAGCTTTGTGCCGAGATCGGCTTCCAGCCCGCGAATGTGCTGGGCGACCGCCCCTTGCGTGACATTGAGCTCTTCGGCGGCGATGCGGAAGTTGAGATGACGCGCCGAGGCTTCGAAGGCGCGCAGCGCATTCAACGGCGGCAGGCTGAGGAAGGCTTCGGGCATGCAGGAGTTTTTCTACAGGTTGATTTCAGGCATTCTGGTTCGAACCAGCGGGGAAAACCAGCTATATCAACGCTCAGCTCCCGAAAACACCGCTTGCGGTGCCCGCAAACCCTGAGAGGAAAATCCGATGAGTGTAGAAAAAGTAGCTGTGGTGGTGGCCGGCGGCAGCGGCATGGGTGCGGCGGCGGCCAAGCGGCTGGCGGCGGACGGCTTCAAGGTCGCCATTCTTTCGTCGTCCGGAAAGGGCGAGGCGCTGGCTGGGGAATTGGGCGGGCTGGGCGTCACCGGCTCCAACCAATCCAATGAAGATCTGCAGCGTCTCGTCGACCTGACGCTCGAACGTTTTGGCCGCATCGACGTGCTGGTCAACAGCGGCGGCCACGGGCCGCGTGCGCCGATCCTCGAAATCACCGACGAGCAATGGCACACCGGCATGGATGTCTATCTGCTGAACGTCATCCGTCCGGTGCGCATCGTGGCGCCGCAGATGGTCAAGCAGAAGGGTGGGGCCATCATCAACATCTCGACGGCCTGGGTGGTCGAGCCGAGCCCGATGTTCCCGACGTCCGCGGTGTTCCGTGCCGGGCTTGCCGCCTACACCAAGATCTTCGCCAACACCTACGCCGCCGACAATGTGCGCATGAACAACGTGCTGCCCGGCTGGATCGACAGCCTGCCGGCCACAGAAGAACGCCGCGACAGTGTGCCGATGCAGCGCTACGGCACCTCGGAAGAAATCGCCGCGACCATCGCCTTCCTGGCGTCCGAAGGCGCCGGCTACATCACCGGCCAGAACATCCGGGTCGACGGCGGCATCATACGCGCTATTTGAGGGCGTCGGCCGGGGGGATCCCGGCATCTCACCCCAAGGAGCAAAGAATGCGGCTTTTGATACTCGGCACCGGCTGGATGGCGCAGGAACATGCGCGGCGCTTCACCGCCATCGACGGCGTCGACATCGTCGGCGCGGTCGATGTCGATCCGGCACGGGTCGGCGAGTTCGCCGACAGTTTTGACATTCCCAACCGCTTTACCGCGCTGGATGAGGCGCTGACATGGGGTGAGTTCGACGCGGTGGCCAATGTCACGCCGGACCGCATCCACCACCCGACCACCATGGCGCTGGTCGCCGCCGGCAAGCCGGTGCTGTGCGAGAAGCCGCTGGCCGAAAACTATGGCAAGGCGACCGAGATGGCCGACGCCGCCGAGGCCGCCGGCATCGTCAACATGGTGAACCTCACCTATCGCAATGTGGCGGCGCTGCAGAAGGCCCGCCAGATGGTGCAGGCGGGTGAGATCGGCACCGTCAGGCATGTCGAGGCGTCCTACCTGCAAAGCTGGCTGGTGTCGAAATTCTGGGGCGACTGGCGCACCGATCCGAAATGGCTGTGGCGCCTGTCACGCGGCCACGGCTCCAACGGCGTGCTTGGCGATGTCGGCATCCACATCCTCGATTTCGCCAGCTATGGCGCAGCCGTCGACATCGACCATGTCTTCTGCCGGCTGCGCGCCTTCGACAAGGCGCCCGGCAACCGCATCGGCGACTACGGGCTAGACGCCAATGACAGCTTCGCCATGACGCTGGATTTTTCCAACGGCGCCTTCGGCGTGGTGCATGCCAGCCGCTGGGCGACTGGCCATCTCAACGAGCTGCGCCTGCGCATCTATGGCGAGAAGGGCGGCATCGAAGTGGTGCACAATCTGGATGGTTCGACGCTCAAGGCTTGCATCGGCGAAAACGTCGAGAACGCCATATGGGAAGAGCTCGACGCCGGCACGGTGCCGACCAACTACCAGCGTTTCACTGACGCGGTGCGATCCGGCGTGCAGGCCGAACCGTCCTTCCGCCATGCCGCCGAATTGCAGAAGGTGCTGGATCTGGCCGTCGTCTCGGACGAGAGGCGGGCGGAGCTGAGGGCGAGCGCTGAAACGCGGTGAGCTGGGCGAAGCGGCCGGCGCCAGCGGTCGAAGATAGCACTGCCGCAAACTTCGGATTGGAGGCTGCGCAGTCAGGGGCCGGTCACGAGCGAAAAAACCAGTTTCTGCAAATTGCCGCCATTGCCGAATTCGACGCGGTCGAAATCGCGGCTTGCCAGCACCCGCGCCTTCGAGATTGCGTCGAGCCGCTTGACCACCTCGGCCCTTGTCTTGCTGCATTTGGGATCGTCGGCGACGGTCAGGCCGTTCGTCGCGGCTTGGATGTCGTGGACCATCTGGACCATGCTGGCGCCATGCACCTTCTCATGGGCGGCGACGCCGGCGATGAAAGTTTCCCAGTTCTTCTGGACGGCGGGCGGCAGGGAGCCGGAGGGTTTTGGCAAGGTGTAGGTGACGATCAGCTTCGGCCGCCCGGCCGTCAGCACGCAGTCCTTGCCACTGGGCTTGTAGTCCCTTAACCCCCAGGTCAGCTTGAAATTGGTGTAGGCGATGGCGCGGGCAATGCCGAGCTTTGGCCCTTTCTCGCCGATCGAGCGGTAGAGTTCGGCGCCGGACCGGCCCGAGATCGCGTAGGGCTCTATTTTCTCGACCGGCTTCCACTCGGCACGAGCGGTGAGCGGCGAGGCAAGCAGGGCGGCAAAGGACAGACACAGGCGAACGCAGGCTCTCAATCCAACTCTCCACGAAACAGGACCGGCTGCCGCAACGGGCAATGCCATCGGATCGCTTTTTCCTATATGCTGCCGACGGGCGCTGCAAATGCCCTGGAGGCAGTCAATTGGGGGAGTCATGAGAGTTGCACATCTCATCGTCGCTGGTGCCTTGGCCGTCGTGCAGGCCGCGCAGCCGGCGTTTGCCGCGTCGTGCGGTGGCTGGAGCGCCAAGATGGAGGAAGACGAGGGTGGCAGCGTGCTGACGGCTTCGGTCTGCGGCGGGCCGAAAGGCGATGCGCATATGATGCTCACCTGTTTCGACACGCCGGTGCTGAGCTACGATCTCGGTGCCGCCGGCCAGCAGCTGGAACCTGGCATCAGCGGTTCGTTCGCGTTCAAGGCCGACGGCAAGACGGTAACGAAGACACTGCAGCTGGAGGCCATGTACAACTACTTCGTGGTCAATCTGGCGAAAGCCGATCCGCTGCTCGACCTGCTGCGCGGCAAAGGCGATGTGTCGGTCAGTTCAGCCAAATATGGCGAGATCAGCTTTCCGCTGAAGGGCTCCAGCGCGGCCATCGGCAAGGTGCTGGCGCAGTGCGGCAAGGCCGGGCCAGCGGATGGGGATTGACGGGGCTCTACAGTTCGATGCCGGCGCACCAATGAGGCGGTTCTCGTTGGCTCACCGGGCTTGCTGCCGAACCACCCCACCCAGTCGCACCGTCGCGGCCATCAACTCCTCGTCCGAAAACCCCGAAAAACCCAGCACCAGACCTTGCCGGGGCGCCCCGCCGATGAACATTGAGGACAAGGCCCTGGCGCCGACACCCGCCGCCTTCGCCGCCTCGACGATCGCGGTGTCCGGCCCGGCGTCCTTCAGCGTCGCCATCAAATGCAACCCCTGTTCGGGCACGGTTACTTCGAGGGCATCGCCGCAATGCGCCTCGAGGCCGGCGACCAGGACGTCGCGCGCGGCCTGGACGCGGCGGCGCACGCGCCGGAGATGCGCGGCGAAATGGCCTTCGTTCAACAGGTCGGTCAGCGCGCCTTCGGCCAGCGTCGAGGGGAAGCGGTCGGAGCGCGCCCTGACCGCCATCACGGCATCGAGCAGCGCTTCGGGCACCACGACATAGCCGATGCGCAGGCCGGGGAAGAGGATTTTCGAGAAGGTGCCGAGATAGGCGACACGGTCTGAACCGTCCATGCCCTGCAGCGAGGTCAGCGGCGGGCCGGCATAGCGGAACTCGCTGTCGTAGTCGTCCTCGATGATCCAGGCATCGTTGCGCCGAGCCCAGTCGAGCAAAGCGAGACGGCGGCGCATCGTCATCGTCACGCCGAGCGGATATTGATGCGAGGGCGTGACATAGGCCGCGCGCGCCTTGGAGCACAGGCTTTCGCCGATCTCGGGATCGAGCCCTTCCGCGTCGACCGGTACCCCAAAAACCCTGGCGCCGCTGCCGGCCAGCACGGCCTGCGCCATGGGATAGCAGGGGTTTTCGATCCAGACGGCATCGCCGGGGCTGAGCGCGGCGCGCACCAGGAGATCCAGCCCCTGCTGGGTGCCCGAAGTCAGCACGATCTGGCCGGCGTCGCAGCGCACGCCTCGTGCGGTCCGGAGATAGGTGGCAATTGCCGTGCGCAGCGGCAGGCCGCCACGCGGATCGCCATAGCGAAAATGCTCCGGTCCGGGGCGGGCGAGGTGGCGCGACAGAAGGATGCGAAACATATCAAGCGTGCGCGGATCGGACACCGCAACGCCAAGGCCGCAAGGCAGCGAGGTGGCCGCGTCGATCTCCGGCGGGCGCGCCTTGACCAGTGTTGTCGGCAGATGCGGCACGTCAGGCGCGACGAAGGTGCCGGCGCCGACTTTGGCAACCGCAAACCCCTCCGAGATCAGGATTTCGAAACAGGTTACTGCGGCCGAACGCGACAGGCCGAAGCGCTGTGCGAGATCCCGGGTGGTCGGCAGTTTCGCCCCGGCGGCCAACGCGCCGGTCTCGATCAGCCGCCTGAGCGCCGCATAAAGCTCGCGGCTGCGCGGGCCGTCGCCCGGGAGGACCGGGATCAGCGCCGACCAATCCGGCAAATTGGTCTGTTTTTTCTTCATCGGATTGGTTCTTTTATCGACCAATGTCATGGCGCATGGTTGGCAGACAGCAACCAAGGATGCAAGCCGTGAACGACACGCCAGCCAGCTTTCCGACCACCAGCCGCAACCGCGTCAAGCGCCTTCACGAGCGCGGCAGCTACGACCATGCTGCGGTCTTCGCGGTGCTGGATGCCGGGCTGCTGTGCCATGTCGCCTATACGTTCGACGGCCAGCCCTATTGCACGCCGACCATCCACTGGCGCGAGGACGACATGCTCTACTGGCACGGCTCGTCGGCCAGCCGCATGCTGCGCAATCTGCGCGGCGGCACGCCGGCGTGTCTGACGGTGTCGCATCTCGACGGGCTGGTGCTGGCGCGCTCGGGCTTCAACCATTCCGCCAATTACCGCTCGGCGATGTGTTTCGGCACGGCGCGGATCATCGATGAGCCTGATGAGAAACTGAAGGCGCTGGCCGGCGTCGTCGACCGCTTCTACCCCGGCCGGAGCGAGACCCTGCGGCCGATCTCGGTGCAGGAGGCCAAGGCGACGACGGTGATCGGCATGCGCATCGAGGAGGCATCGGCCAAAGTGCGCGCCAAGGGCGTCGGCGACGACGAGGAGGATTACGGGCATCCGGTGTGGGCCGGCGTCATCCCGGTGCGGATGGTGGTCGGCGCCGCCGAGCCGTGTCCGAGGCTGCTGCCCGGTGTGGAGCGGCCGCAGAATCTGGCTAGATATGCCGAGGGTGAAAGGCTGGATCGGGCGCTGACGCAGGCGCAACTGACGTATGAGGGCGAGCTGTAGCCAGCAAAGTTAGCGCTGCCCCTCATTGTCCTGCCGGACATTTCTCACCGTATAGTGACGGGGAGAAAGGGGCCGGCCGCCACGTTGGCGCTTTTTCTGCGACGCTGGCGATTTGGCGAAATCATCTGACACAGCGTCCTTCTCCCCGTCACTATACGGGGAGAAGATGCCGGCAGGCAGATGAGGGGCGGCACCAGCGCCCGGTGGAGAGCATATTCAAATCTTGCGGCCACCAGTGCCTCGCGATATCTCGACACCATGATCACCTTCCGCCGTGCGCAGGCCTCCGACCTGCCTGATATCGTCGCGATGCTGGCCGACGATCCGCTTGGCGCCGGCCGCGAGGACGCTGCCTTGCCGCTGGCGCAAGGCTATGTCGACGCTTTCAACGCCATCGACGCCGATCCCAATCAACTGCTGGCGGTGGCTGTCGAGGGCGGCGAGGTGATCGGCACCTTGCAGATTTCTTTCCTTGCCGGGCTCTCGCACAAGGGCGCGTGGCGCGGGCAGATCGAGGCGGTTCGGGTTGCCGGCCACCGGCGCTCGGACGGCATCGGCAGGCAGATGATCGTATGGGCAATCGACGCGTGCCGGGCGCGCGGCTGCAGCCTCGTCCAACTGACCACCGACAAGGGGCGGGCGGACGCGCACCGTTTCTACGAAAGCCTCGGCTTCACCGGCAGCCATCTCGGCTACAAGAAGAGCCTTTAGGCGGACGGAAACCGCTGCACATTTTTTGTGGAACTGCTCGCGGCGTTCGAGCAGTGCGCCAGCGCTGGCGCATTCGGGAAATCGTTCAGGCACACTTCAATTCGCGGCCAAGAGGGGATATAGGTCAGCCAAGTTGACCTATATTGCAGCGTCTGGGGAGGCGTGTCGTGACCCTTATGAATCTGTTGGCTTCGCGCTCGTCGCGCATGAAAGCGTCCGAAATCCGCGAGCTCCTGAAGCTGCTCGACCAGCCGGACATCATCTCGTTCGCCGGTGGTATTCCCGATCCGGCGCTGTTCCCGGCCGAGGCGATCCGTGACGCCTATGCTTCGGTGCTGGGCGGCTCGGAGGCGGGTGCGGCGCTGCAGTACCAGGTCTCGGAAGGCTACCTGCCGTTGCGGCGCTGGCTCGCCGGGCAGATGGGCAAGCTCGGCGTCGCCTGTGACGAGGCCAATATCTTCATCACTTCCGGCTCCCAGCAGGCGCTGGACTATCTCGGCAAACTGTTCCTGTCGCCGGGCGATACCGCGCTGGTGACGTGGCCGACTTATCTCGGCGCGCTGCAGGCTTTCAACGCCTATGAGCCTCGCTACGACCGGCTGACCCCGGCCGGCGGCAACATGACGCCCGATGCCTATCGCGCGGCAGCGGCAGCAAATGGCGGCAAGGCCAAATTCGCCTATCTGGTGCCGGATTTCGCCAACCCGACCGGCAACACGCTGAACCGTGAGCAGCGCGAGGCGGTGCTCGGCCTTGCCGGCGAACTCGACATCGCCGTCATCGAGGATGCCGCCTATCGCGCGCTGCGCTATGACGGCGACGGCGTGCCGCCGATCCTGGCGCTCGACTGCATCAGGTCCGGCGGCATCGACAAGGCGCGCACGCTCTATTGCGGCTCGTTCTCGAAGATACTGTCGCCGGGCATGCGCATCGGCTGGGTTTGCGCCCCGCGCCACATCGTCGAGAAACTGGTGCTGATGAAGCAGGCCTCGGACCTGCACAGCCCGTCGATCAACCAGGTGGTGATGCATCGTGTCGCCGAAGCCGTCTTCGACGGCCAGGTGGAAAAACTTATCGGCGCCTATCGCGAGCGCCGCGACGGGCTGCTCTCGGCACTGGAATCCAATATGCCGGAAGGCGTGACCTGGAGCCGCCCGGAAGGCGGCATGTTCGTCTGGGTAACGTTGCCGGAAGGGGCCGACGCCACCGAGCTTCTGGCGCGGTCGGTGAAAGAAGCGCGGGTGGCCTTCGTGCCGGGCAGCGCCTTTTATGCCGACGGCACCGGGCGCAACACGCTGCGGCTGTCCTTCACGCTCGCCGACCGGCGCGCGGTGAGCGAAGGCATTCCAAGGCTAGCCGCCATCCTGAAGGGATAGGCCGGCGCCGGAGGCCGGCTTTTCCTCCGCCATCACAGTGACCATCCGCTCAAGCTTTGAAAGCCTGGTGCGAGCGAGTTTGCGGACCGGCTTTTCGAAACCTTCTTCGCCGCTTTCGACGACGAAGACCAACGTCATGAAATCGAGCATGAACTCATCTATGGCTGCCGCGACCTCGCGCGACCTGCCCTTGAACCGGCGCAGCAGAACGGTTGCTTCCTCGATATCCTCGACACCGGCGCTGTCGACCAGCGCTTCGAGCCTCTGAAAACTATCCAATAGCAATTCCTCCCACCGGGGCACCCAACCCGGTTGTGAGCGGAAAGTTCCAAACTGTGAGTGCTCTCGCGAAGAAATCGCCTCCACCGCTTCCGCGGTTTCGACGGGCCATCGGCAATTTTTTGTTTGGGTGGAACCTCCGCGGCCAACAAAGGTTCTTACCAGGTCTGATCCCCCCTCAGACCCCTGAAGGCTAGACATCCTTTCCAAAGGCCCGCCGGATCCCCTCCCGGCGGGCTTTTTGTTTGCTGGATAGAACAGTATCCGCATTGACGACGCCCTGTCCGAACCTAAATTCGAACCTCACGAGGAGGCATCTTTATGGAAACCCAGGAATTGCATCGCGGCCGGCTCATCGACCACATCCAACTGGTGGTCAGGGATCTCGCGGCCAGCCGGCGTTTCTACGAGGCGGTTCTGCAGGCGATCGATGTTCCGATCGGTGGGAGCGGCGACGATTTTTTCTGGGCCGACGAGCTGTTTGTCTCCACTGCCGACAGCCGGGCCGCCCAGGGAAAACTCACCGGTCGCCATCACCTGGCTTTCCAGGCAAGGGACCACGCCATGGTCGACGCCTTCTACAAGGCCGGACTGGCGGCTGGCGGCACGGACAATGGCGCGCCGGGCGAACGGCCCTATCATCCTGGCTATTACGCCGCCTTCCTGCTCGATCCCGACGGCAACAACATCGAGGCCGTCCATCATGGTCCGCATAGTCGCAGCGCAGCTTCGGTGAAGATCACCTTCTAAGCTGCCGATATTCAGCCGGCCGTGATCGCGGGCGCATGGGCGATGCTGGAGAGAGGCTGCCTTGCGTTGCCAGATTGATGGCCACGATGCTAACCGTGCAAATGGCGGGCGGGAATCGGCATCGAAGCAACGTGCGCTGCAAAATCCTCAATAGAATTCCCCTTACCCCCTTGGAGATACATTTTTTATGCAAAACCCAACAAGGGCGATCTGTGCCGCCACGCTTTTATTTGCGATCGGGGCCGTGGGCCTCACAAGTATATCACCTTTTGCTTATGTTTCATCGGCGCAGGCGCAGGAGGAATATCTTCCGACCCAGAAGGATTTTGTCGGCAAATGGAAACTCAACGGCGGAGCCATCCGGCCGCCGCGCGATATGAAGGATGCGCCGACACCGGAACAGGAAGCGGCCGCCAATGAATTCCAGCAGACGGTGACCGCGTTTTACGGCGCGTTCGACTATCTGGAGATCACGGCGGACGGCCGCTACAATTTTCATCAGCCGGGTGATCCGACGTCGGGGCCTTGCGTCTGGTGCGGAACCTGGTCCTTCAGCAACAGTTCGGCGTGGCTCAAGCTCGAGACGGCGCCCCGGCTGGATATCTACGCCAAGGACGGCGACATGCAGATGACCTACACTGTCGAACCCGACGAAAAATCGAAATATGCATGGCTGGTTTTCGGTTGGACGAAGGCCGAGTAGGCGGCGGCGCGCGGCTCGCCACACCTAAACGGGCCTAAGCGGCTTTTCATCCATCTCGTATCCTCGTATACGAGATGGAGCCAACCGCCGAGGAGCCCGTATGAGTCCACTGCCTGAAACCGTGCCGTTTTTCAGCCAGTGGGAGACGCCAGATATGACGCTGGACGTGCTCGCCGACGGCGCGGATGTTGCCCTCAGGCGCGATCCGCTGTGGCGGGGATCGGGCGCGGAAACACTCGATGAATATGCGGTCTGGGCGGCCAATATCTGCGGCATGGCGTGCCTGAAGATGATCCTGGCAAGCCGCGGCGAGATCGTGCCGACGATCGAGCTTGCCAGGCGCTGCACCTTATATGGCGGCTATGTCGTCAACGGGGGATCGATCAAGGGGCTGATCTACGCGCCCTTCGTCAGCTTCGTGAAAGAGGTTTTTGGACTCCGGGCCGAGGTGGTGACCAATGTCGCGACGGCCGAGATTCCGGCGATCATGCAGCGGACGCGCTTCTTCATCGCGTCGGTCAGCAGTTCGATCCGCTGGCCCGAGCGCGAGCCGCCCTCGAAGGGCGGCCATCTGGTGCTGGTCACCGCGGCGTCCGACGAGGGTTTCCGCTTCCACAACCCGTCCGGCCATGACCCCGCCACACAGGCAGACGCAGTGTTGGCGCCGGCCGATTTCGACCGCTTCTTCGCCAATCGCGGCATTGCCGTCGCCATGTGATTTTTTTTGACAGTCGAGGGATTTCGATGACCGGTAAGACAAGAGTGGCCATCCTCTATGGCGGGCGTTCGGCCGAGCATGACGTGTCGCGCCTTTCGGCCGCCAATGTGCTGAAGGCGATCGACCGGACGCGCTACGACATCGTGCCGATCGCCATTACCAAAAGCGGCAGATGGCTGCTGCAACAACTTGATGACGCGGCAGGGGCGCCGGCATCCGAAGATGGTGCCGAGGTCGCGCTGCTGCCCGGCGGCAAGGGCCGGCTGGTCGCCGTCTCGCGGGATGGTACGCAGCCTGACCTGCCCCCCATCGACGTCGTGTTCCCGGTGCTGCACGGGCCGTTCGGCGAGGACGGCTCGGTGCAGGGCTATGCCGAGGTCGCCGATGTAGCCTATGTCGGCTGCGGCATCCTCGCGTCGGCCGCGGCCATGGACAAGGATGTCGCCAAGCGGCTGATGCGCGAGGCGGGATTGGCGGTTGCCCGCTCCGTCACCGTGCATCGAAACGGCAAGCATTCCTTCCAGGAGATTGCCGGGATGCTCGGCCTGCCGTTCTTCGCCAAGCCGGCGCGCCAGGGCTCGTCCTTCGGGGTCAGCAAGGTGAATGACAGGGATGGCTTCGAGCAGGCCATCGACACGGCTTTCCGCTACGACGGCAAAGTGTTGATCGAGGAATTCGTCGAGGGCCGCGAGATCGAGTTCTCGGTGCTGGAGCGCGCCGACGGGTCGCTGACGGTGTCGCTGCCCGGCGAGATCATTCCGGCCGGCAAGCACGGCTTCTACACCTATGAGGCCAAATATCTCGATGCCGACGGCGCGCTGGTCAAGGTGCCCGCTGATGTCCCGGCCACTGTGGCCGACAAAGCGAGGGAGATGGCCCGGCAGGCTTTTCAGGCGCTCGGCTGCGAAGCCATGGCGCGCGTCGATTTCTTCCTGCGCGCCGATGGCAGCCTGCTCGTCAACGAGGTCAACACCATTCCCGGATTCACCGACATCTCGATGTACGCCAAGGCGTTGGCCGCCTCAGGCATCGGCTACAGCCAGACCATCGACGTGCTGATCGAGCATGCGCTGGCCAGGCATGCGGCGCGCTGATCCGATCGGTCGAGAGCGGCCGATGCGGCCCGGATCATTGCCTGTGAGCGAGGCGTATTTCATCGTTGGCTAAAGTTGCACGTCCGCTCTATATGCCCGATCATGGCATTTGGCAGGGGAGGCATCACGTGGCCAATCGTCGAAACGGCACGGCGTCTCCGGCTGACGGGCTAGGGGACGCACTTTCAGCAGCCGCGCCCCATCCGCGAACCTCTTTGCCCAATGTGGCGGCCATCGTCACGACGGTGGCCGCACTGTATTTCGGGCGCGAGGTTTTCCTGCCGATCGCGATCGCGCTGCTGCTGACCTTCGCACTGGCGCCGCTTGTCTCAGCTCTTAAAAAAATCGGCATTCCCCGGATTGCCGCCGTCATTGCCAGCGTGCTCGGCGCTTTCGCGGCGCTTGGCCTGTTCTCCTTCATCGTCGCCACGCAGGTCAGCGAACTGGCGCAGAACATCCCGGTCTACCAGACCAACATCCTGACCAAGATCCGCTCGCTCAAGGAAACCGGGGTCGGGGGCGGGATCCTTGCCAGACTGAGCAAGGTGGTCGAACGGGTCGGCCAGGAGATCGACAGGCAGGACCCCTCGCTGCCGGCTGCCACCCCGGAAAAGCCGCCGCGCGAGCCGGTGCCGGTCGAGATCGTCGCGCGCGAAAGGCCGCTCCAGGTCCTGCAGAATATCGTCGGGCCGCTGATCAGCCCGCTTGGGTCGGCCGGACTGATCATCGTCGTCGTCATCTTCATGCTGCTCGAGCGGGAGGATCTGCGCGACCGCTTCATCCGGCTTGTCGGCTACGGCGACCTCCACCGCACCACCGAGGCGCTTCAGGATGCCGCCAAGCGGGTGGGCCGCTATCTCTTGATGCAATTGGTCGTCAACATCGTCTACGCCGTGCCGATCGCGATCGGGCTCTGGGCCCTCGGTATTCCCAATGCGCTGCTGTGGGGGCTGCTGGCGCTGGCGCTGCGTTTCGTTCCCTATATCGGCCCGATCATCGGCATGCTTTTGCCGCTGTTCCTGGCGCTGGCCGTTGCGCCGGGCTGGTCGCTCGTGCTGTGGACCGCCGCCCTGTTCGTAGTGATGGAGCTGATCACCGGCAATATCATCGAACCCTGGCTCTACGGTTCGCGGACAGGACTGTCGCCGCTGGCGATCATCGTCGCGGCGATTTTCTGGACGTGGCTCTGGGGGCCGCTCGGGCTGATCCTGTCGACACCGCTCACCGTCTGCCTGGTGGTGCTGGGCAGGCACGTGCCGCAGTTTGAATTCCTCGACGTGCTGTTCGGCAACGAGCCCGTGCTCGAACCCCATGCGCGCCTGTACCAGCGGCTTCTGGCCGGCGATCCGGAAGAAGCCACCGACCATGCCGAGGAGATGCTGGAGGAGAAATATCTGGTCGAATTCTACGACAAGGTTGCCATTCCGGCGCTTTTGCTGGGCGAACAAGACCGTGTGCGCGGCGTCATGGGCGATTTGCAAAGGCGGCAGGTGGCGGCCAGTGCCCTGGTGCTGGTGGCCAATCTCGACGACAGCGCGCAGGAGGAGGCAGGCGAGGAGGAGGCGCCGCCCGTGGCCGCAGAGGCGAGCGACGATGGCGATCCCAGCGGGGAAGACGAGACCGACCTGCCCGATGGAACGGATATGTCCGTGCTTTGCGCCGGTGGGCGTGGCGAGCTCGACGACGCCGCCGCCGCGATGCTGGCGCAGGTGCTGGAGGTCCAGGGCGCGACGGTATCGAAAGCCGGCTTTGCGGATATGGAGCCCGCCAGCATTCGCCGCCTTGAGCTCGAAACCGTCGACACTGTCGTGGTCGGATTCCTGAACCGGGATTCCGTCAAGCACGCCCGTTTTCTGGTTCGCCGGCTGAAGCGTGCCAAGGCCGCACTTCGGGTGGGAATCGTGTTCTGGTCGGAGGCCGGCAGCGAGGACAAGGAGACGGCCGACAAACTGGCCCGTGACTTGAACGCGGATTTCGTGGCGCATGGCATGGTCGACGCCGTGCTGGGCGCGCTGTCAAACGAGCCGCCGGTCGCTCTCAAGCTCGTCGCCAAACGGCGCATGCGGCGACAGCGGGCCGCGTCCAAGAAGGTTACGGCGGCAGCGGCGGATTAGGCCCTGCCTTTGCCTTTTTCGGCAATGTCGGGGTCGACAAGCCAGGCACGAATTGCGGAAAATAGTTCACACCGATGTCGATTTCCGGGAGGCCCATTCGTCTTCACGATAGGGAGCCGAAGAATTCGCCCAATCAGGAACGATGCGATGACAATCACCATCACGGCATTTGAGCGATCGCCCGATCGCGGCAAGGGACTGGCGCGCGATACGCGCGTTCGCTGGGCGCTCGAAGAGGTAGGGCTGCCTTATGAGGTTCGGTTTGTTTCCTTCGCGCAGATGAAGGCGCCGGACCATCTGGCCCTCCATCCCTTCGGCCAGATCCCCACCTACGAGGAGGGTTCTCTCTCACTGTTCGAGACCGGCTCGATCATCCTTCACCTTGCCGAGCAGCACGCGGGCCTGCTGCCCGGCGATCGCGATGCCCGCGCGCGTGCGATCACGTGGATGTTTGCCGCACTTAACACAGTCGAGCCGCCGATCCTCGAATTAACGACGGCAAAGATATTCGAAGCTGACAAGCCCTGGAGCGAGGAGCGTTTGCCATTGGTGAAGGATCGTGTTCGCGCCTGTCTCGACAGGCTCTCGGCTCGTCTGGACGCCGCCGAGTGGCTCGACGATGCATTCAGCGCGGGCGATCTGTTGATGGTATCGGTGCTGCTGCGACTAAGAATGTCGGGCATTTTGGACGAATATCAAAACCTTGCTGCATATGTAGCGCGCGGTGAAGCTCGGCCTGCTTACATCAGGGCTTTCGCTGCGCAATTTGCGATCAACGCTCCACCGACCAGCTGAAACATTGGCTGATAAAGCCGAGCCGACAGCCGATTTGACATCAGCTGCCGCCGAAGGGTTGAGCGAGAGCATTGCCCTCAGAGCGAGACGGGCGGCGCCCCCTACCGGTCGACCATCGCCATGCCCCGCTCGGTGTAGCGCGGGCCGGAGACTTTTCCCGGCGCAAGCGCTTCGTCGAGCGCGGCCATCTCGGCGGCATCGAGTTTGATTGTGGCGGCGGCGACGTTCTCTCCCAAGTATTTTGTGCGCTTGGTGCCGGGGATCGGCACGATGTCGATGCCAAAGCCGTCGCCCTTCGCCAGCAGCCATGCCAGCGCGACCTGGCCGGGCTTGACACCGCGGGCAGCGGCGATGTCGCGCACCTTGGCGGCTGCCTCGACATTGGCGTCGTAGTTTTCGCCCTGGTAGCGCGGGTCGTTGCGGCGATAATCGCCGTCGGGATAGTCTTCCGCGCGCTTGACCTGGCCGGTGAGAAAACCTCGACCGAGCGGCGAGAACGGCACCAGGCCGATGCCGAGTTCGCCAAGCAGCGGGATGATCTCCGGCTCCAGATTGCGCTCCCACAGCGAATACTCGCTCTGCACCGCCGACACCGGGTGCGCGGTATGCGCCCGGCGGATGTTGGCCGCGCCGGCCTCCGACAGGCCGAAGAAGCGCACCTTGCCTTGCGCGACGAGTTTGCCGACGGCGCCCGCGACATCCTCCATCGGCACCGCCGGGTCGACGCGGTGCTGGTAGAGCAGGTCGATACGGTCGGTTCCGAGGCGGCCGAGGGAGGCTTCCACGACCTCGCGAATGTGCTCGGGCCGGCTATCGGTGCCGACCTGCTTGCCGTTTTCGATGCGGAAGCCGAATTTGGTGGCGATCGTCACCTGGCCGCGCTTGCCCTTCAACGCCCGGCCGAGCAATGCCTCGTTGGTATACGGGCCATAGACCTCGGCGGTGTCGAGGAAGGTGCAGCCGAGTTCGATGGCGCGGTGCAGCGTGGCGATGGATTCGGCCTCGTCGGCCGGCCCGTAGGACTGGCTCATGCCCATGCAGCCGAGGCCGATGGCCGAGACCTGCAGCCCCTGGCTGCCGAGCTTGCGTGTTTTCAGGGTCATGGCAGGCGTTCTCCGGGAAGGGTCCAGGAATTATAGCAGCCGATCGCTCAATTCCCACAGGGTGTTCGGCCGCATGCCGATGGCTTGAAGACGACGCGGCCGCCCCATGGCTGCTCACCATGCGGCGGCGCTATTCTTCGACGGCCAGGATCACTCCGGCAATCGCGGCGCCGACAAAAGCGCCCACGGATGCGCCGACAAGGGGATCGGCCATGATATGGTTGCCGACCACTTCGCCGACACCGCCTCCAACCAATGTGCCGGCAATTATACCGATGAAAAGGCGGAGAAGTGGATCCGTAGTCAGGCGATTCAGCATCATCATGGCCTTTGCAGCTCGCTCACATGTTGGAGGCGACATCGCGGGTGGACGGAGGCTTGGGCCTATGAGCGGCACGCTGGTTTGACGCCTGCGGCGCAACGCTGGGCGTGGCTTTGGCATTCCCAGCGGTGTTGGACGCTTGCGCCTTGCGGCGCCTGAGCCAGTTGGATGACAGTTCGGCAAGGAGACTGCGCAGAGCCTTCACCACGTCCTCCTGAGTGCGGCGAGGCCAAAACCTCTATGCACCCAGTTTGTTCCACACCGAAAACAATCGTTCGCGAAACGGCGCCTGCCGGTGCGATCGGCCTGTTTGCCGGGTTCTGTCGACGAGTGGATCGGAGGTTGCGGCATGTTCTGCCAAGCAGGCTGGCAGGTGACGTGACGCTGCCCAGGCTCCCAGTGCGCTGAAAGCGGCCGGGCATCACCTGCCGATATAGGCGGCCAGTTCGTCCGGCGTCCCGTTCGGGAAGGCCTGTTTCAGAAAGTCCAGGAAAGCCGACACGCGCGGGCTGAGCAGCCGCCGAGACGGGTAGAGCGTCCACAGAGCGATCTCAGGGCCGTCAATGTCTCCCCAATTCACCAGTGTGCCGTCAGCCAAATCGTGGGCCACCAACGAAATGGGAAGACGTGCTGCCCCGACCCCCGCTCGCACCGCATCGCGCACCATAATGAGCGTTCCCAAAGCGAGGACCGGCTCGATTTTTATCGCCGACCGGCCAGCCTCTGTCTTCACGTGCCATATTTGCCGTTCGCCTGTCCCGCGCGCAACGCCAGGGGCCGGACCACCGGTGCGAGGAAGTTGAGGGCTCGCCACGACGACCAGCCGGTCGCGGAGAAACGCCCGTCCGACCAAGCTTTCGTCGGGATCCGGGTTGACCCGGATCACCAGGTCGTAGCCTTCCTCGATCATGTCCACAGCCCGGTCCTCCGTCGTGACCTCCAGCCTCACCTCCGGAAATTTGAGGGTAAATCCCGCGGCGATCCTCCCCATCGCGGTCTGAGAAAAAAGCAGGGGCGCGCTGATACGCAATCTGCCCTTGGGCTTCCGACCGCCCGAGGCGATCTCCGCAGCCGTCTCGTCCAGTTCGGCAAGCAATACCCCCGTCCGCTCGAAGAGCGCCCGTCCTTCTTCGGTCAGCTTCAGGTTGCGCGCGCCCCGTTCAAACAGGCGCAGGTCAAGGCTGCCCTCCAAGTCTCCAACCCGCCGCGACAAGGTTGCCTTGGGCCGGCCGGTGGCCCTTGCCGCTTTGCCGAAACCGCCATGGCGGGCAACGAGGTTGAAATCGGTGAGGGCCAGAAGATCCATGAGTGTTCCACCAGTGAGACGGCGCGTCTAAAATTTCGGCCTGTTTGACTGTTTGTGAGCCACACATATTGGGCCTGTCAAGCAACCCAACAGGAGAAATTCCATGACCATCCTCGTTACCGGCGCCACAGGCAATGTTGGCCGCCAAGTCGTCGAACACCTCGTCAAGCGCGGCGCCAACGTCCGTGCTCTCGTCCGCGATCCGTCGAAAGCCAGCTTTCCGGCAGGCGTATCGGTCGCGCAAGGCGATTTTCTCGATGTCGATTCACTGCGCAAAGCCATGTCCGGCGTTTCCACCCTGTTCCTCTTGAACGCCGTGGTGCCGGACGAATTCACCCAGGCTTTGGTCGCGCTGAACGTCGCCCGATCGGCGGGCATCGAGCGGATCGTCTATCTCTCGGTGATCCATGCGGACGTCTATGTGAACGTGCCGCATTTCGCCGGCAAATTCGGCGTCGAGCGAATGATCGAGCAGATGGGCTTCCAGGCCACGATCCTGCGCCCGGCCTATTTCATCCAGAACGACCTGATGATCGAAGACGTCATCACCGGCTACGGCACCTACACAATGCCGGTCGGCGCCAAGGGGCTCGCCATGGTCGATGTGCGTGATATCGCCGAGATCGCCGCTCTCGAGTTGCTGCGTCGCGAACGGTCCGCGGAGCCGCTTGCGCTGGAGCGGATCAACCTCGTCGGTCCGCAGACACTGACCGGGACGGATATCGCCGCCATCTGGTCCGACGTGCTTGCCCGCCCGATCAGCTACGGCGGCGACAACACCGAAGGTTTCGAGCAGAACCTCAAGCAGTTCCTGCCTGCCTGGATGGCGTACGATATGCGCTTGATGGGCGAACGGTTCCTGACCGACGGAATGCTGCCCGAGGCCGGCGACGTCGAGCGCCTGACCACGCTTCTGGGCCGCCCGCTGCGCCCCTATCGCGACTTCGCCTCACAAATCGCCGGCTCCGCCTGACGGAACGGCTTCGGTCCAAGGTACGGAAACAGCAGGGCGGCCCTTTGAGGAGGCCGCCTTGACTGGCACGGGACAAATGCGCGTTCAGCCGGAATTGCCTTACTGCAGGGTGGCCTCACCAGGTCTGTCGAGTTGGGCGTTGACGCGCTCACCATCGTCGCCACCGAGGCCATCCACGAACAGACCAGCTACGCCGTCGAAATTGGTGAGCCCGTCGAATTCAATTGCCGCGCCAATCAGCTGGGCTGCCTGGAAGACAAGGTATTCGACGTCCTCGAGGGCGACGTTCTCGGCCAGATTCCTGACCCTTACATGCTCCGCCACCGCCGTGATGCTGACGATGCCGGTCTTCCTGAAGGCGACCTGGACTGCTGAACGGACGTCATCGCGCAGTCGCGCCGAGTAATCATACCGCATCGAAACCTCCCAAAGGGAATGGTTTTCTGTTCAGGTTGCACAATGCGGCAGGGGCTTGGGCTTGGCAAGTCACTAATTAAATAATACCCAAACAAATCAAATAGTTAGCATAGTTGTGCAACTGTGTGTGTTACGCCGAATACGCATCAGGCTCTTCATGAGCATGACAAGCGGTTCACCCATCGCGAGGTCTTGACGCGCTAGGAGCGGTTTCCTAACTATGAGTTGAGTAAGTTGAATACTCATTCTACGTATTCATGGTGCGGAGCGAGGGAAGCGCGATGACTGAACTGGAACGCCCGGAACGGTTGCAGATCATGCTAACGTCAGACGAGCTGGCGGCGCTGGAAAACTGGCGCTTCGACAAGCGCATGCCGAGCCGTTCGGCCGCCGTCAGGGAATTGCTGCGGCGTGGTCTTGCCTCGGATGGCTTCCTGACGGCGGAGCAAGGGACGAAGTCGCAAGACTTCGGCATCCTGCCAATCGCCGGCGGCAACGGCATTTCCGACGGCGGCAAGGAGTAGGGCGGTTCACCGCGCCTGAGCCGCCTGGTCCCGCAGGCCGGTCGGCAGTTGCCGCGACGCGGCGCCGGCTGGCGTACCGGGACGAGACTCTCGGTTCAGAGGATGTTGGTCGTCACTTCGACGACGATCGCGGCACCTTCCAGGCTGCCATTGGTGACGTGCACGACGCGCGATACCCGCAGATCCTGCGTGGTTCCGTCGATCGACAGCGCAACGCTTTCGCCGATCCGGGGAACCGCCTGGAAAACGGCGTCCGTGGCCTCCGGCCGGTTGTCGATCGATATGCGGCAGTTGACGGTCATGAGATGTCTCCTGTGTCGGCCCGGTGGTCAACGCAGGGTCCGCGAAATGGTTTCAGGAGCGGGACGCAACTTAACGGCGCCCGGATCCGTAAAGCAGTAATTGCTCCATCGTTCATCGTAACGGAGCAACAGGGCTCGCTGGGGAGGGCGTTGGGGCTGCCCCGGCGAGCTTGATCCGATTTGCCCAGGGGCGCTGCGTCACCGAGGTATGGAGACGAGTTCCGGAGCCCGCAATTCCCCGGCCATCCTTGCCGCCTGGAAGATTGTCATCAAAACCAGGATGGGCTCACCCTCGGTCGGGTTGATGGTCAGGACGACGCGGCCGAGCTCGTCGCTCATGCCGCAAGACCAGTCCTTCACGGCTATCACCTTTCGGACGGCCATATGCCTTCTCCTGCACGGGAGGTTCTCTGCGGGCTACGCCGTCTGGAGTTGGTCGACAGAACCTTCGCCTGACATTGCAACCAGCCGAAATGCGGCAAATGCGGCCAATATTATGAAAACCGCCGTGATGTTCAGGGACATCGTCGATGCAAGGACGCCCCCGTCAAAGCAACTCAGTTCCATGGCGCTGCACCCCTTGAAGCCACTGACGGTCCGGATGATGATCCTGCTTGGGGCGAAATACAAGCGTTCGCTAATACGCTGATGCCGGCTGGCCAGCCCTGCGCGCAGCTTTTGAACAGCCGAACGCTTGGTTGCTGGTTCCCGCTCAAGGGCTCGAACCTCGATTCACGCCTTCAAAGGGCGCTGTCCTACCATTAGACGAAGCGGGAAAATGCACGTTGCGCCCCACCCCTAGCCGGTTCGCGCGCCGGGATCAACGCACGGGGGCGGCAAAGCCGATTGGAAGCGCGGTGTCAGTCCGGAAAGTTGGTGACAGGTTCCTCGCAGCGGTAGACCGGGCAGCTGCCGTCGCGGGTCGGGACATAGGCCGACATCGGCACCTCCGGCCAGTCGCATTCGTTGCCGAACTGCCTGACATAGCGGTCATAGGTGTTGGGTCCGGTGGTCAGCACCACGGCATGATGGCTTTGGAGCAGTTGCCGGAGTTGGTCGCAACTCATCGTGCGGGTGTCGGGCCTGGCTTCGGCAAGGCCGGTCGCGGCCAGCAGGATCGCTGCCGTCATCAAGGCAATTCGGTGCATCGGCATGGCTATTCCCTCGAATGGAAGTATCGGCCGAAACTCGCATCCCGGCGGGTGGTTCCGCAACCGCCGGCTGGCCGTCTGTGGCGGCGCAACCAAATGGTTCGTCGCGCATTGCTGGGGATGGATGGGAGGAAGCCCTACGAGACCCCGCAATGGCGGCCCGGAAACGGGGATCGCGAGGCCATGTGCTGTTCTTTCTGCGGCGGGCGCGACCACAGCTATGAGGACTGTCCGCAAAGGGATACTGACGCCGATCCAGTGCCGAATGCCCCTGACCCTCCCAAGCCAGACTGATCCGCACCGGTATGCCGCCAGCAATATGTCAAATGCGACCCGCCGGCATTCGTACATCTGACTGATGTCGTGATTTTCAACGCCGTCCGGCTACATCCTGACCTTACCGGTGTCACCGATTTCCGGGCGGCTGTCGCTGACCGTTGCGGCCAGCATCTTCACATAGCTGACCACGGTGCCGGGGCTGTCCCAATACTGGGCGTCTTTCGGCGTCACCTTAAGCACGCGGATCGAAGGATCATCGGCACTGTCCCACCAGGCCTTGGCCGGGGTCGACCACAACTCCCTGATCTTGGCGCGGTCGTTCGAAACCGCCGCCAGACCGCTGACGGAAACATATTTCTGGCCGCCTGAATCGGCGAAGGCGAGACCGACATTGGGCTCGGCTTCGATCTCGTCATCCTTGTGACTGTCGACATCGGTGAGGAAGTAGACGGCGTTTTCGTCGCGCACCACATGCGCCGCCATCGGTCGCGAGCGGATGTCATCGCCTTCGCGAGTGGCGAGCATACAGAAGCCGATCCTGTCCATCAGTTTCCAGACCCGGTCGAGATCGCTGTTGCCGTCGCTCATTGTGTGCCTCCTTATTGAGCCGTCCATGGGGGTGTCGGGTGCAACTCGCGCAGGCGCGCAAGGTTCCGGACATGAACTGCCCGGACTGTTCCTGGGAGGAATGTTGGAGGCGATTGCAACCAAAACGCACCGCGGCGCATTGGTGGCCATGCGCGCGATCCGCGCATGAGGGAGAAGGGGTCGACAGTGACAGATTTGGCGGGCCGTGATGCCTTGATCGCCATCACCGCCGATGCGCGGCTGGCGGCGATTGTCGATTCGTCCTTCGACGCTATCGTCAGCAAGGATCTGAACAGCATCATCACCAGTTGGAACGCGGCGGCGCAACGCATGTTCGGCTACACCGCCGAAGAGGCCGTCGGCCGCTCCGTGCTCATGCTCATCCCCGATCATCTCAAGGATGAAGAGACCGACATCATCAGCCGGGTTCGCAGGGGCGAGCTGCTGGCCAGCTACGAGACGATCCGCCGGCGCAAGGATGGCGGCCTCATCGCCGTGTCGCTGACCATTTCGCCGATCAGGAACGCGTCCGGCGAGATCATCGGCGCCTCGAAGATCGCCCGCGACATCACCGCCAGCAAGGAGAGCGAGCGCCGGATCAGGCTTTTGCTCCGCGAGGTGAACCATCGCGTCAAGAACCAGTTCGCGGTGATCCTCTCGATGATCAGGGAGACCAGCAAACGCTCGACCGATCCGCGTGAATTCGAGGAGTTGATCCGCTCCCGCATCATGGCGCTGTCGCGGTCGCACGATCTGCTGGTGAACTCGGAATGGGCCGGCGCCAGCCTCTTCGACCTCGCCCAGGAGCAGCTCAAGCCGTTCGGTCACGAGGCGCGGGTATCGCTGTCGGGACCGCTTTTGACCCTGCAGCCGAATGCCGTGCAAAATCTCGGCATGGCATTTCATGAGCTCGGCACCAACTCATCAAAATATGGCGCGCTGGCGAGCGAGGCCGGGCGGCTGGAGATCACCTGGCGGATCGTTGAAGGCGTTTCTGACAAGCGGGAAATCCATCTGCTGTGGGACGAGACGATGCCGGTGCGCGAGGGAGAGCGGTGGGACGAAAGCACGCGCAAGGGTTTCGGCACCGTCGTCCTGCAACGGGTCGCGCCGCAATCGCTGAACGGCTTGGCGGTGCTGGATCGCAGCCCGGGCCATCTCAAATGGTCCCTGACGGCGCCGCTGGCTTCGATCATCGTTCCGCAGCTCGGCGCCGACGTGCCCGAAACCGAAACGTCCTGAGGCCTTGAGGATTGGCTCCATCAACCTCCCTTTGGCAGATGCGTATTCAAAAGCGGCCGCATCCTTGCCGCACCTGGCCGTGGATTCAGGAACCGCGACCCGGTGGCCGCGTTGTGGCGTCAAGCTTTTGGAGGGGACATCATGGAACAGCTCGTCGAGGAATTCGGCCATTCCACCTACACCTCGTTTCCGGTCATCGCGGCGCGGCTGTTGCTGGCCACCCTCTATGGCGCGGTCATCGGTTTCGAACGCGAATGGCGCAATCGCCCGGCCGGACTTCGCACGCATATTCTCGTCTGCGTCGCCGCCGCCACCTTCGGCATCCTGACGGTCGAGATCGTGCACGCGCCGATGTTCGCGGGGGAATCGGTCAAGGTCGATCCGATCCGGGTGGTCGAGGCGGTGACCGCCGGCGTCGCTTTCCTCGCCGCCGGCTCGATCATGTTTTCGCGCGGCGAGGTGCATGGGCTGACGACCGGCGCCGGCATGTGGCTGGCGGGCGCGATCGGCGTCGCCTGCGGACTGGGTCTTTGGCAAGTGGCCGGGTTCGGCACGCTGATCGTGCTGATAGTTGCCGGCTTTCTGCGCCGGTTCGAACGCGGGCCCGGCCTTGCCGCCGGTGATGAAGGCAGTCAGGCAAAGGCGGAGAAGGAGGGGGCCTCGGCCCGATCAAAGGGAGGGCGAAGGTAATCCCGTTCGCCGAGAGATGCCGTGACTGGTTTCACCGAAGAAGCCGGCCAGCAGATCGGCCGTCCGCGCCGGATTCTCCTCGGGAAAGAAGTGTCCGCCTGGCATCGCCTGGCCGCGCACATCGTCGGCCCAGCCGCGCCACAGCGCCAGCGGCCCGCCTTCGCCGGCATACCATTGCGCCAACGCGCCCTGACCGCTCCATAGCGCCAGCAGCGGGCAGCGAATGCGCCGGCCGGCTGCCTTGTCGGCATGGTCGTGCTCGCGATCGAGCGTGGCTGCCGCCCGATATTCCTCGCAGATGGCATGGGCGTGGGCAGGCGCGCGCAAGGCCTCGACATAGGCCTGACGCACTTCGGCTGGAAACGCCGATGACGACGAGCCCCAGCCGTTGAGCGCATTGTCGACGATCGCCTCGGCGGCGCCGGACAGGATCTTTTCCGGCAACGGCTCGGGCTGCGCCAGCAGCGACCATGGCCAATAACCCAGCGCCAGCCTGGCGTCGGCCCGGTCCCAGGCATCGGCGGTCGGCACGATGTCGAGAACGGCGAGCTTGTCGATGCTGCCCCGATGATCGAGCGCCATGCGGTAGGCGACACGCCCTCCGCGATCATGGCCGGCGACCATGAAGCTGCTGAAACCCAGCTTCTCCATCAGCCTCATCATATCGGCGGCCATGGTGCGCTTGGCATAGGGGGCGTGGTCGGGAGTGGATGCCGGACACGAACTGCGGCCATAGCCGCGCAGGTCGGCGCAGACGACGCTGAACCGGCTGGCCAGAGCGGGGGCGATGTCGCGCCACATCAGATGCGTTTGCGGAAAGCCGTGCAGCAACAGCAGCGGTGGCCCGCCGCCGGCGCGCAGGCAGAATATGCCGGCATCGCCGGTGTCGATTTCCGCGCCTTGAAAACCTTCGAACATGATCGCCTCCGGCACGCGCAACGGCCGGCAAACGGGTTTGGTTGCAATGCCGCGCGGCGAGGCGGCCAACCTTTTTCATCGACAGGCGTTGTCCCTTTGAAAGGAAGGTCGCCGCGGGCGACCGTGAAAGAAAGAAGGAGGCAGTGATGAGAATTCTCGCCATCATGCCAATCGGCCTCATGCTGGCGCTGGCAGTGCCGGCCGCGGCCCAGCAGCAGAACGACAGCCAGGCACAGGCCGACAAATGCAGGGCTCAGACCGAGCAAGGGGCAAAACAGCAGCCTGGACAGCAGGCCGATGACGGCAATTTGACCGCGAAGCTCAACGATTGCGGCGGCGTGCTGAAACCGCCCCCGACGGGCGACCAGGGCATGGCGGCGCCGGCGCCGAACGAAGGCAAGACGCCGGTGATCAAGCCGGGTGAAGTGCCGCCCCAGCCGCCGAAGCAATAACCTCCGCTCGCTGGTATTATCGCGCAAGCTAATGGAACCTCGTTATCTCAGGAGCGTTTCTCTCACGACTTGGAATTCGGAGAGATTATCGTGAGAGATATTGCGACCACAGCCACGTTGCTTGCCTCGATTGCCATCGTGATTGCCTTGATTTTGCTGGCGCCGAAGAGTTTTGGCTTTGAAACTTCACACCCGATCGTACAGGGCGAGCTTCCGCCGGAATAATCGATCGACTATTGCGGGTGATCAGGACGATTTGCGTGAAGCAGGCGAGGCACGATGTCCCGCCTGCTTCTTTTCATTGAAACCGCTATCGCACCAAGACGCCGGAGTGGCTGCAGAGCGCCGCGAACGCTTCCTGTGCCTCGGCAGCACCTGCATTGTTATCCAGGGCTGCTTCGACCTTCTCGCGCGCCGCCTGGTAGAACGGGCCGCGTTTGGCCTGCGGCCAGTCGATCAGGATTTCGCTGGCATCCTTGAGCGTGGCGACGTCGCGGATCGTGTCCGACCCATGCGGCTTGATCCGCATCGGTGTGGGCAAAATGAGCTCGGACATGTCCTGTTTTCCAACTACTGGAGGAGTTTTGCTTCGCGCGCGGCGTCGATCATCGCCCGCATCGCTTTTTCCGCCGGCGTCCAGCCATCCAGCGCATCGCGGCAACTGCGCAACGCCGCCCGGTAGCGCCGTCCCTGGCCAGCCGGCCAGTCGCCGAGGCATTCCAGCCCTTCCCAGGCGCTGCGGATGATGCGCTCGCGCTCAGGCGCGAATTTCAGCCTGATGGGGCGGGGAAACATCTTGTCGTTCAACGGTCGTCTCCATGATTGCCGCAAGTGTCGCTGGCGACATGCGTGAGAGGCGATCGGTAACGTCGCCGGCAGGACAGGGTTCCCTTGCCAGGAGATCAAATCTCGGCGTCGATGTCCGACAGCGATCTCGGCGTCGGCGCTTCGGCGTTGTGCTGCGCTGGGCGGTCATGCTCGAACTGTTCGGTGCCGGGCAGAGCGTGCAGCCAGGTCTCGCGCCTGGAGGTCCACAATTCATATTCGGGCACGAGATCGGTCGGCGCGATGTCGAGGCTGCCGATCGCCACCTCGGCCTCGTTGTCGTCGACCCAGGCGACGCGGCCGCCGCATGTCGGGCAAAAGCTGCGCGTGCCATAGGAGCTGACGAGGCCGGTGGTCTCGAAGGCCTCGCGCGGCCAGATGGCAAAGGCCGAATAGACCGAACCGCCGGCCTTGCGGCAATCCTTGCAGTGGCACAGGCCAACGCGCAGCGGCGGGCCGTGAACCTCGAACTGCACGCCGCCGCACAGGCAGCTGCCGGTCCTGCGTATGGTGTCGGACATGGCGACCTCCCTCAATGCGTGGCGCTGCCGGCCGGGTGGGACAGATGCTCGTCTGCCGTTTCGTTGGCCAGGATGAGAAACCGGGAAAAAGACATCCTGTTCACCGTACCATCAGGCCCGATTGACGCGGCCCGCAGCATCTTCAACGCCGCCCAGGCGAAATGGTTTCGGCTAGCCGCGGGCCGCCATATGGGCGTCGAGCTTCTTGCGCGAGGGGCCGTAGCGCTTGATGATGGTCTGTGCCTCGCTTGGCGGGATGCCGTATTTGCGGGCAAAGGCGGCAACCTCGTAGGGCTCTTCACTCGAGACCTGCTTGCGGTCCTGTTTCGTCTTCGACTTGTCGTCAGCCATCTCAGGCCTCGCTTTCTGTTGTCGGGGACGCGCAGCCTTCGGCGCCCGCGATCAACACGACATAACACAGATTGGCGCCGCCGGTTCCACCAGACGACACGGCCTGGGCTGCGATAGGCGTGTATCAGGCCGAGGGCCGCATGGTATCGGCGGCGGCAGCGTGGTCGCCGTCACATTCGGAGCATGCCGCGCTGAGGCCGGGGCAGCCGCGCCGGTGCGTGCCGGCGGGGCAGCAATGGCCGTTGGAACTCGTCCAGCGGGGGCATTCGAAGACCTGACCAGCGCCGCCGCAGCCGCTGCACTCCAGCGGTGCCGACCGCTCGCCATGAGATGTCGCCCCAAACCTGACGCTCGTGCGCAAATTTCAGCCCACCCAAAATCCCTGCACCGACACACCGGTGCATTAGCCCCGACTAACGATATCACGTCCGTGATTACCAACAAGTTTCAACATCGCTATGCGCCGGAAAGCCGTTCGGGCCGGCGTGTCGTCAGGCCGGCTTCAGCCGCATCGCGGCGAGATACATGAGCGCCGAGGCGGCCTGCCCGCGGTCCCAGCCGGCGGCCTCGACCTTGCGGAGCAGGGCGTCGAGATGCGGAACCAGCATATCCCTGCATTCCTGTTCGTAGACGGTGCTCGTCGCCGGATGCCGCGGTGAGCCGATGGTCAATGCCTTGGCCATGTCCGATTCCCCCTTGGAGCGAGCAATAATATGCCGTCAGCCGGCAAACCGAAAATCGCTCTTGCCGTACGGGTGTGACGCTTCGAAACCCCTCTGCGATCCTGTCGAGAAAAATTGGCCTGGCGTGTCGGAGCTGGCGCCCGCCGCGCGTCCTAGGAGCGAGCAACCTGCGAAGCTGGAGAACGAGCATGTCGTCGCAAATCATTCAATCGCCGTGGCAGACCGCGGCCCTTGTCGTCGCCCGGCTGATCTTCGCCGGCGTCTTCCTGATGGCCGTGACCTTCAAATTCATGGGCATGGCGGCCACTGCCGGCTATATCGCCGCTGCCGGCTTTCCGTTTCCGCTGTTCCTGGCCTGGTGCGCGGCGATCCTGGAAGTTGCGCTGGTGCTGTGCTTCCTGACCGGCGCCTTCTTCTCGCAGGCAGCCCTGGTCGCCGCCGCCTATGTGCTGTTCCTCGCTTTTGCCTTCCATGGACCCAGCCACTGGGCCGGCAACCAGGCCGAGTTCGGCTTCTTCGTCGACCATTTTTCGTTCCTGGCCGGACTGCTGTTTGCGGCCGTGCATGGACCGGGCAAGGTGCTTTCGCTCAATTCGGGATGGCCGGGCAGGGCTTGAGGCGAGGACAGCGGGCCACCGCGGACGCACGCCGGCCCCGCTCACAGCTGGTCGTTGTAGGGTTCCTTTATCTTGCCGACCATGCGGGCCAGCTTCGAAAAGGACGGCATGTCCGCCTCCGGCTGGCACTGGTTGGCGAGTTCCAGCAGCCGGATCGGAAAGTTGACGGCGTCGCGGCTGGACGCGGACATGCCTTCGGATCGCTCCTGGTTGGTTTCGCCGGCCTCGGTCTTGCGCAGGGCCAGGTCGATTTCCTCCGCCGTCAGCACCCCCTTTTGAACCAGGAGGCGGTTGATCGAGGCGACGGCCATCAACAGGCCTTCGAGTTGCAGGTTGGCGACATTCATGGCGATTGCTCCCGTGGCTGGGGTTGAAACGCGCGAGCGGCATTTCCGCTCCAGAAAGGCTGCGGGCGAACGCCTATTCCTGCGTCAGCCGTTCGCCATATTCGCGCCACAGCGCCTTGGCCTCCAGGTTGCCGAGGCTGCTGATCGAAACATCCCCACAGCTGATGGCGACGGCGCCGATGTCGTATTGGGGGTAGGCGTTGGCGACGAAACGGATGGCTTCGCCCAGCGAACGCACGCGGATGACTGGATCGGCCTGACCCTGGCCGGTGCTGCGCACCCCGGAAACCGTGGCCGGTGCATGCCGCATCCTGAACACGGATGCCATGGCTGGTCTGTCCATCGTCCTCTCCCACAAGGCCGTACGACGGGAATCATTCCATGAGCTTCGACGAATGATTTCACACCTGCCGGCTTATGACCAGCCACCGGCAAAAGCAGGGTTTTATGCGCTTTGCCAGCGTCGCTCCGAGTGGGAGTTCCGACCGGTCTAGGAATTTTTTCTCAAAAAACGGTTGACGGGGTGAGTGCAGCTTTGCCTTCCAGACGCTGAACCCTGTGATCGGCACCGATGACATTGTGCTGTCGTTTTACCAGTCCGACGACACCGTCGGCGATATCCAGGCAGCCGCGCAAGGCATCATCGACCAGGCCCAGGCGGCGGCGGATGTGGCGACGGGCGCCATGACAACCGTGCTCGATCCGCAATTCGCGACCAAGGCGACGGCGGAGGCGTACTCACCGGCGATCGCGCCGGATTATATCAGGACTGCCGGCTATTCGCAGGTCGGCGACGGCCAAGCCCTCTACAGGAAGAATGGCACCATTTCGGCGGGCGGGGGCGGTCTGGCGATCACGTTGCAAGGTGGAGCAAGAGCCGGCTTCGACATCGTCAACGCACCGAGGTCGAAGGAGATCAACATTCGCGCGGCGGGCGCCGACACGGCAGCCGGTAACAACAGGACCGCGTTTGTCAACGCCATTGCTGCCGCCGGGCAGGGCAGGCTGATCATCCCGGCTGGCACATTCTCGCTGGCCGGCAATATCGACATTCCGCAGGGGTTGACGGTCGAGTTTGACGACAAGGCGCTTCTACAGCGCACCGAGGACGCCACGCACCTTTTCAACCTGAAGGGCGACAACCGTATCATCGCGCCGAAGGTCAATGGCGCCTGGAATCATGTCGCGGCTGCGAACGGCTTTGGCGTCTTCAACATCAGCGGCATCTCCGGCGTCACGATCGAGCATGGCACGCTCACCGGTACGCAAGGCGACCACTACCGCATTGCCGATTCCAGCTGGGTCTACATCGACGACGCCAAGGGCGATACGGCGCGCAACATCGTCACCATCAACGACGAGGTTTCCGGCACAAGTCACGTGTTTGTCCGCCGCGCTCGCGTGAGTGCCTATTTGAACGGTTTCGATGCAGAGAGCGACGACGACTGGCCGGTGAGCGATATCGAGGTGGATATCGACTGGACGCAGCTTGGCGGCGTTCAGCTTGGCGCGGCCGTCGCCTTCACCCGCAGCGCTGCGCCCGCCGGATCGGTGTTGAAGTACAAACGCCTTCGCATCAGTGCCAAATCCAGGGATGGCCTTTATGGCCTGGTGCTGCGAGGGGCCAAGGATATCGAGGTGCGCAGCCTGGTGACGGAAGGCGTGCAGCAAGGCATTCGCGCCGGCACCGGCCATCATATCGAAGATCTTCGCCTGCTGTCGTTCGACATCCAGGCGACGCATCAGGGGATCTATATCGAAACCCCGGCCGGGCAACAGATCTCGCGTGGCGTCAGGATTGGTGCCGGCCGCATCTTTGGGTTTACCCAGGCCAATGCCTACGGCGTCTTCAGCGCGGCGGATGAAACCATTGTGTCGGCCGACACGCTTGTCGACATGGGCGGCGCGGCGGCGTCCATTGGCGTTCGATTGAACGGCGACATGTCGCAAACCCATGCAGGCATCGCGGATGCGCGATCGTCCTATGTCGCCCTGTCGACATTATCGGGCGAACGGCAGAAGGCGACGGGTGGCCTTTTCAAGGCGACGACCGGCAGCGTCGTCAACGATGTGAAAATCAGCGGATCCTCGCCAAACGTCGAGGTGCGGGGCAACATCTACTCCGGTACGGCGACGGGCAAGCCAACCGATGACGGATCGCACATGGCGCTGATTGAAGGAAACCGGGGCGGCGATCTTTTCAAGGGCTATAAGTCGACGCCGGACGCAACGCCCGTTCTTATGATCTTCGAAGCCGGAAACAGCTTTGTTCCGATCAGGCCAGGGCAAGGCGTGAAGTTCACCGCCGATGTCGCTGCCCGCCGCACGGATGGTTCGTCGTCGACCAGCGCCGGCTATGTGTTCGCCGGCGTGATCCGCAACACGGGCGGAACCCTGGCGGTCGAAGGTGCGATCACCAAAACGGTGATCGGCGAATATGCGACCGACGCCGCTTCACTCGACGCCTCCGTCGCCGTGGGGGCTTCCGGAATTGAGGTGACCGTTATCGGCGTCGCGGCAAAGACCTATGGCTGGAACGCCGTTGTGCGGCTTCAGGAGGTTTGATGCTGCATGGAAGCTGGACGCTGCCAATGCCATCACAATCGCAGTTGATATCTGCCGGCTGATCCAAAGGCCTGCCTCCTCTATCTCAAGACCAAAATCTCTTTTCAGCCTCGCTTCGCGGGGCTTTTTTCATGGAGCACGCCAGCATGGCCCGATCTTCAGCCGCCGCCGTTCGCCTTCTGACCGGCGAGCGCGAACCTGTTCGCCTGGCGACGACCGCCAGCATTGCGCTTTCCGGCCTTCATACCATCGACGGGGTGGCGACGGAGGTGGGCGACCGCGTGCTGGTCAAGGACCAGGCCGACCTGACGCAAAACGGTATCTATACGGTAAGCGAAGGCCGATGGTTCCGCGCCGCCGATGCCCGCACCAGGCGCACCATGCAGAAGGGAACGACGGTGCATGTCCAGCAGGGCAACGCGAACTCCAGCAAGGTCTACGCTTTTCAGACCGATAACCCGGTGATCGGGACTGACAATATCGTGATCAGCTTCTACCTCTCCGACGACGCCGTCGGCGATCTTCAGGAGGCGGCACAGGAAATTCTCGATCTCGTAACGGGCGCTATGACGACCGTCATGGATCCTCAGTTCGCTACCAAAGCGACGGCTGAAGCATTCTCGCCGGATGTCGCGCCCGACTACATCCGCACGGCATTCTACGACGGCAACCAGGTGGCAGGCAGCGGCGGCGTCTATCGCAAAAATGGCACGACGACCGGCGACCTCGTGATCACCTTGCACGATGGCGTGACGGTCGTCGGATACACGCTCTCTGACACGCCGACGGCTTCGCAGAAGGGTGCCCGGAAAAACAACTCGACTGATGATGCCGCAGCCGTGCAGACCGCGCACAATCTGGGTTCGGGCGGCGTAGAGTTTCCGTCCGGCATCTACAAGATGGTGCCCGGCTCGGTCTCGCCATTCACGCTCGGCAACACCACTGCCAATGTCTATCGCGCGGTGGCACTGACCGCCGACAATGTTACCTTCAGCGGACATGAAGCAGTGCTGCATGGCGTGAGCCGGGCAAGTGTTGTCGCTACCGACATTCAACCGGTCTTCTCGACCGACAAAAATATGACAGTCGGCGCACGCAAGAATATCGCGTTCGACGGCGTCACCTTCGATTCCAACAATGACGGCGACGCGACGAACAGCAACCAGCGTTTCCTTTACGCCGTGGGCGTTGATGGTCTGCGGTTTATCAACACCAAGGCCGAGTCGAGTGGCGGCCGTCGCGGCTATTATACCCACATTCAGAACAGCAAGAACGTGCAGGTGAACGGCCATCGTCACCAGAAAATGACAGGCGGATTCAATGTCCGCTATGTCGACAGCTTCGTGATGACCAACTTCATTTTCGAGGACTTCTCGGAGGCGATCGATCTCGACGGCACAAGCCAGCTTGTCGTGATCCGAGGCGGGGTCTTTAAATCGGTCGCGCGCGTTAACCAGTGCATAGATATCAACGACCAGATCGATGCGTCGATCGGCGATTTCTCGGTCCACAACACCGGCAACATCGCGACCATCAACTACAAGACGACGACGCCAGATACTTTTGCAGAGTACGTGGCCGGTACTGCTGTCAGAAATTTTCAGGTCAGCAAGCGCATTATTTTGTCCAACATCAGCGGCTCGGCCATCGGCTCGACCACGGCCCCTGCCTTCTACATCGGGTGGGATTGGGCGGCTGGCGGCCATGCAGGCACGGGTCCGGTGCAGGACATCACGCTACAGAACATCACGCTTGATGATCATGGGTATTTCTGGATCCGCGAAGCCGTCAACCTGAAGCTCAAGGACATAACGTCCTATCGTGCGATCTGCGGTTTCAACCACGCCTTTACTTGCTTTTCAAGCGTAGCCAACGCCGATCAGATAGGATGGTCAGACCTTGATATCGACATCGATGGAATGCGCATCGAGGCTTCCGATAAAGGTGGCATCAGTATTCAATCCCCATCGATCGTAAAAGTGCGTCGCCTTATCACTCGGGGCAACAACACTTCAGGATCAACCCAGGCTGACCTTGTCATCACCGCGCTACACCAGCGAGCGGGTTGCGCTACCGTCGATGAGTGCGACATTGAGGGCAGCGTGAACCTCAATGGGGACAGCACCGCAATTGCCTCGTGGGCTGCCGACACGATCTACAAGCGCAACGCCATGGTGACGAACGGGGGAAATTTCTACCGTGCGACCACCGAGGGCCGTTCGGCAAGCAGCGGGGGACCAACCGGGACGGCACTGTCCGTGACTGACGATGGCAGCGCATCCATTGCCGCGTGGGCTGCCTTTACACCTTATGCGGTTGATGCTGTGCGGAGGAATGGGAGTGCCTACTTTATCTGCATGACTGCCGGCACCTCTGCGGCGTCGGGTGGCCCGAGCGGAACCGACCAGCGGATTGCCGACGGCACGGCTGTCTGGCGTACCATTGAGGGGCTGGTAAGGTGGGAATATCTCCTCCACCCCTACTCCATCCGGTGGGGCAAAAACAACCGCGTCAGGGGCACCGTCACTTTTCAAGGGGATGCGCAGAAGCACACGTTCGGCGAGAGCATCACGGCGATCGCGGGCGACTACTCGGCGACCGGCACCGTGAACAAGTGCGTGTTCGTCGCGCGGCGTCGGTGCCTTGTCGCCCGGGCCAGCTATCAGGTGCTCGCCGACGTTGCCGCAAGCGGCTCCAACTACCGGAACCTCATCCTGCGGCGGTATCGGGCGGGCTCATCTGCGAACGCTGCGACAATCGACACGACCGCAACCGGGTTCACTGCCTTTGTGTCGCGAGATGCCGGGGTCACTGCGAGCCCGGCCGGCGCATATCTGGAGCCTGGGGACGTGTTGATCCTCAACTCCAACTCTGCCGGGTCCGGGGTCGCTCTGTCCGGGCTTGGCGTGACGGTCGACTATATCGAGTATTGATCGGCTACCGAAGCGCGCTGAACAGCAGGACGATCCACAGGTAGACGAAATAGGTTGCGGTCGGGCCAAGCACGATGATCGCCAACCATACCTTCTCGTTGGTCATGATCTGAAGCTCAGCTTCTTCATCGAATGGGGCGTCTTTGTCCTTGGCGCCTCTTTCGATCATGGTCCATCCTCGCCAGCAGCACGAGCGCAGACCCATATCAAGGAGCGGCTAGCCAAGCAAAGAACGTCAATAACGCGTATCGACGCGGCGCCGGGGCTGTTGCCGGTTTTTGGGCAGCCGGCCGCCGTGGGCATTGATTAAATTGCAAGAGTTGAGCAATGGTTGCAGCCATCGTTATACGAGAGAGTCCTTCGAATGCGGCCCGTTCGCCAGAATTGGTTCCCGGCACTGGCCTGCCTAGTGCCAGTGATGCTATTTGCGGTTTCGAGGACTGACTATGCCAATTACGTGGCATACACAGCCGATGGCGACATCGTCAGCTATTCGCGTGGTTTCTCCTATGCGACGCGAACTGGCTTTGTCCTCTATATGACATCTGTAGCGCACGAGCGCGTGTTCCTAGCAATGCACTGGCTGTATGCAAACCTGGGATTTTCGCTCTCCGACAGTATGCTGGCAAACAGCATGATGATGATCGCAGCCTATTTCTTCTATGCCTCCCGGCAGTGCAACAATGTGCTTCTTGGCGCACTAGCTACCGTGGCCTTCATCATGCTGCCATGGTTTGAACAGCTCGGGCAAAACACGCTAAGGCAAGGGTTTTCGCTGATATTCATTCTCACCTTTTTTCGCGCGGTGAATTATCAGCAAAAACGTTGGGCCGTCCTCTTCGCGGCGCTCGCTATAGGTAGCCATTACAGCGCCGCATTGTTCGTGAGCGTGTACATCCTCACCGACTTCTTGCCGAGGTCCGGCAAGCTGTTTGTCGCGGTCGTTGTCCTGACGTTCGTCGGCTATGTCACCGATTACATCACTGTTCTATCTGGGATGATCGTCACCCCGATCCTCTTATGGACTGGGCTTTACACCCAGTACTCAACCGACGCGTTCTTGACTTATCAGGTGGGCTACAAGGCGCTGTTCTTCTACTACTCACTGTTTCAGTGCGTCGTGAGCGTCCTGCTGCTTCACAAGGCCGAGAAGCAATCGGATGCGCGCTTGGCTAAATACTGCATTGTCATGACCGTGATCTACATGGCAGCGAGCGGCCTGCCTTATTACAATCGAGTGGCGATGATGCCGATGCTGCTGCTGCCGGTGGTGGTCGTGACCCTGTGTTCCCGAATAACTTTGCCTCGCTGGGGGCTGAGATCAATGCTTGATCCCGGGAACTATCCGTTCTTGCGGCGCGTCGGGTAAAGACGATCTCGCCAACCCTTCTTCGCAGGCCGGTTCATCGGCCATCGGCTATAGCCGTTCCGCAAGAATTGCCGGAATTTTCGCAACCAACCGAAGAACCGTCGCGGCTCGCTACCAAGGGCCAAATAGTGCGAGCGCCATCGTCAACCTTATGTAGGCTGCGCCGCTCGGCATGGGTATGCAGCCTCAGAGGGTCGTACCTGTTCCAGGCAAACCAGACAAACCAGACAAACCAGACAGTCTGAGAGCAATGGGACGTTCCCCGTCCCGTAAGCCGGCAGGGACGGCGGGCGCTCGGGTTGTGTCAGCCAGTTTCCGCGTTGCTGTCGCCGGGTCGAATGACTTCCCACCCGCCGTCGTAGGGAAGCAAGAGCCCGCCGTCTTGGGTTCTGATTTCGCCAGCCTTCGCCGCTGCGTTCGCACGAAACTTAGCGTTGTGCTTAGCCCACGGCGCGGCGAGTATCACTAGGTCCTTGCGTCGCTCATCATCCATCAGCCCGCTCCCCGGCGCCGACCATAGCCAAATCATCCGAAGAAGGAAAACCACCATGGACCGCAACTTCGCGCGGGCGCTTGCGCTTGTTCTCAAATCGGAAGGCGGGTGGTCGGACAATCCGGCTGATCCCGGCGGCGCCACCATGAAGGGCGTGACGCTTGCCAGCTTCCGCCGCTATGTGAAGGCCGACGCGACGAAGGCGGATCTGCGTGCGATCAGCGACGCGCAGGTCGCCACCGTTTATCGCCGCTTCTACTGGGACGCTGTGCTCGGCGCCGAATTGCCCGATGGCGTCGACCACGCTGTGTTCGATTTCGCCGTCAACAGCGGGCCTGGCCGGGCGGCCAAATATTTGCAGGCGGCCATCGGCGTTGCGCAGGACGGGCGGATCGGACCGGTCACCGTCGCGGCGGCCAAGGCAAAGCCGGCCGGTGTGACCATCGATGCGCTTTGCGATGCGCGGCTGGCGTTCCTCAAGCGGTTGCCGACATGGGCAACATTCGGGCGCGGCTGGTCGGATCGGGTCAGGTCGGTGCGGGTTCAGGCCCTGCTGATGTCGGCGCAGCGCCCCGCGGCACCGGTGACCGCGTCGCCGCCGGCCAGGGTCGAAACATCGCCCAATGGGGCGTCGTCGATCCAGCCCGTGCCGCCGGCGCCCGGCGGCAAGGCGGCTGCCGCGGCCGGCATCCTCGTTCTCCTGGCCGGAGCGCTCGCGGCTTTCCGGCATCACGTCGCCGATTTTTTCGGGAGCCTGTTTCGATGAGATGGTTCAACACCAATGCGCTGCACAATCTCCTCAACACGCTGATCGCCATCATCTGCGGCGGCGCGCTCGCCGGCTTCGACTGGACGCTGCTCGGCGTGAGCGACCGCACCGCGCTTCAGATCAGCGGCGCCATTGCCCTTGCCAAGATCATCATCAACGCGGTGCGTGACGGGCCGCGCGGCATGGTCGCGCCGCCGGCCAAGGAGACATGAGATGGGAACACTCACCCTCGCGCTGCTTGGCCAGGCCTGGCCGTATCTTCTGGCAATGGGCGCCGCGCTTGCCGGTGCCTGGACAGCCTATGCCAAGGGCAAGGCCAGCCAGAAGGCCAGGCAGGATGCCGCCGACGCCGCGGCGCGCACCGAAGCCCAGAAGATCGACGATGCCGTCGCCGGCCGGGCGCCGGACGACAACAGGGGGAGGCTGGCCAGATGGTCAAAATCATAGCGCTCTCGCTGCTGCTGGCCGGCTGCACCACATCAGGCGGGTCGTTCTGCGCGGCCGGGCATCCCCTCCGGCCGACAAGGGCGGAGGCGGCGACCCTTTCCGACGCGTCGGTGGCGGCGATCCTGGCTCACAACGAAAAGGGCCAGAAGCTTTGCGGCTGGAGGCCATGATGAACGATCTTTTCGACCTGCTCGGCATCAAGGGACCGGTCGTGGCGGCGGGCCTCGCCGGCGGCGTTCTGCGCGCGCTGTCGCGGCATCGCTACAAGCTGCGCGAAATGGTGGCCTCGCCGATCTGCGGCGCGCTTGCGGCGGCCTATCTGACGCTGCCGGCGGTTTCCTACGCCAGGATCGCCGGCCTGCCGATGCCCGATCCCGCCGACGACACCACCACGCTGGCGGCCGCCTTCCTGATCGGCGTCTGCGCCATGTGGATTTCGGACGTCCTGTTCGAGTTCGTGGTGCGGAGAGTCAGCCGCGCGCGGGACGAATAGCTGGTGCGGCGGCGATTGCTTGGCGGAATTGCCGAGGCACGTTTCCCGCGGCATCGAACCATCGAAGACAACCCAAAATAGCCCGTTCCGGTTCGCCGGGCGGGCCATTTTTGCGTTTTGGCCTGATCAAGCCAGAATGTTGACCGCGCGTGCCGCGACCAGCGCGATGGTCAGCAGCGAGATCATGGCCTCGGCCATCATCAGCAGCTTGGCGCGCTGGGAGAGTGGCAAGGTATCGGTCGGCGAAAATGCGGTCGCATTGGTGAAGGCGAGGAAGAAATAATCGACGAAGCCGGGCAGCCAATCTCGAAGCTCACGGTCGTTCAACGTCATCTGCGCGAACAGGAAATCGGCCTGTGCGAGCTTGACGAGGCCGCAGGTCGGCGGACCGCCGCGGTCGGTGCTCCAGAACCACAAGGCAAAAACGATGACGTTGGTGACCCAGATGTTGAGCGCGTCGATCAGCAGCGTCGTACCGCTACTGCCGGCATGGCCCTCCAGCAAGGCACGCACCAGCAGGACCAGCGAACCGCAATTGATGATGCTGATGATGGCGGTCATGGTCAGGGCTGTTCTGCGGATCATGACCCGAAACTGGCCGATCGCATGCCACTCGTGGTCCTCGACCGCCTTTCGGGTGGCGGCCTGCGTCCAGGCGGTGGCCACAGACAAGGGCAGCAGCAGGGCCGCCTCCAGCGCGGGCGCCACCCAGCGCGGCCCGAATGAGAGATTGTTGATGACCAGAAGCTGCAGGCAGATGATGACGAGAACGGCCGCACGGGCCATCCAGAAATCGAGCGCACGGTAGTGAATGACGGCATGGTGGTGGCGCATTTTTCAAATCCTGGATGCTTTTTGGGGACGGCAACCGGTCAGGCGTAGGCGACGCCTGCCGCGATCACGCCCAAGGCGCCATGCCCGGCATGTTCAGGGTGCTGCGCGATGGCGTGTTCCATTGTTGTCTTGCTGGCATGTGATGACGGGAGAGGCGGCATGGTGGCGCGAAACTCTGCCTCAATCTTGGTTTTGCCATGGTTGGCCAAGTATACATTTTCGTAAGCTTCAAGTTCTGGGCTGTTCGTAAAACCGTCCGGTGTGATTTATCCACCGCATGACGCGAATCGACGAAACCATGAACGGTTGGCTGCCGGTCGGCAGTTCTGTTCCAGGCGACTGGTGGCAGTCGTCGATCTGGCCGGGGCTGACGCGCTATCCAGAAGCCGGCCTAGCGCTTTTATGCCTGACGCAGATCCTGTGCTGGACCGTGATGCCGGCGCTTGTCGATGCCGCCCCGCCCGGCGATGTCGTCGAGAGCTTCATGTGGGGCCGCGAATGGGTGCTTTTGACCTACAAGCATCCGCAGCTCCCCGGCTGGCTGCTCGAGATCAGCCATCTTCTGACCGGATCGTTCCGCTGGCCGCAATATCTGCTCGCCCAGCTTGTCGTCTCGGCGACCTTCGTCTTCGTCTACCTGCTGGCCCGCGACATGCTCGGGAGAACCCGCGCGCTGGCCGCCGTGCTTTTGATGCCGTCATTGTATTTCTTCGGCTGGCCGACACCGCAGTTCAATCATGATTACGCGCAGATGCCCTTCTGGGCCGCAATCTGCTGGCTGCTGTGGCGTGCGGGCCGTGGCGGTGGGCCGGGCTGGTGGCTGGCGCTCGGACTGGTGTCGGGCGTCGGGCTCTATGCCAAGTTTTCCACCGGGCTGCTGTTGCTCTTCGGGGCGATCTGGCTGTTGTCGGACACGCGGGCACGCAATCGGCTCGCCACGCCCTGGCCCTGGCTTGGGCTCGCGGTTTTCCTCGCCGTCGCCGCGCCACTGGCCATCCAGCTCTACCGCATCGATTTCCTGCCGCTGACCTATGTCGCCGGCCGCGATGAATGGGTGTTGGTCCACCGCGCCCGCCTTTACTATATCGGTGTCCAAATGGCGGGGCTCTGCGGCTTATTGCTGGTGCTGTCGATATCGGGGCTGTTGCGGCGTTCGCCCGCGCCGGAACAGCCCATTGAGCGCGGCGCGCTGGCCTATCTCGTGTGGATGGGGCTTGGTCCGGCGGTGCTTGTCATGGTGGCCTCGCTGTTTACCGGCGCCGGCGAGGCGTGGGGCGCGCCGATGTACAATCTGATCGGCGTTGTGGCGATCGCCTTGCTGGGTCATCGGCTTGGCGCCGTCGAACTGCGACGGCTGGCGATCTGCGCGTTCGCCTGCATCCTCGGCATGTCCGGTGCCTATGCGGGCATCCGCTGGACGAGTTGCAATTTGCGCGGGCGCATGGATGCCGTCTGCTGGCCAGCGCGGCAGATTTCGGACGAAGCCGAGGCGGTCTGGCACGCGGCGGTGCCCGGTCGGCTCGACATCGTCGGCGGCGATACCCGCATCGCGTTGCTGGCGGGCCTCAACGCCTATGACAAGCCGTCGATCTTCACAGACCTCGACATGCGGCTCGCCCCCTGGATCACCAGCCAGCGGCTGCGCGATCACGGCATGCTCCTGGTCTGGCCCGGGAGCGGCGTGCCACCTCGGCTGCTGGCGTGGCTGGGAAACATCCCGGTCAAGACCGTTCTTTTCGACTGGTCGCTCAGGGCACCACCGGTGGCGATCAGCTTTGCCGCCATTCCGCCTGGCATGAAGCTACCGGGTTTGATCGACAGCCTCACCCAACCGAGCAATTGAGGTAGATCCACCGCGTCCGCTGGACGAAGCAGGTGACAATGCCCATTTATGGCGAGACCACTTGCTTTCACGCAATTCCAGACGGAAAACCGCTACACACTTTTCCTGGAATTGCTTTTGAGGAGACGTGACATGGCGACTTCGACCGAACGTGCAGTCCTTGCCGGCGGCTGTTTCTGGGGCATGCAGGATTTGATACGGCGCTATCCCGGCGTCATCTCCACCCGTGTCGGCTACAGCGGCGGCGACGTGCCCAACGCCACCTACCGCAACCACGGCACCCACGCCGAAGCCATCGAGATCAATTTCGATCCGGCCATCATAAGCTATCGCACGCTGCTGGAACGCTTTTTCCAGATCCACGATCCGACGACCCGCAACCGCCAGGGCAACGATGTCGGGACGAGTTATCGCTCGGCGATCTATTACACCAGCGACGAACAGAAGCGCGTCGCCGAGGACACCATCGCCGATGTCGATGCCTCGGGCCTGTGGCCGGGCAAGGTCATCACCGAAGTCGCACCCGTTGGTCCGTTCTGGGAAGCCGAGCCCGAGCATCAGGACTATCTGGAGAAATATCCCAACGGATACACCTGCCACTTCGTCAGGCCAGGCTGGAAGCTGCCGGTTCGCGAGACGGCGGTTTCGTAGATTCGCAACTGCGATTTGCCCTGCATTGCTGCTCGACGGTGTCGTCGAGCAGGTCATCGCATCCAAACCCCTTTCAGTCAGCGCACCGTGTCGCGTCGGCCATTGAGCTTTCACAATATCCGAGCGCTCTTCGAACGCCTTCGTCAACGACGAATGCGGATGCGGTAGGCAAACACGGTCAGGTGGTTGACAGCCTGCCGTATCGCAGTCCAATTGCGCAGGAAGAGCTGATTTCGGGAGACGGGCCGTGAAGAAAATCTGCGAAAAGCCAGTGTTTGTAAAACGCGAGCGTCTTTCGGTTGTCACTGCCTTGGCATCGCCTTCCACTCAGCCGACCTGACAAGCTCGCCCTGATCTGTCGGCCCGTTTGAGCCGCCGAAGATGAGGCCGATCGCATCGACCGATCACTCGGAGCCGATCACAGCCGTTTTTGTCCTCGATATCTCTAACCATACGGGGCCTCTGCTCGCCGGCTGGCTAGAGGCTGGAAATGCAATTGGCGCGATCATCGTGCCCGGGTTCCGGCGTCGTCCCACCGGTTTCAGCATCGGCAATTTCCGACGAAGGCTTCAACGCAAGCTACTGCTCAGGCGGTTTGTCGGTAACACGCCTGTCAAGTTGATCGAATTTGGCCGCCCTTACGATTGGAATGCGCTTGGTCGCCAATTGTCTGACCTCCGCGCCGATGTGCTGGTCTGCTACACTTTGCCTGTCTTGATCCCTCAAGAGGTTCTTGGCCATTTTTCCAAAGGCGGGGTCAACCTCCACCCGGCGCTGCTCCCCGACTATCGAGGGCCACATCCGACCCAGCGCTTGGCCGTGGACGGCCGGTGTGCGGCTCATGGCGGCGTCACGCTCCACAAGATGTCCGCCGGTTTTGACGAGGGTGACATTCTCGGGCAGGTGCCGTTTTCCGAAGCTGACTGGACCTCGAGAGAAGCCTTGGCCGACAGCACGGCAACCGCTATGCGGATCCTGGTGAGCGAGGCGGTGCCGGCCTACTGCCGGGGGCTGTTGTCAGGAATGCCGCAGCCGAAAGGCGACTTCGTCTGGGCACGGCTTCAGCCCAGCCACCTGATAATCTCGCCGGCCATGGCGGTCGAGCATGTTGTACGGCTATGGCATGTGCTCGGCCTTCTGCCAGGCATCTATCTTGAAATCGGAACGCGCAAAGTCAGACTGGGATTCCAGATCAGAAGGCTGGGGCCTTGCACAGGAAAGGCTCCGGTCAGGCGGTGGGGAACAGTGGAATTCGATCTCGCCAACGGTCGGGTCCTGTATTTTACCTACGGTAGAGTGCTCAAACGGCTGCTCAATTCAAAACACCTGTTTTTGCGCCCGCCCGCCGGAAAACCCGCTCCACAAATCCGGCTGTTCGGTAAAACGAGTGCTGCGGACCAGAGAAACGGATGAAGCCGCTGGGCGATGCCCAGCGGCTTCATCCGTGTGCGGTTACTTGCCACAATTATTATCGTTTACCGTTGGCGCCGTCGCGTTACCATCGGCGTCCGTCTGCGCGCCTTGCGGGTTGGTCGGGCAATTCTGATCCGCGTTCGAATTCATGTCCCCTACCGTGCCAGTCGTGCTGTTGGTCGTGCCCGGGTCGACAGTGTCCGGCTCGACCGTATTCGGTGAAGCCGGCGTGTTCGGCTCAACCGTCACCGATTTGCCGCTGCCGCTTCCATTTGCGTTGTTGCTGCCGGCGCTTTGCGCCATGGCTGACGTGGCCAGACCAATGGTGAGAACCGAAGCTGCGAGGATTTTCATGAACATGGTTTGTCTCCATTTCTGTGAAGTCGTCGCTTGTTTTCTACGAAAGTGATCGCGTTGCGACTGTGGGGACAACCGGTCGCGGCGGCGAAGGTTCCCGACAAAATTCCGCTCAGGCGCACCGTGACTGGCGCAATGCTTTTGGCGCAGTGCTCTGAAAAAACGGCTTTCCCTTGAACTCGAATGATGCTTTAAGGCGCACATCCACAGGGGTGCTCCGTACGGTCGGGGCTGAGACGGGGGCGGCAAGCCCACAGACCCTAGAAGCTGATCTGGGTAATACCAGCGGAGCGAGGCGGGCGATGTTTTCAGGCGCACAGATTTCCCTATACCCCATGACCGACGAATTCGTCGGTGTCATTCTTGGCGCGCTCGGTGCGCTCGATCCCTGGCGCGACAAGCTCAGGATCGAGACCGACGACATCTCGACCTTGCTGGTCGGGCCGCCCGAAGTGCTGTTTCCCGCCATGCGCGACCTCTTCGTGGCGGCGGCACGCAGCGGCAAACATTGCGTGTTGTCGGCCGCCATCTCGCGCGGGTGCCCTGGCGAGCCGGATGACCCGATCTGCCGCTCCGATGCACTTGGCGGGCCTGTCGGGCCACTCGGCCCGCGCAAGGATGCGGCCATTGCGGCGGTGCGCAATGCTGCTGCCACCGGCCAGCCGGCGGCGGCGCAGTTCTCGCTCTATGTGATGGGCACCGACGACCACATGGACGAGATCTACGGCTGCATCGATTTTCTCAAGCAGTCCGGCGTCTATGAGCGTTCCAAGCATTTCTGCACGAAACTGCGCGGTGATGCCGGTGCGATCTTTTCGGCGCTGGACGAGGCCTTCTGCCGCTTCGGACCAGGCGCCGGCCACGTAACCCTCGACGTCACGGTCTCGGCCAACAGCCCGTCGGCTGTCTGAACCAGCCGCGCTTTCGCGCTGCCGTCAAAGGTTGTCTCCCGTGGCCACATCATCAGTCGCTTCGCGCCCGATCGCGAGCCTTCTTGTCAAGGCAATGCCGGCCATGATCTCGGTCGGTTTGCTCCTGCTGGCGTGGGAGCTTTATGCCACCTATGCCGGCATCAGGCCGACGACACTGCCGGCGCCGTCGCGCGTTTTCGAACAAGCGCTGCTCAATCGCCAGGCGCTGGCCGACAACGCCATTCCGACCATCGGCGCCACGCTGCTCGGCTTTGCCTGTTCGCTCAGCGCTGCCTTCGTGCTGTCGATGCTGGTCGACTTCTTCCAGCCGCTGCGGCGTGCGCTGTTTCCTGTCTTAATCGTCAGCCAGACCTTGCCGCTGGTGGCGATCGCGCCGCTGGTGGTGCTCTGGTTCGGCTTCGGGCTGGCGCCCAAGATCATGCTGGTGGCGCTGGTTACCTTCTTTCCGATGCTGGTTGCATTGGTCGAGGGTTATGAGTCGACCGAGGCCGAGATCGGGCAAATGCTGCGCGCCATGGGGGCAGGGCGCTGGCGCATCTTCGTGCTGGCACGGCTGCCTTCGGCGCTGCCCTATTTCTTCGCTGGCTTGAGGATCTCCATCACCTACGCCGTGGTCGGCGCGATCTTCGCCGAATATGCGGGGGCCGCGAAGGGGCTGGGCATCTACATGCTCAACGCCAAGAACAATTTCCGCCCCGATCTGGTGCTGGCCGCCGTCGGTGTCAGCGCTGCCCTGACCCTTGTCCTGTTCGGGTTGACTGTACTGCTGCAGCGCCTTGCGATGCCCTGGGAGCGGGCCGGACAGGAGACCGCAGGGAAGAGGCCGCGGCGATGAACCGGCTCGAGCTGCGGCATGTGCGCAAGGCGTTCGGTGGGCTCGACGTGCTGGCCGATATTTCGCTTAGCGTCGGCGCTGGTGAATTCGTCTCGATCCTTGGACCCTCGGGCGCCGGCAAATCGACACTCTTCCAGCTCCTGACCGGCGCCGAGCATGGCGAGGGCGAGATGTTGTTCGACGGCGCGCCGCTCGACGACCACGGCAGGCATTTCGCCTTCATGCCGCAGCGTGACGCGCTGATGCCGTGGCGGCGCATCCTCGAAAACGCGACGCTCGGGCTCGAAGTGCAAGGCATGAGGAGACAGGCGGCGCGGGCGCGCGTTGCGCCGTTGTTTGCCGAATTCGGGCTTGCCGGCTTCGAGCGGCATTTTCCAGCGCAACTGTCCGGTGGTATGCGCCAGCGCGCGGCCTTGCTGCGCACGGTGGTGCAGCAACGCGACATGCTTTTGCTCGACGAGCCGTTCGGCGCGCTCGACGCGCTGACCCGCACGGCCATGCAGCGCTGGCTGGAACAGATGTGGCGGCATCATCGCTGGACGGCGCTCCTGATCACCCATGACGTGCGCGAAGCCGTGTTCCTGTCCGACCGCATCTATGTGCTGTCGGCGCGCCCGGCCCGCATCGTGCGTGAAATCAAGGTGCCGCTGCCGCGCCCGCGCAGCCTTGGCGGCGATGCCGCGCGCCAGGCAAGTACGCTCGAGGCCGAGATTCTCGACATCATCCTCAACGCCACCCCATCCAAAGGACACGATCATGACTGACTTGACGCGCCGGCAGGCCTTGTTGCTGACCCTTGCCACGGGCTTTCCGCTCGTTGCCGGATCGGGGCGAGCCCAAGCACAATCGGCACAAAAGGTCACCGTTGCCCTCGACTGGACTGTCAACACCAACCACATCGGACTGTTCGTCGCCCGCGACAAGGGCTTCTATCGCGAGGCCGGGCTCGAGGTCGACATCCTGCCTTACAGCGATACCGGTGCGGGCACGCTGGTTGCAAATCGCGTCGCCGATTTCGGCATCAACGGCACCATCAGCCTGTTCACCCAGAGAACCGCCGGAGCGGACCTGAAGGGCGTCTATGCGGTGGTGCAATCGGAAACCGGCCGCGTGGTCTTCAATGCGGCCCGCAGCGAGATCGTAAGCCCGAGAAACCTCGACGGCCTGACCTATGGCGGCTTCGGCAGCGCCTGGGAAAACGCCCTGATATCGACCATCATCCGCCATGATGGCGGCAAGGGCAATTTCGAGACGGTGACGCTCGGCACCTCAGCCTATGAGGCGCTGGCCAATGGTTCGGTCGATTTCACGCTCGAAGTCTCGACCTGGGAGGGTGTCGACGCCGAGCTCAAGGGCGTCAAACAACGCAGCTTCGTCTATGCCGATTACGGCGTGCCTGACGAGCACACGACACTGATCTCTTCGAGCGAAGCCTATCTCCAGGCAAACCCCAAGCCTGCGGCCGCCTTTGTCCAGGCGACGCGGCGCGGCTACCAGTTCGCGGTCGATCACCCCGAAGATGCGGCAGCCCTGCTGATCGCGGCCAACAAGGATGCGTTGACCAATCCGGCGCTGATCCACGCCTCACTGAAGGCGCTGATCGACGGCCATTATCTGCGCAGCCAAAGCGGCGCCATCGGGACGATGGATCCGGCCAAGATGGGAGCGATCGGCGGCTATCTCTTCGCGTCCGGCATTTTGCGTGATGCCGACGGCAAGCTGGTTGCTCAACGCCCGGATTTCGGGAGCTATTTCCGCAACGACTATCTGAGCTAGTCTGGCAAAACCAAATGAGATGGGTCGCCAGTCTTTCTGGGCGACCGCGTGGAGCAGGTCGTCTGGGAGTGGCGCCCTGGCTCCCCGATAGCCAGTTTAATGCCGATCTGATCTTGTTGATTAACTGCCCGGCAATGGTTGCGTGCAAAGGTCGCCCTGAGGGATCATTGGGGTGTTTGCATTGCTCATATCAAAAAGCGAGGCGCTTTCGCACATCAGTGACGGCAGGATTTTGTCCGCAGCCCGAACGCGCGAAATCCTGGTGGATTTGCGCGAAGGTTTCTTTCGGATCTGCGCGTTGGCCTTCGCGGGCATGTTCGTCTACCGCGGCGTATCTCACCTGATGCTCGACCCGACCCGCATCAATGTGGCGCTGGTGGCAATTTCCGAGATCCTGACCTTTACCTGGCTGCTTCTGTCGCGGCGACCACAGGTACGCGACTGGAACCCGCTGACGGTGGTTGTTTCGGTGGTCGCCAGCTTCGGTGTCGGCTTCATCGACCTGGAACCGGGCGTGGCCATCATCCCGATCTATGCCGCCGCGCCGCTGCAAGTCCTGGCGTTGGGGTTCGTGATCTGGGGGAAGATATCGCTAGGGCGTTCTTTCGCCATTCTGCCGGGCAATCGCGGCGTGATGACCGACGGTGCCTACCGCCTGGTGCGGCACCCGATCTATGCCGGATACCTTGCCGGTCATGTCCTGTTCCTGCTGTCGGCCTTTTCCTTCTACAATCTTGCTGTCTACGCCGCGATCACCTTCTTCCAGGTTCATCGCATCCTGCGCGAAGAGGCGCTGTTAGCCGCGACGCCGGAATACCGGGACTATATGAAGCGCGTCCACTACAGGCTGTTCTACGGGATCGTCTGACAAGCGGGCCAGCGCAGAATCGTTCGGCCTGCACTCACGCTTGCACTCTCTCGCTCCCGCATCCGCCGACAGACTCTGGCCACTTGCAATCATCGTGGCGGTCTTGCTGATCTTGCGAGAGGCTCATGCGCTGTCCGGTGTACGGCCTCGCAGTAAGACGAGCAGAGTAACGTCCGATTATCAATGGTCTTACGCACTGTTAGTGTAAAGAGAAATTATTCCAACTTTATTACAATTTTATTTCAGAAATTTTGTTGATGTATACCACGCTTCAGATCGAGTATTCTCTCTCTGAAACTGAAATTCATCACCTCGCGTAGTTGATCTTGCAATCGGCCTCTCGCCAATTGCTTTAGCGCAACGACAACAGGAGAGTGTTATGGCTCACACCATCAAGACAGTCGCCAACATGTTGGCGGGTAGTGCGGTAATCTTAGCCCTTTCCCTGCCCGCCAATGCTGCGGGAATCGGCCTTGGCGTTGGTGCCTCGGTGGGTGGTAGCGGCGGCGTCAATGCCGGCGTCGGGGCTTCCGTTGGCGGCAGTGGCGGCATCAGCGCCGGCGTGGGCGCCTCGGTGGGCGGCAGCGGTGGTGTAAAGGCCGGGGCCGGTGCCAATGTCGGCGGCTCGAGCGGTGTCAATGCTGGTCTCGGCGCTTCGGTCGGCGGCAGCAATGGCATCAATGCCGGCGCGGGCGCCAATGTTGGAGGATCTGGCGGCATTGCTGCCGGCCTCGGCGCCAATGTGGGCGGGACGAGCGGCGTCGGCGTCGGTCTCGGCGTGGGTATTGGGGGCGGCATCAATCCGTCCAATCCGTCGAACCCGAGCAATCCGTCCAATCCGTCCAATCCGTCAAACCCCAGCAGGCCGAGCCTGCCGGGTGTCGTGGCCCAGATGTCGGATAGCAACGTGGCGCGAATGAAGAAGCGCTGCGTCGACGTGCTCGGCAGCGAAGGCGCTTACGACCGCGACCTCCGGCAACTCTGCCTCCTGATCGCGCGCCGCTGATGCTGGAGGTGCCGGGACTGGAGGTGCCGAACCGGCCCTGAGGCCCGGCCGCATGTTCCTGGCCTCCGGCCGGTCGGAAGGCCCGCCACACTGGTGGGCTTTCCGCGTTCATTGGCGTGCCGGTATCAAAGTTCTGGCTTCCATCACGTTGGATGGCCGTTTCCGTTGCCACGATCGCACGGAACGGTAGAGCCTTGGGAACGTTCTCGTCCTCGAACATCGCGGCCGCGATGTTCGACCCAATGCGTCAGCGCTAACGGGAGCTGAAAGCCATGAGCCTTGGAACCATACTGATCATCATTCTTATCCTTGCCCTGCTTGGCGGCTTCAGCGGCCTCGGCGGAGGTCCTTTTTATGGCGCCGGCTACTATGGCGGCGGCGGCCTCGGGCTCGTGCTGCTCATCGTCATCGTGCTTGTCGTGCTCGGGCGCATCTAGCCAGGCCCGCCCGGTTGTCGTCGACAGATCGCAATCTCGTGAGCGCCCCCAATGTCGGCGCGCACCGGATTGTGATGCAGGCAAGCCGGCTTGTGATCCTGCACTCTGCAAAACTTTCGTATGGTCATTGCGGTCCACACCCCCCCCGTGGAAACAAGAGGAGAGGGTCCCACCCCTTATCCTCCTCCAAGGCCCGCTCCGGTTCACCGTGGCGGGCTTTTGCTTGATGGGCGAGGGAACCGGCTTGCATCAAGCTTCAAGGAAAGGCGGGTGTTTTCTGAGAAGTCTCCGTTCTGGCTGCGGCGTTGAGCGCAGGCCAGATCCTGACGCCAGATTACTCCATGTCAGGTACGTCGCCGCTGACGAAGAGCGTGTTCGGCGGGCCGTATTCGCCTAGCGTCGGATCGGCCTCACGGCTCCAGGCGATGACGCCGGCATGCTTTGCCGCCAGAGCCTTGGCGGTGCGTATAGCGCGGTCTTCGCTTTGCTGGTCGGCGGGTCCAAAGGCTGGGAACAGCTCGCCATCCTCACCGCGATCGAAGGCGACCACGACGATCAGCCTGGGATTTTTCTGGCCACTGGAATCGGACATCTTGCACCTTTGGCGCGGAACCTATCACATTGCTCGGGGTTGAAGGCCGCGAATCGATGAATGCCGACTTTGGGGAGTGGCATCGTGCAAGATCAGCGTTTCGATGAGCCGGTCAGGATTGCGCTCGGCCGATCGCGAAACTCGATCTTCAACGTGGAGCGGGTCGCTCAGGCTGCAGACATCCTGCTGAACCGCTGGCCGGTTGCGACCGGGCAAAAGCATATGGTTGCCCGCAAGGTCTGTCTGGCCGTGCTCGAGGGAAAGAAAGAAGTCTCGGCGGCAAGGGCGGCGTTCATCAACGCGGCGATCGAGGCGGACATCCTCGTCGAACCGCGTGAGGTGTCGATCCCGTAGCCTGCTCCGGTGAAATTGAATCAGGGTCTGGCTCCATCCCCTTGATGTATGCCTCTTTTTTGGCGATCGCCGACCGGCTTTTCGGGGGCCATATTGACCTGCCTCTCGGCGCGCCTTGCACGGTATTCCGCATATTCGCTGCCTTTTGGGCAGTCTTCAGTACCCGTTGACATAGCATCCCGGTCTCTATATTGAACAGGATTATACAGGTTCACTGAACAGGTACTATATGAAGCGGCGCGCGGTTCAGCTGTCTCCCGGCACGGGCAAACCCGAGCAGATCGCCACCGTTCTCGAACATGAAATCCGCTCCGGTGTTCTCGGCTTCGGCGACCGCCTGCAAAGCGAGAATGAACTTGTCCAGCGCTTCTCCGTCAGTCGCAATACGGTCCGCAAGGGCCTCGAGGAATTGTCCAGCCGGGGGCTGATCACGACCAGGGTTGGTATCGGCTCGTTCGTCACCTTCGACGGCAAGCCGGTCGATGACTCCATCGGCTGGTCGCGCGCGCTGGCCGATGCCGGCGCCAATGCCGAGACGCGGACGCTGCGGCTGGAGGTCATCGAAGACCCCGATCTGGCTGCGCTGCTTGCTATCGAAAGCCCGTTCTTCATTGCCGTTGACCGGGTGCGCACCAACGCCAGCGACGGCCATGCGATCTCCATCGAGCGCAGCCGGCTGCCATTGTCCTCCGAGCTTGAGGACGTACCGTTGCGCGGACTGCGCGAGGGCTCGCTGCACCAGACGCTGCGCGCCGCCGGCCTCATTCCCGACCATGGCGAGGAATGGGTCGAGATCGAGATGCTCAATGCCGAGGATGCGGCCATCCTCGGTTGCCCACAAGGCACGCCCTTCCTGCGCGGGCGCCGGCTGACGCGTGCGGCTGACGATCGGCCGATCGAGTATGTCACCAGCCTGCTCAATCCGGCACATTTTGCGCTGCATATGAGGTTCTGAGCGATGTCGGATGCAACCAGCAAGACCATCGATCGCGCCATGGGCGCGCTTGTCGGCGGAGCGCTGGGAGACGCGCTCGGCATGCCGACGCAGCTTTTGTCGCCGGCTCGCATTGCCGAACTCTACGGCCATGTAAAGGATTTCATCGAGCCTTTCGCCGATCATCCGGTGTCGAAGGGCCTGGCCGCTGGAACCATCACCGACGATACCGAACAGGCGCTGCTGCTCGGCCGCATCCTGGTCGAATCCGGCGACCGTTTCGACCACGCGCGCTGGGTCAATGCGCTGCTCGACTGGGAGCGCGAGGTCAAGGCGCGCGGCAGCTATGATCTTTTGGGGCCGTCGACCAAGCGTGCCATCAATGCCATCAACAATGGCGTACCGGCCGAGGAAGCGGGACGCAGCGGCGACACCAATGGCGCGGCCATGCGTATCGCGCCTGTCGGCATCATGATGCCGCTTGAACCGTTGGAGACGTTCGTCGGCAAGGTGGCGGAGACTTGCCGGGCGACGCACAACACCTCGATCGCCATAGCCTCGGCCGCAGCCGTCGCAGCCGCCGTCAGCCGCGGCGTCGCCGGCGGCGGTTGGCGCGATGCTTCGGCCAGCGCGGTCGCGGCGGCGAGGCGAGGGGCGACGCTCGGACATTGGGTCACCGGCGGCGACATCGCCGCGCGTATCGTCTGGGCGCAGGACATCGTGCGTGGCAAGGCGATGCGGGATGCGCTCCGGCTGATCACCGATCTGGTCGGCACCGGCGTCGCCAGCCAGGAATCCGTTCCGGCGGCTTTCGCCGTGCTGGAAGTCGCCCGTGGCGACCCCTGGCAAGCAGCCATCATCAGCGCCAATCTCGGCGGCGACACCGATACGATCGGCGCCATCGCTGCCGGCATGGCCGGCGCCTGCACCGGCTTTTCCCGATTGCCGCAAGAGCACATCCTCCGGCTTGTCGGCATCGACTTGTCAGAGGTTGGCGCGCTCGCCGCCGACCTTGTCGCGGCAAGGGCGGCGAAAGCCGGTTCCAGCAAGGACGCGGCGGCGTGAGCGGCCGTCTCGTCCATATCGGCAGTGCCGTGGTCGATTATGTCTACCGCATCGACGCTTTGCCGGCGCCCGGCATGGAAAAGACGGCGTCGAGCTTTGCCCAGGTCGCCGGCGGTGGCTTCAACATGATGGTGGCGGCCAGCCGCACCGGCATGCAGGTGGTGTTCGGCGGCCAGCTCGGCAGTGGGCCGAATGGCGACTTCCTGCGCACCGCCTTCATGGCCGAGAACATCGCGACACTGACGCCGCCATCGCCCTTGATGGACAGCGGCAATTGCGTCGCCATGATCTCCAGCGACGCCGAACGCACCTTCGTGTCATGGCCAGGTGCGGAGAGCATACTCAGCCTCGAAATGATGGCGCCCGTCGCGGTGGCACCGGGCGATTGGGTGTTCACCTCCGGCTATACGCTGAGCTACCCCAAGAGCCGCGATGCGCTCACCGACTGGATCGAGGCGCTGCCGGCGAATATTCCCTTCGTGTTCGATCCGACGCCGGTCATCTCGGACATTCCACGCTCCTTCCTGTCGCGGGTGCTTGCCCGCACCACATGGCTGAGCTGCAACACGAGGGAGGCGGCTGAGATCGCCGGTTCGGACAATGTCGAGGCTGTCGCTGCACGACTTCTGGGCGACCATTGCCCGCAGGCTGCTGGCGTGATCATCCGCTCCGGAGCAAAGGGTTGCCACGTACGGTTGGCCGATGGCTCAGCGCAGACCATTGCCGGCTTCAAGGTCAACGCCGTCGACACCAATGGCGCCGGCGACACCCATATCGGCGCTTTCGTCAGCGCGCTGGCGCACGGAATCTCGCCCTTCGAGGCAGCGCGCTATGCCAATGCTGCTGCTGCTGTTTCGGTCACCCGCCATGGCGGCTCGTCGGCGCCGACGAATCGCGAAATCCAGACATTCCTGAGCCATGCCGCCGACCCATCGGGAGCAGGCGGGACACAGAAGGCCAATGCATAACAGCTGGAAAAGCCTGACAAGCCCGGGAACCGGGCAAACCCACAGAGAGGAACCAACCATGCGCATGCCTGATTTGACTGCTCTGCTGACGGCGACCGCCGTCTTTACCTCCGCACTCGCGTTCGCCGCCAAGGCCGACGAAGTGCATGTACTCAACTGGAAGGGTTACGGCGCCGACGAACCGTGGGCCGTCGAGGCTTTCGAAAAAGCGACCGGCAACAAGGTCGTCAACGATTTCTTCAATTCCGAACAGGAAATGCTGACCAAGATCCGGACCAATCCCGGCCTCTATGACGTGGTCATGATCAACGCCGCCTTCAACGACCAGGCGATGGCCGGGAAACTGATCCAGCCGATCGACGTTTCCAAGCTGCCGAACTACGCCGACATCAGCAAGGACAAGGCGGGATCGCCAATGCTCGTCCACGACGGCAAGGTCTATGGCGTGCCGTGGGTATGGGGTCTAACCGCACTCGCCATCAACGAAAAGTCCTTCGACAAGCCACCGACGAGCATCGCCGAAATGTGGGATGCCGCCCACAAGGGCCGCGTCGTCATTCGCGACGATGCCGTCGAAGCGGTGCAGTTCGGCGCCATCGCCACTGGCCAGAACATCAACGACATCAAGGATATGGATGCGGTCAAGACGAAGCTGACCTCGCTGATGCCGCAGATCAAGACCTTCTGGAGCTCGGAAAACGACTGGAACCAGATGGTCGCCTCCAACCAGATCGACATCGGCACCTATTGGAGCGGCTCGGCCGATCGCGCCAAGACGCATTTCAAGCTGCCGGTCTCGCTGGTGGTGCCGCAGGAAGGCGCCGTCGCCTGGCTCGACGCGTTTTCCATTCCGGTCGGCGCCAAGAACGTCGCCGGCGCCGAGGCCTTCATCAACTACATGATCGACCCGAAATTCTACGTCGAATGGGTCACCAAGGTCGGTGCTCCCGTCTCCGCCAACACCAAGGCGGTGGAAGCGCTGCCCGAGGATGCCTTCAACCGCAAGGTCATGGGTGATCCCGAAGTGGCCAAGCGCATCCAGTTCCAGGCGCCGATCACCGATGCCCAGCGCGAAGCCTATCTGGCGCTCTGGCAGCAGCTTAAGGTCGACGTGAAGTAAGATCACAGCCAGGCCAGCCGGCGGTTCGCGTCGGCTGGTTCTTCCAATCCTGGGAGGAGGGTACCATGGCAGCTGCGACAGCGTCGCGAAGCGGGCTGAGATCGGCATTGCCGCTGCTGGCGCCGGCCTATCTCTGGCTGACGGTGGCGATCTTCCTGCCGCTATCCGCCATGGTCTTCTTCTCGTTCATGACCGAGCTGCCGCTGTCGGGAAAGCCGTGGGCGTTCACGCTTGGCAACTATGCCGCCTTCTTCTCGCAGAGCCTCTATCTGACGCTGCTGCTGGCCTCGCTGCGCCTTGGCCTCGAAGTGACGCTATGGTGCATCGTCATCGGCTATCCCGCCGCCTACGTGCTGGCCAAGGTGCTGAAGGGGCGCAGCCGCGAGGCGATCTTCCTGCTCGTCATCCTGCCGTTCTGGTCGAATGGGTTGGTGCGCATCTTTTCCTGGGCGATGGTTTTGCGCGAAGGCGGCATCCTCGACACCGCGCTTAATGCCGTGCTGCCGTTCAAGATCAACATCGACCTCATGTATTCCTATCCGGCCGTCATCATCGGGCTGGTGCATTCCTATGTGCCTTACATGGTGCTGACCTGTTATCTCACGCTACAGGCCATCGACGACTCGCTGATCGAGGCCGGGCGCTCGCTTGGCGCATCGCGGTTGCAGGTGCTGAAGCGGGTGATCATCCCGCTGTCGATGCCCGGATTGGTCGCGGGTGCGGCGCTGATCTTCGTGCCGGCCGTCGGCTCGTTCATGGAACCGCGCATCCTGGGCGGCCGCACCGGCACCTTCTACGGAACGGTCATCGAGGACCAGTTCGTCGCCGTGTTCAACTGGCCGCTCGGTGCCGCACTCTCCTTCATCCTGCTGGCGGTAGTGCTGGTCATCCTGGCGGTGGCGTCGCCAGTGCTGCGGAGGGCCGCGTGATGACGACGACCCGCATCCTCGAAGGACTCGGCCGCCTCTACATCTGGCTGCTGCTTGCCTTTCTTTATCTGCCGATCATCATCATGGCGCTGATGTCGTTCAACGTTTCTCCCTTCTACCAATTGCCGTTCGAATGGACGACTGAATGGTATGCTTCGCTGTGGCAGAACGACCAACTGATCGCAGCGACCTGGAACAGCGTCGAGATCGCGGTCATCACCACGATCATCTGCGTCGTGCTCGGCTCGGCGGCGTCGCTGGCGCTCTATCGCTACGAATTTCGTGGCAAGAAGTTCCTGCAGGCGCTTTTGTTTCCGCCGATCGCCATACCGTGGCTGATCACCGGCACGGCAATGCTGATTTTCTTCTTCGGCGTCGGTATCGGCCGTGGCCTGCATGCGATCCTGCTCGGCCATGTCGCATTGGCGCTGCCCTATGTCATCGTCGTCGTCTCGGCCCGGCTGCAGACCTTCGCGCCGGAGCTGGAAGAGGCGGCGCGCTCACTAGGCGCCAACCAGTGGCAGGTGACGCGCCGCATCACGCTGCCCTGGATCATGCCCGGCGTCATCGCCGGCGGGCTGTTCGCGTTTGCCGTTTCGTTCGACCAGTTCGTGGTGTCCTATTTCCTGGCGACGCCGGGCCAGACGACGCTGCCGGTCGAAATCTACGCCGCGATCCGCAAGGGTTTCACGCCCGAGATCAACGCGGTCTCGACCATCATCATTGTCGTGTCGATGGCGCTGATGCTGCTGACGGCGCGGTTCTTCAAATTCGGCGGAGAGAAATAATGGCCGGCGTGCAGGTATCCGATGTCTCGCGCAGCTTTGGCGCGCACAAGGCGCTGGACAACGTCTCCATCGACTTCGCCGATGGCGGCTTCTACGCGCTGCTCGGGCCGTCGGGCAGCGGCAAGACCACGTTGCTGCGGCAGATCGCCGGTTTCGATTTTCCTGACTCGGGTCGCATCACCATCGGCGGCGAGAGCGTCGAGCGGGTGCCCGTCGAGAAGCGTCGTATCGGCATGGTGTTCCAGAACTATGCGCTGTTTCCCAATATGAGCGTCGCCGACAATGTCGCCTTCGGCCTGTCGGTGCGCGGCGAGGCCAGGGCGATCATCGCTACCGAGGTGCAGCGCGCTCTCGATCTGGTGCAGCTTGGCAAGCTCGGTGGCCGCCGGCCGCATCAGCTCTCCGGCGGCCAGCGCCAGCGTGTGGCTCTCGCCCGCGCCATCGTCACCAAGCCGCGCGTGCTGCTGCTCGACGAGCCATTGGGCGCGCTCGACAAGGCGCTGCGCGTCGACATGCAGATTGAGCTCAAGCGCATCCAGCGCGAGATCGGCATCACCACCATCTTCGTCACCCACGACCAGGAAGAAGCGCTGACGATGAGTGACCGCATCGGCATATTGCGCGACGGAAGGCTGGTGCAGGAAGGGCCGCCCGAGGAAATTTATGATCGGCCAAAGAGCGAGTTCGCCGCCACCTTCCTCGGCGATGCCAACATCTTTCGCGGCGATACGACGGGCGATGGCATCCGGCTGCCGGACGGCACGGCGATTGCCGCCGGCGCGGGTGCCAAGCTTGCCGCCGGCGCCAAGGCGAGCTGTGCCGTGCGCCCCGAACGCATCCGCATCGCCACGGATGCCGGAGCACCGGATGGCACCGCCAACATGCTCAAGGGGCAGGTTTCCAAGCGCATCTTCGCCGGCAACAACAGCACCTATTTCGTCGAGCGTGGCGGCCAGACGTTGAAGGTGATTGTACAGAACACGGGTGTCGACAGGCTGGCGGAAGGTCAGGACGTCGTTCTGCGCTGGTCGCCGGAGAGTACGGTGTTGATCGCGGCGGGGTAGGTAGAGCGGTTCGCCCCCCTCTGTCCTGCCGGACATCTCCCCCTCAAGGGGGGAGATCGGCAGCCTCAACGCCGCCACTCTTTCTTCAACACTGGAAATTTGCGAAAGCGGCAATGACAGCTAATCTCCCCCCTTGAGGGGGAGATGCCCGGCAGGGCAGAGGGGGGCGCTGTCCCTCCGTCCTTTCCGACAACGAGCCCGGAGCTGCGATGACGCTGGAACTGACCGCACAGGACCGAGCCATGCTCGATGGCGAGCAGGGCCCGTCCGCCGCCGCCGCGATGAAGATCCTGGTCGCGTTTTCCAATGCGGTCGGGGCGGGCTGCCTGCTCGACATTGCCGGCGCCCATATCGATGGCTGTCTCTACCACGGCAAGGCCGGTCTCGATTTCGTCGAGCGGCTGGTCGAAGGCGGTGGCCGCGTTCAGGTGCCGACGACGCTGAATGTCGGTTCGTTCGATCTCATCCATCCCGGCATGGTCAAGATGCCCCTAGCGGAAGAGGTGCCGGCGCGGCGGCTGATGAAGGCGCATCTGGAACTCGGCTGCCAGGCGACCTTCACCTGCGCGCCCTACCAGACGCGCTTTCGGCCAAGCTTTGGCCAGCAGATCGCCTGGGGTGAGTCCAACGCCATCGTCTTTGCCAATTCGGTGATCGGCGCGCGCACCAACCGCTATGGCGATTTCATCGATCTGTGCTGCGCCATGACCGGCCGCGCGCCGGCCTGGGGCCTGCATCTGAGCGAGAACCGGCGCGGCCGGATCCTGTTCGAACTGGATGTTCCAGACGGCGAGCTGAGTGACAGCCTTTTCGTCGGCGTCGGGCTAATCATAGGGCAAGCGAGTGGCGACCGCGTTCCGGTGATTGCCGGTCTGCCGCGGCCGCGTGACGAGGACCAGCTGAAGGCGCTGGGTGCGGCGGCTGCAACGACGGGTGCTGTGGCGCTGTTCCATGCGGTCGGCATCACGCCGGAAGCGATGACGCTCGATGAGGCGTTCCAGGGTCATGCGCCTGACGAGACGATCCGCATCACCCGCGCCGATATCGACCATGCGCTGGCCAGGCTATCGAGTGTGCCGGACGGCTCGCCGCTGGCGGCCGTGTCGCTCGGCACTCCGCATTTTTCGCATGCGGAATGGATGCGGCTGTTGCCGTTGCTGCGCGAGGAAGCACCCGGCAGGGGCATCCCGATCTATGTCAACACGGGCCGTGCGACCCTGACGCGACTGCAGGAGGAGGGCGCGCTTGATGGCATGGCGGCGTTCGGCCTGATTCCGGTCGCCGACACCTGCACCTATGTCACATCGATTCTGGAACGCCTCGACGGCGTGGTGATGACCAATTCCGGCAAATGGGCGCATTATGCGCCCGGCAATATCGGCGTGTCCGTCGCCTTCGCCGAGATGGAGGACTGCATCCGCTCCGCCGCGGTCGGGCATGTCGTTCGGAGCGTCTCATGACGCGACTGGTGGAACGAACCGGCACCTTTCAACTGACCGGTGAGGCTGAGGGCCAGGCGCTGGTGTTTTCGCAACCGCTCAGCTTCTGGGGCGGCATCGATGCCGAGACCGGCGAGATAACAGACCATTCGCATCCCGGTCTCGGCCAGAATGTCGCCGGCAGGATTTTTGTCATGCCGAGCGGGCGCGGCTCATCGTCTTCATCCTCGGTCCTGGCCGAGGCGATCCGCAGGGGAACCGCGCCAGCCGGGATTCTTCTGGAGCGGCCGGACCCGATCCTGGCGGTGGGCGCCATCGTTGCCGAATTTCTTTATGACATCCGCATGCCGCTGGTGGTGTGCGACATTGCCGGCATAGCTTCCGGCGACAAGATCATGATTGGTGTTGGCGAGGATGGCGAGGCGGTCATTCGCAAAGTCTAGGGACGAGCGCTTGCTAACCGAACTCAGCGCCGCCCCTCATCTGGCTGCCGCCATCTTCTCCCCGTAAACGGGGCGAAGGGGCTTGTTGCAACGCCGGCGCTGTTTTTTGTGACGTTGGTGATTGGCGAAATCATCGGCGACAGTGTCCTTCGCCCCGTTTACGGGGAGAAGATGCCGGCAGGCAGATGAGGGGCACCGCCGACGCCTCTCACTTCACGCTGCCATCAACCGCGCTTCAGACCTCAACCAGCCATCAATCCGGCAGAGCCACGCCGCCAATAGGCAGCCGCCAGCGTCTGATCGCGACCAAGTCCCAGCGTGTCGCGCCAGTATTCGCGCACGATCTTGGCGGCAGCGGCTTCCGCCGCAAACCAGCCGAAGACCGAACCGTCCTGCGGCCACGCTACCGAGCGGACAGCCTCGGCCAGCCGTCTGTCCTCGCCCGCCGGCACGCCGTTCGTTGTCAGCCAATGCAACTCGATGCGGGTGGCATTGTTGATCGCTTGCCTTTCGCCATCATTGGCGATCTCGACAAAGGCGACGCCCTTTGTCTCGGCCGGCAGCGTCTCCAGCAGCCGCGCCAGCGCCGGCAGGCCGGTTTCATCGGCGCCCATGAGATACCACTGCGCCTGTCGTACCGGACGGCCGACCGGCCCCATGATGCCAACCTTCATGCCGGGCGCGGCCTGCATGGCCCAGGCGGAGCCGACGCTCTCGCCGGGATGGACGAGGAAGTCGACATCGATGATGCCCTTTTCCACGTCGAGCGCGCGGATGGTGTAGACGCGCGCCACCGGGCGCCGGTCATCGGCGGGCCAGACCGGCAAGCCATTGCCGCCCAGCACTGGCCACAGCGGATCGGGCACCTCCCTGGTCGGAAACAGCATGCGGATATGCATGCCGCCGAATTTGGCGAAACGCGAGAGATTCTCGCCGGCCAGGCGAATGCGGCGCATATGCGGAGTGAGGTCGCGAACATCCGTCACCACCATCTCGCGGAACTGGGCGAGGCTGGTTTCGCCTGAGAGATCGCCGGTCCAGACGATTTCGGGGTTTTCGTCCCTGGCATAGACTTGCACCGCCGTGGCGAGCAGATCCTTGATGCGGGCCAGCCCGTCGCGATCGGCGGCTTTGGCACGCATCACCAGCCGCTCCATGTCGATGGAGGCGTCGCCGAAGGCGAAGCGGAAATCGATGCGCTGTCCATGATGCGAGGCATCGGCCTCGAAGCTCCGCAGCCTGTCGCTGATGCTGTCCATGTAGTCGGGCAGATGTCGCAGGTTGAGCTGTGCCTCACAGGCCAGGTCACGCACCGATGCTTCGCTCATTGTCAGCTTCCGATCCTGCCGGTGAGCGCCACCTTGAAGGTGCGGCCCTTGCCCTGTTCGGTTGCCGCCGAGGTCGACCATGCGCTTTGCGGGTCGGTGTAGGCGGTGTTGAAGACGTTATCGACGCCGAAATCGAGCTTGAGGTTGTCATTGACGCGCCAGTTGGCGAAGACGTTGACCAGGTCGAAGGCGTCGTCGACAATCGGCACGGCGTTGGGATTGGTGCGGCTGGTGCGGGTGATCTTGCCGACGCTGAGATATTGCGCGCCGACCGTGAGCTGGTCTTCCAGCATGCGGAAGCCGATCGTGGCCGAGAAGCGGTCGAGCGGTGTGTTGTTCAGCGCCTGGCCGGAATAGATGCCGCTGACGGCCTTGGCGTCGATCAGCGCGCCGGAGAGGTTCACGAAGCCCCAGCCATAGTCATAGACCATTTCGGCCTCGACGCCCTTGAGGCGCGCGTCGCCGATGTTGATCGCCGTGCGCGTCACGCCGGGGCGCAGGTCGACATCGATATAGTCGTCGACGTCGGTGTGGAAGACGTTGAGCTTGGCGCGCAGCCGGTCACCCGCCGTCAGTACGTCGTCGTATTTCACGTTGATGCCGGCTTCCCAGCTCTTCGCCGTTTCCGGCTGCAGTAGCAGGTTGGGCCGGTAGCTGTCGCCGCCGCCATGTGCACCGCCGCCACGGAAGACATCCTGCAGGCCCGGCGCCCGGTAACCTTCGGAATAGGTGCCGTAGAGTTGAAAACCGTCGAATGGCGTGACGCCGACGGTGAGACGCGGCGACCAGCGGTCGCCGGAGATCGAGGCTTCCTGCGGCGGCACCGTGCGGGTCTCGCCGTCGAGCTGATAGCCGTCATAGCGCATGGCCGCGATCACCTGCAGCCACTCCTCGTAGTCGCCCTGCCATTGCAGGAAGCCGCCATAGCCCTGCTGCTCGCCGGCGCCGAAATGCGCCTCTTCCGAGGAGGCCTCGAGATAGTAATAGTCGAGCCCGTAGGTCAGCGTGTGGGCCAGCCCCCAAGCGTCGAAGCGCGAGGAGTTCTTCGCGTTGAAGCCCGAGGTGGCGACATCATAAAAACGGAAATTGCCGATCGCCGAGGTGGGCCAGACCTGTGTCTGCTCGGCGCGGGTGCGGTTGTGGTAGGCATTGGCGCTGAAGTCGATCAGATCGTTGTCGTCGGGCTTCCAGGTGTAGGCGACGGTGTAGGTCTGGTTGGTGGTGTTGGTGTCGTAGCGGCTCAGCGTTGGCGAGGTCGAGCCGCTGGATCCGGTGATCTGGTCGTTGTAGCGCTGCAGGATGGCGCCGAGCTTCAGCTCGTGGCCATCGGCCGGCCGCAGAGTCGTCTTCAGATAGCCGCTGGTCACCCGCTCGCCGGTCCACGGCACGGTGTCGCCATTGCCGTCGGTGTAGCTGTCGCGGTCGCGATAGATGAGGTTGCCGATGATGTCGGCATCGTCGCTGAAACGGTAGGCGCCGGTGGTGCTGGTGGTGAAGCCGTCGCCATTGTCCTCGTAGCCGAGCTTCTCGCTCAGCGCCCAGCGCTCGTCCTTCTTGAGGAAGTCGCCGGCGTCCTTGGTCTCGAAGGAAACAACGCCGCCGATGCCGCCTGAACCATAGGCATTAGACACCGGGCCACGAATGACCGTGGCTTCCTTGATCAGGTCGGGTTCGACGTAGAACGAGCCAGAGCCGTGGCCGACGCGCCAGTAATCCTGCCGGGCGCCGTCGAGCGTTACGACGACGCGGCCATACTGCTCCAGGCCGCGAATGTTGATGGCGGTCGCCGGGTCGTCGCCATTCATCGATGCGGCGACGCCCGGCGTGGTGCGAAAGATGTCGGCGGCGGTGTCGGGCTGGATGCGGTCGAGTTCGTCCTGATCGATGGCGCTGATGGCGGCCATCGATTCGATCACCGCCGTCTTGATCATCGTCGCCGAGATGGTGATCACGTCGAGCATGGTCGCCGGCTGGTTCTGCGCGGGATTGGCCGGCGCCAGGCGGCCGGCCTTGGCGGCGGCCTTTTTCTCCTGGTCCTGTTCCTGCGCGTTGGCAAAAGGCACGGCGCAGAGGCCGAGCACGAAGGCGAGCGCGGTGCTCGCCATCAAGGTCGTGTTTGTTGTCGTTGTCATAGTCATGCAGCCCCCAAGCAAAAGCAAAACTGCTGGCGGTGGCTGAAGGGCCTTGGCTGGCATGATCGAGAATCCCTCGACCAGGCGGGTCGGGGCAGGGGTCACATATTAAAACATGATGACATAAGTCAACTTTAAATTTATAGCCGACCGTCATCGAGAAGCATTTGGCACGGGAGCAGCGGCATGGTCGGAAGTGTGGGCGATGGCAAGAGGATCGGCTGGTTGCAACCGGGCAGGATCGCGGCGGTGCTGCTTCTGGCGCTGTCGGTGCTGGCGCCTTCCTGCGGCTTCAAGGCGCTGGCCGCCGAGACGGTTGTCGATGCGCTGGGGCGAAGCGTCGTGCCGGGCGCGGCGACCCGAATCGTGACGCTCGGCTCCGACGTCACCGAGATCGTGCACGCGCTCGGCGCCGGCGAGCGGATCATCGCCGTCGATCGCGGCAGCAAATATCCGCCATCCGTAACCGGGAAGCCCAATGTCGGCTACCGCCGCCAGCTTTCGGTCGAGGGGCTGGCCAGCTTGCGTCCCGATCTGATCCTGGCGGCCGAGGACAGCGGGCCGCCGGAGGCGGTCGAGGTGCTGAAGTCGCTGGCGATCCCGATCGTCTTCGTCCCGCAGGACAACACCCCGCAAGGCATCGAGCGCAAGATCACACTGATCGCCGCCAGCCTTGGGCTCGAGGACAAGGGCAAGGTGGTTTCCACCGAGGTGCTCACCGCCTTTCAGACGGCAGCCGACCTGGCAGCAAATATTCCGCCGGAGCGGCGCAAGAAGGTGGTGTTCTTCCATGGCCTTGTGAAGCTGAGCGCAGCCGGTGCCGGCACCTCGGCCGACGCCATCATCCGCTACGCCGGCGGCCGCAACCCGATGGATGTCGTGCAGGGCTACAAGGCGGCATCAGAGGAAAAGCTGATCGAGATGGCGCCTGATGTCATCCTGATGATGAGCGACGGCAAGGGTGGCCCGACGCCCGAGCAGGTGTTCGGCAACCGCGCGCTGGCGGCAACGCCGGCGGCGGCCAACAAGGCGCTGGTCGTGCTGGACGGCGCCTACATGATCGGCTTCGGCCCGCGCACATCAGATGCGATCCGCGACCTGGCGAAGGCGCTCTATCCGGAAGGGGAATGACGTCGCGAAAATCGCAAGGCGTTTCGGCTGGGCAGTACCAATTCGTCGTCGAACCCGTTGCGCTTGATAAATCCTGTCCGTCCGGATTTCTCCGGATCGGCTTCCGCCCGAACAAACTTGGCGGCTCGGCCTGAAACATTGACACGATATTCTAAGCCGCGCGGTTGACCGTGAATGTGCTCTCCAGCCTATAATTATACTAAATTCATAGACTAACTGCGAACGTTCGAGGCGCTCGCACCTTGGCCTGTGAAAACCGGCTGCACAAAGGGAGCGCGCATCAATGCCGAAGACAGAGTCCAATCCGATCGACCTCGGCACCAGGGCGGCCGATTTCCTGCTGCCCGACGCGCAAGGCGTGCTGCACCGCCTCGCCGATTTCGACGCCAAGCCGGCGTTGCTCGTCGCCTTCATCTCCAACCGCTGCCCGTTCGTCGTGCTGATCCGTGAGCAGCTTGCCGCTTTCGCCAGGGATTATGCCGGCAAGGGGCTGCAAGTGGTGGCGATCAACGCCAATGACCATGAGGCGCATCCGGAGGAGACGCTGGCCCGCATCGGCGAAGAGGCCGAAAAATTCGGCTATTCTTTCCCCTATCTCAAGGATGCGTCGCAGCAGACGGCGAAGGCCTACGGCGCCGCCTGCACACCCGATTTCTTCCTGTTCGGCACTGACCGGCGGCTCGCCTATCACGGCCAGTTCGACGATGCGCGGCCGGGTAATGGCAAGCCGGTGACCGGTGCCGATCTGCGGGCAGCGGTCGACACGGTGCTGGAGGGCGGCAGGCCCGCTGCCAGCCAGGTGCCGTCGATCGGCTGCAACATCAAGTAGAGCGCCGGCAACGAGCCGGTCTGGTCTTCCAGCGCGGCCCGCGCGGCCTAGCGCCGTCCTCGACGCATTCGCCAGGTATCCATGCCCAAGCCGCAAAAATCCGTTTCTGACAGGCTGCACCTCCAGGCCGACGTGCTGATTCTGGGCGGCGGCCCGTCAGCGGCCTGGGCGGCTGTCGCTGCGGCCGAGAGCGGCGCCAAGGTGGTGCTGGCCGACAAAGGTTATCTCGGCACCAGCGGCGCCACCGCGCCCTCCAACACCGGCACCTGGTGCGTGCCGCCGGGCGACAACAGGCATGCCGTCGTTGAGCGGCGTTGGCAGCGCACCGGCGAACTCGCCGACCCGCGCTGGATGCTGCGCTGCGTCGATACCGCCTACCGCAATTTGCTCAGGCTGTCCGAATGGGGCTATCCATTTCCGAGCGAGGATGACGGCCGGCTCTACATCGCCAATCTGCGCGGGCCGGACTACATGCGCTTCATGCGCCGCCGGGTGCTGTTGGCCGGCGTCACCGTGCTCGACCATCACCCGGCGCTCGAACTTCTGTCCGACGGCGATGCCATCGTCGGCGCCGCCGGTGTCGCCAGGCAGATCGGACAGGACTGGCGCGTCGATGCCAAAGCGGTGGTGCTGGCGACCGGCGGCTGCGCTTTCCGCGAGCGCATCCTCGGCGCCACCGGGCTGACCGGCGACGGCTATCTGATGGCGGCGGAGGCCGGCGCCAGCCTGTCGGGCATGGAGTTCACCGGCAAGTACACGCTGGCGCCCTATGGCTCCTCGCTGAACAAGGGGCTGCCGTTCCGCTGGGCCTCGTTCCATCGCGAGGATGGTTCGCCGATCCTCGGGCCGACCGGCGAGCCGTTGCGCAACGGCATCGGCGACCGCGAGGAGGAAGTGGCGCGCGCGCTGATCGACGGCCCGGTCTATGCACGGCTCGATCAGGCCGAACCGGCGCTGCAGGGCTGGCTGCGGCAGGGCCAGCCGAATTGCTTCGTGCCCTATGACCGCGCCGGCATCGACCCGTTCAGCGAACTGTTCCGCATCACCCTGCGCGCCGAAGGCACGGTGCGCGGCACCGGCGGCATCGACATCGTCTCCGACGATTGCGCCACCGGAGTGCCCGGCCTCTACGTCGCCGGCGACGCCGCCAGCCGCGAGATCATGACCGGCGCCGTGTCAGGCGGCGGCGCCGTCAATTCGTCCTGGGCGCTGGCCAGCGGCTGGTGGGCGGGCAAGGGCGCTTCGACCTATGCAAAGCGTCGGACCGGCAAGGCGTTCCGCAGTGCGGTGCAATCGCTCGGCCAGGCCGGCTTGCGTCCGGTTGGATCGCCGCTTGCCGACATCTCGGCGGGCGAAGTCATCGAGGCGGTGCGTAGCGAAGTCACGCCGCTCGACAAGAATTTCTTCCGCACTGGCGAGGGCCTGGAGAAAAGCGGCGAGCGGCTGGAGAGTGTCTGGCGCGACGTGCGCAATCATCTGCAAGGCGAGGGGCTGGACCGGGTCCGCACGCGCGAGGCAGCTTCGATCGCCGCCGCCGGGCGCTGGTCCGTGGCCGCAGCGCTGCATCGCACGGAAAGCCGCGGTATGCATCGCCGCACCGATTTGCCGGGCAAGAGCCCGGCCTTCGCGCACCGGCTGGTCATCACCGGTGTGGATGCGTTCCGCATCGCAGGCGCGCCTGAGCGGCTGGCGGAGCTGGCGTCATGATCGAGATCGTCTCGGCCACGCGCTGCGTCGAGTGCGACATCTGCGTCAAGGTGTGCCCGGCCAACGTCTTCGACGCGACCGACAATGGCGTGCCGGTGATCGCTCGCCAGGAGGACTGCCAGACCTGCTTTCTCTGCGAGATCTATTGCCCGACCGACGCGCTTTATGTGGCCGAGTTCGCCGAAGGGCCGACCGGCATCACGGAAGCTCAGGCCGACGCCCGACAGCTGTTCGGCTCCTATGCCCGCGCGCTTGGCTGGAAGCGCGGCAAGGCGGGCGGCTCGGAATTCGACCCGACGCACCGCATCCGCGTGGCGCAGTGAACCGATCGGAGACAGATATGGATCGCCCGAACATGGACCGGATCGTCGTCAGCGACATCAGCAAGACCTTCCAGCTCAAGCCGGGGCAGTTCGTCACCGTGGATGGCGAGGCGACCGACCGCGTCACCGTGCTCGATGGCGTCGATCTTTCCATCCGCAAGGGCGAGTTCATCACGCTGGTCGGCCCGAGCGGCTCGGGCAAGTCGGTTCTGCTCGATATCATTGGCGGGCTGACGCAGGCGACCGACGGCAACGTCCAGCTCGACGGCAGGCGCATCACCAGGCCCGATCCAAAGACCGGCTATGTCTTCCAGCAATATGCGCTGTTTCCCTGGCGCACGGCGCTCGCCAACATCGAATATGCGCTGGAAGTGCGCGGCGTGGCCAAGGCCGAGCGTACCGCCACAGCCCGCCATCTGTTGGCGCTGTTTGGCCTTGCCGGTTTCGAGGACCGTTTTCCCAACCAGCTGTCCGGCGGCATGCAGCAGCGTGTGGCGATCGCGCGTGCGCTGGCCAGCAACCCGGAAGTGCTGCTGATGGACGAGCCGTTCGCGGCGCTCGACCAGCAGACGCGCGAGCTTCTGCAAGGCGAGCTGCTGCGGATCTGGGGCAAGATCAACACCACGGTGATTTTTGTCACCCACTCGATCGACGAGGCGATCTTCCTCGCCGACCGCGTCGTGGTGATGACGGCACGGCCGGGCGCGGTGAAAGAGATCATCGACATCGACCTGCCACGACCGCGCGACGGCGACATCCGCGCCAGCGCCGAATTCAATCTATATCGCGCCCGCGTCTGGGACGTGCTGCGCGACGAGGTCAACAAGGCGCAGAAGGACTGGACCCTGTCGCCAGCCTTCAGTCGCTGAGGAGCTGGACCAATGGCCTATCTGACCGAGAAGTTTGGCTCCGCGGGAGCGCTCCACCTGTTTGCCGGCGCTGGCGAAACGGTAGCCGCCGCCAGGGTCCCGGCCATCAAGGCCAGCGCCAAGATCCGGAGCAAGAAAGCAAGCCACGGCACGTTCCTCTATGGCATGCCGCTGCTCGGCCTGTTCTTCCTGCTGTGGGAGATCGCGCCCCGACTCGGCTGGCTGAACCGCATCTTCTTTCCGCCGCTGAGCGAGGTGCTGGTCGCCTGGTGGGCGCTGCTCGCCTCGGGCGTGCTGATCGAGCATATCGGCATCAGCCTGCAGCGCGCCGCGATCGGCTTCGCACTCGGCGTGGCGGTGGCCATCCCCCTCGGTCTGTTGATGGGGCGCTATTCGCTGTTCGAGAAGGTTTCCGACCTCCTGGTGCAGACGCTGCGAAACACCTCGCAATTCGCACTGCTGCCGGTGTTCATCCTGTTGCTCGGCATCGGTGAGGAATCGAAGGTGGCGATCACCTTCTACTCCTCGGTTTTCTTTCTCCTCGTCAACACGATCAGTGGCGTCAAGTCGGTGGATCCGCTGCTGATCAAGGCGGCGCGCTCGATGGGTACGTCCGACTTCGATCTGTTCCGCAAAGTCATCCTGCCGGCCAGCATTCCCTCGATCGTCGCCGGCGCCCGGCTGGCGGTGAAATCCTCGCTGTTCGCGGTCATCGGCGCCGAGATGCTGGCGGCCAAATCCGGCCTCGGTTTCCTCATCCAGAACTCGCAGCTGATGATGGAAACGGCCGACATGTACGCCGGCATCCTGACGCTGACCGTCATCGGCCTGACCGTCAACTACCTGCTCGTCTGGTTCGAGCGCTGGGCAACAGCCTGGAAAGGCCAGTCCGAGACCTCGCTCATTTAAGCGGTCCATTCATTCCAACCAGGAAGGATTTTTCCCATGCCCAACATTCCATTCGACGCACTTCGCCGGCTGCTGCTGAAGGGCGCTATTGCCGTCGTCATCGGCCTTGGCGGCATGCCTGCCTTCGCGCAGGACAAGCCTGAAATTATCCGCATCGGCAGCACGGCGCCGGGGCATCTCAAATTCATCATCGCCCAGAAGGACGGCTGGTGGGAGAAGGAGTTCGCCAAGGACGGCATCAAGGTCGAACTGGTGACTTTCAATGGCGGTTCGGAGGCGACGACCGCGCTGGCCACCGGTGCGATCGAATTCACCTATACCGGCAACAATCCGGCGCTGCGGGTTGCTGCGTCCGGCGCCGACGTCAAGCTGATCGGCCTGTCGAGCTATGTGAAGGCCGGCGGTTCCTACATCGTCGTCAAGACCGGCTCGCCGCTGAAGACGCTGCAGGATCTCAGGGGCAAGAAGGTCGCCTATCTCACCGGCACGGTGCGGCATTCGAACTTCAGCAAGGCGCTGAACAGCGTCGGCCTGACCACCAATGACGTCGAAGGTCTGAACCTGCCGTTCGAGGCATCCGGCCCGGCGTTGCTGCGCGGCGATATCGACGCCATTGTCGAGACCGATTCGACGGCGGCCAAGCTGGTCGACACCGGCGAGGCGCGCGTCCTGTTCGACACCAGCACTCATCCGGAATGGAACGTGCCCAACGTCATCTCGGTCAACGGCGCCTTCGCGGCGAAATATCCCGATCTGGTCAAGCGGCTGCTGAAGGTCGATATCGAGATTTCGCGTTGGGCCGATGCCCATCCGGACCAGACGATCAAGACCTTTGTCGAGGCCACCAAGTCGTCCGAAAAATCCGTCCGCAAGACCTATGCCGACGGGGTGTTCCATCAGGATCCGAAACTCACGGACGGCGCGATCGCCGCCTTGCAAGGCGAGGAGAAATTCATGGCCAGCGCCGGGCTGCTGAAGGGCTCGATCGACTATGGCAAATGGGTCGACAAGAGCTTTGTCGATGGCGCCGCGGCTGAAGTCGCTGCCGTCCAATAGACTAGAAGCATCGAGCGGGCGGGCGCTTTGCGGCGCCGCCTCGTACAGGTCAAATCTCCGGGATGTTCTCCTTGAAGATCACCTGCAGCCTTGGTTGGTGCAGTTCATAGGGCAGTCCCCGGACCGCATGGATCAGGGTGTTGAGCGCTTCGCGGGCCTCGACGCGCGGGTTCTGGTCGATGACAGCGTCGAGCGTGCCGTCGAGCAGAAGGTCCTTGGTCCCGTCCGTCACTTCGTGGCCGAGGAAGACCATGGACTGGGCGCGGTCGCGCTCCTTGAGCGCGCGGGCGATGCCGGTGTTGCCGGCGCCGACATTGTAGATCGCGGCAAGGTCGGGGTGCCGCTCCAGCAGGGCCGATGCCTCCGAATAGGCCTTCTCGCGGTCGTCGAGCATTTCGCGCATTTCGACGATCTGCAGATTGGGTGATTCCTCGGTCAGCACGTGGCGGAACCCCATCTCGCGTTCTTCGTGGCCGCGATAGGACAGCGAACCTGCGAACAGCGCCACCTTGCCCGGACGCCCCGATCCCATGAAGCGGTTGAGCAGATAGCCGGCCAGCCGCCCGGCGGCGCGGTTGTCGATGCCGATATACGCGACCCTGGGCACATGCAGGATGTCGGAAGCGATGGTCACCACCTTGATGTCGTTGGCCGACAGGGAGCGGATCGCTTCGCGCACCGTCGGATGGTCGAGTGCGATGACGCCGACGCCTTGCGTCTGTCCGCGCAGATCCTGCAGCAGGCGAGCGAGCCGGTCAGGATTGAAGCCCTCTATGGTGGCGATACGAACATCGAGGTCGGGCCGCGCCAGAGCCTGTGCCTCGATGTGGCGGTGCAGCATCTTGATGAAGGAATTGGTGCCGGCCGGCAGGGCGAAGTCGAGCCGGATGACCTCGCCGGGCGAGGGCCGTGGCGGCGTGCCGTTCGGGCCTTCGGCGATGTAGCCGAGGCGCTGCGCCATTTCGAGCACGATTTCCCGCGTGCGCGCCCGTACGCCGGGCCGGTTGTTGAGCACGCGGTCGACGGTGGCGGCCGAGACGCCGGCCTCCCGGGCTATGTCAGTCAGGGTGGAACGCACCGTCTTTCATCTCCTGCATGCGTCGGATCGGCTGGTGACGGCTTCCGCGTCATCGGCGATTCTGATGGGAAATGATGTATCCGCCCTTGGCCGATGTGCAAGCCGCCGGGCTAAATCAAATGGTCCGGCAGGGCTGCGCAGGGCCGGGAAGGGTCGGGTGCCCTCAAATTGAGGCATCCGGCTTGACGGATGGATCCCGTTTTTGTGCATTTCCTTGCCCTATTGCGATGTTATGATGTGTTTTGATTATTTATGATGTTGACAGCCTTGCCATGCTGTCGTCAATATCCCTCATAAGGGTCGTGGAGGAAACGTGGCCCTGAGGGAGGAGTTTCAATGTCTGACTTGATCCGCATCTCGCGGCGCCGGCTGCTGGCATCTGGAGGAAAGGCGGCCGTCATGATGGCTGCTGCTGGTATCGCACCCCAATTCATTCGTCCCGGCCGTGCCTATGCGGCCGACGCGCTGGCGCCAGGCATGATCGGCGGCCCGACGGGCTTCGAAGGGGCCGAGCGCTACCAGTATGGCGCCGATACGCCGGAAGGCCGCGCCATCGAGGCGGCGAAGGCGCTGAAGGGCGCCGGCAAGGCGCCGACCAAGATCGTGCTCGGCCTGTCCGACGGCTCGATCGGCCAGCTCACGCAGCCGTTCCCGGCCGGTGCGCCGTCGATCAAGGAGCTGTGGGAAAAGGAAACCGGCATCGCGATCGAAATCGTCGGTCTGCCGAACGGCCAGGAATTCACCAAGACGATGCAGGACATCTCCACCAAGGGTGGGGCCTACGACATCTACTCGACCGAATGGAACCGCCTCGGCGACCTCGCCGAAACCGGCGGCATCGCCAAGCTCGACGACTTTGTCGCGCAGCATAAGCCTGAATGGGACGATCCCGTCAGCGGCTATGTCAACGGCGCCAAGGGCGTGTCGCTGCTCAACAAATACCGCGGCTCGAACTATGGCGTGTCGCTGGACGGCGACTTCCAGACCTGGGTCTACCGCACCGACCTGTTCGGCGACGAAGCCGAGAAGAAGGCCTTCAAGGACAAATACGGCTACGATCTGGCGCCGCCGAAGACCTGGAAGCAGCATGGCGACATCGCCGCCTTCTTCCAGCGACCGGACAAGGGCCTGTTCGGCTCGACCGACCTGCGCAACCAGGGCTGGGGCTACACGAACTGGTACCAGCGCTATGTCTCGATGGCTTCGCCCAACCAGTTCCTGTTTGGCGATGACGGCAAGCCGATGATCAATTCCGAGCAAGGCATCGCCGCCACCAACGAATATGTTGCTTCGCTCGCGCATCATTCGCCGGATGCGATCTCCTGGGGCTGGCCGGAGCAATACGGCAACTTCGCCAAGGGTGGTGCGGCGATGACCTGCGCCTTCTCCAACCTGCCGAAATTCCTCGACAATGCCGGCAACAAGGATTCAGCCGTCACCGGCAAGATCGGCTCGATGCTGCCGCCCGGCCGCGAGATCGGCGGCAAGCTGATCAGCCGTTCCGTGCTGTGGTTTTCGCTGACCGGCATGGTCTCGTCACAGTCGAAGAACCAGGAGGTCGCCTACCTCCTGCTGCAATGGCTGGGCTCGGCCCGCATCTATGCCTGGATGAGTGCCAACCCCGGCGGTTATCTGGACCCGTTCCGGCTTTCGGACTTCTCCGATCCGCTGGTGCGCCAGACCTATCATGCCTACCACATGGACGTCGTGCGCGAGACGGTCGCCCGCACCGTGCCGACCATCAACTATCCCGGCGCGACAGCCTTCCACAATGCGCTCGACGAGAACCTGATGGCGGCGCTGACCAAGGCCAAGACATCGGAGCAGGCGATGGCCGACACCGAGGCAGAGTGGAAGAAGATCGCCCGGCGCACCGGCGAGGACAAACTGCTCGAAGCCATCAAGACCAACAAGGAGGCCTGGCCGACAGTTCTCGATCCAATCGTCTGATCCTTCTCCCTGGATCATATCGAAGGAGGGGAGGAGCTTGCTTCTCCCCTCCGCCCACAACGCCACCAGCAAAGCCGCCAGATGAAGCGTTCCGTTCCTTTCCTGATATTCCGCTATGCGGCGATCTTCGCGGCCATGGCGGTGACGCTGGTGCCGATCCTGTGGATGGTATCGATGGCGTTCAAGCCGATCGCCGAATGGTCGGCGACCGGCGCCGAACTGACCTGGTGGCCGAAGAACCCGACGCTCAGCAATTTCCGTTTCGTCTTCGGCGAGTCGACCAACAATTTGATCGTCGCGCTCGACCGTAACGCGCTGAAGCCGATCCTCGCGTCGCTGCTGTCGGCGGTTTTCGGCACGGTGATCGCCATGTCGGCGGGCACTGCCGCGGCTTATGGGCTGTCGCGTTTCGGCTCCGGCCAGAACTTGCCGCTGGCGCTGATCCAACTCAGGATCTTTCCGCCGATGGCGGTCATGATCCCGGTGATGATCATGTGGGCTTTCCTCAACTTCACCGACAGCTGGTGGGGCCTGGCGCTGATCTACGGCATCGTCACCTTGCCGTTCGCCTTCTGGCTGATGAAGACCTTCTTCGACGACATGCCGCGCGAGATCGAGGAGGCAGCGCTTGTCGAAGGCTGTTCGCGGCTGCGCGTCTTCACCCGCATCACGCTGCCGATGATGCGCGCGCCGCTGGCCAGTGCCGCGCTCTTCGTCTTCATCCTCAACTGGTCGGACTATCTGATCGCGCTGCTTCTGACGACGCGCGAATGGGTGACGATCCCGGTCTACATGGCCTCGCTATCCTCCTCGATGACCGGGCAGCTCTATGGCGCCAAGGCGGCGCTTGGCCTGATCGCCGCCGTGCCGCCGGTCATCATGGGCATCGCCATCCAACGCCATCTGGTGCGCGGGTTGACGTTCGGGGCGCTCAAGCAATGAGCGCGGTGACTGCCATGACGTCCAAGGATGAGATGAAAGCCGTCGGAGCAAAGCCGGTTTCGCGCGATGAGGGCGCAAGGCTGGGTTTCCGGCTGACGCTGCCTGCGCAGATCCTGGTGCTGTTCATCTCGGCCTTCCCGCTGTTGATGCAGCTCTACATCAGCGTCACCGACTGGTCGCCCCTGTCGGGCACCGGCTGGTGGAACGCCTGGTCGATGTGGAACAGCTTTGCCAACTACACCGATCTCGCCGCCGACGCGCGCTTCTGGAGCGCGCTGAAGCGTACGGTCATTGTCATGATCGTCTGCGTGCCGGCGGAATTCCTGCTTGGGCTGGCGCTGGCGACGCTGTTTGCCGACGATTTCCCGGGCAAGCGCGCCTTCTATTCGATCCTGCTGATGCCGATGATGGTGGTGCCGGCGGTGGCCGGCTACATGTTCTTCATGCTGTTCCAGTCGGGAGGGCCGGTGAACGACATCTTGTCGGCGCTCACCGGATCTCCCGTCACCATCGCCTGGCTGTCGGATCCGACTCTGGCGCTGATCGCGGTGATGGTCGCCGACATCTGGCAGTGGACGCCGCTGATGTTCCTCATCCTGCTTGCCGGTCTGGTCGGCGTGCCGGAGGATCAGATCAAGGCGGCGACGCTGCTCGGCGCCAATCCCTGGCAGCGCTTCGTCACCATCGTGCTGCCGAAGATGAAGACGATCATCATCATCGCGCTGGCGATCCGGGTGATCGAGAACTTCAAGATCTTCGACACGCTCTACATCATGACCGGCGGCGGTCCAGGCGTCGCCACCGAAACCATCTCGGTCTACATCTACAAGCTCACCACTCAGGATTTGATCTGGGGCTATGTGGCGGCGATCGCGCTGGCCATTCTGGTCGTGCTGTCGATCGTCGCGGTGTTTGCCATGAAGCGCATGGCGCGGGCACGCGAGGTAACGGCATGAGCGCGATCCACTTGCAGAACCTGGTCAAGAAATTCGGCGACTTCACCGCGCTCAAAACCATGGACCTGGCAATATCAGACGGCGAGTTCATGGCGCTGCTCGGCCCGTCGGGCTGCGGCAAGTCGACGACGATGAACATGATCGCCGGCATGGAAGAGCCGACCGGCGGCAAGATCCTGTTTGGCGAGCGCGACATGGCCGGCGTGCCGATGGGCCGGCGCGGCGTCGGCTTCGTCTTCCAGAACTACGCCATCTTCACGCATATGACGGTGCGCCAGAACCTTGCCTATGGACCAAAAATGCGAGGGGCTGCCAAAGCCGAGATCGATCGCCGTGTCGGCGCTATCGCTGAGATGCTGCAGCTGACGCCGCTGCTCGACCGCAAGGCCGACAGGCTGTCGGTCAACATCTTGCAGCGGGTGGCGATCGGCCGCTCGGCGATCATGGAGCCGGCGATCTTCCTGCTCGACGAGCCGCTGTCCAATGTCGACGCCGCTTTCCGGGCCGTCATGCGCACCGAACTGAAGCAGCTGCAGCGGCAGTTCCGCCAGACCATGGTCTATGTCACCCACGATCAGCTCGAGGCGATGACCATGGCCGACCGCATCGCGGTCATGGATCATGGCGTGCTGCAGCAGGTCGGCACGCCGCTCGAGGTCTACAACGATCCGGCCAATGTCTTCGTCGCCCGCTTTATCGGTGCGCCGGGCATGAACCTGCTCAAGGGGAGGCCGGCGGAAAGCGACCGCGGACTGGTCGTCGATCTCGGATCGCTGGGCGTCACGCCGCCGCTGCCGGGCGAACTCGCGACGGCCATGCGTGGTGCACGCGGCGAGGTGCTTTACGGATTCCGGCCTGAACAGGCGACGTTGGTGCAGAATGGGCAGGGCCTCGCAATGCCGGTGACCTTTGTCGAACGGATCGGTGCGCGCACCATCGTTCATCTCGGCCAGGGCGAGGCTGCTGTGAAAACGGTGTTCGACAATGATGTCGGACTGGCTATCGGCGACACCGCTGTCATCGCCCCCACTACGTCGTCGGTGCGCGTCTTCGACGCTGCCACCGGCCGCGCCATGAGGGTGGGAGGCTGAGATGTTGGTCCGGCAAATTTTCGCAAGTTGGCGCCGCCCCTCACCCTTACCCTCTCCCCGTGTAGAGACGGGGAGAGGGGGGCGTCATCGTTGGAGCTTCTCCCTTCTCCCCGTCCCTATACGGGGAGAAGGTGCCGGCAGGCGGATGAGGGGCGGCGCCGGCGTTCGCTGCCTGTCACTGATCCGTGGAGCGACCTGAGCCATGGCCGATATCGTCTTCCGTAATGTGACCAAACGCTACGGCAATACACTCGCCGTCGACGACGCCTCGTTCACCGTCAACGACAATGAGTTCTTCTGCTTCTTCGGTCCGCCGCTGTCGGGCAAGTCGACCATCCTGCGCCTCGTGCTTGGGCTGGAGACACCTGACACCGGCGAAATCCTGATCGGAGGCAGGCCGGTCAACGCGATGTCGCCAGCCGAGCGCAACGTGGCGATGGTGTTCCAGAACCTGGCGCTGTTTCCGCATATGAGCGCGCTCGACAATGTCCGCTTCCCTCTGGTCGAACGCCGGGTCGCCGAGGTCGAGATCAAAAGGCGGGTCGCCGACGTCGCGGCGAAGCTGCATATCGGCCATATCCTGCACAAGCCGCCGGGACAGCTTTCGGGCGGCGAGCGGCAGCGCGTGGCGATCGCCCGTGCGCTGGTGCGCGATCCCAATGCCTATCTGATGGACGATCCGATCTCGGCGCTCGACGCCAGGCTGCGCGAAGAAACGCGCGTCGAACTGAAGCGCATCCAGCGCGAACTCGGCAAGACGCTGATCTATGTCACGCATGACCAGGAAGAGGCGATGTCGGTCGCCGATCGCATCGCTATCCTGGAAGACGGCAAGATCAGGCAGATCGGTACGCCGGCGGAGATTTACGACCGCCCGGCCAGCACCTATGTGGCAAGGCTGCTTGGCTCGCCGATGATGAACATCCTGAGATCGGCGCGCGGCGAGGGCGGTGTCGAAGCGGCTGAAGGCACGATCCGCATCGAAGACAAGACAGCGCCCGCCGACGCTGTGGAGATCGGCCTGAGGCCGGAAGACATCAAGGTCAGACCGTGGGCGGACGGGGGCCCGGGCCGCCCGGCGCGAGTGTTCGAGGTCGAGCCGCTTGGCGGCTACACCGTGGTGACGCTCGCTGCCGGGCAGGCGCGCCTGAAGGCATTGCTGCGCGGCCAGCCCGACATCCGGCCGGATGCCATGGTGGCGATATCCTGCGAGCCGGCCAGAGTGCATTATTTCGAACAGAGCGGCGGGGCGTTGGCACGATGACGGCCGCCGCAAGGAAAGAGTTTCGGGAGGAAGAGATGGCAAACAAGGGCTTCGAGCCGGACGTGAAGGTCCGCACGAAGGAATACAGGATCGGCTGCGTCGGCGCCGGCATGATCATGGCCGAGTGCCATCTGGCCGCCTACAAGGAAGCTGGATTCCCGGTGGTGGCGATCGCCTCGCGCACCAGGACCAGCGCCGAGAAGGTGGCGACGCGCTGGAGCATCCCCACGGTCCACGACACGCCTGAAAAACTGATCGAGGACGAGAATGTCGAGATCATCGATCTTGCTTTCCCGCCCGACCTGCAGCCGGCGCTGATCCGTCACGCACTGAAGCAGAAGCACATCAAGGCGATCCTGGCGCAGAAGCCATTGGCGCTGTCGGTCGACGAAGCGGTCAAGCTGCGCGACGAGGCGGCCAAGGCCGGCAAGATCCTCTCGGTCAATCAGAACATGCGCTACGACCAGTCGATGCGCGTCTTGAAGCAGATCATCGACAGCGGCGCGCTGGGCGACATCGTCTTCGCGCAGATCGACATGCACGCCATCCCGCACTGGCAGAGCTTCCTCGAGGATTATGACCGGCTGACGCTCGCCAATATGAGCGTGCATCATCTCGACGTGCTGCGCTTTCTGTTCGGCGATCCCGACGAGATCACCACGCTGACACGCAAGGATCCGCGCACGACATTCGACCATTCCGACGGCATCACCGTGTCGACGCTGCGCTTCCCGTCCGGTGTGCTCGCCGTGTCGCTGGAGGATGTCTGGTCCGGTCCGCGCCAGGATGGCTATAAGGACGACCAGAACATCAACTGGCGCGTCGACGGCAGCAAGGGGGTCGCGAAGGGCACCATTGGCTGGCCTACGGGCGCTGCCTCGACGCTGACTTACGCCTCGACCGAGACGACCGGCGGCGAATGGGTCAGCCCGAGCTGGGACACGATGTGGTTCCCGCATGCCTTTATCGGGGTGATGGAGCAGCTCCAGCACGCGGTGAAGACCGGCACACCGCCGGCGCTGTCGGTCGCCGACAACGTCAAGACCATGGCGCTGGTCGAGGCGGGGTATCGCTCGATCGACGAGGGCCGCACGGTCAAGCTTTCCGAAATCGCTACCTGATCACCGCAACTGAAACACCAGACAACTGAATCGCTTACAGGGAGGAATTCACACCATGATGCAGGCAGGTATTTTCACGGGCTATTTCCCGTACGGCCTCGAAGAGACGGCGAAGAAGATCCGTGGCCACGGTTTCAACACCGTGCAGCTCGACCTTCATTTCAAGGATATCGACCTGTCGGCCGGCCAGATCACCAAGGATAAGGCCAAGAAGGTTCGCGACACGTTCCGTGCCCACGACCTGCCGATCTGCTGCATCTCGGGCTACACCAATGTCATTCATCCCGACCTCGCGCACCGCAAGGCGAATGTCGATCGGCTGAAGGAAATCATCCGCAACGCCCGCCAGCTCGGCAGTCCTTACGTGATCTCGGAGACCGGTACCTACAACACCGAGAGCGAGTGGATGAGCGATCCCAAGAACAAGTCCGAAGAGGGTTTTGAGATGTGCCGCAAGGTGATCTCCGAACTGGCGCAGGAAGCCTATGACCACGGCTCAATGTTCCTGCTCGAAACCTACGTCAACAATGTCGTCGGCTCGGTCGAGGAAACGGTGAGGATGTTCGCGCAGGTCGACCATCCGGGCCTCGGCCTGCTGATGGATCCGACCAACTACTTCGAAAGCCACAACATCGACCAGATGGACAAGGTGCTGAACCAGGTGTTCGACACGTTGGCCGACAAGGTCAAGATCGCGCATGCCAAGGATGTCGCACGAGCCGGCGACGACAAGAGCGAGAAGCATGCGGACATCGGCGATGACGACGCGCTGGCCTCGCACACCTTCCGCGGCGTTGGCGAGATGGTCCTCAACGCGCCGGGCACCGGCTCGCTGAACTACGACCTCTATCTGCAGCGCCTGTCGCAGAAGAACCCGAACATCCCGGTGATCATCGAACACCTTTCGGAAGACGACGTGCCGAGGGCCAAGAAATTTCTCGACGACAAGTTCCGCGCCAACGGTCTCTGACCAGCTGTGCGCCGCCCTTTGCCGGCGGTGCATCCGGCTTGGAAGCAACAACAAGGGAGGAATTGCAGTGTTGAAATTCGGATTGAAACTGGCAGCGGCCGCGACTGTGTTCGCGGGCATCGCATTCGCCTCGCCGGTAATGGCGCAGGATGGCCAGAAGACGTTCTACCTGCTGTCGCATGGCGGCCCATCGGATGCGTTCTGGCTCGACTGGAATGCCGGCGCAACCAAAGCCTGCGACCAGCTCAAGGTGACCTGCAAGATTTCCTTCAGCGGCGGCGACATGGCGGCGCAGAAGGAGGCCTTCAATTCCGCGCTTGCGGCCAAGCCCGACGGCATCGCCACCACCTCGGCCCAGCCGGGCCTGTGGACCGAGGAAGTGAAGGCTGCCAAGGCGGCCGGGATCCCGATCGTGTTCTTCAACACAGACGATCCTGCGACCGGACGGCAGGCCTATGTCGGCGCCGATCTCAAGGAGGCGGGCGTGATCTGGGCCAAGTATCTCGTCGACCACAAGATGGTGAAGCAGGGCGACAAGGTGTTCCTGCCGGTGGAAGTGCCTGGCGCCAGCTATCAGCAGCTGGAGACCGAAGGCATCGCCAGCGTCTTCGATCCGTTGGGGATCAAATATGATGTGGTCGATTGCGGCACCGACCCGGCCGGCATCATTGCCAAGATGACCGACTACATGGTGGCCAACAATCCGCCGGCGATCATCGCGCTCGGCGATTCCGTCGCGGCCAGCGTCAAGCGGGTGTTCGACGGCGCAGGTGTGCCGGCCGGCAAGATCCCGGTCGTCGGCTGGGGCAATTCGAAGGAAACCGCGGAGGCCGTCAAATCCGGCTTCGTCAACGCGGCCGCCTGGCAGTTCCCGTCTGCGCAAGGCTTCATGCCGGTGGCGCTGCTCGGGCTCGCCGCGTCGGGCGAACCGATCGGCTACGACATCCATACTTTCAGCCTCTACGATGCCTCGAGCGTCGAACCGATCCTGAAACTCTACGACACGAAGTGAAAACCGGTGCCCGCGGCGCAGGCCGCGGGCACCATTTCAAAGCATGGTTCAAGCAGTCATGATGATCGCCGCAGAAGACGAAATGCCTGTCGGGAAACGTAGATCGAGCCTTATGCGCTCGCCGCAATTCTCCTCGCTCGTCATCCTCATTGTCCTGCTCGCGGTGTTCGCCATCGCCGATGCCAATTTCCTGTCGCCGCTCAACATCTCCAACATGATGGCGTTCCTGCCCGAGCTCGGCATTATCGCGCTCGGCATGACGCTGCTTCTGACGGCGGGCGAATTCGACCTGTCGGTTGGTGCCGTGTTCGGGCTGGCGCCGGTCGTCGTCATGCTTCTGGTGCAGAACGGAGGCGTCGATATCGGCATCGCGCTTCTGGCCGGGCTTCTGCTGTGCATCGCCATCGGCGCCATCAACGGGCTGATCGTCACCAAGATCGGCATTTCGTCCTTCCTGGTCACGCTGTCCATGCTGCTCGTGGTGCGCGGGGCGGCGCTCTACATCACGCAGGGCTTTCCGCTGAAATCCTGGGACCAGCCAGGCTTTTTCGTCACGCTGCTGGCCGGTAGCTTCAATGTCGGGTCGTTCCGGTTCTACACCTCGCTGTGGTGGTTCATCGGTCTCTCGCTGCTGGCGATCTACGTGCTGCGCTATGCCAAGCTCGGCAACTGGATCAGCGCCATCGGTTCCAACCGGAACGCGGCGGTGGCGCGCGGCGTGCCGGCGGACGCCGTCAAGGTGTGGCTGTTCATCCTGACTTCGGTCCTTGCGGGACTGGCCGGCATGATCAGCGCCTTCCGCATCTCGGCCGCCTCACCGGTGGCCGGCACCGGCTATGAGCTCGAAGTGATCGCCATGGTGGTGGTCGGCGGCACGGCGCTGACCGGCGGGCGCGGCACGATCCTCGGCACCATCGTCGGCGCGCTGATGCTGCGCGCGATCCGCAACGGCATCGTGCTGATCGGCGTGCCGGGCCTCGCCTACAACATCTTCGTCGGCCTCATCATCCTCGCCATGCTCATCCTGCACGCTTTGCTGCAGAAGAACGCCGCAAGGGGCTGATCATGGAAGTTCTCCGGCTGCAGAATCTGCAAAAATCCTTCGGCAGCGTTCGGGCGCTGAAGAATGCGTCCTTTGCTCTCAAGGAGGGCGAGGTGGTGGCCTTGCTCGGCGACAATGGCGCCGGCAAATCGACGCTTATCAAGGCGATTTCCGGTGTGTTTCCGATCGACCGTGGCGACATCTATGTGCGCGGCGAGAAGGTCTCGATCCGCTCGACGCGCGATGCCATGGACCTCGGCATCGAGACCATCCACCAGGATACGTCTCTGGCGCCGGATCTCAGCATTGCGCGCAATCTTTTCCTTGGGCGCGAACCGGTCAAGCTGAAATGGCTGGGCGTGTTCGCGCCGCTCGATTTCGCCAAATTGCGCGATGCGGCGTCGGCGCTGTTGAAGCGCGTCGGCATCTCGAAAAAACTCGACGCCGATGCGCTGGTCTCGACGCTGTCGGGTGGCGAGCGGCAGTCGATCGCGATTTCTCGCGCCATGCAGTTCGCCGCCAAGGTCATCATCCTCGACGAACCGACCAACAATCTCGGTGTCGAGGAAACCCATGGCGTGCTACGCTTCGTCAAGGAAGTGCGCGACGCCGGTCATTCCGTGCTTTTGATCACCCACAACATCCACCACGTGTTCCAGGTCGCCGACCGCATCATCGTCATGCGCCGCGGCGAGATCGTCGCCGAGCAGACCGTTGCCGATACCGATCTCCTGACCGTGGAGAGCATCATCACCGGCGCCGATATGTCGGCCCTGCTGAAAGAGACGAGAGCGAAGTGAAGAAGTTGGCCGTCACATGGTAGAACTCTACGGCAAGACGCTTTCGCGCCGGCAGGTGTCGGAACGTTCGGGCATGCTGTCGCAATTTGCCGGCGTGCGGCTGATGACGCTTGGCGACGGGGTGGAACGCGGCATCCGTATGCTGGAGTTCCGCACCGGCACGGGGCTGCGCTTCACCGCGCTGGTCGACCGGGCGCTCGACATCGCCGATTGCGACTATAGGGGACAGGCGATCGGTTGGCATTCGCCGAGCGGCTTTCGTCATCCCGGCCTGCACGATTATGGGGGGGAAGGCGGGCTGGCCTGGGCCCGCTCGTTTTCCGGCCTGCTTGTCACCTGCGGCCTCGACCACATATTGGGCCGCGAAGAGGTGCCTGCCGATAGCTACAACTACCCGGGCAAGAAGACCGTGATCCATTCGCTGCATGGCCGCGTCGGCACCATTCCAGCGCGGCTGACCGGTTATGGCGAGGCCTGGGATGGCGACCGCTGCGTGCTTTGGGCCGAAGGCATCGTTCAGCAATCGGCGGTGTTCGGCGAGGATTTGCATCTGATCCGGCGTATCGAGGCCGATGTCGGCGGCAACGAGATCCGGCTGTCGGACCGCGTCGTCAACCATGGCTTCAATCGCACGCCGCACATGTATTTTTACCACGTCAATGTCAGCCACCCCTTGCTTGACGAGGGTTCGCGCTATCTGGCGCCGATCCGCGACGTCGTCTGGGCTGGCCATGCAGGCGAACGCTACGAGGCGCAGAAGGTCGGCTACCGCACCGTGCCGGCGCCGCGACTGGGCTTCAGCGAGCAGGTCTGGCAGCATGAGATGGCGGCCGACGCCAATGGCGAGGTGCCGGTGGCGGTGGTCAATGACGGCATAGGGCTTGGCCTGGAAGTGATCACGCGCAAGGATCAGCTGCCTTGCGCCTACCAATGGCAGAATTTCCAGGCAGGGCAGTATGCGCTGGGCATAGAGCCCTCGACACACCATGTCTTGGGCAATCTCGCGGCGCGCGAGCGAGGCGAGATGATCTGGCTGGAGCATGGCGAAGGCCGTTCTTACGACGCGGTGTTCCGGGTGCTCGACGGCGCCGGCGCGATCGCCGCGGCCGAAGCAAAGATCGCGTCGATCGCCAGGCAGCCGCAACAGGATTATCCTGTGCCGTCGGGCAATTTTCCGGGATTGGCGGACAGGGCATGATGCGAAACGAATGCTCCGGCTGGCGGGCCGGAAATCGGAGGTCGATGTGATGGAGAAAAAGCGCGACTACAGCCTGGTCGGGGAAAGCACGCGCATCGCGATCGAGACCGGGCTGGCCTCGGCCGAGTGGTACCACACCGATGTGCCGCGCAAGGCGATGAAAGAGCTGATGCAACGCTCGGACGGGCCGGCGATCCGCGACACGATCATCTGGATCGTTGCCATATTGGGCTCTGCCGCCGGGATCGTCTGGTTCTGGGGCACGTGGTGGGTGGTGCCGTTCCTGCTCGTCTATGGCGTGCTCTACGGCTCGTCCAGCGACTCGCGCTGGCACGAGTGCGGCCACGGCACCGCCTTCCGCACGCGCTGGATGAACGATGCCGTCTACCAGATCGCCAGCTTCATGCTGATGCGCAACCCTGTGACCTGGCGCTGGAGCCATGCCCGCCATCACACCGACACGATCATCGTCGGCCGCGACGCCGAGATCGCGGTGATGCGTCCGCCGGACCTGCTGCGCGCCGCACTCGCCTTCACCGGCATTCTCGATTTCCGCTATTCGCTGCCGACGCTGGTGCGCAATGCGTTCGGCAGCATCTCGCCCGACGAGAAAAGCTTTATTCCCGAGATGGAGCTTCACAAGGTGGTCACAGCCGCGCGCTGGCATGTCGCCATCTATGTCGCGGCGATCGCGCTGGCGTTCTATCTGTGGTCGTTCCTGCCGCTGGTGCTTATCGGCCTGCCGCGCCTCTACGGCAGCTGGCACATGGTGCTGACCGGCCTGCTGCAGCATATCGGCCTGGCCGATAATGTCACCGACCACCGGCTGAACACGCGCACCGTCTACATGAACCCGATCAGCCGCTTCATCTACTGGAACATGAACTACCATGTCGAACATCACATGTTCCCGATGGTGCCGTATCACGCGCTGCCGAGGCTGCATGAATTGATCAAGCACGATCTGCCCGAGCCGAACCCTTCGATGTGGCATGCCTATCGCGAGGTCTGGCCGGTGCTGCTGAAGCAGCTTCAGTACGAGGACTATTTCCTCAAGCGCGAGCTGCCGCCGACGGCGCGGCCGTATCGGGACGAGTTCCATGCGCTGACCGTTCCGGCAGCGGCGGAATAGGGGAGAGGCAGATGGCCGACTGGGTTGAAGCGTGCGGCGTCGACGATGTCGAGGAAGAGGATGTCATCCGCTTCGATCATGGCGGCCGTACCTTCGCCATCTATCGCAGTCCCGATGACGAGTACTTCGCAACCGACGGATACTGCACGCATGAGAAGGCGCATCTGGCCGATGGGCTGGTGATGGACGACATCATCGAATGCCCCAAGCACAATGGCCGCTTCAACTACAAGACGGGTGTGGCCCGAGGCGCACCGGTATGCGTCAATCTCGCCACCTATCCAGTGAAGGTCGAGGCTGGCAAAGTGATGATCCAGATCGGCTGACCTGCCGCCGAATGCAACTGAGGGAACCCATTTGATGAGCCGGAAAAGACCGACGGTGGCGGATTTGCGCGCCATGAAGGGCAAGCGACAGCTGACCATGCTGCGTGTGCTGACGATGGACGAGGCCGAGGCCGCGGAGCGCGCGGGGGTCGACATCGTCTCGGTGCCGCCCGAACTGGTGCTCAACCCGCAATACCGCGACGCCGCCCCCAGCCTGTTCACCATGCCGGGCGACAATTTCTACGAGATCGGCACGGCGGACGATTTCGTGCGCTGGGCTTTCCGGCTCTACAAGGCCGGCGCCGACGCGGTCTATTGCAGCGCCGGCTACGCCACGATCAAGCGGATGGCCGATGACAATATCCCGGTGATCGGCCATGTCGGGCTGATCCCGTCACGGGCCACCTGGACCGGCGGCTTCAAGGCGGTAGGCAAGACCGCCGACACCGCCATGGAGGTCTTCGCGGCGGTGAAACAACTGGAGGCCGCAGGCGCCATCGGCGCCGAGATCGAGGTCGTCCCGGTCGAGGTGGCCAAGGCGATCTCGGAACGCACATCCTTGATCATGCTGTCGATGGGGGCGGGCACCGGTTGCGATGCGCAATATCTGTTCGCCGACGACATCCTCGGCCAGAACCGGGGCCACATGCCTCGCCATTCCAAGGTCTATCGCAATTTCGCCGCCGAATATGATCGTTTGCAGGCCGAGCGCATCGCCGCGTTCTCGGAGTATGTTACCGATGTCAACAGTCTCGCCTATCCCGAAGACAAGCATGTGGTGCATATGGATCCGGCTGAGCTCAGCCTGTTCATGAAAATGGTCGACAGGGCGTGAAATCTCAAGGCAATGATGCGACGGACGAGGCCGCGCCGGTTCATATTCTCACGCTTTCCTGCGAGGATCGGCCGGGAATCGTCGCCGCCGTCACGGCGGAGCTTGCCGCGAACGGCGCCAACATCGCCGAAAGCAGCCAGTTCTGGGACCGGCAGACCAATCGCTTTTTCATGCGGATCGCCTTCATCAGCCCGCCTGGCTCGACCAGGGACAGCCTGGAGCGGGCCTTGAAATCAAGCGTCGACCGCTTCGGCATGAAGACCGCGCTCGTCGATCAGGCGCGCCGCCCGAAGATCATCGTCATGGTCTCCAAGTTCGACCACGCGCTTCTCCATCTGCTGTACCAGATCAGGGTCGGCTGGCTGAACGCGGAGGTTGCCGCCGTCGTCTCCAACCACGAGGATGCCCGCCGCTTCGCCGAGCTGGAGGGCATTCCCTATCACCATTGGCCGACCACCAAGGAGAACAAGGCCGAACAGGAACAGAAGCTGCTGGACCTGGTGCAGCGGACGGGGGCCGAACTGGTCATCCTGGCGCGCTACATGCAGGTCTTTTCAAAAGGCCTGTCGGACCGGCTGTTCGGACGGGCGATCAACATCCACCATTCGTTCCTGCCGAGCTTCAAGGGCGCCAAGCCGTATCACCAGGCCTTCGACCGCGGCGTCAAGCTGATCGGTGCGACGGCGCATTACGTCACCTCCGACCTCGACGAGGGTCCGATCATCGATCAGGAGACCGAACGCGTCACCCATGCGATGAGCGCCGAGGATTTCGTCGCTGTCGGGCGCGACATCGAAAGCCGGGTTCTGGCGCGCGCGGTCAAGCTGCATCTCGAAGCCCGCGTCATGCTCAACGGCCACAAGACCGTCGTTTTCTGAGCGAAGCCGCGTCAGGCCGGCCAACTGCCGCCGGCGAGCGCAGCGTAAAGCGTCTCGGCGTCGATACCGAGCGGCCGGTCCTCTTTCAGCATGGGGACGAGAGCGCGTATCGCCGCGTGAAGTGCTGATGTGCGCGGCGCCAATGTGAAGCCGTCGCGCAGGTCTATGGCCTGTGCGGCGGCCATCAGTTCGAAGGCGATCAGCCGCCGCCACAGCGCGATCATCCCGGCGCATTTCGCAACCGCCAGAGGTGTCTGCGTGGCGTGATCCTCGACGCCTTCCGAAACCGGAAGAAAGTCGAGCATCACCGGATTGGCCTTGTGGCGAATGGCGGCCAGGATCGAGGTCACCGTCTTCTGCAGTGGCACGAAGCCGGCCGAGGCGCCGCCGACCGGCGACAGATATTTCGGCAGGCCATTGCGGCCCGAACCGGTGAGCTGGATGAAGCGCGCGGCACTGGCCGCGGCACATTGGGCGATCGCCAGGCCGAGCGTCTCAAAGGCGAGCGCCAGTGCGGCGGTGTGGAAATTGCCGGTCGACAGCACCAGCTCATCATCGCCCAGCACCAGCGGATTGTCGGCGGCGGCGTTGAGCTCGATCTCGACAGCCTGTCTCGCCTGACCGATCGCCTCGATCAGCGCGCCGTGGATCGACGGCATGCAGCGGATCGACAGCGGGTCCTGCAAGGTGGTCGGCGCCGGCGCCTCGTCGCGGACGAGCAGATCGTGCAGCACCTTGGCTGCTTCCTGCTGGCCTGCCGCCGGACGCGCCCTATGCAGGCGCGGATCGAGGATGGTGCGGTTGGCACCGATGCCTTCAATGGTCAGCGCCCCGGCCTGCTGTTGCTGGGCAAGAGCCGACAGCGCATCCGTCACCGCAAGCGCGCCGCTGCCGGCGGACACCGCCGAGGCATTGATCAGCGACAGCCCGTCCTTCGGCGCCAGGCTGATGGGGGCGAGGCGCGCCATCATCAGCGCCTTGGCTGCCGGCATTCGACGGCCCTGATAGTCGGCTTCGCCTTCGCCGGTGAGCATGCGGGCGAGTGCCGTCATCAGCACCAGGTCGCCGGCGCCGATCGAGCCGAGCGACGGCATGACGGGATGGACGCCGGCGTTGAGCGCGTCGACCAAAGCGACGAAGACGGAAGGCGAAAGGCCGGAGCCTGCGGCTGACAGCATTGCTGCACGCGCGACCATGGTTGCGCGAACGGCCTCGACCGGCAGCACCTCGCCGACGGCGCCGCTGCGCCCTTCAAGCAACTGGCGCTGGAAGGCGCCGGCGTCGCCTTCGACCGCAGTGCCGAGATTGGCGCCGAGTCCGGTGTTCAGGCCATAGATCTGCTGGCCGGACGCGGCGGCCTGGTCGAGCACTTTTCGTGCCTTCTCCAGCCTGCCGATGATTTCGGGTCCGATCTCCACCTTGCGCCCATCGCGGGCGACCGCAGCGACATCGCCAACGCTGACGCCGGTTCCGGTGAGGACGAGCGCGGTCATGCGAAGCGCAGCCTCTGGCCGATGCCTTGCACTTGCGCCTTGGCCAGCATCGCCTTGCCCAGCGCAATATCGGACAGCGACAGGCCGCGATGCCAGAACAGGATCGTTTCGTCGTCGCTTTCGCGCCCGGCTTTCAGGCCGGCGGCAATCTGGCCGAGTTCGGCATGCAGCGTCTTCTCGCTCAGCCGCCCGGTCTCGACATGGGCGCGCAGCGAGCCGAACTTGCCGCCCTTGCACTGGCCCCAATCGTCGACGACCATTTTCTGCATGATGTCGGTCAGCGACAGTTCGACCGCGCTCATCGTGCCATAGGGCACGACCAGTGCGCCCGGCTTGATCCATTCGGTCTTCAGCAGCGGTTGCGGCTCCGGCAGGCGCGAGGCTTCGACGACGATGTCGGCGCCCTCGATGCAGCTTTTCCAGTCGGCCACCGCCGTCACTGTCTTGCCGAGATCGGCGGAGAGTTTGGCGGCAAAACCGTCGCGGCTTTCCGGGCGGCGCGAATGGACGCGGATCTCTTCGAAATCGAAGAGATGGTCGAGCAGGCGCACATTCCAGTAGGCGGTGCCGCGCGCGCCGATATGGGCCAGCACCTTCGAATTCTTGCGTGCCAGATGCCTGGCGCCGATGGCGGTGACGGCGCCGGTGCGCATGTCGGTGATGACGGTGGCGTCGAGGATGGCGCGCGGCGCGCCGGTGCGCGGGTCGAACAGGTTGAGGATGCCGAATTCGGAAGGCAGGCCGTGCAGGTAGTTGTCGACATAGTCGCCGACGATCTTGACGCCGGCGGTGTCGAGCGGCGCGACGTAGCCGCGCAGCACATTGAAATGGCCGTGGAAGGACGGGTCCGGCTCGAGATGGACGCGCGGTTCGATCACCGTCTGGCCATTGCCTTGCGCCACCAGGCCAGCCTCGACGGCGGCAATGATTTCGCCATCGGTCATGGCAAGGGCGTCGATGTCGAGGGCATTGAGGTAGTCGATATAGATGGGCTTCATGTTACGCGGACACTTTCCTCGGCCACCCCGTTCATCCCATAGCAGGCCATGGCGGCACACGAAAGTTTGTTGCGACGTCTCTGGACGCGGCCGGTGAGATGCTGTTCAAACCGGTTCCGTCATGACTGCCATTCCCGAGACCGCAACCTTATCCGAAACGGCCACCAATGCGCGGCGCGTGGCGCTGATCGTCGCCATCGCCTTCTTCATGCAGTTTCTGGATTCGACGATCATCTCGACCTCGCTGCCGCAGATGGGGGCTTCCTTCGGCGTGTCGGCTGTGGCGATCAGCATCGGCATCACCGTCTACATGCTGACCATGGCCGTATTCGTGCCGCTGTCGGGCTGGCTCGCCGACCGGTTCGGCGCACGCAACATCTTCCTGCTGGCGATCGTCCTGTTCACCCTGGCCTCGCTTGCCTGCGGCGTCTCGCAAAACCTGACCCAGTTCGTCGCCGCACGTGTCGTGCAAGGGCTCGGCAGCGCGCTGATGACGCCGGTCGGGCGCATCCTGGTACTGCGTAATGCGTCGAAGTCGGAGCTGCTGAACGCCACGGCACTGATCACCTGGCCGGCGCTGTTTGCGCCGGTGATCGGGCCGGTGCTCGGCGGCTTCATCACCACCTATCTGTCCTGGCACTGGAATTTCTTCATCAACATCCCGCTTGGCGTGGTCGGGTTGGTGCTGGTCGCCCGCTTCATTCCGGGCGATCGCGAAGCCGACCCCAAGCCGCTCGACTGGCCGGGTTTTTTCCTGACATCGGCGGGGCTTGCCTTGCTTCTCTATGGCCTTGAACGCATCGCGCACCCGGAGGACGGCGTTCTTCCGACGGTGCTGCTGGTCGTAGCCGGCATCGTCATCGGCTGGCTGGCGGTGCGGCATCTCAGGCGCGCGCCGCATCCGCTGCTCGATCTCTCCTCGTTCAAGGTGCTGACCTTCGCCATCTCGACGCTTGCCGCCGGCACCATTTTCCGGGTGGCGATCAACGCCACGCCATTCCTGTTGCCGCTGCTGTTCCAGGTCGGCTTTGGCCTCTCGTCCGTCGATGCCGGCTTGATGATCCTGGCCTATTTCCTCGGCAATCTCGGCATGAAGACGGTGACGACACCAACGCTGCGCCGTTTCGGCTTCCGGTCGGTGCTGGTCGTCAACGGCCTGATCGCTTCGGCGGCGATCATGGCATGTGCTGCGATCTCGCCGCAGACGCCACAGGTGCTGGTGGTGGCGTTGATGCTGATCGCCGGCCTGTCGCGCTCGATGCAGTTCACCGCGCTCAACACACTGGCCTTCGCCGACATCGATGCGGCGCAACGAAGCTCGGCGGCGACGCTGTCCTCGATGCTGCAGCAGGTGGCGATGTTGTTCGGCGTCGCGGTGGCGGCGGCGATCCTCAATTTGTCGCAGATCGCCAGGGACCGGCCGGCCCTCGATCTTGTGGATTTTCGAGTAGCCTTCCTGGCGATCGGCGCCATCGGGCTGGTGGCGGCGTTGCGTTTTCTCGTGCTGCCGCCAGGTGCGGGCGCGGAGGTTTCCGGCCACTCGCCGGGAAATTGAGATCGATTTTTCCGCCTGATGCGGAGATAAATTCCGTCTTGTCCTTTCGCCTTGGTGCAGCCTTTTCGCGAGTGGCGGCAATGGCGCAAGCAATTGCCAAAAGTGCAGAGTTTTCCGAGCATTGCGCCAGCTTCGGCAATCGACGCGTCCATTTGGCAAATATCGCTGCCGGCCGGGGTTCCGAGCGCGGATTCATTTGACGAACCGGCGTTGGGCCGATTAGCGTTCTTTCCCAGGGATGGCAGCGCTGCCATCGGGGCAAACGCAGACATGAACACGATCGGCTGGCCGAATTTCAGGAGCCTGAATCAGGAAGGCATTGTCTTTGCCATAGCGGTGGTGCTGTTCGTTGCAGCGGCCATAGGCCTGCCAGGTTTCATCGACCCCAACAATCTCGTCGCCATCGTCCGCTCGGTGTCGGTGCTGGGCATCCTTGCGCTCGGCATGGCCGTCGTCATCATCGGACGCGGCATCGACCTCTCCGCCGTGGCGATCATGGCGATGTCTGTCGCCTGGTATCTGCAACTTCTGAATTCGGGAACGCCGGAGGGGCTGGCTTTCGCCTATGTGCTGGCCGGTGTGCTGGCCATCGGCCTGCTCAATGGCTTTCTCGTCGCCTATGCCGATGTGCCCGCGATCTTCGTGACGCTGGCGACAGGCTCCTTCGTCTTCGGCTATGTGCGCTCGCAACTGATCACGCAGGATGCCGTGCCGGTGCCTCAGGGCCACTGGGTCGAGCTGCTCGGTGGCCTGCGCTTCCTCGACATTCCCATCGAGGTGTTCGTCTTCGCGGGGCTGGCCTTCCTGTTCTTCCTGTTCCTGCGTTACACCAAATGGGGCCGCTACATCTATTTTGCCGGCGACAATCCGGTTGCCGCCCGAAACATCGGCATTCCGGTGCGGCCGATGCTGGTGCTGCGCTATGTGCTTTCCGCCTTCGTCGCACTGATCGCCGGCCTGCTGACGGCGGCCAGCCTGCATTCGATCAACACCCGCGTCGTCAATTCGACGCTACTCTACGACATCGTGCTGGTCGCCGTGATCGGCGGCATCGGCCTTTCGGGCGGGCGGGGTGGGGTGCGCAACGTATTGGTGGGGGCGGCGCTGATCGGCATCCTGCTCAACGCCATGACCATTATCGACATCCCGCTGCTCTACCAGAACCTGATCAAGGCGGCGATCCTGCTCGGCGCCATCATCGTCGACGGCATCATCAACCCACGTGACGAACAGACCGCCCAGCAGGGCGACATCTAGAGCATGATCCCGAAAAGTGGAAACCGGTTTTCGGAAAAGATCATGCTCAAACAAGAGAGTACCTGAACTGCGGCGGACGGTTGGGGCCGGCCGCTGATAACAAAACCAAACCAGAGGATGTGACATGAAACTGATCAGAACACTCATGGCAGCGGCCACGGCGCTTGCCGTTACCGCCTTCGTGGCGCCAACCTTTGCCGCCGACGATCCTGGCCCGGCGGCTTACGCACAGGCGCTCAAGGGCAAGCGCGTCATGCTGGTGCCGATGGCGATGGGTTTCGACCTGGCACAGGGCTGGACGCATTTCCTGAAGAAGGAAGTCGAAGCCTGGGGCGGCACCTTCGAGACACGCGATCCGAACTGGGTCGTCGACGCCGGCGCGCAAGCGATCACCGACGCGATCTCGTCGGACACCAGGCCGGATGTGCTGATCATCCATTCGCCGGACCTCAATTCCTATGCCAAGCTGATGAAGAAGGCGCAAGCCGCCGGCACCTATGTGATTTTGGTCGACAATCCGGCCAATTTCCCGGCCGACGCCTTTGTCGGCAGCGACTGGGACCGGCTCGGCCAGCTCGAGGCCGAAGCGGCGATCAAGGGCTGCGGCCCGAACTCCTCCAAGAAGCTCGGTTTGGTGCAAGGCGACCAGGCCAATTCGTCGAGCCTCTACCAATATGCCGGCATCATGAAGGTGCTGGACAAGAACCCCGACTTCAAGGTGGTGGCCAAGCCGGATTCCAACTGGGACGCGACCACCTCGCGCAACGTGACGACGACGATGCTGCAGCAGAATCCCGACATCTGCGCCATCATCGATTTCTGGGACGGCGATGCCACCGGCGCGGCTGCCGCGATCCGCGACGCCAAGCTCGACGGCAAGGTGTTCCTGGTCACCACGGGCGGTGGCGAGAAGGCGGCCGATTGCGACAAGCTGCAGGACGGCACCTATGGCGCTGTGGTGATGACCGATCTTGCCCGCCAGTCGGGCGACATGAACGCCATCATCAAGTTCCTGCTGCAGAGCGGCCAGCCGGCCGGCACCTCGCACACCTACATCTACACGCTGGAGAAGGCGACGACCAAGGCTGACCTGAAGCCCGATAGCTGCTGGGACTTGAAGGCCCTGCAGGCCGAAGCGGCGGCGAAGTAAGCCAAGCCTCTTCAATCGATATCGATGAGGTGGTCGGATTGCCTGGCCACCTCTTTGTCTTTTCTCTTGCAGCAGTGACCTGATGTCCTTTCGCGAACGCCTCCAGTCCTGGCGCTACAATCTCGTGCCCGACCATGTCGTCGGCGAGATCCTGACCAAGCGCTGGACCGACAACGCCATTCCGTTCCTGGCGCTGGTGGCGACGCTGGCAACCTTCGGCTCGCTCATCCCGGGCTTCTTCAAGCTGACGGCGCTGCAGGATTCGACCCGTCAGCTCGGCGAGTTCTCGCTGATCGTCACCGGCATGACGGTGGTCATGCTGGGCGGCGGCATCGACCTGTCGGTCGGTTCGATCTTCGCGCTCTCCTGTTTTTCCGCGGTCTATGTCTTCTTCATCCTCGATCAGTCCGTGTGGCTGGCGCTTGCCGCATCGATCGCCACAGGATTGCTGTTCGGTGCGATCAACGGCTATCTGGTCGGCTATTTGAGGCTGCGCGCCTTTCTCACCACGCTGGTCACCTTCATCTTCGGCCGCGCGCTGTTCGACATCCTGGTCACCACTTATGCCGCCGATGTGCAACTTTCCGGCGCCACCTCGGACGTGCTGGATTTCATCGGCGACGGCACCTTCTGGGGGCTGTCGGTCTCGGTGTGGCTGGCGATCATCCTGGCCATCGTCACCCATATCGCGCTGACCCGTTCACGGCCGGGCTGGCACGTGCTGGCGGTCGGCGGCTCCAGGCGCTCGGCCCACAATGCCGGCATCCGCGTGCGCCGCACGGTGTTCATGACCTATGTCTTCTCCGGCTTCTGCGCCTCGATCGGCGGCTTCCTCATCGCTTGCCGGCTGAGCGGGGCAGGGCCGGGCACGGGCCTCAACCTCGAGATCATGGCGCTGACGGCGGCGGTGGTCGGCGGCGTCAGCCTTGGCGGCGGCCGCGGCTCGGTGATCAAGGGGCTGATGGGCGCCATCATTGTGCTGACCATGACCAACGGGCTGATCCGGCTGGGCTATGGCACCGGCACCAACCAGATGGTGCTGGGCATCATGCTGGCGGTCGCGGTGACCATCGACATCCGCTGGCTGAAGAACCGCCACAAGGTGCTGAACGAGGTTTATGTCGCGCCGGTCTATCTCAAGATGGGCGAGACACAGTCGGCCGCACCTGGTTCGGGCACACCCTACGAGCTCGACAACCGGTTGTCCGCCGCCGACCATATCGGGCTTGGCGAGCTGGAGGGGCCAGAAGACGTCATCCTCGACCGCGACGACAATCTCTATTGCGGCACGCGTCATGGCGAGATCGTCCGTTTCTTCGCGCCAGACTATGTCAAATCGGAAGTGTTTGCCCATATAGGCGGCTTCCCGCTCGGTCTCGCCTTCGACAAATCGGGCAATCTGATCAGCTGCGTCGGCGCCATGGGGCTCTATTCGGTCTCGCCGGATCGGGAGGTCAAACGCCTGTCGGCGGAGACATCGCGTTCGTGGACCTCGATCGTCGACGATGCGCGTTTGCGTGACCCCAATGACTGCGACATCGCACCCGACGGGCGCATCTATTTCACCGACTCGACCAAGCGTTACGACGCACATGACTGGGCGCTGGATTCGATCGAGAACCGCGCCACCGGCCGGCTGCTGGTCTACGATCCGAAGGATGGTTCGACGAAGACGCTGCTCGACGGTTACCGCTACACCAACGGTGTGTGCATGGCGCATGACGGCAAGTCGCTGTTCTTCGCCGAAAGCTGGGCCTGCCGCGTGCATCGCTACTGGCTGGAGGGGCCGAAGGCCGGCACCGCCGAATGCGTCATCCGCGACATGCCGGGCTATCCCGACAACATCAACCGCGCCTCCGATGGCAATTACTGGATGGCGTGGCTCGGCATGCGCACGCCGAGTTTCGACCTGTCGCTGCGCCATCCCGACATGCGCAAGCGCATGACGCGCCGGCTGCCGCAGGATGAATGGCTGTTCCCCAACATCAACACCGGCGGCGTGGTCAAGTTCAACGAGAAGGGCGGCATTGTCGAGGCGATGGGCGACCTCACCGGTGGCGCGCACCCGATGGTCACCTCGATGCGCGAGCACAAGGGATATCTGTTCGTCGGCGGCATCCTCAACAACCGCATCGGCCGCTACAAGATCGCAGGCGCCGACCCGAACTGGACCAGTCCCGCGTCCTATTGGGGGGCGAAGCCATGATCCTCGATCCGGTGCTTGGCCTGTTTCGCGGCAAGGCGGTCACCATCCCGCCGCTCGACGGCGCTTTTCGCCCCAATACGCGGCTGGATGATGCGCCGGCTTTCGCCGAGATGACGGAACCGGACAATCTGCTCGTCGCCGGTGACAGGCTGCTGGCCTCCAGCGGCAACGCCATCCATTCGATTGCGGCTGGAGCGGAACCTGTCGTGGTCGAGACTTTTCCGTCTGCCGTCACCGCGCTGGCGCTGTCGCCATCCGGTGAACTGACGGTCGGGCTGGAAAGCGGAAAGCTGCTGATTGGCGGCAGCGACGTTTCGCTGCCGGCTGACCTCAGCTGCATCACCGCACTTGCCTATGCGGATGACGGCACGTTGTGGCTGGCCAATGGCTCGGCCGAGCACGCGCCGTCGCAATGGGCCGCCGATCTGATGAAGAAGGGTGCCTCCGGTTCGCTGTGGAAGCGAGACGCCGCGGACGGTGATTTCCGCAAAGTCGCCGGCGAGATTGCCTTTCCCTATGGCCTGCATCCAGTCGGCAGCGATGTGCTAGTCAGCGAAAGCTGGCGTCATCAGTTGGTGCGTTTCGATGGCGCGACGGGCAGCCGCTCGACGGTTCTGACGCATCTGCCCGGCTATCCCGCGCGGCTGTCGCCGTCCGCCGATGGTGGGGCGTGGCTGACCCTGTTTGCGCCGCGCAACCGGCTGATCGAATTCGTGCTGCAGGAAACGCATTACCGTCAGGACATGCTGAGCCAGGTGCCGCCTGCCTACTGGATCGCGCCAGCGCTGGCCTCCAGCCGCAGCTTCCTCGAGCCGCTGCAATGCGGCGGCATCCGCACCATGGGCATCCACAAGCCGTGGTCGCCGAGCCGCTCCTACGGGCTGGTGGTCAGGCTTGACCAGAAGATGCAGCCGCAATTCAGCCTGCACAGCCGCGCCAACGGCACGCGCCATGGCATCTGCAGCGTTACGGCAAAGGACGGTCTTCTGTTCATCGCCTCCAGGGGCGGCGACTGCATCCTTTCCGTCGCCACGGGAGGTTTCTGATGGAACCGATTGTCCGTCTGGAGAATGTCACCAAGAACTACCGCGGCGTGCCCGCGGTGAAGAATGTCAGCTTCGACCTGCGCAAAGGCGAAATCCACGCGCTGCTCGGTGAGAACGGCGCGGGAAAATCGACGCTGACCAAGATCATCGCCGGTGTGGTCGACGCCACCTCGGGCAAGATGTTCCACAAGGGGCAAGAGATCGCCTACGCCTCGCCGCATGCAGCGCTTGAAGCCGGCATCGCCATGGTGTTCCAGGAGACGAGCCTGGTGCCGTCGATGACTGTGGCGCAGAACCTCTATCTCGGCACCGAAAAGTTCCTCAACCGGCTGCGCGGCACGTATATTTCGGCGCAGCAATTCCTGCAATCGCTGAACTTTCCCGTCGACCCGAACGCGATGGTGGCGACGCTGGGTGCTGCCAAGCGGCAGATGGTCGAGATCGCGCGCGCGGTGCACCACAATGCCGAGATCATCATCTTCGACGAGCCGACGGCGACGCTGACGCCGGAAGAAAAGCGGCACTTCTTCGCGCTGATCCGGCGGCTGAAGGCGAGCGGCGTGTCGATCGTCTTCATCAGCCACGCGCTGGAAGAGGCGCTCGATATCGCCGACCGCATCACCATCCTGCGCGACGGCGAGCTGGTCATCACCGGCGACACCTCCGCTTTCGACCGCGACAGGATCGTTTCCGCCATGGTCGGGCGCACGCTGTCGGGACAGATCTACCGGCAGCGCGACGAAGCGAAGCTGCGCAAGGCGGGCAAGAAGGTGCTGTCGGTGCAGGACATCTCGATGAGCAATGTCGTGCGCAACAATTCCTTCTCGATCTTCGAGGGCCAGATCACCGGTGTGTTCGGGCTGATTGGCTCCGGCCGCACCGAAACCTTCAAGATCGTCTCCGGCATCTACAAGCGGGACTTTCTGCGCGGCGGCGCCATCGAGCTCGATGACAGGCCGGTGCGCTATCTCGTGCCGAGCGAGGCGGTGGCCGACGGCATCGTCTATGTCACCGAGGACCGCAAGAGCGAAGGCATCTTCGAGACGATGGGCATTGCCGAGAACCTGTTCGGCGGGCTGCTGGCGGCGGGGCGCGAAAAGGCCTGGGTGATCAACGCGCAGGAAATGCGCGCGCTGTCAGCCGAATGGACGAAGACGTTGAACATCAAGGCGATCAACGACAATGCGCGCGTCGTCGAACTGTCCGGCGGCAACCAGCAGAAGGTGGTGATCGGCAAGGGGCTGGTGCAGCAGCCGCGCATCGTCATCTTCGACGAGCCGACGCGCGGCGTCGATGTCGGCGCGATCGCCGAGATCCATCAGATCATCAACCGGCTGGCCGACGAGGGCCTGGCCGTCGTCGTCATCTCGTCCTACCTGCCGGAGATCATGAACCTGTCCGACCGCATCCTGGTCTGCCGCCAGGGCCGCATCGTCGAGGAGTTTTCGCCGGCCGAGGCCACGGAGGAGAAGATCATGTACGCGGCCGTGCATTAGGTTTTTGGCTGGTGGTCGGTGGTCCGCATACGTTGGTAATTGGGCGAAGGCCTCTACCTCTTCGTCATCCACGGGCGGAGCAAGGAGCGCAGCGACGCGGCGCAGACCCGAGGATCCATGCCGCGACTCGGAAGCGCCGCGACCGGGCAGAATTCTGCTCCGTTGCACTCCGCGGCTGACGTAACGGAATGGATCCTCGGGTCTCCGCGACGGCGCTTCGCGCCTGCTTCGCCCGTGGATGACGAAGTTTAGATGCCTCGGCTAATTTCCAACGCTATTGCGGGCCAAAAACTGAGTCAAAGAAGCCGGTTAGCCGCCTTTGCTCGAAACTTGATTCAACGAACCAGTTCATCGATCGAAGCGAAAGGACCACACCATGGCCACAGCAAGACTCCTGACCGATGCCGAGGTCGAAAAGATCCCCGCCGTGAAAGCCGTGTTCGACGACATCCGCGCGACGCGCAAATCTGATTTCGTCAACAATTTCTGGCGCGGGCTGGCCAATGATCCTCCGGCGCTGAAGCGGATCTGGGAACAGTTGAAGGTGGTGATGGTCGCCGACAGCGCCATCGATCCGCTGACCAAGGAGATGATCTACATTGCTGTCTCGACCGCCAATGGCTGCTCCTACTGCGTCCACTCGCACACGGCGGCGGCCCGCGCCAAAGGCATGACCGATGCGCAGCATGGCGAGCTGGTGTCGATCATCGGCCTCGCCGGCCAGACCAACCATCTGGTGACGGCGATGCAGATCCCGGTCGATCCGCAGTTCGAGGTTAAGTGAAGCGTCACACCGGCCGGTAAACCTTCTCCGCCGTGTGCCAGAAAATATCCGCCTCCGCCGCCGCACCATGCCTGGCCACCGCATCGCGGTGCGTCTTGATCAGCTCGGCGTGGCTGGTCCAAAGCTTCTCGATCGGAAAGTTCGAGCCGAACATCAGATGGTCGGCGCCCAATATGTCGATCGCATTGTCGACGATATAGGCGATCAGAGCCGGGTCGTTGCGGTGGACGAAGGTGCCGAGGCCGGAGAGCTTGGCGTAGAAGTTGGGGGCGGCTGCAAGCGTGCGCAGGCCTGCCTTCCAGGCTTCGGTGGTTTCCGGCTCCATGCCGGTCAGCATACCGGCATGGGTGAGGATGAAATTCGTCTCCGGGTTTTCGCCGACCAGCGTCAGGCCGTCCTTCATCTGAGCGGGGAAGAGCTGCAGGTCGAAGGAGAGGCCATAGTCCTTGAGCCGCGCCACATTGGCGCGCACCTTGGGGTCGATCACCTGGTCGGCGGAGGCGGCGAAGCGGAAGGCCGGGGTCTCGTGCCAATGCAGTTGCATGCGCACGCCGCGCAGCAGCTTGTATTTCATCAAGCGATCGATCTGCGGTCTGATATCCTCGACTGTCATGTCGGTGTAGCCGACAATGGCATGCGGCCAGCCGGTTTCGTCGGATGTCTTCTGCAGGAAGGCGACTTCCTTCTCGAAATCCTCCTTGGCCCAGTTGGTCTGGACATAGACGGCCTTTTCGACGCCTGAATCCCTCTGGTCCTCGAGAAATTCCTCGATCGGGTAGTCGCGCCGGATCGGCTCGTAGGGACCGAAGATGCGCGGCACCATCGGCCCGACCAGCCAGGGCTGGTCCTTTTGGCGCCAGATGTGGAAATGCGCGTCGATGGCTTTCTGCATCACGAAACCCTCTTCCAGATTGTCGCCGCCGCTGAAGCAGGGCGGGCGAGCGACAGGATGAAATCGGTGAGGCTTTTCACCGACGAGCCATCGACGAGGTCGTCCAGGTCAGGCAGGATGGCACGAAGTGCAGCCGTTGCCGGCCGGAAGCGCGGGTCGCCGGCTAGCGGTGTGGCCAGCGACAGCCGGAAAGCGCGGGCGCTCAGCCGTCGCATGGCTGTCTCCAACTCGCCATGATCGCCGCGCTCCAGCGCGTCGGACAGGATCACGACCGTGGCACCGCGTGCAAACGACGAAAAGCGCGGCACCGAGAGGAAGGCGAGCAGCGTCGGTCCCATGCGGGTGCCGCCGTCCCAGTCGTCGACCTGGGCAGCGGCGCGCGCCATCGCCTGGTCGCGGTCGCGGATGCGCAATGCCGTGGTGATGCGCGTCAGCCGCGTGCCGAAGGTGAATATCTCGGCGCGGTCGGCACCTTGCACGGCCGCATGTGCCAGCTTGAGATAGTCCGCTGTGTGCAGCTTCATCGAGCCGGAAACGTCGATCAGCAGCAGCAGCTTGCGCGGTACGGTCTGGCGGCGGCGCAGCAGCGGCGAGGGCACGTCGCCATCGGCGCTGACGATTTCCCTGAGCGATCGGCGCAGATCGAGCTTACCGCGCGAGTGGGTGCGTATCGTACGGAAGGAGCGCCGGGCTGGTAAAGCGGTCGAGAGTTTGCGACGAAAGGCGGTCAGCCTGTCATCGTCGCGCTGGAAGTCGCGGACACTCAACTGCTCCAGGGCCGAAGAGAGGTCGCCGCCCTCTTGGCTTTGTTCGGCCTCGAGCCGTTCGTCGTCGGCGCCACCATCATCCTTGATGCGAGTTTCCTCGTCGGCGTCGCCTTCGACCACGGCGGACGTATTGCCATAAAAATGGCTCTGGAAATGCGCCTCGAATTCGTCGCGGCGGTCGGGCGGCGGCGCCAGCGTGGCAAGGGCCGCCTCGCGGATGTCGGCCATCGAGCGCGGGCCGAGCAGGGTCACCGCCTGCATGAAGCCGGAGACCTGCTCGGGGGCGATGGCGAAACCATAGCGGCGCAGCAAGCGGCCGAAGCTGAGGAAGGGCGCAGCGGCGCGAGGCAAGCTTGTTTCCCGCATCATTGCGTGGCGCCCCCCTCTGTCCTGCCGGACATCTCCCCCTCAAGGGGGGAGATTGGCAGGTTCGACGCTTCGCTCTGTTCGGCGACGTGAGCGATTAGCGAAAGCGGGGATGACATCCGATCTCCCCCCTTGAGGGGGAGATGCCCGGCAGGGCAGAGGGGGGCGCTCTCCCGCCAGCATTGCAAAATGACCTCCCGCGTCACGCCAGCGCCTCCTCGACGATCCGGCCAAGCTCCGGTGCGATGTGGGAAAGGTCTTCCTCGTCCTTGATCAGCACGCCGATGGCGCGGCGAAAGGCTTCAGGCCACGGGCTGCCGCCTTTCTCCAAGATGGTCGCCGCGTTGGCCCATTCGACGGCCTCGGCGATGCCGGGCGGCTTGGCCAGCGGCCGGGCGCGAATGGTCTGCACGGCTGTCGCCACGGCGCGCGCCGTTGCTTCAGCCACATTGCCGGCGCGCAGCATGATGATGGCGGCCTCGCGCTCGGCGCCGGGATAGCCGATCCAATGATAGACGCATCGGCGGCGCAGCGCTTCGGCGAGCTCGCGGGTGCGGTTCGAGGTCAGGATGACGATCGGCTGCGCCGTGGCGCGGATGGTGCCGCGCTCGGGAATGCTGATCTGGAAATCGGACAGGAATTCCAAAAGCAGCGCTTCAAATTCGTGGTCGGAACGATCGATCTCGTCGACCAGCAGCACGCGTTGTTCCGGCGCCTTCAGCACCTGCAGCAGCGGCCGGGCGATCAGGAAACGGTCTTCATAGATGTCGATCTCATGCTCGCCGGCATGGCGGATGGCAAGCAATTGGCGCTGGTAGTTCCATTCGTAGAGCGCGTGCGCGGCGTCGATGCCTTCATAACATTGCAGCCGCACCAGATCGCGGCCCAGCAGCTCGGCGATCGCTTTGGCCGCCTCGGTCTTGCCGACGCCCGGTGCGCCTTCAAGCAGCAGCGGCTTGCCCAGCCGGATTGCCAGGAAGATGGCGGTCGAAAGGCTTTCATCGGCCAGATAGCGCGAGGCGGCCAGATGCTGCGCCACCGCCTCCGGCGAGGTCGCTGATGTCTCGGCGCTTGTCCCGGTCATTTCGGCCCTCAGTTCGCCGCTTGCGCCTTCAGCGCGCGCAGGATGCGCTCCGGCGTGATCGGCAGCGTGTCGATGCGCACGCCGACGGCGTCGAAGACGGCATTGGCGACCGCCGGGATCTGTGGGTTGGCGCACATTTCGCCCGGCCCTTTGGCGCCGTATGGTCCGTCCGCCGATGGCCGCTCCAGCACGATGATCTCGGTCTCGGCGAGGTCGCCGGGACCCGGCATCAGATACTGGTTGAAGTCGGTGCCGCCATGGTCGCGGTTGGGATAATAGGGCTCGGTCGTCTCGTAGAGCGCATGGCTAATGCCCATCCACGAACCGCCGACCAGCTGCTGTTCGACCATTTTCGGGTTCAGCGCGCGGCCGATCTCGAAGACGTTCTTCACCGTCAGTACGGTGACCTCGCCGGTTTCGTCGTCGACCTCGACCTCGGCCACGGTGCAGGCATGCGCGTAGCAGGTCGACGGCTTCATCGCGCCGGTTTCTTTCTCGGGATAAGAGCGCGGGATCAGGAACATGCCGCGGCCCGAGATCGAGCGGCCGCGCTTGAAATGCGCCGACAGCGCGACATCGAAGATCGAGATCGACTTTTGCGGCGCGCCCTTGACCAGTATGTTGCCCTGGCCGTCGGTCTCGAGGTCGGATGCATTCACCTCCAACTCCTCGGCCGCCACTTCCAGCATCACCTGGCGGGCTTCCCTTGCCGCCTGGATGACGGCGTTGCCGGCGCGGTGCGTGCCGCGCGAGGCGAAGGTGCCCATGCAGTGCGGGCCGGTGTCGGTGTCGGCGGTGTCGACGACGACACGGTCGGTCGGCACGCCGATCGTCTCGGCGCAGATCTGCGCCATGATCTGCTTCATGCCCTGGCCGAGATCGACCGATGACAGCGTCACCATGAAATTGCCTGTCGGCGTCGAATGCACCAGCGCCTGCGTCGGGTCGCCGCCGAGGTTCATGCCTGTGGGATAGTTGATGGCGGCAACGCCGCGTCCGCGCCTGATCGCCATCTCAAGCTCCCTTCACGTAGGACGACATCGCCATGTATTTATCCGCCACCGGCCAGTTGGCGGCGCGCGAGGCTTCCTGCATGCACTCGATCAGCGCCGCGCCCTCGGTCGGCTGGCGGTGCGCCTTCATGTCGCCGTCGCGATAGGCGTTGATGAAGCGGAATTCGAGCGGGTCCATGCCGATCAGCCGCGCCAGCTTGTCCATCTGCACCTCCAGCGCGAAATCGCCGATGGTGACGCCGAAGCCGCGCATGGCGGAGGAGGGCGTGCGGTTGGTGTAGACGCAGTAGGTGTCGATCCAGACGTTCGGGATGGTGTAGGGGCCGGGATAGTGCCCCGCGCCCTTCTGCGCGCCATAGGGCGAGTGGCGCGAATAGGCGCCGGCATCGGTGTAGCCAGTGACCTTGCGCGCGACGATGCGGCCGTCCTTCATGACACCGTCCTTGATGACGACCTTTTCAGCGGCGCGTGGCGACGAGATCTGCATCTCCTCCTCGCGGCTGTAGATAAAACAGACTGGTCGTCCTGTTAATTTTGCGCCGAGGATTGCGATCGGCTCGACGATGACGTCGACCTTGCCGCCAAAACCGCCGCCGACGGTGCCGCCGACGAAATGCAGTTTGCTGCCCGGCATCTGCAGGATGATCGAGGTGTTGTCGAGCGTGAAGAACATCGCCTGCGTGTTGGTGTAGCAGGTGAAGCGGTCATTGCCCTCGGGTGCCACCACGCAGCCGGTGGTCTCGGTCGGCGCATGTTCGATCGGCGAGGACTGGTAGCTCTCCTCCAATATGTGGTCGGCGCCGGCGAAGCCCGCCTCGACGTCGCCGAAGCGCACCTTGCGGCACTCGCCGCTGTCGTAGAGATAATAATTCTGGCCGTGATATTCGTTGACCAGCGGTGCGCCGGGCTTCAGCGCCTCTTCCATATCGAAGACGGCCGGCAGCACCTCATAGTCGACCTTGACCTTGGCTGCGGCCTCTTGCGCGGCACGCTCGGTTTCGGCCAGCACCGCCACTACGGCCTCGCCCTTCCAGCGCACCTTGCCGTCGGCAAGCACCGTCTCGTCCTCCGGCCCGACCTGGATCAGGATCAGGATGGTGTAGACATTGTGCGGCACATCCTTGGCGGTCAGAATTTTCACCACACCCGGATGCTTTTCCGCTTCCGAGGTGTCGATCGAGCGGATGCGGGCATGGTGATGCGGGCTGCGCACCATCTTCAGGTGCAGCATGCCGGGGAAATTGCGGTCGGCGAAAAAGGCGGTCTTGCCGGTGACATGGCCGGGTGAATCGGAGCGCGGCCGAGGTTGGCCGATCTCGTGCAGATCATCTTTGCGGACATCGGCGAAGTAGTTCTTGCGCAGTTCCATTCTTTTGGACCCCTCAGGCCGCGTTCTGCGAATTGGCGCGGGCGGCAGTCAGCACCGCCTTGATGATCGGTTCGTAGCCGGTGCAACGGCAGATGTTGCCCGATAGCGCCTCGACCACCTCGTCGCGGCTGGGGTTGGGCGTATGATCGAGCAGCACCTTGGCCGCCATGATCATGCCCGGCGTGCAGAAGCCGCATTGCGTGGCGAAGGTGTCGAGGAAGGCGCGCTGCAGCGGGTGCAGCACGCCGCTTTCCGAAAGCCCTGAAGTCGTGCTGATGACGGCGCCATCACAGGTCTCGGCCAGCGTCAGGCAGGAGAGCCTGAGTTCGCCGTCTATGATCACCGAACAGGCGCCGCAGGTGCCTTGATGGCAGCCGCCTTTCGGCGAGGTGTCGCCGATCTTGTCGCGCAGGGCGTGCAGCAGCGTTGTGCCGCTGTCGATGAATTCGGCCTTTTCCGAGCCGTTGAGCGTGAATTGAACCGGAACTTTTGCCATGTTTTCCTCCCAGCGCGCCTGCCCGAACCGGCGGACAGACGCGCGCCCCCGAACGAAATATTATGCGAGCAGCAACCGGCCGAGATGAACCGGCAGGACTTCGGCGCGATACCAGGCGCTGGCGATCGGGTCGGTGATGGGCGAGATGCCATCACCGGCCGCGGCCAAGGCCGGCGCGATGCCGTCAGCGGTCAGCGTTCGGCCGATCAGCGCTTTTTCCGCCGCCCTGGCGCGCATTGGCCGATCCGCCATGCAGCCGAGCGCGATCCGCGCCGAGGTCACGGTGCCATCCGACGACAGTTCCAGAACAGCGGCTATGCTGAGCACAGAGACGCCCTTGGGCTTGACCCTCGACACTTTCAGGAAGCGGAAACTGTCGGCCTTCGGAAGCGTGAAGCTTACGGAAGTGACGACGGCGCGGCTGCCGTCCCGATTGGCCAGAAAAGTCTCGATCGGCGTTTGCCCGTCATCGGTGCCGACCGTCGCATCGAGCGCCAGCAGGGCAACGGCGAAATCGCCATAGGGGGCCGGGGCAAAAAGATTGCCGCCGATGGTCGCCATGTTGCGGATGGCCGGGCCGCCGACGGCGCGAGCGGCCTTGGCGAGCGTGCCGAGCTCCGGATGACTGGCGATCGCCGCCATTGTCACCGAAGCGCCGATGCGGACTTTGCCGCCGGCAACAGCGATGGTGGACAAAGACGGCTCGGTCGACCTGACAAGGCCGGAAACCGAAACATCGCCTTCATTGGCCGCGCGGACGACCAGCGTGCCGCCGCCGAGATAGCGTGTGCCCTGGGCTTTCAGTGCCGCGTTCGCGTCTTTCACCGTTGCAAAGGTCTGCAGTGCCAGCGCCATGGTTGGCTCCTGTCAGCTCTGGCCGGCGAAATGGCTTTTCAGGGCGTTGAAGCCGCCCTGAAAGACATTCGCGCCCATGCCCTCGGCCAGCTTGTCTGCCTCCTCGGGCGCGGCGTCGAAGCTGGCGGTCCATTCGGCGTAGGTGCGGTCGCCATCGGTCACACGCCGCAGCTGCAGGGTCGCCTTGTGATTGGTCAGCGGTTGCGGCGTCTCGAGGATGGAGTAGCTGACCAGGAAATTCTGATCGGAGAAGTCGAGCAGCTTTTCGCGCAGGCGGGCGCCGCTGGCGAGCTGGAAATTGCGCACGCAGCCGATCGTGGTGGCATCCTTGCCGTCTTCAATGTGGCTTTCCACCATGCGCGGATGCCAGCCCGGCAGCCCGTTGAAGTCGCGTATGCGCGCCCAGACCTTTTCGACCGGCGCGTCGATGACGCTGGAGATGGTGACTTTGGCCATTTAAATGTTCCCTTGCAAAAGCGATCCGGTGCAAGGGTAGGGCGGCCATTTCAGCGGCGCTTATCAATGCGTCTTGAGCGTGTATCAAGGAGTCTGAAAAACAGTCGACCTTGACTAAACGAGGACAGGCTCAGGCAATCGCCCGCGCGGCCTCGCGGTAGAGCGTCGGCGGCACGCCGACATGGTCGCGGAAAAAACGCGAGAAATTGCCCTGCGTGGTGAAGCCGAGATTGCAGGCGACCGAGATCAGCGGCTCCCGCGACCATTGCAGCTGCCGCACCGCTTCCTCCATGCGCAGCGTGTTCCAGTAGACATTGGGCGTCAGATTGGTCTGTTCCTTGAACAAAGCGAAGAAATGCGGTCGCGACAGGCCGACGCTGCGCGCCACGTCGTCGAAGCAGATGCGCTCGCAGACATTGGCCTTCATCAGCTGGATTGCCTTGCGAACACGGAAATCCTGCATGGTGTTGATGCGGACACGGGCCTCCTGCGGCGCCGAGGCGTCGGCGGCGTCGAGCACGCTATCGATGAAACGCTCGATCTCGTAGTTGGCGATATCGTCGACGCTCTCATTGTCGCTGAGGTGGTCGAGCAGATTGGCGGCGGCCTGATGCAGCCACGGTTCCAGCGTGATCGCGGCTTGTGAAAACAGCGGTGCCGACGAAGGCAGGTCGCGGCGGCGCCGCGCCCAGTCGGGATCGATGTAGAAGGCGAGAAACAGACCGGGCGTCCCGTTTTGCGACAGAACATGGCTGTGCGGCTGGAAGGAGTTGATGCCGGCGGCCGTTCCAGGTCCAAGCCGGACGGTCTCGCGGCCGATGGTCATTTCGCCGGCCGTACCTTCCAGCCAGATGATCAGATGGGCCTCGATATGGGCATGGGTGACGAAGTCGCTTGCGACATTCAGGATAGATACATGTCCGAACCGGCCCCAGTAGAGCCTGATCGCTTCCGTCATGGGTATATCCTCCCGCAGACGACTAGCCTCCCTTCGTCTGCAACAGGGATTGTGCGGCTGAGTTCGGGGCCGCGTCAAGACGCGCGGGGGCGGCGAGGGCGAATGACGGCCGATGCGGCCGGATTTTCAGACTGAGCGATAGGTTTCCTCTCCTCCCACAAGGGAAGAACGCCCCTCAAACCGAAGCCGTCATGCCGCCATCGACATACAGTGTATGGCCGTTGACGAAAGACGATGCGTCGGACGCAAGGAACACGGCGGCGCCGATCAGCTCGTCGACAGCGCCCCAGCGTCCGGCGGGCGTGCGCTTTTCCAGCCAGGCGGAGAATTCCGGATTGTCGACCAGCGCCTGGTTCATCTCGGTGCGGAAATAGCCGGGCGCGATCGCATTGATCTGCAGGCCGTATCTCGCCCAGTCGGCGCACATGCCCCTTGTCAGGTTGCGGATCGCGCCCTTGGTCGCGGTGTATGGTGCGATGTTCGGCCTTGCCAGTTCGCTCTGCACCGAGCCGATGTTGATGATCTTGCCCTTGCCGCGCGGGATCATGTGGCGGGCGACCGCCTTGCCGGCATGGAAGGCGCCCGACACATTGGTCTTGAACAGGCGCTCCCATTGCTCCTCGGGAAAGTCCTCGAGCGGGGCGCGGAACTGCACGCCGGCATTGTTGATGAGGATATCGACGGCGCCGATCTCGGCCTCGATCCTGTCAATGTCCGCCGCGACGGCGCGAGAGTCGGTGACGTCGAAGGTCGAGGCATGCGCCTTGAAGCCGGCATTGCGCAGCTTTTCGACGGCGCTGTCGATCCTGGCAGCGTCGCGGCCGTTCAGCACCACGCTTGCCCCATGTTCAGCCATGCCCCGAGCCAGCGCGAAGCCGATGCCCTGGCCGGAGCCAGTCACCAGCGCCAGCCGCCCCTCGAGGCTGAACAGGGAGTTGGCCATCAAACCGTCTTTTGTTTGACCATGATCTCCGGATAAACGGTTCCGTTTGTCCGAGAAAACCGGTTTCCACTTTTCGGGATCATGGTTCTAGTCACTGCGGCGGAAATTGCGGATGCGGTCGAACAGCACCGCCAGCAGGATGGCGCCGCCGATGAACACACCTTGCCAGAAGGCATTGATGCCGAGCAGGCCGAGACTGTTGCGGATCACTTCGATCAGGGCCGCACCGACGATGGCGCCAAAGGCGGTGCCGACGCCGCCAGCCAGATTGGCGCCGCCGATGACGGTTGCGGCGATCACCTGCAGCTCCATGCCGGTGCCGAGATTGGTGGTGACGGCGCCCAGCCAGCCGGTCTGGATGATGCCGGCAATGCCGGCCGACAGCGCCGAGATCATGTAGACGGCAACCTTGATCTGGCGCACCGGAACGCCGGTCAGCGTTGCCGCGTGCTCGTTGCCGCCAATAGCGAAGATGTGGCGGCCGAACTTCGTCCAGCGCAGGATAAAGCCGGTGATCAGCGCCAGAAGGATCATGTAAAGCACCGGATTGGCGATGCCGAACACCCAGGCGCCGCCGCCCAATGACAGAAGCTTGGCGTGGTCCGGCCCGAACTGGAAGACGACCGTGTTGTTGGAGGCGACCATGGCGAGGCTGCGGGCGATCGACAACATGCCGAGCGTCACCACAAAGGGTGGAAAGCCGAGATAGGCGATCAGCACGCCGTTAAAGGCGCCAATGGCGAGCGCGGTGGCAATGGAGGCCAGGATGCCGACCTCGATCGAGTAGCCGGCATGCATGGTGACGGCCAGCACCATTGACGACAGGCACAGCACCGAGCCAACCGACAGGTCGATGCCGCCGGTGATGATGACGAAAGTCATGCCGAGCGCGATAATGGCGACGAAGGTGATGTTGCGGGTGATGTTGTAGAGGTTCTTCGACGTGGCAAACGCGTCGGTGGCAAACGACAGGAACACGCAGGCGAGGATGACCGCGATCACCACCCAGAAGGTCTGGCTGGCAAACACTCTCGCGGCCAAGGATTGCTGCTTGTGTTCGATCGGCTGGTCAATTGTCAGTGCCATCGTCGACCTTCATCTGCTGCGTGGTGAAATTCGCTGAAATCAAACCTGTTCGATGGCGCCGGTGATCAGCCCGGTGACTTCCTCGGGCGAGCTCGACGCAATCGTCTTGTCGGCGACCTTGCGGCCGCGCCGCATGACGATGACGCGGTCGGCGACGGTGAAGACGTCAGGCATTCGGTGGCTGATCAGCACGACGGCGATGCCCTGATCGCGCAAATGGCGGATCAGGTTCAGCACTTCGGCGACCTGGCGCACCGAGATCGCCGCCGTCGGTTCGTCCATCAGCACGATCTTGGCCTGCGACAGCATGGTGCGGGCGATCGCCACCGCCTGGCGCTGGCCACCCGACATCTGCTTGACGAGGTCGCGCGGACGGGTTTCGGACTTCAATTCGGCAAAGAGCTGGCCGGCACGCTTGTACATCGAGGCATAGTCGAGGATGCGGAACGGCCCGACGCCGCGCCGCAGCTCGCGGCCGAGATAGACGTTGGCGGCGGCAGTCAGATTGTTGCAGAGCGCAAGGTCCTGGTGGACGATCTCGATGCCGTGCTGGCGGGCTTCCGCCGGCTTGTGCAGGATCAATTCCTTGCCGTCCATGTGCATGGTGCCATGGCTCGGGCGGAAATTGCCGGCGATCATCTTGACCAGCGTCGACTTGCCGGCGCCGTTGTCACCCATGAGGCCGACCACCTGTCCGGGCTCGATCGACAGCGAAACGTCGTTGACAGCCTGGATGGCGCCGAAATGCCTAGAGATGTTGGTGAGTTCGAGAACCGCCACCAGCCTTTGCCTCCCCGTGATTTGCGACCTGCCGCTGTTCCCGGCGTGGATGCCGACGCTGCTTAGGCCTCGCTCTCCCCGGCTCCTCCCGAAGACGGCGTTAGCGTTCTTTTACGCAAAAGCCGGCGCACGTCAATCAATTGTCGGACGAATTGGGCCAGGACTATTTTAAAAATCCGTTTTGTAGGACAAATAGCATTGACGTTGGCGCCAAGCCGATATTAGCTAAGCGTCGGAGGAGATTATGCCGATCCCCGCTGGCGGTTCGCCGGCCGGAATCGGCGGAGGTTTGACGGCCCAGCATCCGGCGACACCTGTGTGTGAGCTGATCTGAAGCCGAATCTGGAAATGCTTATCGATCTGTCCTGGCGACACGAGCGCTCGAAACGACCCTCGGTCATCACGCATCCGGTCGATCTGTATGGCGGGCACGCCGTGTCCGTTTGTTTCAAGGGAGGACTGACATGAGGAAGACACTTTTGCTCGCCGCCGTCGCCGCAATGGCGTTGGGTGCCGGGCCGGCTTTGGCCAAGAAACAGCTCGTCATTGTCGTGAAAGGTCTCGACAATCCGTTCTTCGAGGCCATCCACCAGGGCTGCGAGAAATGGAACAAGGAAAACGCCAGCTCGGAATATGAATGCTTCTACACCGGTCCGGCGTCGACTTCGGACGAGGCCGGCGAGGCGCAGATCGTCCAGGACATGCTGAGCAAAGCCGACACGGTGGCGATGGCCATCTCGCCGTCCAACGCGCCGCTGATCGCGCAGACGATCAAGAGCGCCAATCCGACGATCCCGATCATGACGGTCGATGCCGATCTCAGCAAGGAAGACGCAGGTCTTCGCAAGACCTATCTCGGTACCGACAATTACCTGATGGGCAAGAAGATCGGCGAGTACATCAAGAAGGGCAAGCCGAATGGCGGCACGATCTGCACCATCGAAGGCAACCCGGCAGCCGACAACATCCTGCGCCGTGCGCAAGGCATGCGTGACGCACTGTCGGGCAAGGAAGGCCTTGCCGCACTTGCCGGTGAAGGTGGCTGGACCGAAGTTCCCGGCTGCCCGGTGTTCACCAATGACGATGGCGCCAAGGGCGTGCAGGCGATGACCGACATCCTCGCCGCCAACCCCAAGCTGGACGCTTTCGGCATCATGGGCGGCTGGCCGCTGTTCGGGGCGCCGCAGCCCTATCGCGATCTGTTCGGACCGCTCAAGGACCGGATCGCCAGCAACGACTTCGTCATCGGCGCCGCCGACACGATCGGCGACGAAGTGGCGATCGCTCGTGACGGCCTCGTGACGGCTCTGGTCGGTCAGCGGCCGTTCGAAATGGGCTACAAGGCACCGTCGGTGATGATCGACCTGATCGAAGGCAAGGCAGTCGCCGATCCGGTGTTCACCGGCCTCGACGAGTGCACCAAGGATACGGTCGACACCTGCATCCAGAAGTAGGTTCTCGATTTCGGGGCGCCCGGTTGCGGGCGCCCCGTCATTCCTGAACGGAAGCGATAATTCCCGAACGGACGCAATGGTTGGGGCAACCGGCTCCGGCTTTGCCGTGCCCGTGATCTGGATTTTTCGGCAACGAGATCGGCGCCCGTGCGGTTCGGCTCAATCCGGACGACAGACGGTCGACGCATTGGAACGTGGATGCCGGACGAGAAATCAAGCAAGCGAACCGACCCGGCCAAGCCACAAGCCAGCCGCAGCCCGGCTGTCATGCGGAAGGCCGGTGCCGCGCATTTTGCGGGAGCGAGCGTCCATGTTTCGCTGGCCGGCGAGATTGGCCTGCGGATCGTGCGTGGCGACTATCCGCCCGGCACCATCCTGCCCAACGAGTCCAGATGGGCCGAGATATTCAATGTCAGCCGTTCGGCGGTGCGCGAAGCAATCAAGATGCTGATGGCGAAAAGCCTGTTGGCCTCACGCCCCAAGATCGGCAGTTGGGTCGAGCCGAGGGAGCGCTGGAACCTGCTCGACCGCGACGTTCTGGCCTGGTACGCGACGGCGCCCGACCGCGAGGCGTTCCTGCGAACCGTGCAGGAGTTTCGTCATATCATCGAACCGGAAGCGTCGGCCTTTGCCGCCATACGGCGCAGCGACGAGCAAATGGCGGAAATCAGCCAGGCCTGCCGCGAGATGGGCGAGGCCTTGAGCCTGCAGGAGCGTATCCGCGCCGACACGCGCTTTCATCTGGCCATCCTGCGCGCTTCCGGCAACGACCTCCTGGTGCCGCTCGGCGTGCTGATCGAGTCGGCGCTCGACCATCTCTTCGCATTCACGACGCAGCAGGTCGCCGATCAACGCCAGGCGCAGAAGCTGCATGAGGCGATCGAAAAGAACATCCGCCTGCAGCGCCCAGCCGCCGCGCGCAACGCCGTGCACAAGCTGCTTGCAGATACCGACGATGGGATAGGGCGGTGGAGGCGGTGATCGGCGCCAGCCTTGAGCGATCGGTTAAATGGTCTGCTTCTTCCCATCCTTCATCGGCATCAGGTCGACCCCGTTCACCCCAGCGATATGCGTCGCCAGCATCGGTACGAATTGCTCGGCCGGGCCGGTTGCATGGGCACCGGCGAAGGAGTTCTTGGTGGCGTTGCCGAGCGGGTTGGCAATGCCGGCCGCACCCGCCATCGATTCCAGATAGGTCAGGTCCTTGAAGGCATTGGCGATGGTGAATTTGTGCGCGTCGCGGTCGCCTTCGAGCGTCCAGCGCATGAAGGTCTGGTAGAAGCCGCAATCCATGCGGCCATTGCGAATAACGCTGTCGAAGCGCGGCGGCGAGATGCCGACCTTCTCAGCCAGCGCCAGCGCCTCGGAATAGATCGCTGCGTAGCCGAGCGAGATGAAATTGTTGAGCAGCTTCATGCGATGGCCGTCGCCGGTGTCGCCGATATGGACGATGCGGCCGGCCCAGGTTTCGATCACCGGCTTCACCCTGGCAAAGAGGGCGTCCGGCGCGCCGACCATGGCGTCGAGCGTGCCTTCCCAGGCTTCCTTCGGCGTGCGGCTGAGCGGCGCGTCGACAAAATCGATGCCGAGCGCCTTAAGTTCCGCTGCCAGCGCCACCGTCGAGACCGGATCGGAGGTCGAGCAGTCGACGACGACCGAGCCCTTTTTCAAGCCCTCCTTGAGGCCGCCGGGGCCGCGAATGATGGCTTCGACCTCGCGCGAACCGGTGACGCAGATGAAGACGATATCAGATGCCGCCGCCACATCGCGCGACGTCGATGCTTCCGTGGCGCCGCGGCCAAGCAGGTCTTCCGCCGGTTTGCGGTTCTTGCGGCCGAGGAAGGTCAGGCTGTAGCCCTTGTCGACGATGTTTTTGGCGATCCCGTGGCCCATCAGCCCAAGCCCGATGAAGCCGATCTTTTCGCTCGCGGCAGTCGTGTTCATGTCTTCAAGTCCTGTTGCAATGATTGATGTCAGGCGCTGCCGTTTTGCAGGCAAGGGTGGTTGCGGATGGCGATATTGTCTGACAATACACATAAATTCCTGAGGATGTGGAGAGCAAAATGACGAAACGGATCATGTTCACCGGCGGCAGCGGCAAGGCCGGACGCCATGTCGTCCAGTATCTGGTCGAGCAGGGCTGTCAGGTGCTCAACATCGACACCAGGCCGCTCGACAATCCCAAGGTGCGCACGCTGATCACCGACATCACCGACAGCGGGCAGGTGTTCAACGCGCTGTCGAGCTATATGGGCCTGCATGAATTCGACCCCTCGCTGCGCCCGCAGCCGGTCGATGCGGTGGTGCATTTCGCTGCCATCCCGCGCATCATGATCACCACCGACAACGAGGTGTTCCGCATCAATGCGCTCGGCACCTACAATGTCATCGAGGCGGCGGTGAAGCTCGGTATCCGCAAAATTATCATCGCCTCCAGCGAGACGACTTATGGGCTTGTGTTCGCCAACGAGCCGCGCGATCCCAAATATTTCCCGCTCGACGAGGAGTATGACGTCGATCCGATGGACAGCTATGCTTTGTCCAAGGTCGTCAACGAGAAAACGGCGCGCGCCTTCGCGCAGCGCAACGGCGCCGACATTTATGCCCTGCGCATCGGCAACGTCATCGAGCCGCACGAATATTCGCTGTTTCCGAAATGGTTCGCCGATCCGGGTTTCCGCAAGCGCATCGCCTGGAGCTATGTCGACGCGCGCGACCTTGGCCAGATCACGCTGCGCGCCATCGAGAAGGACGGCCTCGGCTATCAGGTGTTCAACGCGGCCAATGACGACACCTCGTCCGACCTGCCGACTGCCGAACTCCTGAAGCGGTTCTACCCCGGCGTGCCGGTCAAGGCCGAACTCGGCGAATACGAGACGCTGCTCTCCAACCGCAAGGCGCGCGACGTGCTGGGCTTCCGCCCGGAGCATAGCTGGCGCAAATACGTCAAGCAGGACTGATCCGCGAAGCAATCGGGGCTGATCTGTGCACAGCGGGCGGCTTTGCGGTGCAAGCCGCTTGCCGCGCTTGACAGCCTGCTTAATACGGACTTTCTGGAACCCATGCGGGACGCGAAGCCGAACAAGGAAAAATCGTTGGGGAAAGCGGTCTCCGGGGACCGTCCGGGCGGCGTTCGCCGCGCCGACGCCGCGCGTATCCCAGGCTCCAGCGTCCACGCCTCGCTGGCCAGCGAAATCGGCCTCAGGATCGTGCGCGGCGACTATCCGCCCGGCACCATCCTGCCCAATGAAGCGAAATGGTCGGAGACCTTCAGCGTCAGCCGCTCGGCGGTGCGCGAAGCCATCAAGATGCTGATGGCCAAGAGCCTTTTGGCCTCACGTCCCAAGATTGGCAGCTGGGTCGAGCCCAAGGAACGCTGGAACCTGCTCGATCGCGATGTGCTTGCCTGGTACGCGACGTCGCCGGATCGCGAGGTGTTCCTCAAGACCGTGCAGGAATTCCGCCACATCATCGAGCCGGAAGCGACCGCGTTCGCCGCCATGCGAAGAACCGACGAGCAGATGGCCGAGATCAGCCTGGCCTGCCGTGAGATGGGAGAGGCGACGAGCCTGCAGGAGCGGACCCGCGCCGACACGCGCTTCCATCTTGCCATCCTGCGGGCTTCGGGCAACGACCTTCTGGTGCCGCTCGGCGTACTGATCGAGTCCGCCTTCGATCACCTCTTTGCCTATACGACGCGGGAGATCGACGATCTCAACCACGCGCAGAAGCTGCACGAGGCGATCGAGAAGAACATCCGCCTGCAGCGCCCCGACGCCGCGCGCAATGCCGTGCGCAAACTGCTCGCCAACACAGACGGCGTCATCCGCGCCCGGTAGGGCCGGCCGCCGCTAATCATCCTTGTCACGTCCGAAGGCGCTGCGCAGTTCGTCCTTGGCGTCCTCAAGCACTTTTTTGCGCGCGGCAGGCAAGTTCTTGCCGGCGCGGTTGATGTAAAAATTCAGCATCGACATGGCGGATTGGAAAGGCTCGGCCTTGCGCCTGTGGCTGTGTTCGGCGGATCGTTTCAGCGAGGCGGCGATCTTCCTGGCGTCGTCGGATTCGAAGACGTGATCCTCAAGATCCATTGCGTTGCTGTGCTCGGTCACCTCGGCCGACCATTTTTTCCTGGTGGCGGTCATCGCTGGACTCCTTTGCAGGGTGGGTTGCCGGGAAAACTCTGCACATCGGCATCGGTTCCGGCCTGGCTCTGGAGCCACGGATTTGCCCGCTGTGGCGCTGCTGCGGCCTGAGAATGCGCCGATAGTGGCGCAAACGGCAGCCGATCTCCGAGACCGCCGACAGGAAACGCCTTGACTCGAACCGACAGCATCCAGCCCGGCCCCGGCATCGACAGCTCCTATGCCTGGATGCGGCTTGCCATCTCGATGCTGCTGGCGACGATCGGCGCCGTGGGCATGTGGGCTGTCGTCGTCGTGCTGCCCGCGGTGCAGGCCGAGTTCGGCGTCGACCGCGCCGCGGCGTCCATGCCTTACACCGCGACCATGGTCGGTTTCGCCGCCGGCAACGTGCTGGTCGGCCGCGCCATCGACCGGATGGGTTACTGGATCCCGGCGCTGATCTCTTCGATTGCGCTTTCCGCCGGGCTGCTGCTCGCGGCGCTGTCGACCTCGATCCTGCAGTTCACGCTTGCCCAAGGAGTGCTGATCGGTGTCGGCACGTCGGTGATCTTCGGGCCGCTGATCGCCGATATCTCGCACTGGTTCAACCGTCGTCGCGGTGTCGCGGTCACGGCGGCGGCGGCCGGCAATTACCTTGCCGGAGCGTTGTGGCCGACCATCATGCCGACGCTGATGAAGGCGGAGGGCTGGCGCTTCACCTATGCGGCAATCGGCATCTTCTGCCTGGTGACAATGGTGCCGCTGGTGCTGATGCTGCGGCGCGGTGCCCCGGCGGCGGCCGTCGCGGGTTCGCCCGGAAGCCGGTCGGTGCAGCCGATCTCGCTGTCGCCGGCGGCCTTGCAGGTGCTGCTGGTCGTCGCCGGGCTCGGCTGCTGCGTGGCGATGTCGATGCCGCAAGTGCATATCGTCGCCTATTGCATGGACCTCGGCTACGGCGTCGCACATGGCGCCGACATGCTGTCGATCATGATGGCGGGCGGCGTCGTCAGCCGGCTGGCGTCCGGCTTCCTGGCCGACCGTATCGGCGCGGTGTGGACATTGATGATCGGCTCGGTTCTGCAGTGCCTGTCGCTGCTGTTCTATATTCCGTTCGACGGGCTTGCCTCGCTCTATGTGGTGTCGCTGGTGTTCGGCCTGTCGCAGGGCGGCATCGTGCCTTGCTACGCGATCATCGTGCGCGACTACATGCCGGCCAGGGAGGCCGGCCAGCGTATCGGCATCGTCATGATGGCGACCATCTTCGGCATGGCGATCGGCGGCTGGATGTCGGGCTGGATCTACGATTTGACCGGTTCCTATGCCGCTGCATTCCTCAACGGCATCGCCTGGAATTTGCTGAACCTGGTGGCGATCGGGCTGCTGTTCTGGAAGGCACGGCGCAGCACAGCCGTGATGGCCTGAGCTCACCGTGCCCAATGGTCCGGGAGCTGCGCGGCTTGACATCCACCCAAGGCTGGGCGACGCCGGAAGGCGGATGGGTGCGGCAACAGGCCGGTTTGGCATGACGACGGTGGCAAAGACCCTGAATATGGTTCCAAAGGCGCTTGGCTGCACAAGCCCGTCGCCAGGAGTGCGCCCTTGACCAAGCCGCGCTCGCGCCGGGGCGGCGGCCGCCCGACCATCGCGGATGTCGCGCGCAAGGCCGGCGTCGGCGCCATCACCGTGTCGCGCGCCCTGCGCGAGCCGGAGCGTGTGTCCGAAGAATTGCGCCGCCAGATCCAGGCCGCCGTCGACGAACTGGGCTACGTGCCGGACCCGAATGCGCGGGCGCTGGCCTCGGCGCGCGCCGAGGTGTTCGGCGTGCTGGTGCCGTCGCTCACCAACAACGTCTTCGCCGAGGTGGTGCGCGGCATCTATGACAGCCTGTCGGCCAGCCCGTTCCGCATCCAGCTTGGCAACACCCACTATTCCGGCCTTGAGGAAGAGCGGCTGCTGCAGCTGTTCGGTTCGCAACGGCCAGCCGCGCTGATCGTCGCCGGCATCGATCAGACGCCGGCTTCGCGAAAGCTGCTGGAAAGTGCCGGCTGCCCCGTGGTGCAGGTCATGGAAACCGGCCCAGATCCCGTCGACATGATGGTCGGCTTCTCGCATCTCGATGGCGGCAGGGCAGCGACCGAGCATCTGATCGAGGCGGGCTATCGCCGCATCGGCTTCATCGGCGCGCGCATGGATCCGCGTTCGCAGCGGCGCCTTGCCGGCTATCGCGCGGCGATGGAGGCCGCGGGCCTGTTCGACCCGCGCCTCGTCACCACCACGCCGGTGCTGTCCAGCGTGTCGCTCGGCCGCGAGATGTTCCGCGACGCCCTGGCCAAGGTGCCGACACTCGACGGTGTCTTCTGCAACAATGACGATATCGCCCTCGGCGTCTTGTTCGAATGCCATCGCGCCTCGATCGCGGTGCCGAAGACAATCGGCATCGTCGGTTTCAACGATCTCGACATGATGCAGGTGGCGTTTCCTTCGGTCACCAGCATCCGCACCCCTCGTTATGAGATCGGCCGGCGTGCCGTCGCCATGGCGCTGGCGGCGATCGCCGGCAACAGACCGGAGCAACGGATCGTCGACCTCGGTTTCGAGCTCAAGCGCCGCGAGAGCACGGCGCGTTGAAACGCACAGGAGCGACTGTGCGAATGCCGGTTTACACGCCAATTTGGTAGCGCTACCATCTTTTACAAGCAGGTGCATGAACGACAGGTCGCACCTGTTTATTATACATAAGCGACAACTAATACTTGTTTATTATGGATAATATGATAGTTTTCGCCCCGCTGGCGGCGACAAGGGAGGAACCGGGTCGGCCACCACGGGCGGCCAAGGAAGCGCATGGCGAGGCGGGAGGTGCCGGTCCATCGCGCGAAAAATTCGCATTGCGAAACGAACAATCAGAACTGCAATCGGGAGGATTATCGATGATCAAGTCACTTGTTGGTGGCGTCGTTGCCGCCACTGCATTCGTCATGCTCAATTCGGCCGCCATGGCCGCCGGACCCGAAATCGTATCGGGTCCTGCCGCTCAGGCGGACTGTTTCGCGCCGTGGAGCGCGGAGACCAAATTCTTCAAATATCCGAAGAAGGAAGGGCCGTTCCGCATCGCCTTTGCCAATGGCTATATCGCAAACACCTGGCGCATCCAGATGGTGCAGACGGCCAAGGCCTACGCCGCACAACCTGAAGTCAAAGCCAAGATCAAGGAATTCAAAGTCGTCTCGACGGGTGAGGACGTGCCGGCGCAGATCTCGGCGATCAACAATTTCATCGATTCCGGCTATGACGCCATCGTCACCGACGCCCAGAACCCGACGGCCTTCGGTCCGGTCATCAAGCGCGCCAAGGAAGCCGGCATCGTTCTGGTCGCCTTCGACAACATCCTCGACACCAAGGATGCCATCAACGTCAATGTCGATCAGAAGGGCCTTGGCGAATTGTGGGCCAAGTGGCTGGTCGCCAAGATACCGAATGGCGGCAAGATCCTGGAAGTGCGCGGCGTCGCCGGCACCTCCGTCGACACCGACCGCCACAACGGCATCCACGAGGTCTTCGCTGCGTCCGGCAAGAAGTGGGACGTCACCGAAGTCGCCGGCAAATGGGATGACGGCGTGGCACAGAAAGTTACCGCCGATGCGATCGCCACCAACGGTCCGTTCGACGGCATCACCGGCCAGGGCGGCGATACCGGCATCGTGCAGGCGATGATCGACGCCAAGCATCCGTTCGTGCCGTTTGGCGGCGAGACCGAGAACGGCTTCCGCAAGTTCTGCGCCGCGCATTCGGCCGACGGGCTGAAGTGCTCGTCCGCGGGCTCGGGTCCGGCTCAGGTCGCCGTCGCCATCAAGACCGCGATCGCCGCACTCGAAGGCGAGGTGGTGCCACAAGAGGTGAAGCTGCCGCTGGCGATCGCCGAAGACCCGAACTTGAAGGAAGGCACGGATTACTTCCCCAAGGAATCCGATAATTTCTTCGTCGGCAATTCCTTCCCGACCTGCGGCATCAATTTCAGCGCCCAGGAAATCATGGGTCAGACCAAGGAAAACCAGTAAATCATCACTGGCTGTCACCTGGCGCCGCGGCTTGAGCCGCGGCGCTTGTCTCAATCCCACAATCGCCCTGGGAGGGCCGATGGACGGTGCGGCTCCGCTCTTTCGTATGGAAGGCATATCCAAGCGCTATGGCGGTGTACGCGCGCTGGAGAAGGCCGAGCTTGTCGTCGAAGCCGGCAGCATCCACGCCATTCTCGGTGAAAACGGCGCCGGCAAGTCGACGTTGATCAAGGTCATGGCAGGTGTCGTGGCGCCCGATGAGGGCCGCATGACGCTGGACGGGCGCGAGGCGACCTTCGCTTCTCCGGGGGCCGCCAACAAGGCCGGCATCGTCTGCATCTTCCAGGAACTGTCGCTGGTCCCCGAGCTCAGCGTTGCCGACAACATCGTCATTTCCGACCCGCCCAAACGCTTCGGCATGATCGACCGCAAGGCGCAGCGCCGCATCGCCGAAGAAGCACTTGCTCGTGCCGGCGCCGCCGACATCCACCCGCTGGCGCTGGTCAAGGACCTACCGCTGTCGCGCCGGCAGATGGTCGAGATCGCCAAGGCATTGGCACGCAAGCCGCGCATTCTCATCCTCGACGAAGCGACCTCGGCGCTGACGGCAGCGGATGTCTCGAAGATCTTCGCAGTGCTCAAGCGGCTGCGCTCGGAAGGGCTGGCGCTGCTTTACATCTCGCACCGCATGAACGAGATCGCCGAACTGGCGGATCAGTGCACGGTGTTCCGCAACGGCCGCAATGTCGCCAGCTATCCAGCCGGCTCGAAGAGCGACAATGAGGTGGTCGAACTGATGATCGGCCGCGAATACAGCCATATCTTTCCGCCCAAGCCGGCGGCCATGACTGCCGCCGCGGCCCCCAGGCTCGAGGCCCGCAAGCTTTCATGGGCCGACCGGCTGCACGACATCTCGCTGACCGTCAGGGCAGGTGAGGTGGTCGGCCTTGGCGGCCTCGACGGCCAGGGCCAGCGCGAATTGCTGCTCGCCTTCTTCGGCGTGCTGCGGGGCCTCAGCGGCCAGATCCTGATCGACGGCAAGTCGGTCTCGATCACCAGCCCATCCGTTGCGCGCGACGACGGCATCGGCATGGCGCTGATTCCCGAGGACCGCAAGACCGAAGGGCTGATGCTGCCGATGACGGTGCGCGAGAACCTGTCCTTCGCGGCGCTCGACCGGCTGTCGAAAGCCGGCATCATCGACCGTGCCGCCGAGCAGCGGCTGATCGACGACATGGTCGGCCTCCTGGCGATCAAGACGGCAGGCCTCGACATTCCGGTCGGCGCGCTTTCGGGCGGCAACCAGCAGAAAGTGGTCATCGCCAAATGGCTGATGCGCCAGCCACGCATCATCCTGCTCAACGATCCGACGCGCGGCATCGACGTCGGCACCAAGCAGGAGCTGTACCAGCTGATGCGCAAACTGGCCGACGCGGGTGCTGCGATCCTGTTCTACTCGACCGACTATGATGAACTGATCGGCTGCTGCGATCGCGTGCTGGTGCTCTATGACGGGGCGGTCAAGCGCGAGTTGGTTGGTGCCGAGATCACCGAGCGGGCGCTGATATCAAGCGCGCTCAACATCCATGGCGAGGAGAGCCCGGTGGGCCTGGGAGCGGACGCGTGAAGGATTGGCGCTACTGGCTGGCCGAACAGCGCGGAACGCTGCTGGCATTCGGCATCTTCATCGTCATGTTCGTCATATACACCTCGAACCATCCGGCGGGCTTCACCGCCAATGTCGTGCAGACGGCGTCGAACAAGGGCGTGCTGCTCGCCTTTGTCGCCATGGCGCAGACGCTGGTGGTGATCACCGCCGGCATCGACTTGTCCGTCGGTATGATCTTCCTGCTCACCAACTGCCTCGCCTCCTGGCTGGTGGTCGGCACGCCGATGCAGACGACGCTCGGTGTCATCGCCGTGCTGGCGGTGGGGCTGTTGTGCGGCGCGATCAACGGCGCCATCGTCATCTATGGCCGGCTGCAGCCGATTGTCGCCACCATTGCCACTGGCGCCGTCTATTACGGCATCGGCCTTTTGCTGCGGCCATTCCCGGGCGGCTCGGTCAATGAGGATCTGGCCGATGCGCTGACCGGCCGTGTGTTCGGCGTGGTGCCGGCGAGCCTGGTCGTCCTGCTGGCCATCGTGCTGGTGATCTGGGTGCCGTTCAGCCGCTCGGTGCTCGGCCGCGCCGCCTACGCGGCCGGCTCGTCGGAGACGGCGGCCTACATGTCCGGCGTGCCGATCCGGCGCGGCAAGTTCGCCGCCTACACGCTGGCCGGCCTGCTGGCGGCGATCGGCGGACTGTTCCTGACTTTCTTCACCTATACGGGCGAGGCGGCCTATGCCAGCGGCAACTCCTACACGCTGTTTTCGATCGCAGCCGTGGTGCTCGGCGGCGTCTCGCTGTTCGGCGGCAAGGGCAGCGCCATCGGCGCCATCTTCGGCGCGCTGGCCTTCCGCACCATCGGCGACCTGTTGTTCGTCTTCGATTTCGATCCGCTCTGGCAGCCGCTGTTCCAGGGCGTTATCCTGCTGGTCGCCGTCAGCCTCGGCGCCTTCGCCCTTTTTCGGGTCCGTAACCGGCTGGAGTGGTTCCTGTGAGCGAAACGACGCTTGGCGGTATTGCCGGCCGCATGCCCAGATTCATCCGCCGTGCCGATCCGGCGGTGCTGACGGCCTTTGCCTGCATCGTTCTCTTGCTGTTCCTGGGCAGCCTCTATTCCAGAAGCTTCCTGTCGCCTGAATATCTTCTGCAGCAGCTCAAGGTGGCTTCGTTCCTCGGCGTCATCGCAACCGGCATGATGCTGGTCATCCTGCTCGGCCAGATCGACCTGTCGGTGCCATGGGCGGTGGCGGCGGGCGCCATGATGGCCTGCGCTGCGGCGGCGTACGGCCCAGTCGGCGTGGCGCTGGCCATTCCGTTCGGTATTTTCTGCGGCATGCTGATCGGCGTCGTCAACGGCATCGGCGTCGCCTATCTGCGCATCCCCTCGATGATCATCACATTGGCCACCAACGCTGTCGCGCAAGGGCTGATGGTGGTCTACACCGGCGGGTTCTCGCCGCAGGATTCGGCAACGGGCGCGATGCGCTACCTGGCGACCGGCTTCGCCATTCCGGGCGTGCCCAACGCGGTCATCATCTGGGCGCTGATCGGAGCCGCGATGGTGTTCGTGCTGACCCGTACCAGCTTCGGCCGCACCGTCTACGGCATCGGCAACCGCGAACGCGCGGCGTATCTCTCCGGCATCGATACGCGGCGCGTGGTGATGATCGCCTTCGCCGTCTCCGGCGGGCTCTCGGCTTTCGGCGGCGTGCTTCTGGCTGGCTATGCCTCCAAGGCGGCGCAGTCGATGGGCGACGCTTATCTGCTGCCGTCGATCGCCGCAGTGGTGCTTGGCGGCACCTCGATCCTGGGTGGGCGCGGCTCCTATCTCGGCACGGTCGCCGGTGTCATCCTCATCACCCTGCTGCAGTCCATCCTCTCCGTCATGCAGATGCCGGAGGCGGGGCGGCAGATCATCTATGGCGTCGTCATTGTCGCCATGCTGCTGCTCTACGGCCGCGCGCCGGCAAGCCGCTGACCGTGGACGGAGCGGCAGCACAGGCGCCGACGAGCGCCCCCGGCTCGGTGCCGGCCATCGTGGTTATGGGCGTCGCCGGCTGCGGCAAGTCGGCGGTGGGCATCGGGCTTGCCGCCGCTCTGGGCGTTGCCTTTATCGAGGGCGACAAGCTGCATCCGCCGGAAAACGTCGCACGCATGGCAAGCGGCGAACCGCTTACCGATCAACTGCGCGAAGGCTGGCTCGACGCGATCGGCGAGCGCATCGCGGAGTCGGTGGGCAGCGGACAGGGCGTGATTGCCGCCTGCTCGGCACTGAAGCGCAGCTACCGCGACCGGCTGAGCAGCTTCTGCCCGGAAATCGTCTTCCTCTATTTGAAGATCGACCCTGCCACGGCCAGGCAGCGTGTCGGTAATCGCAAGGGCCATTTCATGCCGGCAAGCCTGGTCGACAGCCAGTTCGCCATCCTCGAGCCGCCGGCTGCGGAAGAGCGCGCCTCGACACTCGATGCCACACGCCCGGTCGGTGAGCTCGTCGCTGCCGCGGTCCGCCTGATACGCCGGTCATGAGCCTTCATCCATTCCGATGCCGGTGCTGTCCGGCGCCTCGGTCAGCCGCTGCCGGCGGGACCACGTCAGCATCTGCTCGGGGTAGAGCCTCAGCGCTTCCAGCAGGCGGTCGCGCTTGAGCAGGATGTAGTGCGCCTGCACAGCCATGTTCTTGGCGCCATCCCTGGCGGTGTCCTTTGCCGGGGTGACAGACGCCTCCGGCGTCAACTCGGGGCTGAGCACGGCCTGGTACTCAATGAAGGGAACCACTTCGAAGGTCGACATGGCAAACAGGGCGGTTCGGCCCCTGGCGGCAAAATTCGCCGGCGCCGAGGCGAGATGCGTCCAGCCGCTTTCGCCCATGGCTGCCTCGGTGAAAGTCGTGCCGGCATGGACGGTGTTGGTCATCGTCACCACGCCATTCTGCTTCAGGATCTTCTGGATGCGGATGGTGACCTGATAGGCGTCGTCGCGATCAAAGACGACCCGGCTTTTCAGGAACCGGTTTTCGACATTGACTAGCGGCGGGTTGAGGAAACGCAGGCCGAACGCGCTTTCGGAAATACCGTGGGTGTTGACGCTCACCTGATGCGCCTCGACACCGGCCTCGTATAGCGCGCGCTTGCCGATGATGGTCTGGGCGGTGAATTGATCGCACCAGAGGATGGCGCCGTGGCCGCGCTGCAAGGCCGACCGCAGCCCCTCCAGTCCCTCCAGCCGGATCGTCGGCGACCAGCGGCCAGCCACCAGATGTGCGGCAAGTTGCAGGCGGCGCCGATGGCGCGCCGCCAGCAATCCCTCGAACAGCTTGCGTGTATCGATGCCATCGCCAAGCACCGCGCGTGTCGCGGCCGCGTAGGCCGGGAATTCCTTGCGCATATGGCGCTTGAGGCGAAACCTCGATATGCGGCCGCAGATCGGCGCCCACCAGCGCACCGGCAGCGCCGCTGCCACCACGAGATAGAAGACGGACAGCAGGCCTTCCCGAAGGTCCTTGTTGGAAAAGCGGCGAAGCCGGCCGGGGTGAACCAGCTTGCGGCTGAAGAAGCGGACGTCCTCCGCCCGTTCCGGGACGAAGACGTCGGCGATGATTTCAGTGCGGAAACTGGCTGCCGATGGCAGCTTGCGGGCGGCCTTGCGGGATTTTGCGAACCACCACAGCCTCATCGGTCCAGCCCGTTCTTCGACCCCCGCTTTACTGCGTCGGCTTGGGACGTGCAAGGTCATGTCCGCGCTCAAGACTTCTGCAAATTTCGCTTGCCCTCTACCTGGGGGACAGGCGCGTGCAACGCGAGCTGGCGCCCGCGACGCCGGACCGCTGATCGCTGACCGGCAGTCGCTATTCCATATACGGCGTCAGCACATCTTCGATCCATTTCATGAATGCGCGGACTCGGCGCGACAGATTGCTCCGATGTGCGACGACGAGGGATACGGCGAGCGCCCGTCGACGAAAATCGGGTATGATCTCGATAAGCGCTCCACTCTCCAAGTATCGGCCAATGCCCAAAAGTGGCGCCTGAATCACACCAAGGCCGGCGAGGGCGGCGGCTTCGTAGGTCTGCGCGCTGTTGACGTGCAGCGCACCTGGCAACTGAAGCGTCGCGTAGCTGTCGCCGTCCGGATATTCCCATCCATAGGGTCTCGCGACCAGCACCGTCGAAAAGTGAATTGTCCTATGTTCCTGACGCTGGAGATCTTCCAGCGACCGAGGGACGCCATGGCGCGCCAGATAGGCGGGGCTGGCAGCGTTGGCCATGCGCAACAGGCCCAACGGGCGGGCAATCAGCGTCTCGTCGCGAATGGGTCCAAGCCGCAATACACAATCGAACCCCTCTTGAACCAGATCGACTTGCCGATCCGTACTCGACACCTCCAGCTCCAATTGGGGGTGCGCCGCCATGAAATCCGGCAAGGCCGGCACGATCGTTGTGCGCGCCACTTCGGTCGGAAGGTCGACTCGCAAACGCCCGCGAAGTGCCACGCGATCGCCTGCGAACATCGAGTGCAGATCATCGACTTCAGCGAGCAGATCGCGGGCACGGGCATGAAATGCGCGTCCGTCTTCCGTCAACCGCACGCTGCGCGTCGTCCGGTGCAGGAGCCTGACACCGAGATCTTCTTCCAGCTTCCGGACCGCCGTTGAGGCTCTCCCCTTTTGGATGCCCAGGCTGTCGGCTGCGCGGGTGAAGCTCCCCATTTCCGCTACCGTTATGAAAATGAGGATGGGTTCGAGATTTTGCATTTTCGTGCCCCGGTATTGTTCCCCAAAAAGAGAACAGTCGGTTCATTTCCTCGGTGTTTATCACACCTGAGGGGCACAGTAAGCTTCGAATATGGGATCTCCCCATCGGAGAATGACAAGTGTCCGAAACTGTGAACCCGCATCAGACACCGGGAACTATGACCTTGCATCGCGCCCTGTGGGCCGGCCGGATAATGAGCGCGTTTGTCGTTATCGCTTTGATGGCAGACGGCACTGTTCAGCTTTTCGCGCCGGCACAGATCGCGAGCATGTTGCAGGAAACCGGGTTCGCGATGGACCTGACGCGCGTCGTGGGTCCGATCATCCTCGCCTGCGCCATCCTCTACGCCATCCCGGTCACCGCCGTCCTCGGCGCGATCCTGGTGACGGGCTTTTTGGGAGGTGCCATCTGCGCCCATCTCCGCATCGGTGAGTTGGGCTCGCCGCCGGAAATCATTTCCCTGCTTCTGGGCGCGATGACCTGGGGCGGCCTCTATCTGCGCGATCCCCGTATCCGGGCCATTCTGCCGCTCATCCATTGAACCAACAGGGGCAGTTCTGTCCCTCAACATCAGGAGAAAACATATGTTCTTAGTAATGGGAATCACCGGAAACGTGGGCGGCGCGACGGCAAGGCATTTGCTAGCGCAAGGCAAAAAGGTGCGCGCGCTGGTCCGCGACCGCGAGAAGGCGTTGAGCTGGGCGAACCGGGGCGTGGAGCTGGTTGACGGCGATTGGAATGATTCGGCAGCCATCGAGCGGGCGCTCGAAGGCGTCGAAGGCGCGTTCGTCATGCTGCCTCCTGTTTGGGCGCCTTCGCCCGATTACAAGGAAGCAAAGAGCGTGATTGCAAGCTATGTCGAGGCGCTCACCAAGGCAGCGCCGCCGCGAGTGGTTGCGCTTTCGTCGATGGGCGCGAACAGAACCAGCGGGCACGGGGTGATCGCGGCCTTGTCCCTTCTGGAGCAAGGTTTTCGCGACCTGAGATCGCCAGTTGCTTTTGTGCGCGCAGGCGGATTCTTCGAGAATTTTCTTTTCGGGTTGCAGGTCGCGCAGGGCGGAACGCTGCCGGCTTTCTACAATCCGACAAACCGGAAATCGACCATGGTCGCGACGAACGACATCGGCGCGGAATTCGCAACGCTTCTGACCGGGCCAACGTGGTCAGGGCAGCGCATCGTCGAGCTTGGTTCGATGGTCAGCGCGGATGAAGTCGCGGAGCAGTTGGGTGAAGTCCTGAACCTCGACGTGAAAGCCTTTGCAATCCCGCGTGCAGGGTGGGCGGAAGCGCTCGAACAATTCGGCATCCCGAGGGGCCACAGCGGACCTGCCGAAGAAATGTACGAGGCCGTGAATGCAGGATGGATGGACCTCGGTGTGGCGGGTACGGAGCATGTAGCGGGTACGACGTCCGCACGCGCTGTATTCGAGGCTGCGTCAAATGTGAACGGGTAGGCCAAAACTGCATGGGGTTCTCCGTGATTTCGAGCTTCGAAACCCGAGATTCGGAGAACTCCCTCCTTCAACGCACGAATCTCACATCTGTCTGAGCGCGGTCAGCTTGCAGTGGTTTATATCTGCGACGTCAGTTCAACCGGGAAATCGTCATTGTCGGCGTCGCGCATGGCGGCAAGGCTGCGATTGTCCAGCACTTCGGCGATCGCCTGCCGCACCTCCAGCATCATGTGGCGGACCTGGCAGGTCGCCTCGTCGCAATCCTCGCAGCGCTGATACTGCGTGCGGCTGGCGCAAGGGATCGGCGCCAGCGGCCCATCAAGCACGCGCACGACATGGCCGATCTTGATTTCGGAGGCCGGCCGGGCGAGGCGGTAGCCGCCTTCCTTGCCTTTGCGGCTCTGAACGAAACCGGCGTTGCGCAACTCGCCCAGAATGGCATCGAGGAATTTCTTCGGGATGTTGTTGGCCACCGCGATGTCATTGACGAAAGCCAATTGGCCGGCCGGCAGGCCGGACAGATGCACGAGGGCCTTGAGGCCGTATTTGCCTTTTTTCGTCAGCATGCCCAGATCAACCCATTGAAGCCCAACCACTCGCATCTGGCGACTGTTTGTGTGCAAATAATGACGTTTTCGCCGCGCGATGATGTTTCGCGAAAACAAGCCGCCGGATTGCAGTTAGGCACAAACGCGTTGATTCTTTGTAACGTTTTGCACTGAGAAGGCGGATATTCCGCTGATGACCAGGTTTTCGGCGTTCAAAACGAAAAAAGCCGGCAGGGCGCCGGCTTTTCCGTCTGCTGCGCAGATATCGCGGGCTTCAGCGGCTGCCGTAGGTCTGGTCGAGCAGGCCGCCAGCGGCGAAATGCTCTTTCTGCACTTTGTCCCAGCCGCCGAAGACGTCTTCCACCGTCAGCAGCCGGATATCGGGGAAATCGGCCTTGTATTTCGTCGCCACAGCGGCGTCGCGGGCTCTGAGGCCGTTGCGGGCGGCGATGTCCTGGCCCTCCGGCGTGTAGAGGAAGTCGAGATAGGTCTTGGCCAGATCGCGCGTGCCGTGCTCGTCGGCAACCTTGTCGACGATCGCGACGGGGAATTCGGCCAGCAGGCTGACCGTCGGAGTGACCTGCTCGAACTTGCCGTCGCCATACTCCTTGCGGATGCCGCGCGTCTCCGACTCGAAGGTGATCAGCACATCACCGATCTCGCGCTGCACGAAGGTGGTGGTCGCGGCGCGGCCGCCGGTGTCGAAAATCGGCACGTTGTTGAACAGCTTGGTGATGAACTCCTTCACCTTGGCCTCGTCGCCCTTGAAGGCTTCCTTGGCGTAGGCGGTGGCCGCCAGATAGGTGTAGCGCGCATTGCCGGAGGTTTTCGGATTGGGGAAAATCACCTGCACGTCGTCGCGCACGAGATCGTTCCAGTCCTTGATATGCTTGGGATTGCCAGCGCGTACCAGGAAGGACGGCAGCGAATAGAAGGGCGAGGCGTTGTCGGGAAAATCCTTCTGCCAGTCGGCCGAGACGAGATCCTTCTTGACCAGGAAGTCGATGTCGGTGACCTGGTTGAAGGTAACGACATCGGCGCCAAGGCCCTCGGCGATGGCACGCGCCTGCGCCGAAGTGCCGGCATGCGACTGATCGACCGTGACGCCCGGATGCTGCGCGATGAAGGCCTTGTTCACCTGCACGAACAGTTCGCGGCCGACGTCATAGGACGCATTGAGCAGTTTGTCGGCCGACCAGGCTTGGGAGGATGCAAGGAACAGGCCTGCGACGGTGGCAAGCCCGAGGAAAAATCGTCTCATGAAAACAGGCTCCGATGCAATTTATGGTGGGACCATAGCCGGGGTGCGTGGTGTGCGACGAGGCATGCGCCGTAGGTTCGTGGCCTCATCGTAGGAAAATACGTCGCCTAAGTCGATGAATGTTGGAATTCTGTTCCAGGAGAATGCTACCTTCGTCGGAGTTTTTCTGCGCCTTGTTTTGCGGTGCTGCATGGCATATACAAAAGGCATATACAAAAGAGCTGCAACATGCCCCAGAGCCGACATTCAACAACGCCGCCCAAGGAGGCGAAGCTGTTTCGCAACAACCGCAGCCAGGCGGTGCGCATTCCTGTCGAGTTCGAGCTTCCCGGCGAAAAAGTCCTGATCAGCCGGGAAGGCGATCGTCTTGTCATCGAGCCGGTTCGCAAACCTGGCCTCACCGCGTTGCTCGCCCAGTGGGCGAAAGAGCCGCCGCTCGATCCTGAAGACGACTTCCCCGAGATCTACGACACGCCAGTCAAATCCGAGGACATTTTCTAGATGCGGTTCATGCTGGATACGAACATTATCAGCGACATGATCCGAAACCCGGCTGGCAAGGCCGCGAGGGCAATGTCGCGCGAGGGAGATGACGCCGTTTGCACCAGCATCGTGGTCGCCTCGGAATTGCGATATGGCTGCGCCAAGAAGGGATCGGCCAAGCTGCTCAAGAAGGTTGAAGACTTGCTGGCCGAGATTCCTGTCTTGCCGCTCGATGTGCCGGTGGATGCCGAGTATGGCGGACTTCGCGCCGAGCTTGAAGCCGCGGGCCAGACCATTGGCCACAACGATCTTTTTATCGCCGCTCATGCCTGTGCATTGGGCACCACGCTGGTGACCGCCAACACGGGAGAGTTCAACCGGATCAGGGGCCTGAAGGTCGAGAACTGGCTGGCGTAGCCATAGACCAGAGGATCAAGCCGCCGGAAAAAGCTTCCAGCGTCCGGGGCGGAACGCCACCCGGCTTTTCTGCGCCGCGGGGTGATCGACCGGCAGTTCGATTTCGACCCGCTGGCGCTCTCCGCCGATCTCAAGCTCGACCCGGCGCGTGCCGGCGACGCGCCGGCTGGCGGCGACCGTGCCGGCGATGCAGCCGCTGCAGCCGTCCAGCAATTCGACATCGTGCGGGCGGAAGTAGAGCGTCGCATCGCCCGAGGGCTCGTTGGGCGCGGCAAGCCCGATCGGACGGTCGGCGAGCCAGATTTCGCCATTCTCGACCTTGACGGGAAGCGAGCTCGATTCACCGATGAAGCCGTAGACGAAGGGCGAGTTCGGCGTGTCGTAGATATCGTCGGCGGTGCCGACCTGCTCGATGCGGCCCTGGCTCATCACCACGACGCGGTCGGCAAGCTCCAGCGCCTCTTCCTGGTCGTGGGTGACGAAGACGGTGGTGTGGCCGGTGGCGTCATGGATTTCGCGCAGCCAGCGGCGCAATTCCCGGCGCACTTGCGCGTCAAGCGCGCCGAACGGCTCGTCGAGCAGCAGCACCTTGGGCTCGATCGCCATGGCGCGCGCCAGCGCCACGCGCTGCCTCTGGCCGCCGGAGAGCTGCGCCGGATAGCGCTTTTCGAGCCCTGAAAGCTGGACGAGGTCCAGAAGCTCGGAGGCGCGACGGCGGATCTCCTGCGCCGGCGGGCGCAACGGTCCGTGCCGGACCTTCAGGCCGAAGCCGATATTGTCCGCCACCGTCATGTGCCGGAACAGCGCATAGTGCTGGAAGACAAAGCCGACATTGCGCTCCTGGATGGACTTGTGCGAGGCGTCCTCGTCGCCGAAGAATATCTTTCCCCGTGTCGGCCGCTCCAGCCCGGCGATCAGCCTGAGCAGCGTCGTCTTGCCGGAACCGGACGGTCCCAGCAACGCGATCAGTTCGCCCGACTTGATGTCGAGCGACACGTCGTGAAGCGCCGGAAACCGGTCAAACTCCTTGCGCACGTTGGCAACGCGAACTTCCATAGTGGTCCCTTTGTCAGTGCCCGCGTGTCGCGGCGATCTCGGCGCCGTAGCGCATCTCGAGAAGTGTTTTCAAGACCAGCGTGACGAGCGCTAGGCCCGCAAGCAATGAAGCGACGGCGAAGGCACCGACGGCGTTGTACTCGTTGTAGAGGATTTCGACATGCAGCGGCATGGTGTTGGTCAGGCCGCGTATGTGGCCCGACACCACCGATACCGCGCCGAACTCGCCCATGGCACGCGCATTGCACAGGAGCACGCCGTAGAGCAGCCCCCATTTGACGTTGGGCAAGGTCACGTACCAGAAGGTCTGCCAGCCATTGGCGCCGAGCGAAAGCGCTGCCTCCTCGTCGCCATTGCCTTGTTCCTGCATCAGCGGGATCAACTCGCGGGCGACGAAGGGGAAGGTGACGAAGATTGTGGCCAGCACGATGCCCGGCACGGCAAACAGGATGACGATGCCATGCGCTTTCAGCCATGTGCCGAGCAGCCCCTGGGCGCCGAACAGAAGCACATAGACGAGGCCCGATATGACCGGCGAGACCGAGAAGGGGAGGTCGATCAGCGTGGTCAGGAAGGCCTTGCCCTTGAACTCGAACTTGGCGATCGCCCAGGCGGCGGAGATGCCGAAGACGATGTTGAGCGGCACCGAGATCGCCGCCACCAGCAGCGTCAGCCGGATCGCCGAGCGCGTGTCGGCACTGCCCAGCGCTTCGGTGTAGGCACCGATGCCCTTGGCGAAGGCTTCGTTGAAGACGATGATCAGCGGCAAGAGCAGGAAAATGCCGAGGAAGGCGAAGGCGACGGCCATCAGAGCAAGGCGCGCAGGGCGGCTTTCAGTGACCGCCGCCGACTGGCTTTCATGATGCGGTTCGTAGGATTTGATCTCCGGGTCAGCCATAGCGCTTGCGGCTCCATGACTGTGCGAGATTGACGACCAAAAGCATGATGAACGACAGAGCGAGCATGATCGCCGCGATCGCTGTCGCCGCCGGATAATTGTATTCCTCCAACCGAATGACGATCAGCAGCGGTGCGATTTCTGATTTGTAGGGCAAGTTGCCGGCGATGAAGATGACCGAGCCGTATTCGCCGACGCCACGCGCGAAGGCGAGGGCGAAGCCGGTGACGATGGCCGGCGCCAGGCCCGGAAACAGGATGCGGGTGATGATCTGGAAGCGATTGGCGCCAAGCGTGGCGGCGGCTTCCTCCACTTCCTTGTCGATCTCCTCCATGATCGGCTGCACGGTGCGCACGACGAAGGGCAGCCCGATGAAGATCAGCGCGATGACGATACCGAGCGGCGTATAGGCGACCTTGATGCCGAGCGGCATCAGCAATTTGCCGATCCAGCCGTTTGGCGCGTAGAGCGTGGTCAGCGCGATGCCGGCCACAGCCGTCGGCAGGGCGAAGGGCAGGTCGACCATGGCATCGACGATGCGGCGGCCGGGGAAGCGGTAGCGCACCAGCACCCATGCGACCAGCGTGCCGAAGACGACGTTGACCGCAGCCGCGACGAAGGCGGTGCCGAAGCTGATTCTCAGCGCATTGATGGTGCGGCGATCGGTGGCGATCGCCCAGAATTCAGGCCAGCCAAGGGCGGCCGAGCGCCAGAGCAGCCCGGATAGCGGGATGAGGATGATGAGGGTGAGGTAGGCAAGCGAGAAGCCGAGCGTCAATCCGAAACCCGGAATGACGCTCGGCTGCCTGAATCGCCACCCCGCCTGGGCGGGTGCTGTGGTCATGTCGTCCTGAATATCGACTGCTTACTGGGGCTTGTAGATCTGGTCGAATATACCACCATCGCCGAAATGATAAGGCTGTGCTTTTTTCCAGCCACCAAACTGTGGATCGTCGATGGTTACGAGCTTGATCGGCGGCAGCTTGGCGAGGTCCTCGGCCGGCACCAGATCGGGCTTGGCAGGACGATAATGGTTCTTGGCGATGATCGTCTGCGCTTCTTTGGAATAGAGCCAGCTCAGATAGGCTTCGGCGACCTTGCGCGTGCCCTTGGCATCGACATTGGCGTCGACCACCGCCACCGGCGGTTCTGCCAGGATGGAGGTCGGCGGGTAGACGATGTCGAAATTGTCGGCACCGAACTCGTCGAGCGCCAGATAGGCCTCGTTTTCCCAGGCGATAAGCACATCGCCAAGACCCTTTTGCGCGAAGGTCACGGTCGAGCCGCGCGCGCCGGTGTCGAGCACCGGAGCATTGGCGTAGAGCTTGCCGACGAACTCCTTGGTCTTGGCCTCGTCGCCGCCGTCATTGGCGTTGGCGTAGGCCCAGGCGGCGAGATAGTTCCAGCGCGCGCCGCCGGAGGTTTTGGGATTGGGCGTAATCACCTGGACACCGTCCTTGACGAGGTCGCTCCAGTCGTGAATGCCCTTGGGATTGCCCTTGCGGACGAGGAAGATGATGGTCGAGGTGTAAGGCGCTGAATTGTTTTCGAATTTGGTGCGCCAGTCCGGATTGATCTTCTTCGCCTTCGAGACGATGGCGTTGATGTCGCCTTCAAGTGCCAGCGTCACCACATCGGCGTCGAGGCCGTCGATCACGGCGCGGGCCTGGGCGCCCGATCCGCCATGCGACTGCTGGACGGTGACGGTCTCTCCGGTCTCGGCCTTCCAATGCGCGACGAAAGCTTCGTCATAGGCCTTGTAGAGCTCGCGTGTCGGATCGTAGGACACGTTGAGAATGGTGGTATCGGCAAACGCGAAACCGAGCGTGCCGAACTGGACAGATGTGGCGACCAGTGCGCCGAGCAGTTTCCTGAAATGAGGTTTGGTCATTTCTGCCTCCGTTGAACCCGCGCCAAATCTACCGAATTGGTAGAAATTAGATGCATTCAATGTTGCCTTTTTTGCCCCTCTTGAGAAAATGTTCGACGCTATTTCGCCGTTAGGAGAAATATTTTCCTCTTGCGGCCTAAGGAAGAATCCATGGCCCGGCCACTCAGCCTATCTAGCAAGGGGCGGTGCCGAGGCAAGGTGTGGAATTTGGTCGGGTGCATCAATCTGCGGTGATGGGAAAGTCGAAACGCTGTCTGGCGAACGGTTCGCTTTTCAGCGTGAAGTGCCACCATTCCCTTGCATAGTTCTTGAAGCCGCCGGCGCGCATGGCGTCGACAAGCATCTTGCGGTTTGCCGCCGCTTCACTGGCAAGGCCGCGGTGGGCGGTTTCGCTCATCGGATCAAAGCAGTCGAAGCCGGTGCCGAAATCGAGCGTGTCGGCATCGCCCGCGCCGCAGGCCGGGTTTGGGCTGGACTTGCGGTCCGTCCGGGCGATGGCGACATCGACGGTCGAGCCACGTGAATGGGTCGATAGTTCTCCGACATAACCCTTGGCGATCAGCTCACTGCGCCTGACCTTCGGATACCATTGCGGATCGGGCGACCCGCTCTCGCGCGTCCATTCATTCATGTCGGCGACGGCGCGGGCAGGGCGGTAGCAATCGAACAACACCAGGGTCAGGCCTTTGGCGGCGATCGCTTTCTGGACGGCGGACAGTGCCTTTGCCGCCTGCTCGGTGAGGATGCAGGCGGGTGCGTCGTAGCCATTCACCTTGCGGTGCAGAAAATTATCCGATCCGGCGTAGCGTATGTCCTGGCGGATCGAGGGGTCGACATCGGCGAGCCGGACAAAGCCGGTGGGGAGGGCATCGGCCAAAGCGGGGAGGGTGGTTGCCGTGACAAGGATTGTTGCTGCCAGTGCTGAGGCTGCCGACAAGAACGGATTGCGCGAGGGGTGCCTTGGAACAACCATGGGCAAGTGTCTGCTATCCTCTGCCTTGGAAAGCTAAGCCTATGAATCGCTTGCAGCCGTCTATTCGACAAACACCTTCACACTCGCCGCACGCCCTGCGGCGTCGATGACGGTCAGCGTCGAATAGCCGGCGCCGTCGGGCTGCCAGGTCGCGGTGCGGCGACGATCGATGCCTGCCAGCGGCTTGCCGTTGGCGAGCCAGCGGAACGGCGCACGGCCGCCTTGCAGCTTCAGCACCAGTTGCGAGGCGTCGGCCGAATTGGTGCCGAGATCGACGCGGGCGCCGTCGGGCGGGAAGATGATGGTCGGTGCGGGTTCGCTCACCGTCGCCTGCACCAGGCCGTCCGACCCGGCGCCGAAGCGGGCGAGCGTCACCGGCAGGTCCTCGCGTCTGGGGCTGAACATGCCGGGCGGTTTGCCCGGCAAGGGGACGGTGGCGAGGCCCGAGCGGACAAAACCCTCGAACAGAATGGGAGCGGCCGAGACATAGCCGGAAAGGCCGGGCACCGCGCCGGCATCCGGGCGACCTACCCATACGCCCAGCACATAGCGGCCGTCGAAGCCGACCGACCAGGCGTCGCGGTATCCATAGGACGTTCCGGTCTTGTAGGCGATGCCGCGCTGCAAGGCCCCCTCGGGCGGCTTGACGCCTGACAATATGTCGATGATCTGCCAGTTGGCCTGACCGTCGAGGATGGTGGCGCTGGTGCGCTCGGCATCGGCAGGCTCGGTGCCGTCATGCAGCGTGTGCGTCTTGCCGCCATTGGCGAGCCCTGTGTAGAGCTGGACGAGGTCGCGCAATGTCACCCCGACGCCGCCAAGACCGATGGCCAGGCCCGGGGCTTCGTTGACCGGCAGTATGGGGCTGACGCCGGCCTGGCGGAAGCGCGCCATCAGCCGCGTTGGCCCGACCGCGTCGAGCACGCGGATCGCCGGCACATTGAGCGACAATTGTAGCGCTTGCCGGATGCTGACATCGCCCTGGTAGCCCATGTCGAAATTCTTCGGCCGGTAGCCGGAGAAATCGACGGGGCTGTCGTCGATCAGCGTTTCCTGCGCCACCAGGCCCTGTTCGAAGGCCAAACCGTAGATGAAGGGCTTTAGCGTCGAGCCTGGCGAGCGGACGATCTTTGTCATGTCGATCCAGCCGGAGCGGCTTGCGTCGAAGAAATTGGCCGAGCCGACTTCGCCAAGGATGTCGCCGGTGCGGGAGTCGGCCAGCACCATAGCGACCGACAGGCGGGGGCCGAGCTTGGTGGCCGCGTCCCTCGCCACCTGTTCCAGCCCCTCCTGGACGCTCTTGCGGATCGTCAGCTGCAAGGGCTGGCCGGGGACGGCCTTGGGCAACATCGCATAGGCGGCGTGCGCGGCGAGCGCCGGCAGCGTGCGGCGCAGGTCCGAGACATCGTCGAGGGAGGCCCGTGCGGCCTCGCGCTCGCCGAGCAGGCGGGAGGAGACCATTCGGGTCAGCACCCGGTCGCGGGCGGCGTGGGCGATCTTCAAATTGCGGTCGGGCCGGCGCTTTTCCGGCAGTTGCGGCAGAGCGACGAGCAGGGCGGCCTCGGAAACGGTGAGCCGTTTCGGCTCCTTGCCGAAATAGGCGAGCGAGGCGGCGCGCACGCCTTCCAGATTGCCGCCATAAGGCGCCAGCGTCAGGTAGCGTTCGAGGATCTCGCGTTTCGACAGCCGCCGCTCTATCTGGATGGCGCGCAGCATCTGCTTGACCTTGGAGCCGAGGCTGCGGCTTTCGCGCGGCTCGATCAGCCGGGCAAGCTGCATCGAAAGCGTCGAGCCGCCGGAGACGATGCGGCCGCTGGTGGCGAACTGGCCGGCGGCGCGGGCCAGCGCCAGCACGTCGACACCTTCATGGTCCCAGAAACGCTTGTCTTCGTAGGTGACCAGCATGTCGACGAACTGCTTGTCGACCTGGTCGAGGCGGGTTTCGAGCCGCCAGTAGCCGTCCGGCGTGGCGAAGGCGCGCAACAATTCGCCGTCGCGGTCCTGGACTTCGGTGGAGACCGTGAGTTCGGCTGGAAGCGGGGGTGGGAAGGCACGGTCGAGCGCCCAGAGGGTGGTGGCGGCAATTGCGGTGAGTCCAATGAGGGAGGCTCCTGCAACGGCCGTGCGACGAAGGAACTTCTTGGAAAGCATGGCGCCGCCCCTCATCCGGCTGCCGCCACCTTCTCCCGGTATAGTGACGGGGAGAAGGGTGCTGTCATGGCCGTTGGCGCTTTTCCCGCAACGTTCAAAGTTGGCGAAAGCTTTGTTGCAGGCCTCTTTCTCCCCGTCACTATACGGGGAGAAATGCCCGGCAGGGCAATGAGGGGCAGCACAAGCCTCACTTTCATGTTCGCCAAGGCGCCTTACGGCGCCTTGACCTCCATCATGCCGGTGGCGGTGCGGGCCGAATATTGCGGCCGGTACATGTCCTCCACCGTTGCCGCCGGGTGCGCATAGGTACCAGGCGTCACCGCGCGCACGACATAGGCGAGCGTCAGATTGTGGTCATGATCGCCGTCGGCCGGGTTGAACGCCGCGACGAAACGGTCGTCGCGGAATTCGAGATGAGCCGCATCGGTCTGCGCCAGCCACGAGAAGTTCGTCAACTGGGCACTGGACACCAGGCCGGGATTGTCGATCTCGAAGCCGGCCGGCAACAGGTCGGTGACCAGCAGGCGCGACGGCCATTTGTTCTGCTCGTTGACCTTGAGCACGACGACATAGCGTTCGTTCTGCGTCGCCTCGGTGACATTGGCCTCGGTGCCGTCGAGCTTGTAGTAGGTGCGGCTGATGGTGAAGCCGTCGCCGCCGGCCGGCAAGGGCTGGACCGGCGACGCCACGGTGGTGACGACGGCCTGCAGCGGGGTCTTGCCGGTGTTGGCGATGGTCAGCGGGCTGTCGGCCAGGTCAGAGCCTTCCACCTGGTTGGAGTAGCCGCCGGAATGCGCCGCGCCATTGACGGCCAGCGTGATCGTATCATTGCCCTCCTTCAGCGCGCGGGCCGCCAGCAGCATCCAGGATTCGTCCTGGGTGCTGGTCCAGCGGGCTTCCGCGCGTTCCCTGGTCACCAGCTTGATCAGTTCCGGCACGATTGTCGGCACCGGCTTGGATTCCGCCGCCAGCGCCAGCATCGCTGCGCCATCACGCAGCCGCGAACCGTAGTCGGAGCGGTAGTAGTCGTAGTCGGTGGTGGACTTTGCCAACTGCAAGGCGGTCTTGAAGGTGGCTTCGGCGCGCGGTGTATCGCCGTAGAGCGCCAGGCTTGCCGCCAGCTGGGCAACGGCCATCGGGCTTGAGAAAGCTTCGAGTTGGGTATCCGCATAGTAGCGCAGGTCGCCGATCGAGGCCTTCTTGTTGCGGGCCAGAACGTAGAGGGCGTAGGCGATCTCGCTGCCACGGTCCTGCACGCTCTGGTCGTAGCCGAGCGAGTTCTGCAAATTGCTCAGCGCCTGGTTCATGGCCAGGCTCGGCACGTCGTATTTCTGCTCGCGCGCCCTGGTCAGGAAGTCGGTGACATAGGAATCAAGCCACAGATCGCCGGAGCCCGGACCCCACAGGCCGAAGCTGCCGCCCGAGGCCTGATAGCTCAGAACCTTATAGATGGCGTCCTGGATGCGGCCATGGATATCGGGATCGCTGGCCATGCCGACGCCGGAAGCCAACTCATTGACGTAGAGAAGCGGCATGGCGCGGCTGGTGGTCTGCTCGGCGCAACCATAGGGGTAGCGGTCGAGCGTCATCAGCAGCGACGGCACGTCGAAGGCGGCGGCCTGCGAAACGCCGACACTGACGGAGGCGCCGTTGAGCAGGCTGGCTGCCAGCAGTTCCTTGTCGACGCGCAGCGCGCCGCCATTGCCCTTGAGGTCGACCACCAGCCGGGTGGTCACCGGCAATTGCGCCGGGCGCACCGGCACATAGAGCGTCTGCTCGACCTTGGTGCCGTCGGCATGGGCAAGCTTGACGGTGAGCGAGGCATTGCCGGCCGTCTGAGCGATCAGCGGCACGGTCAGCGTCTGGCGCTTGCCCTGGGCGAGCGTCAGCTTCTGGGGCAGGGGCTTGTCGCCGGTCGACAGGTCACCCGTCGTTTCGATCGAGAACGCATAGTCGCCGGCCGGACCATCGGTGTCGGCGACGTCGAGGCGCATGACGGCGGCGTCACCAGGCGCCAGGAAGCGTGGCAGGCCAGCGGTGATCACGATGGGATCGCGCACGATGACATCGGACTGGGCGTGGCCGACCGCATCCTTGGTCCAGGCGACGGCCATGACGCGCACGGTGCCGTTGAACTGCGGGATGTCGAAGTCGACCCGCGCCTTGCCGCCGGCATCGAGTTCGACGACACCGGAGAAGAAGGCGACCAGTTTTTCGGTCGGCGGGTTGCCTTGCGCCTGCATGTTGGCGCCGTCGCCGCCGGTCCGGAGCTTGCCGGTATTGCCGAGCGAGCCGTCGATCAGGCGGCCGTATATGTCGCGGATTTCCATGCCCAGCATGCGCTGGCCGAAGAACCAGTTCTCCGGATCCGGCGCCTTGTAGTTGGTCAGGTTGAGGATGCCGACATCGACGGCGGCAACCATGACGTAGGCATTGCTTCCCGGCTGCACGCCGGCGACCGAAACCGGGATCGACAGCTGCTGGCGCGGCATGGTCTTGTCCGGCGGCGTCAAGGTGATGGCGAGCTTCTTCGAGCCCGGATCGACCTTCAGCCATTTCACGCCGATGGCGCGGGCCGGCATGCGCGTTTCCTGCGCATCGCCCGGCCGGAAAAGCGTTGCCGTGACATAGGCACCGGCACCCCAATCGTCGCCGACCGGTATGTCGACCGTGCTGCCGCCGGCCGGCACGGATGCCGTGACGGTCTTCAACAGTTTGTCGGAACCGATGTTGATCAGAAGTTCGCCGGCAAAGTGCGGCGAGACTTTCAGCTTGGCCACTTCGCCGGCGGCATAATTGTCCTTGTCGAGGGCGATTTCGAGACCGTCGGGCGTTTCGGTGGTGGTCGAGGAGACATACCAGCCGGCATCGAACTCGTAGCTTGTCGCCGGTCCCTCGGGATCCGATGTCTCGACCTCGAGGCGGTACTGACCCCAATCGACCGGCACGGAGACCGTCGCGTCGCCGTCGGCGCCAAGGTCGACCTGGCCGTTGGCGATCGACTTGGTGAAGGTGACAGGTTCGTAGTTCCAGGAATTGTTGGAGCGGTACCACTGGTAATTGCGTTCGACCTTGACCAGCGTCCACTGCGCGCCTTTCAGCGCCTCACGCTTGCCGTCGGGATCGACGGCGATCAGGCTGAACTTGGCGGTGCCGCCCTGGGGCACTTCATTGTCGGCGAAATCCGGACGAATGCCGATCATATGGCCTTGCGGGCGGATGCCGATGTTGAGCGAACGCTCGATGGCGCGGCCGCCGGTTTCGCGCATCCTCACCGTCACCTTGGCGTCGACCAGCTTGGTGGTCGAGGGCAGTTGGTCGACGGAGACCGGGAAGGTCACCTTGCCGTCATCGCCGACCACCGGCAGATCGGCGAGGGGAGTGACCGTGGGTTCGGCCGACTGCTCGTCGGCGAGACCGAAGGAAAAGCCCTGGAAGCGGTCCCAGTCGCGCGACGTCGACAGCGTCAGTTCGCCTTCCAGCGCCAGGCCCGCCGCCGGCGCGCCATAGAGGAAGCGGCCGTCAATGTCGATGTTGGCGGTTTCGCCCTGGGCGATTTCCTGCTTGTCGGCCTTCATGTCGAATTCGATGCGATCCGGCACGAAATCCTCGACCAGGAACATGTGGCTGGCCACGGCCGGCTGCTTGGGATCGGTGTATATCGACACCGACCAGGTGCCTCGCATGGCGTTGGGTTCGAGCGGCAGGTCGACGGCATGGCCACCGGCCGAAGCGCCGTCACTGACGATGCGGCGGCTTTCGACACCGTCGGGGCGCGAGAAGACGAAGGTCAACGGCAGGTTCTCGACCGCCTTGGCGGCGCCGTCGCGGGCAAGCGCCGCGACATGAACATCTTCGCCGGCGCGGTAGATGCCGCGTTCGGTCCAGGCATAGACGTCCAGCGCACCTGGCGCCGCGCGCCCGGTGACGCCGCGGTCGGACAGGTCGAAGCCGGCCCGGCCCATATCTAGAAAGACGAAATCATTGTCGCCCTGCTTGGCCATCAGCACGGCCGGCACCATGCCGCCGTCGCCGCGCGTCAGGCCGGGGTTGAAGACGGCATGGCCGTCGGCATCCGATGTCGCCGTGCCGAGAACCTCATTGTTCCTGGCAACCAGCGTCAGTTCGGCGCCGGCTATCGGCTTGGCGCTGCCCAGTGAACGCGCAAAGACGTTGAGCCCGTCCTGCCCCGTATAGGTCGACAGGCCGATGTCGGAGACGACGAACCATTGCGTGGCCATCGAATTGTAGTTGTCGCTCTTGTCGTTGACGGCCTGCGCGGTCAGCACGTAGACGCCGGGCTTGCGCTGCGGCACCGCCTCGTCGACCGGGAAGGAGGTGGTGACCTCCTTGTTGAGATCATTGGCGATGTCGAGCTGGCCTTGCCAGACCGGCGCGCCCATCTGCTCGGAAATGTTGGAGATGTCGTAGCCGTCGAGCTGGTGCAGGAACTGGTAGCCCGACAGAAGCTGGGCCAGCGAACGATCGCCGACGCGGTAGAGCTTCATTTCGGCGGCGTTCATGTTGACGGTAACGATCGGAATGCCGCGGCGCGCGCCGGCCGGCAGCACGAAGCTGTCACCGGTGAAGCGGGCCGACGGTGCGCGGTCCTGGACATAGATCGACAGCACCACGGGGGCCGCGGTCACTTCGCCGATTGCCGCCGGCAGGCCGGCGCGGAAGGTGACGTCGTAATGCTGACCATGCTCCAGCCCTTCGACGCAGATTTGCTTGTCCTTGGCCTCGACGCCCTTGGGTGGCGCGTTGTCGACGGTGACGAATTGCGCGTAATCGACGCCGGTCTTGACCAGATCCTCGGAGAATTGCGCGCAGATGCGCGGCGCGCTGGTGTCGGCGTCGATGGTGTGGTCGACAACGCGGAAACCCTTGCGCGCCTTGAGATCGGCATAGTCGGCCTGGACCGCCGGCGAAGGGTTCAGCGCAAGGCTGGCCTCATAGGCCTGCAGCGCCGGCCGGTAGAGATCGCGCTTGTCGAGCCCGTTGCCGAGCAGCGCCAGCACTTCGGCGCGCGTCTTGGTGGTGCGCAGCAATTTATAGGCATTGAAAGCGGCCGACGTGCCGTTCGCCGGCAAAGTGGAGGCTTCGGAGGTGCTGGCGGCGGGCTGAACGGCCAGCGTTTCACGCGCCAGGTTGAGCCAGAGCTGGCCATCATCGGGCAGCACCGAGACCGCGGCCTCGTATTTCAGCATGGCGGAGCGGTGATCCCCGGTCAGCACGGCCTGTTCGGCGGCGTTCAGCAAGGCAGCCATGCCTTCGGTCGGCTCGTCATAGGCCGGGCCGAGCAGCTTGTTGCGGTATTGCTGGGCCTGATCGGCCATCCAGTTGGGGAAGAAAGTGAGTTCCGGCGGCGCGCCGATATCAGGATCGCCGTCGATGTTGACGACCTTGCCCGCGACCGCGCCGTTGAAAGTTTTCAGCTGGTTGTAGTCGGATTTGAGGAAGCACCATTTGGCTTTTTTGTTGTAGGTGAAGGCGCGGCAGGCCGGGTCTCCCAGACATGTCGTCTTGCACTGGTCGATTGTCACATTCTGGTCGGACCTGAGATCAAAGCCGAAATAATCGGAATTGTCCGTTGTCGCGATCCGCCGGGCCTCGGCCGCTTGCGCGGCGCTGCTCCAGGCCAGGACATTGGCCCAGGCGAAAAACAGAAGAATCAGGATAGACAGACCACGAGCCGCGCGCATTGCCATAACACCCCTCCAGACACAGCTGACGTCCGGGCATGATCAAGCTTCAGTCAGGCTTGTCAACACGAGGACGCGGCAGGGTTCCGCCTGCCAACGGTTTCCTTTCCGGCCGATGACCGGTAGTACCTCCATAGGACAGGGGATCACGCTTTCTTGCGGCGACGCAAAAGGTGTGAATTCCAAGCCCGCCCTATTTCAGACAATTGGATTGTGGCCCCTTTACGAGCGCTTCAGAACTTCATTCCAATTTTAGTTTTGTAATCTAGGTTGTCTTAATGCCGGCGCATGAAGAGCAGATGTCAGGAGGTCGCGCGCCAGGGCGTGCGCTTCCGCGCGCCCTGCTGCTGGCCATGATGTGCTCGACCGTGCTCGTGGCCGAATCGCGGCCGGCGGCCGCTTTCGAGCTTTTCGGCATCAAGCTGTGGGGATCGTCCAGCGACGAGGATGCCGATATCGTCGATCCCCTGCGCTACGCCGTTACCATTTCCGTCCCCGACGCCGACAAGGATCTGGTCAAGAAGCTCGAAAATGCCTCGGCGCTGAAGAGTGACGAGGAGCGTCCGGTTTCCGGCTCGCTCGGGCTGATGGCCAAGGCGCGCAGCGACCGCGAACAGCTTGTCGCCGCGCTCTATGCCGATGCCCGCTACGAAGGCGTCGTCACCGTCACCATCGACGGCAAGCCGCTCGACGATTTGCCGCCGGATGCCGAATTCAAGGGGCCGCAGCCGGTTCCCGTGGTCATCGACATCGCCAGCGGGCCGAAATTCACCTTGGGCAATATCCACCTTGAGGGCGACGCGGCAGGGCTGATGAGCGCCGATTACGGCTTGATATCAGGCGGCGATGCGGGATCCGGCGCTGTGCTCAAGGCCGAGGCGCTGATCGTGCGGACGCTGAAGGAGCAAGGCAGGCCGCTGGCAGAGGTGACGGACCGGCGGATCGTCGCCGACCACGCTACTTCGACGCTGGACGTGACGCTGACGGTCGCCGCTGGGCCGGTCGCCGGCTATGGCGACACAACGGTGGAAGGCACCGAAAAGGTCGACCGCGACTTCACCGAATACATGACCGGCCTCAAGCGCGGCCGGCAGTACTCGCCGCAAGAGATCGATGACGCGCGCGACCGGCTGCTGGCGCTCGAGGTCTTCAACAGCGTGACGTTCAAGGAAGCCGACACGCTCGATGCCGACGGCAACATTCCGATCGGCGTCCAGGTCAGCGAGCGCAAGCCACGCTATTTCGGCGTCGGCGGCACCTTCTCCAACACCGAGGGGCTGGGCCTGGAAGGTTATTGGGGCCACCGAAATTTGTTCGGCCGGGCCGAGAAGCTGCGCATCGACGGCAAGATCAGTGGCATCGGCAGCAATGATCTCGGCGAGCTCAACTACAATGCCGGCATCATGTTCGAAAAGCCGGGCGTGATCGGGCCGGCATCGAAGTTCTTCGCCGGCGTCAAGACGGTACTCGAACATCCTGACGCCTATGACCATTTCTCGGTCAAGGGCAGCACCGGGCTGTCCTACGAGCTGACCAAGAAGCAGACGGTTTCCGCCGAGGTGGCGCTCGATTATTCCCGCATCCACGACGCTTTCGGCAAGCACAAATACCTGATCGCCAGCATTCCGCTGCAATATGTCTATGACAACCGGGACAACCGGCTGAACCCGACAAGCGGCTTCCGGGTGCTGGCCTATGCCGAGCCCAGCTACGACATTTTGAGCGGTGCGGCGTTCCTGAAGCTGAGGGGCGAAGGGTCGGCCTATCAGTCGCTGGATTCGGCTTCGAAGTTCGTGCTGGCCGAACGTGTCGCCATCGGTTCGATCGTCGGCACCAGCCTCGAACATGTGCCAGCCGACCGGCGCTTTTATTCCGGGGGCGGCGGTTCGGTGCGCGGCTATGCCTATCAGGGCATCGGACCCAAGGACTTCACCGGCCAGCCGATCGGCGGCCTGTCCTTCTTCGAAACCTCGGTCGAGATGCGCATCGCCATCACCGATACGATCGGCATCGTGCCGTTCGTCGACGCCGGCACCGTATCGACCAAATCAGCTCCCGATTTCTCCGATGTCAAGGTCGGCGCCGGCGTCGGGCTGCGCTATGTCACGCCGTTCGGGCCACTGCGCATCGATGCCGCCGTGCCGCTCAACCGTGATCCGGGTGACCCGCATTTCGGCATCTATGCCGGCATCGGACAGGCATTCTGAGCGATGAAAACAGTCTGGCGCATCCTCCGCATTGTTTTCTACACGCTGCTGATCGTGGTCGCTGGCGCCATCGGGGCGCTCGTGGTGCTGACCAAGACCGAGCGCGGCCGCGACAATCTCGCCGGCATCATTTCGCGGCTGGCTTCGAACGATGACCGCAAGATCACGGTCAGCGGCATAGACGGCATCTGGTCCGGAGCGCTCAGCGTCGACCATGTCGTGCTGGAGGACCGCGAGGGCGCCTGGCTGGTGGCGCGCAAGGTCGCCGTCGACTGGTCGCCGCTGGCGCTGCTGTCGAAAAACTTCAGCGCCGACCGTATCGCTGCCGAGCGTATTGAGCTGGCGCGATTGCCGGTGGCCAGCACGCAGCCAGCGCCGAGCGGGGGCACGACGACGCTGCCGGTTTCCATCGACATCAAGCAGATCGACCTGCCCGAGATCGCGCTTGGCCAGCAACTGGCCGGCAGCGGCATCGCCGAGCTTGCGGCCAAGGGATCGGTCAAGGCCGATGCCGCGCCACTGGCGGTCGAGACGGTGCTCAACATCACCCGTCATGACGGCAAGCAAGGGAATGTCGACGCCAAGATCCACTTTGCGCCGGCGGACAACCGGCTCGACCTCGACCTCAAGGCCTCGGAGCCGGCAGGCGGCATCATCGCCAACCTGCTCAAGCTGCCCGACACGCCGCCGGTCGACATAAATGTCTCGGGCACGGGGCCACTCGCCAATTGGAACGGCATCGGCACGTTCTCGGTCGACGGCAAGATCGTCACCCAGCTGACGGGTCGCCACCAACTGACCGACAAGGGCAATCATATCGAGGCCAAGGGCGACGGCGATTTCGCTCGCTTCCTGCCTGAGAATCTCAAGCCGCTGTTTGCCGGCAAGACCAGTTTCGACATTGCCGGCACCGCCACATCGGCCGGTGGCGTCAGTGTCGACCGCGCCAACATCGACAGCGATGCGGTCCACGGCACCGCGACCGGCATTGTCGATCCTGCCGGCGCCAGCGACCTCTCGGTCGAATTCGCCGCCAAGGGTCCACCCGTGGTGATCAGTGTCGGCAGCAAGGCGCAGCCGATCACGCTGGCGATCAGCAATGCCACCGCCCGGGCCTTCGGCGACGGCAAGGCGCCGATCATCGACATCGGCGCCTCCTTCGTCTCCATCGTCGCCGGTGGCACGCGGCTGGACGATCTGGCGGCCCAGATCCATTCCGACGGTTTTGACATTCAGAACCGCGCCGGGCCGGTCACCGTCAAGCTGCAGGCGGGCGGCCTCAAGACCGACGTGGCGACGCTGGCGCCGCTGATCACCGGCAAGATCGATGTCGATCTGGCCGGGTCGGTCAGCAAGGATGCCATTGCCATCGACCAGGGCACGCTGCGTTCCGACGCGCTCAACGCTTCGCTGACCGCGACGGTGGCGCTTGCCGACCTGTCGATGCAGCTGAAGATGAACGCGGATGCCGTGGCGACGGCCTTTCCGCCGCAGATCGCCTCGGTGCTCGGCGCTAGGGTGAAATTCTCGGCCAGCGCGGCCCGCGATCCGCAGGGATCCTTCGCCGCCAATTCGATCGAATTCACCTCCGGCACGCTCAGCGCCGCCGGCACGGCCAGCATGCAAGGCACCGACATCCAGGCCGACATCAAGGGCAAACTGGGCGACGTCTCGGTGCTGTCGCCGACGGTCGGCGTGCCGGTTGCCGGCGGTATCGACTTCGCGCTGTCGGCAAGCGGCGCTATGACGGCGCCGGATTTCACTGTTACCGCCGATAGCGACAGCCTGACGGCATCGGGCCGCACGGTGAAGAGCATCAAGCTGACGGCTAGCGGCAAGGCCGATATCACCAGTCCCGCCGCCAATGTCTCGCTGACCGGCTCCGTCGACGACCAGCCGCTCGATATCAAGGCAGCACTGGTGACGAGCGAAGGCAAGCGTTCGATCAACGGATTCCTGGTCTCGCTGGGCGACAACAAGGTCTCGGGCGATCTTGCGCTGGACGACAAGTATATGCCGCTGGGCACGCTGACGCTCGACGCGCCCGCCATCGACCAGTTGGCCGCACTGGCCGGCCAGGCGGTGACGGGCGACATCGACGGCATTATCCGCTTTGCCAAGGAGGGCGACGCGCCCTCCGTCGCGATCGATGCCAAGAGCACGTCGATCGCGCGTGGCGACGTGACGGCCAAGGCCATCACCGTCAATGCACTGATCGCCAATTATCTCAAGGCGCCGGCGATCGCGGGTTCAATCAAGGCCGACAGTGTCACCTCCGGAACCACCGAAATCGGCGGCATCGCCGTCGACCTGAAGCGCGACGGCGACTGGACCAATTTTACCGGTGGCGCGACCATAGCGGGCATTCCGGCGACCGCTGCCGGCCGGGTGAAGATCGCCGACGGCACGACGAGTGTCGAGATTGCCTCGGGCGAGGCGACGGTTCGCGGCATCAAGGCGGCAATCGCTCAGGCGTCGACACTGAGCATCGCCAACGGCACGGCCAGCATCGAGAAACTGGCGCTCGATGTCGGCGGCGGTTCGGTGACGCTGTCGGGCACTGCCGGTCAGACGCTCGACCTCGCGGCGGAATTTTCGGCACTGCCGGCGGCGCTCGCCAATGAATTTTCGCCCGGCCTCGATGCCGTGGGCACGCTCAGCGGCACGGCTGGTGTGACCGGACCGCCGGCCGCGCCCGATGTCCGCTTCAATGCGCAACTGGCCGGTATCGAAACCAGCCAGACCCGGCAGGCCGGGCTCGGGCCGCTCGCCGTCGATGCGGCCGGCAGCTACACCTTGGCCGGCGGCGTGATGCTCGATCAGGCGACGCTGATCGGCGACAAGATTTCCGGCAAGGCGACCGGCACCCTCAATCCGAACGGCGCCAGCGATTTTGCGCTCGATCTCATATCATCCGGCCCCAGCCTGCCCCTGACTGTCGGCAGCGCCGAGAGCCCGGTTAAAATCGAGATCCAGTCCTTGTCGGCAAAGGTGGCGGGCGAGAGCACGCGGGCCCGCCTGGATATCTCCGCGATCCTGCCCTCGATCGTCACCAGTCCGGCGAGGGTGGAGGGGCTTGCCCTGGCGTTGCACTCGGATGCGTTCGACCTCAAGAACCGTGCAGGGCCGGTTTCCGGCACAGTGTCGGTGGACAAGGTCGGTCTCGACAATCCGGTGATCGCGCCGCTGATCGCCGGCAAGGTCACGGCAGCGCTCAGCGGTCGGCTGACAGCCGATGCGGTTGCCATAGACAGCGGCTCGCTCAAGAGCGATGCGCTGAACAGCCAGGTCGCCGGCCAGGTCTCGCTGCGTGACGGTGCCATCGACCTCAATCTGAAGGCGGACGCCCCATCATCGGCCTTGCCGGCGGCGGCGCGCGGCATGCTTGGCGAGCGCGCTGAGATCAGCGCCACGCTGAAGCGCGACCCCAATGGCAGTATCAACATAGGCGGATTGAAGCTGACCTCGGGCGCGCTGACCGCCGACGGGCAAGCCAGCCTTGCCGACAACAAGGTCGCCGCCGACATCAAGGGCGCGCTGAGCGACATCTCGCTGCTGTCGAAAGACGCCAAGGGCGCCATCGCCTTTGCGTTGAACGCGCAGGGCCCGGCCGCGGCGCCCGACCTGTCGCTGACCATCGACAGCGACCGCCTTCTCGTGGCGTCGCGCGAGATCACCGGGCTGAAGCTGACCGCCACCGGCAAGGCCGATGCCGCCAATCCGGCGGCGAATGTGCAGCTGACCGGCAATGTCGCCGGCCAGGCGCTGCAAGGCAGCGCGGTGCTGGCGACGGCTGACGGCAAGAGCGCCATCAACGGCCTGCTGCTGTCGCTCGGCAAGAACAGGATTTCAGGCGATCTGGCGCTGGACGAGAAGTTCGTGCCGGTCGGCACCATCGCGCTCGAACTGCCCGATATCGGCCCGCTGGCGGCACTTGCCCTGGAGAAGGCCGAAGGCGACGTACGCGGCACGATCGCCTTTTCGAAGAACGGCAACGCGCCGCAGGTCGCCATCAAGGCGGCAACCGCGTCGATTACGCGGGGCGACCTGCAGGCGAAAGCCGTCTCGATCGATGCGCTTGTCGCCAACTATCTGGCGGCGCCCGTGATCTCCGGAAAGATCCGCGCCGACACCGTCATTTCGGGCGGCACCGTGATCAGCGGCATCGATGTCGACTTAAAGCGCGACGGCGACTGGACCGGTTTCTCTGGCGGCGCAACCGTCAAGGGCATTCCCGCACAGGCCGCTGGCCGCGTGAAAGTGGCCAACGGCACGACGACCATCGAGCTTGCCTCCGGCCAGGCGACCGTCCAGGGCATCAAGGCGGCCATCGCCCAAGCCTCGACCGTCAGCATCGCCAATGGCACGACGACGCTGGACAGGCTGGTGCTCAACCTTGGCGGTGGCACGGCGACGGTGACCGGCAAGGTCGGCACAGCGCTCGACATCAATGCAACGCTGGCGCGGGTGCCGATGTCGCTGGCCAACAGTTTCTCGCCGGGGCTCGACGCCGCCGGCTCGATTTCGGGCACGGTCAAGGTGACGGGCGCGCCGGCAAATCCCGCCATTGCCTTCAATCTCGACGCCGCCGGCGTGCAGACCTCACAGACCCGCGGTGCCGGTGTCGGTGCGGTCAGTATCTCCTCGTCGGGCACCTTCGGCGCCAACAAGCTGACCTTCAATGCCAATGTCGGCGATGGCGCCGGCCTTGGCCTCAAGGGTGGCGGCAGCGTGACGACGGCCGGCACGCCGGCACTGGCGCTCGACATCAATGGCGTTGTGCCGTTCGGCCTGCTCAGCCAGAAGCTTGCCGCGCAGGGCCTGTCGCTGTCTGGAACCGCTAATGTCAACGTGCAGGTGCGTGGTCCCGCTTCGTCGCCTGTCATCGGCGGCAGCGTTACCACCTCCGGTGCGCGCCTGGTCGATGCGCGTTCGGGCCTCGCCGTCAACGATCTCGCCGCCGATATCTCGATTGCCGGCGGCGTCGCCAGGATAAACCGGCTGACCGGAACGCTGTCGACGCGCGGCAGCCTGTCGGCCAGCGGCACGGTCGGCATCAACCCGGCGCAGGGTTTCCCGGCCGATTTGTCGATCAAGCTGGTCGACGGCCGCTATACGGACGGCAGGGTGGTGACCGCCAATCTCGGTGGCGACCTGACGATCAAGGGACCGCTGACCTCCGCACCGGTGATTGCCGGCACCGTCAATCTCGCCAAGACGGTGATCACCGTTCCGGACAAATTGCCGGGCTCGCTGGCGGCGCTCGACGTCAAGCACAAGAACGCGCCGGGTGCGGTCAAGGCACAGGACAAGGCGCTGCGGCCGCCGACGAGCAGCGGCAAGGGCGGCGGTAGCGGCCTTGCGCTCGATGTCACGGTCAACGCGCCGAACCAGATCTTCATCCAGGGCAGGGGCGTCGATGCCGAACTTGGCGGCTCGCTGAAGCTGACCGGCCCGGCCTCGTCGCCGCAAGCGGTCGGCACCTTCACCCTGCAGCGCGGACGGCTGTCGATCCTCGGCAAGCGGCTGACCTTCACCGAAGGCACGGTCGGATTTTCCGGCTCGCTGGTGCCCTATCTCAATTTGACGGCGACCACGACGACGACCGGCGCCACCGTCACCATCGTGGTGTCGGGCGAGGCGACCAATCCGAAGTTCACCTTCTCCTCGGTGCCGGCGCTGCCCGAGGACGAGGTGCTGGCGCAATTGATCTTCGGGCGCTCGATGTCGAACCTGTCGCCGCTCCAGATCGCCCAGTTGGCCGAGGCCGCCGGGCAATTGGCCGGCGTCGGCGGCTCGACGTCGCTGCTGGAAAACCTGCGCAGCGCCATTGGCGTCGACGATCTCGACGTCACCACCGACGACCAGGGCGGCACGGCGGTTTCGGCCGGCAAATACCTCAACGACCGCACCTATGTCACGATCCAGAAGGGTGACAAGCCGGGCTCGGGGAAGGCGACGATCGACCTCAATGTCGGGCGCGGCGTCAAGCTGCGCGGCGAGGCCAACGATGCCGGCGAAGCCAAGGGCGGCATCTTCTACGAGAAGGAATACTGATAGTTCGGCGGGACTTTTGGCCTCATGATGGATCGATTCTGGCGCTGTCCGGGCTGGAGTAAATGTCTCAGTTTAATCGACTATCGAGATTCCAGAAGAATCCGTCGGACAGTAGCAAATTTGCGCCAAGACTGTCGTTATCACGCGAACCGCTCCCCTTTCAAAGTTGCACATTCCCTAACATGTTCTCAATCCACGCCGTCTTTGACATCATGGCCTGGATGCGGAATGTTAAAAGGCGGAAAGCCAACAATGGGAGTTAAGTCATGACAATTTATAAGAGTAATGGCGATCGCGTTCCGGATCACATCCTGGCAATGGCCGAAGAAGCCAAGGCAGGCAAGGTGGACCGTCGCGAATTCCTGGCCATGGCCAGCGTCTTCGGCGCATCGACGGCAATGGCTTACGGCTTGCTCGGCCTCGCCGATCCGACGCCGGCGAAGGCCGAAGAGGTAAAGGGCAAGAAGGGCGGCACGCTGAAGATCGCCCAGTGGATCAAGGATCCCAAGGACCCACGCAAGGCCGACTGGTCGGAAATCGCCAATGCCGAGCGCCAGGCGCTCGAGCCGCTGGTCAAGTACACCTCCGAATACACGTTCCGCCCCTATCTGCTGGAAAGCTGGGACGTCAACGACGATGCCACGCAGTACACGCTGCATGTGCGCAAGGGTGTCACCTGGTCGAATGGCGATGCCTTCACCGCCGATGACGTCATCTTCAACCTGAAGCGCTGGGCCGACAAGAAAGCCGAAGGCAATTCCATGCCCGGCCGTCTCGGCTCGCTGGTCAAGGACGACAAGCTCGACGAAAGCGCCGTGACCAAGCCGGACGACCACACGGTCGTGCTGAAGCTCACCAAGCCGGACATCGCCCTGATTCCGAACATGTGCGACTATCCCGGCCTCATCGTCCACAAGACTTTCGATGAGAAGGGCGGCGACTTCAAGGCCTGCCCGATCGGCACCGGCCCGTTCGAACTCGTCTCCTACGATGTCGGTCAGAAGGTGGTCTACAAGCGCCGCACCGACAACAAGTGGTGGGATGGCGAAGTGTTCCTCGACGGCCTGGAATTCATCGACTACGGCACCGATCCAGCAGCCATGGTCAGCGCTTTCGAAGCCGGCGAAGTGCATACCAATTTCGAGACTTCGGCCGACTACGTGTCGATCCTCGACGGCATGGACCTGGCGAAGTCGGAAATCGTTACCGCGTCGACCATCGTCTGCCGCACCAACGTCAACAACAAGCCCTATGGCGACCAGAAGGTGCGCAACGCGCTGCAGCTTGCGGTCGACAACAATGTCGTCTTGCAGCTCGGCTACGGCAACGCCGGCTCGGTCGCCGAAAACCACCATGTCTGCTCGATCCATCCGGAATATTACGAGCTGCCCAAGGTTGCCCGCGATCCGGCCAAGGCGAAGGCGCTGATGGCGGAAGCCGGCCAGGCCGACTTCGAACACGAGCTGATCACGGTCGACGAAGACTGGCACAAGAACACCGGCGATGCGATCGCCGCCCAGCTGCGCGACGCCGGCATCAAGGTGAAGCGCACCGTTCTGCCGGGTTCGACGTTCTGGAACGACTGGACGAAGTATCCGCTGTCGATGACCAACTGGAACATGCGCCCGCTCGGCGTCCAGGTTCTGGCCATCGCCTATCGCACCGGCGAGGCCTGGAACGAGGCCGGCTGGTCGAATCCGGAATGGGACGCCAAGCTCAATGCGGCGCTCGCCGTTGCCGACGCCGCCAAGCGCAAGGAAATGATGAAGGACATCGAGCAGATTCTGCAGGATTCCGGCATCATGATTCAGCCGTACTGGCGCAAACTCTACAGCCACTCGGTCAAGGCGGTGCAGAACTATAAGATGCACCCGACCTTCGAGCGCGACTACGGCAAGGTCTGGCTCGAACAGGCTTGATCGCATCGACATGGGGGAAGGGGCTCGCTCCCTTCTCCCGCTCTTTGCATCGTCCGTCCCTGTTGGTCCGCGCTTTCTCAAAAAAGTTACGGACTCGCGGGCAAGGCCGTGCAACAAAAACAGGGTTGATCGCATCCGAAGGCCTGTTTGACAGCCAGCCCCGCCGGTCACGGCAGGGTTGGCTTTCATAGCCGGCTCAAACCCCACCCACCGGCAGGGGGCCGCCATGCTTTCCTTCGTTATCAGGCGTCTTGGCACCATGGCATTGACGATGCTGTGCCTGACCATGGTCGTCTTCTTCCTGATCAACCTCGAACCCAATCTGAAGAAGCTGGCGATCAGCCAGACCGAAATGCATACGTCGGCCGAGCAGCTCGAGAGCTGGCTGGTCAACCATGGCTATCGGCAGAACTTCTTCGTCCGCTATGGGCAGTGGCTGGGCGTGGTGCCCAAGCAACCTGTGACAGACCCGGCGACCGGCAAGCCGGCGCAGCGTTTCTCCTTCTGCAACGATCCGCTCGTGCCGACCTTCGCCGGTGTTTTCCAGGGCGATTTCGGCTGCTCGACCAAGTTCAAGGCGACGGTCGCCTCAAAACTGTTTCCGGCACTTGGTGCTACGGGCATCCTGATGTTCTGGGTGCTGGTGGTGATGGTGCCGATCTCGCTGCTGATCGGCATTCTGGCCGGCATGCGCGAGGGGTCGCGAACCGACCGGGTGCTGTCCGTGGCGTCGATCGCCTCGACGGCGACGCCTGAATATGTGTCGGGCGTCATCTTCACCGTCATCTTCGCCTCATGGCTAGGCTGGCTGAACGGCTCGGCGGCTTCGGCCAGCCAGGGCATCACCTTCTATAATTTCACTTTGCCGGTAATGACGCTGGCGATCTACGGCATCGGCTATATTGCGAGGATGACCCGCGCGTCGATGGTCGAAGTGATGACGCAGCAATATATCCGCACTGCCAGGTTGAAGGGTCTTTCCTTCGGCAGCGTCGTGGTCAAACATGCCTTGCGCAACGCGCTGATCGCACCGTTCACCGTCATCATGCTGCAATTCCCATGGCTGCTCACCGGCGTCGTCATCGTCGAGGTGATGTTTCGCTACCAGGGCTTCGGCTACACGCTGGTCGAGGCGGCCGGCAACAACGACATCGACCTTTTGCTCGGCTGCTCGCTGGTCTCGGTGTTCATCGTCCTGATCACGCAGCTCATTTCCGATGTCGGCTACGCATTTCTCAATCCGCGTATCAGAGTTCAGTAGGGAGCGAAGCGGATGCCGGTTCAATATATCAGTGGCTTCACCATCGTTCTCGAAGTGCTGTCGCGCTTCTGGCCGGTCTGGATCGCACTCGTCATCGTCATGGGTGCGAGCTTCACCTACAAGAAGAAGCTGGCGCTCTACGGCCAGCTGTTCGACAGCGGTGTCGGCATCGTCGGCGTCGGCATCTGCCTGTTCTGGCTGTTCACGGCGATCTTCGCCGCGACCATTTCGCCCTTCGACCCGCTGGCCCAGATTCCCATCATGAAGGATGTGCTGCCGGGCGCCGTCGAACCGAAATCGGGGCTGACCTATCTGTTCGGCGGCGACAAGCTGGCGCGCGACGTGTTTTCGCGCATGGTCTATGGCAGCCAGATCGTGTTGATCATCGCGCCTGCGGCAACCGGCTTCGCGCTGATGGTCGGCATCACGCTCGGCCTGCCCGCCGGCTATTACGGCGGCAAGATCGACACCGTGCTGTCGTTCCTGGCCAACCTCGTGCTGGCCTTCCCGGTCATCCTGCTGTTCTATCTTTTGGTGACGCCGGGCATCATGGATACGCCGATCCCCTATGGCATGGCCGGCGTGTTCTTCCTGTTCCCGATCATCTTCTTCAGCGTGCTGTTCTGGACCCGCTACAAGAACCGGCCCGACCGGCTATACATCCTGCTCGGCATCACCCTGATCCTCGGCGGCTGGATCTATGCCGGCCTGGTCTTCGACGCCGATCCGCTGAAGATCGTGCATATCGATCCCAACCAGCTCAATATCTTCGTGGCGGTGGTGTTCGCCTCCAGCCCCGGCGTGTTCCGCATCGTGCGTGGCCTGGTGATGGACATCAAGACGCGCGATTATGTGGCGGCGGCGCAGACGCGCGGTGAATCGCCCTGGTACATCATGCTGTGGGAGATCCTGCCCAATGCGCGGGGGCCACTGATCGTCGACGCCTGCCTGCGCATCGGCTACACCACGATCCTGCTCGGCACGCTCGGTTATTTCGGCCTTGGCCTGGCGCCAGAAAGTCCTGACTGGGGCACCGCGATCAAGGACGCCAGCCGCCTGCTGCGCTCCTTCATCCACCCGGCGTTGCCGCCGACGATCGCACTGATGTCGTTCGTGCTGGGCTTGAACCTGCTCGCCGACTCGCTGCGCGAACAATCGATGAAAGACTGATCTCGGGTTTCGACCCGATGCGCCTGAGAGAAACAGGCCTAGAAGAACCAGGATTGGAGCGACCCATGAACGAGGCAGTTCGAAATCCCGTCACGCCAACCAATGGGCCGGCCAACGCGCCGATCATCGAGATCGAGAACCTGTCGATCTCCTTCTTCACCCGCAAGGGCGAGATCCCGGCCGTCATGGATTTCTCCTGCACCGTCATGCCGGGCGAGGCGATGGGCATCGTCGGCGAATCCGGCTGCGGCAAGTCGACCGTGTCGCTCGGCATCATGCGCGACCTCTCCAACATCGGGAAGATCGTCGGCGGCAAGATCAAGTTCCAGGGCAAGGACATGGGCGAGCTCTCCGACGAGGAGTTGCGCTCAATTCGCGGCAACAAGATCGCGATGATCTACCAGGAGCCGATGGCCAGCCTGAACCCGGCAATGAAAGTCGGGCAGCAGTTGATGGAAGTGCCGCTGATCCACGACAAGGTGTCGAAGGAAGAGGCCTATAAGCGCGCGATCGAAATGGTGCGCTCGGTCAAGCTGCCCGATCCCGAGCGCATGATGCGCTCCTATCCGCACCAGCTTTCGGGCGGCCAGCAGCAGCGTATCGTCATCGCCATGGCGCTGCTGTCGAAGCCGGCGCTGCTTTTGCTCGACGAACCGACGACGGCGCTCGACGTGACGGTGGAGGCCGGCATCGTCGACCTAGTCAAGGGGTTGGGCGAGAAGTTCGGCACGTCGATGATTTTCGTGTCGCACAATCTCGGCCTGATCCTCGAGACCTGCGACCGCATCACTGTGATGTATTCGGGCGAGGCGGTGGAGACCGGCAAGATCAAGGACGTGTTCGACCGGATGCGCCATCCCTATACGCAAGGGCTGTTCCGCTCGATCCCGCTGCCGGGCGCCGACAAGAACTCACGGCCGCTGATCTCGATTCCCGGCCAACTGCCGCTGCCGCACGAGCGGCCCAAGGGCTGCAATTTCGGCCCGCGCTGCCACCATTTCGTCGAGGGCGTCTGCAACGCCGCCGAAATCCCGATGATCGAGGTCGCTGGTCATGAAGGCCATTTCTCGCGCTGCGTGCGCTTCAATGAGATCGATTGGGAGGCGCTGCCGCCCGGCGCCAAGAAGGTCAATGAGCGCGTCGTGCCCGGTGCGCCGGTGCTCAAGATCGAGGACCTCAGAAAATACTACAGGGTCGGCGGCAACGAGGTGTTCGGCTCGAGCGAGGGCCGCGTCGTCAAGGCCAATGAGACGATCTCGTTCATGGCGCGCGAATCCGAGACGGTTGCCATCGTGGGCGAATCCGGCTGCGGAAAGTCGACGCTGGCCAAGGTGCTGCTCGGGCTGGAGACGGCAAGTGCCGGCACGGTGACGCTGGGCAACACGGAAATCCAGTCGACCGGCATCGAGAAACGGAGCGTCGACACGGTGTCGTCGATCCAGATGGTGTTCCAGAATCCGTTCGACACGCTCAATCCCAGCCATTCGGTCGGTTCGCAGATCATCCGCACGCTGGAGAAGTTCAACGTTGGCAAGACGGTTGCCGATCGCCGCAAGCGCATGCTGGAACTGCTCGACCTGGTGAAGCTGCCGCGGGCATTCGAAACCCGCAAGCCGCGCCAGCTATCGGGCGGCCAGAAGCAGCGCATCGGCGTGGCGCGCGCCTTTGCCGGTGACGCCAAGGTGGTGGTGGCCGACGAGCCGGTCTCGGCGCTCGACGTGTCGGTGCAGGCGGCGGTGACCGAACTGCTGATGGACATCCAGCGCAAGAACAAGACGACGATGCTGTTCATCAGCCATGATCTGTCCGTCGTGCGCTACATCGCCGACCGCGTCGTCGTCATGTATCTCGGCTATATCGTCGAGCAAGGCACGACTGATCAGATCTTCGCGCCGCCCTATCACCCCTATACCGAGGCATTGCTGTCGGCGATCCCGATCGCCGACACCAGCGTGGTCAAGCGGCACATCGTGCTGGAAGGCGACATTCCGTCGGCGATGAACCCGCCCTCGGGCTGTCCGTTCCAGACCCGCTGCGGCTACAAGAAGCTGGTGCCGGACAATCTGTGCGAGACCAAGGTGCCCCCGGTCAAGCATCTCGGCGACGGCCATATGAGCCTGTGCTGGCTCTCCGACGACGTGCTGGCCAAGATGGAGCCGGTGATCAAGTTCGACAAGGAACACGCCGCGCACGAAGGCGTGCCGGATGACGCGCCGCACGGCGACGGCCCCGGTTTTGCCGGCACGCCGCCGAAGCGTCCGCGCGGCAAGACGGGCAGCGCGGCAGCCGATGCGGTGGGGCAGGCTGCCGAGGAGGCCGAAGCCGTTTCGAAAGCCCGCCGTCACGAGGTCCGCGACGAGGTTTCGGAAACCGGCCGTTCTCCAAAGCCGGGCAAGCCCAGGAAACCGAACTGACCGGCATCACGCAATTTCATATGCTGCGCCATGTGATGCGTGATGTTTGATGCTTGGAGGGAGGGCGAATTGTGAGAACGACACTTGCAATCGATGACGATGTCCTTCTTGCCGCCAAAGCTATGGCGCGGCAGCAGGATCGCAGTGTGGGCGAAGTCATTTCCGATCTGGTTCGCCGTTCGCTGCGTCCGCCGCAGGCGGGCGGTGAGCGTAACGGCATTCCCTTGCTTTCGTCGCGGCCCGGCGGGCCGATGGTCGATCTCGAAACGGTCAATGCGCTTCGCGACTAGCCGCGCTGGAACAGAGGATCTGACAGGGTTGGGGATCTGTCGGCAGCAAGATGTCTTCCCTCGGTGGACCATCGCTGGCATTCGGGATTGGCTGGAGCCTCCCCAAACTTCGTCATCCTAGGGCGTAGCAGGAGCGAAGCTCCGTCGCGGAGACTCTGGGATCCATGCCGCGACCTCAGCCGAGGGCGCAGCGGAGCACAATTTCTGCCCGCGGCGGCGATTTGAAGTCGCGGCATGGATCCCTTGGGCTGCGGAGCAGCTCCAGGGGTCTGCGCTGCGTCGCTGCGCTCCTTGCTCCGCCCGTGGATGACGAAGCGATGAGCGTTTGCCGCTAGTCGGCAAGGCATGCCGTCCATCAGCGGGTGGTTGAAATGCTCATGCCCGGAATTAGTTCAGTTCCCGCACTCGCTCAGTTGCTGCGCATAATCCCGCGCCATCTTGTCGGTGGCCCGGGCATAGCCCTGCACGCCGCCATCGCCCCGGTTGCCGCGGCCATAGGCGGTCCAGCCGAGGTAGTAGGCGAGGTAGAGATTGTAGGTGTCGTTGCGGGCAACGCCGTACGTGTCGGATGTCTTGGAATGATACCAGCCGACGAAATCGACCGCGTCGGCGAATTTCGTCCGCCGCGCCGCCCAGTTGCCGGTCTCGCGCTGATATTGCGACCAGGTCCCGTCCAGCGCCTGCGAGAAGCCGGTGGCCGACGAGACATGCTTCCACGGAATGAAACCGAGCAGTTTGGTGCGCGGCGGCCGGGCGTTGCTTTTGAAGCCGGATTCCTTGCGAACCGTCGCCATCAGCACGGGAACGGGGATGCCGTATTTCTGCTGGGCGCGCTCGGCGGCTGACTGCCAGTTGTCGAACCAGCCGTCATTCTGGTCGAAGACGGCGCAGACATTGTTGATGTGATTGGGCGGCGTGGCGCAGGCCGAAAGCGCCAGCAGCACGCAAACCGCACCAATTTTACTAAAACTCGAGCTACGCATTGGCGCAGCAATAGGCCGAAATCATAAAGGGAATCTTGCGGCATCCGTTAACGGTTCGCCGGCGCAGTCTCTCAAGGAAATCCAGTATTGATAATCCGACGCACTTCGTCGGTTTTTCTAAACAGACATAGGGGAAATGCCGCCGTGGCTAAAATCACGCCCGCAAACGGCAAATTTCTGACAGCTTGCCCGGTTTGCCGGGGCTTTGATGCCGGGCATGAACGAACCAAGACGCAAACGCGGCGCCGAGCGCACCAGCAACAGGGGCCCGTCGGCCATCCCGCAACTGCCGCTCAGGCGGGTGACAAATCCCTATCCGCCAATGGCCATGCTGTCGCCCGACCAGATCGAGCAGATCCATCAGGCGTCGATGCACATATTGGAGAATTTCGGCATCGAGGTGATGAGCCCGCGGGCGCTGTCGCTGTTCGAGAAGGCTGGCGCCAGGGTCGATCATGCATCGGCGAATGTCCGCATCGATCGCGGCCTGATCGAAGACGTGCTGAAGACCACGCAGTCCAGCTATGTGTTGACGCCGCGCAATCCGGCCAACGCGGTTCATCTGGGCGGCAACACCATCAATTTCACGCTGGTTGCCGGGCCGCCGAATGTGCACGATATGGAGCGCGGCCGCCGTGCCGGCAATTTGCGCGACTATTCGGATCTGACCCGGTTGGCGCAGCATTTCAACTGCATCCACATGCTCGGCAACCAGGTCTGCGCACCGGTGGAGCTGCCGGCAAACTCCCGCCATCTCGACACCTACTTCACCAATCTGACGCTGACCGACAAGAGTTTCCATGTCTCGGCTATCGGCCGGGGCAGGGCGCTTGACGGCATCGAGATGATGGCGATTTCGCGCGGGCTGACGCTCGACCAGATGCGCGACGATCCCGGCATCACCACGATCATCTCGGTCAACTCGCCGCGCCGCTTCGACGAGATGATGGCCGAGGGCCTGATGACCATGGCCGAGTTCGGCCAGTCGGTGGCGGTGACGCCGTTCACGCTGATGGGGGCGATGAGCCCGGTGACGCTGGCCGGCGCGCTGGCGCAGCAGAATGCCGAGGCGCTGTTCGGCGTCGTACTGACCCAGCTTGTCCGTCCGGGCGCGCCGGTCATGTATGGCGCCTTCACCTCCAATGTCGACATGAAGTCGGGCGCGCCGGCCTTCGGCACGCCTGAGAACACCAAGGCCAACATCGCTTCGGGGCAACTGGCGCGGCGCTACGGGCTGCCCTACCGCACGACGCCGGGCTCGGCCTCCAACGCCGCCGATGCGCAGGGCGCCTATGAGACGCTGATGGCGCTGTGGGGTGCGGTGCTCGGCCATGGCAACCTCGTCTACCACGCCGCCGGCTGGCAGGAGGGCGGGCTGACGGCGTCGTTCGAAAAACTCATCATCGATGTCGAGATGATCCAGCACATGATGGAGTTCTTGCGCCCGATCGAGGTCAACGAGGCCGAGCTTGCCGTCGAGGCTTTAGGCGCGGTGCCGACCGGCGGCCATTTCTTCGGTGAGCCGCACACGCTGGAGCGCTACGCCACCGCCTTCTATCAGCCGATGCTGTCCAACTGGCAGAATTACGAGGCGTGGCAGGAAGCCGGCGGGCTCGACGCCACTGCGCGCGCGACGCGGCTGTGGAAGAAGGCGCTGGAAGACTATGTCGAGCCGGTGATGGATATCGCCGTGCGCGAGGCGCTGGAGGCTTACATGGCCAGGCGCAAGGAAGCGATCGGGCAGGGCGAGCCGTGATGCCTCCCAGCTTGAATCCACTCACCCATCCAACTCATTGATAACAGAGCAAAACTCATGAAATCGCATGCAAAGGTCGTGATCATTGGCGGCGGTGTCGTCGGGTGCTCCGTGCTGTTCCATCTCGCCCGCCACGGCTGGACCGATGTTGTCCTGCTGGAGCGCGACGAATTGACGTCCGGCTCGACCTGGCACGCGGCCGGCGGCATGCACACCATCAACGGCGACCCCAACGTCGCCAAGCTGCAGAAATACACGATCAACCTCTACAAGGAGATCGAGGAGCTTTCCGGCCAGGCGACCGGCGTGCATCTGACCGGTGGCGTGCTTTTGGCGGCAACCGAGGCGCGGCTGGACTGGCTGCGCGGTGTCGTCGCCAAGGGCCGTTATCTCGGCATCGAGCTCGAGGAGATCTCGCCCAACGAAGCGGCCGAACTGATGCCGCTGCTCGATCCCAAGCAGTTCGTCGGCGCGGTCAGGAACAAGGAGGACGGCCATCTCGATCCCTCAGGCGTCACCCATGCCTATGCCAAGGCCGCGCGGAAACTTGGGGCGGAAGTGGAGCGCTTCACCAAGGTCGAGGACATCGTGCGGCGGCCCGACGGGCTATGGCGCGTCATCACCAACAAGGGCGAGGTGGTGGCCGAGCATGTCGTCAATGCCGGCGGCCTGTGGGCGCGCGAGGTCGGCCGCATGGTTGGTCTCGAACTGCCTGTGCTGGCCATGGAGCACATGTACCTGATCACCGAGGACATGCCTGAGGTCGCCGCCTGGAATGCCAAGACCGGCACCGAGATCATCCACGCGGTCGATTTCGACGGCGAGCTTTACCTGCGCCAGGAGCGCGGCGGCATGCTGATGGGCACCTATGAGAAGGCCAACAAGCCGTGGTCCGAATACCAGACGCCATGGAATTTCGGCCATGAATTGCTGGAGCCGGACATCGACCGCATCGCGCCGTCGCTGGAGGTCGGCTTCCGCCATTTCCCCGCCTTCCAGAACACCGGCATCAAGCAGATCATCAACGGCCCCTTCACTTTCGCCCCTGACGGCAACCCGCTGGTCGGGCCGGTGCGCGGCCTGCCGGGCTTCTGGGTCGCCTGCGGTGTCATGGCCGGTTTTTCGCAAGGCGGCGGCGTCGGCCTTGCTTTGTCGAACTGGATGATCGAGGGCGATCCCGGCGCCGATATCTGGGCGATGGATGTCGCGCGCTACGGCGACTGGGCGACGATGGCCTATACCAACGCCAAGGTGCGCGAGAATTATTCCAGGCGCTTTTCGATCCGCTTCCCCAATGAGGAGCTGCCCGCCGGGCGGCCGCTGAAGACGACGCCGATCTATGATCTGCTGTCTGCCAAGGGTGCGCAATGGGGCGTTGCCTATGGGCTGGAAGTGCCGCTGTGGTACGCGCCGGAAGGCGTCAAGGACGAGTTCTCGTGGCGCCGCTCGAGCGACTTCACACAGGTCGCCAAGGAGGTCGCGACGGTTCGTGACAGTGTCGGCCTGTCCGAGATTTCGAGCTTCGCCAAATACAAGGTGACGGGTGAGGGAGCGGCCGCCTGGCTCGACCGGATGCTTACCTGCAAACTGCCGAAACCCGGCCGCATGACGCTGGCGCCGATGCTGAAGCAGGACGGCAGGCTGATCGGCGACTTCACGCTGGCCAATCTGGGGGAGGATGGCTGGTTCCTCGCCGGCTCCGGCATCGCCGAGCAATACCACATGCGCTGGTTCGAGAAGCACCTGCCTGACGATGGATCGGTCCGCATCGAAGCGCTGGGCGCGAGGCTCACCGGTCTGTCGATCGCCGGCCCGAAGGCGCGGGATGTGCTGGCAAAGGCCACGCGCTCGGATGTCTCCAACGCGGCATTTTCCTTCATGGCCATTGGCCGGATGGATATCGGCATGGCGCCGTGCCTGGTCGGCCGTGTGAGCTATACCGGCGATCTCGGCTACGAAATCTGGGTGGCGCCGGAATACCAGCGCGCCGCCTATCAAGCGCTGATGGCGGCGGGCGAGGAATTCGGCATCGGCCTCTTCGGCTCGCGCGCGCTCAATGCGCTGCGGCTGGACAAGAATTACGGCTCATGGGGGCGCGAGTACCGGCCGATCTACGGGCCGCTGGAAGCGGGGCTCGACCGCTTTGTTGCTTACGGCAAGGACGCCGATTTCATCGGCAAGGCCGCGGCGCTGGCCGAGCGCAGGCAGGGCGGCAAATTGCGCCTGCGCGCCTTTATCGTCGATGCCGACGATGCCGATGTCATTGGCGACGAGCCGATCTGGTTCGATGGCGCCGTGCGCGGTTGGGTGACGTCGGGCGGCTATGCGCATCATTCGAAGAAATCCGTCGCCGTCGGCTATGTGCCGAAGGAGATCGCAGATGAGAGCGACGGCTTCGAAATCGAGCTGCTGGGCAAGCGTCATGCGGCGCGCATTCAGGCGGTGCCGCTTTTCGACGCCAATTTCGAACGGATGCGTGCCTGAAGCGCTTCGGCTTCGCCGATGCGCTTCAGATTCCTGTTTGTGCATGTCGTGTCCCAAAACCGCTGGGCACTTTGGGCGACATGCACTAGTCACGCCCCTTCTTCTGGGCGTCAGGCGCTGCGGCGGTTGTCCAGCGCGAAGGCGCCGGCGCCGGCAAACACCAGATAGAGGAAGATGAAGCAGAAAGAGATCGCCGAATCGCCGCCATTGTTGACCGGGAAGAAGTCGCGCGGCATGTGCGCCATGAAATAGGCGATCGCCATTTCGCCGGCCAGAAGGAAGGCTACGGGCCGCGTGAACAGGCCGAGCGCCAGCAGGATGCCGCCGGCGAATTCGAGGATGCCGGCGGTCATGGTCAGCCCGGAAAGGGCGTGGGGATCGGCGCTGACGGGGAAGTTGAACAGTTTCTGGCTGCCATGCTCGATGAACTGCAGCGCGGTCATGATGCGCAACACGCCGAGCGCCTGCGGCTGGTATCTGGAGAGGCTTTCGAAAAGCTTCATAATGACTCCATTTTCAATCCGCCCGGCCATAGATTATCGCCCAGGAATGACCATTCACTTCGCATGGCCTGCCGTCAACAATCGGTGATTGGGAATGTTCCCAATTGCCATTAAATTTTTCTCGCCAAGGTTGCATTGATATCTCTATGGTTGTATTGATGCGTGTACAACAATCCTGAATGTGTGGGGGCCTTTGCCATGAAAAAAGTCGTCATCGGTCTGTTCGCGATCCTCGCAGGCACCAGCTTCGCCATAGCCGAGGACGCCGGCTGTGAGGCGTTCAAGTGGCCGGTGACGCGGGAGCAGACCCTGTTTGCCGCAGCACCGGCAACGCCGTCCGGGGCGGCGCTGGCGGTTGGTGCGGCTGCGGACCTGGCGCTGGTGCCGGTAGAGAAAGCCGGTTTTGCGGTAGCGCCCGAACGTGCGCCGGCATCGGACACGTTTGGCGCCGTTGCCAGCGTGGAGGTGCCGTCCGAGGGGGCCATCCAGATCAGTCTCTCGGGCGAGGCCTGGATCGATGTCATCCAGGATGGCCAGGCCATCAAGTCGGCGGGCTATAGTGGCGTGAAAACATGCCCTGGCATCCGCAAGAGCGTGCGCTTCAAGCTTGCACCCGGCCCGGCCACCGTCCAGTTCAGCGGCGCAAAAAAGGCAGAGCTGAAGGTCGCGGTGCTGGCGCCGGAATGAGACGGCGCCAGGCAGGGGTAGAGGCCTTCACCGGTGGTTCGATGAAGGCCGGCGCTTTGTTTCCGCGATGTTCGATCGCGGTCAGCGGACCGGCGCCATCAAGGCGAAATGCGCGCCTTGCGGGTCCTGGCATTGGACGATCCAGCTGCCGCCGGGGACCTCCATCGGCCCCATCAGGATCTTGCCGCCATTGTCGGTGACCCGTTTGGCCGCTGCGTCGATGGCCGCAACGTTGAAGTAGAATTGCCAGACCGGCACCGGGATCTGCTCCGGCTTGTTCATGATGCCGCCGCCGGATTCCGGGCCGGCCGTAAAGGTCTGGTAAGTGCCCATCGGACCCATGTCGAAATCGCCGGCGTCGATCCAGCCGAACTGCTCGAAATAGAAATCGAACGCGGCTTTCCAGTCGCTCGTATAAAGCTCGTGCCAGCCGATGTGGCCCGGCGTGCCGGCCGGCACGACAGGCTGGTCGGGACCGTTCGGCTGCAGGAACATGAAGGTCGCGCCTTGCGGATCGGCGACGACGGCAAAGCGGCCGACGCCCGGAATGTCGTCGGGCTGCCGGTGAACGGTGCCGCCGGCTTTCTCCAGCGATGCCGTGGCGGCGTCGACATCCCTGGTGTGGATATAGCCAAGCCAGGCAGGCGGCATGCCCATCTTGGCGGCATCCTCGGGCAAGGTCATCAGGCCGCCGACGCCACGTTCGCCGACATTCATGACGACATAGCGCGGCATGCCGGGCACCTTGTCGAAGGGCTGCGCCGTCCAGCCGACCACTCGGGTGTAGAACGCTTCGGCGGCGTCGAGGTCTGACGTCATCAATTCGTACCAGAAGAAGGGCATCGGGGTTTTTGGCATTTTCGGTCTCCTCACCTTTCATACGTGATCGTCGTCCATCATAGGACGATCCTCACGACGGAAATCCGACACCGCCCGGACAATAATGGTCGAACGCAACAAGCGATCCTGGGTTGCGTCGCCCGCAACAAGCGAGCATGTCGAAGGTGCCTGCATGGCGCGCAATGCGCTGACATCGACTGTTGGGCGGGCGTATGACGAGCAAGTCGTCATCCGTTTCGATGCCCACCCGTTATCCCTTACGTCCCCGGTGCTTGTCTCAAAGCCGCGGCGACATCATCTGGCGTTAATTTGGAGAGCATCTCCATGACCTGCGGATTACCTAGGATCTTTGCGAACATCGCAGCCATCTTGCGAAACTCGGGTATCTGCGGATTCTTCAGAAAGCGATGGTTAGTGAGCGACTCGAGTATACTGTCGGCACGCTCTAGCATGTCGAGCGACGCGGCCTCGGTTGTAATGTCGCCGAAATCATTGCCGAACGCTGTGAAAATTTCGTGGCGCAGGGTCTGCAAAGAGCGAGCCTGTTCATTGATGGCGGAAATAGCACCAGCTTGGGATGGACCGGGAATTTCTTTGACTACACCGGCAACTGTTGCCAAGAGATAGACTGCCGCGTCGCTGCCGTCAGCGGCTATAAGAATAACATTTTTCAAGTCTTCATCGGTCATAGACCGCTTCCAATTCGGATTTAAGTTAGGATTGCTGGCGGCTCTAGATCTGTCATAAACCATCTTTAGCGCGGTCCTAACTACCGAGCCGGATTCGCCGCACACCGTCATCATCTGGTCAAATGATCTACTTAAAGTGAGCACGTGCCGGAAATTGATTACGATCTTATTGGCCCAGCAATATCTAACTAGTTTCGTTTTGCAGTGCATCATTTCCGAAATAATAATCGCACCGATGCGCTGCTGTTCAGCCTGTGCTCGAATCTTTAGAAAGCATTGATGAGCGTAACCACCCATTCCGTCCAAACTGCACAACGTCAACGGATAGGTGTGTTGCTGTTCACCTTGGATGCTCGCCGTGTGGACGTACTCAAGCAGTGCGTAAGCGATTGTTTTGCCGTCACGCTCTGCGATAACGAGTCGTGTCGGGTTCGGTGACACCACCCACCCATCGGCGGCGACGTCACGTTTGTAGACCTCGATCAAATCAGTCCGCGCTTTCTCGGCATTGGCCGCATCAACGCTGCGGAACGTTACGCCACCTTGACTCGTGTACATAGGATGCTGCGCTGGGAACGGTAGCGTTGCCAGATCGATCTTCTTCCGTTTCGCTTCGCCCATTTATACAATCCATTCCCAAGTGACGGCTGTCGAAAATTTTTCGATGTCGCGTTCGACTTTGGGATAACTATTAAAGGCTTACTGCGATTTCAGATAGGCCGCGCAAGCCGTATGCTGGTGCGCTTTTGCCGTTCGATTTCTCTGCGGTGATGAGGGGTTGTCGTTCATGCGCTTGATGTCGCTCACGCCCGAGCTTGTCGCACTGTGCCATCGGGAGGAGGCCGATCCCGGCCCGGACCCGAGCTGGACAGACATGAACGACGAGGACTTTCGAGACCTTGCCTTGCGGCTGTCCAATGAAGCCGATGAGGGGCCGCTATGGGTGTTCGCTTATGGGTCGCTGATCTGGAAGCCGGAATTCGAGTCGGTCGAGCAACAGCTCGCCACGGCCTTTGGCTGGCACCGCTCTTTCTGCCTCGACATGGTGCGTTGGCGGGGCAGTGCCGAGCAGCCTGGGTTGATGATGGCGCTCGAACGGGGCGGACGCTGCAACGGCGTGATCTATCGCTTGCCGGAGGGCGAAAAGCCGGCGCAGGTCGAAAGGCTGCTGCGGCGCGAAATCAGCGACCACGAAAGCATCGAGACGGTCCGGTGGCTGCCGGTGCATACGCCGCAAGGCACGCTGCGCGCGCTCGGCTTCTGGGTCGGCGTGAAGGGCAGGGGAACGTCGCTGAACCAGCCGTTGGACAGAGTGGCGAGCGTGCTGGCCAGAGCCTGCGGGCATATCGGATCCGGCGCCGAATATCTCTACAACACGGTCAGCCACCTCGAGGCGTTCGGCATCCATGACCGCAATCTGTGGCGACTGCAGCAGCTGGTCGCAGAGGAGGTCAAGACCATTCATGGCTGTAAGCTTGAACCCGGCCATTCGCTCGCACTGTGAAAGCAGCCTCGGCCTCCGATAACATGAGTAAAAAAATCATGTTATTATCCAGCCTTTTCAGAGACTTGCGCCGAAAATTGACCAATTGATAAAAAAATAAAACGTGCTAGCCTTCCTCAAAAGAAAACATGGGGAACTGACGATGCCAGAAGGCCAATTCAGGGAAGGCATTGCGGGCGGCAGGCTCTCGGCCGACCAGTATGCGGATAATTTTTCCGACCTGCATCCGCCGCTCGATCACCACGAGGCGCTGGTCGAATCCGATCGCTGTTATTTCTGCTACGACGCGCCGTGCATGAACGCATGCCCGACCTCGATCGACATTCCACTGTTCATCCGCCAGATCTCGACCGGCAATCCGATCGGTTCGGCCAAGACCATCTTCGACCAGAACATATTGGGCGGCATGTGCGCCCGCGTCTGCCCGACCGAAACGCTGTGCGAAGAAGTCTGCGTGCGCGAAGTGGCGGAAGGCAAGCCGGTGCAGATCGGCCGCCTGCAGCGCTATGCCACCGACGTCGCCATGAGCGAGAACAAACAGTTCTACCCGCGCGCCGAGCCGACCGGCAAGACTGTCGCCGTGGTCGGCGCCGGGCCGGCCGGCCTTGCCGCCGCGCACCGGCTCGCCCGCCACGGCCATGACGTGACCATTCTGGAGGCGCGCGCGAAAGCCGGTGGCCTCAACGAATACGGCATCGCCGCCTACAAGAGTGTCGACGATTTCGCCCAGGCCGAAGTCGATTATGTGACCGCGATCGGCGGCATCGACATCCAGAACGGCAAGGCCCTCGGCCGCGACTATCAGCTGTCGGATCTGATCCGCAATTACGATGCGGTGTTTCTCGGCATGGGCCTTGGCGGCGTCAATGCGCTGCGTGCCGATGGCGAGGACGCCGACGGCGTCATCAACGCGGTCGAGTTCATTGCCGAACTGCGCCAGGCCAGCGACCTTTCCGGCCTGCCGGTTGGCCGCCGCGTCGTCGTCATCGGTGGCGGCATGACGGCGATCGACGCGGCCGTGCAGTCGAAATTGCTCGGCGCCGAGGAGGTGACGATCTGCTACCGGCGCGGCCAGGAGCACATGAATGCGTCCGAGTTCGAGCAGGATCTGGCCGCCGCCAATGGCGTCACCATCCGCCACTGGCTGCAGCCGAAGCGGGTGATCGCCGAGGGCGGCAAAGTGTCGGGCATCGAACTCGAATACACCGCCATGAACGGCGACAGGCTTGCCGGCACCGGCGAGACCCTGACGCTCGTTGCCGACCAGGTGTTCAAGGCGATCGGACAGAGTTTTGTGCCGGCAGCCCTCAACGGCAGCGGTGCGTCGATCGATCTCGAAGCCGGCCGCATCAAGGTGGATGCGGAAGGGCGTACGTCGCTTGCCAGGGTCTGGGCCGGCGGCGACTGCATCTTCGGTGGCGACGACCTCACCGTCTCGGCGGTCGCGCAGGGGCGCGACGCTGCGGAGAGCATCAACCGGGCACTGACCTCGAACGGGAGGGCATGAGCATGGCAGATATCAGAAACAATTTCGTCGGCATCAAGTCGCCCAATCCGTTCTGGCTTGCCTCGGCGCCGCCGACCGACAAGGCCTACAACGTCATCCGCGCCTTCAAGGCCGGCTGGGGCGGCGTGGTGTGGAAGACGCTCGGCGAGGAAGGCCCGCCGGTGGTCAACGTCAACGGCCCGCGCTATGGCGCGATCTGGGGCGCCGACCGCCGCCTGCTCGGCCTCAACAACATCGAGTTGATCACCGACCGCGACCTGCAGGTCAATTTGCGCGAGATCAAGCAGGTCAAGAAGGACTGGCCCGACCGCGCCATCGTCGTCTCGCTGATGGTGCCTTGCGTCGAGGAGGCCTGGAAGGCGATCCTGCCGGTGGTCGAGGAGACCGAAGCCGACGGCATCGAGCTGAATTTCGGCTGCCCGCACGGCATGTCGGAGCGCGGCATGGGCGCGGCTGTCGGCCAAGTGCCGGAATATATCGAAATGGTGGTGCGCTGGTGCAAGCAGAACACCCGCATGCCCGTCATCACCAAGCTGACGCCCAACATCACCGATGTGCGCAAGCCCGCACGGGCGGCACATGCCGGCGGCACCGATGCGGTGTCGCTGATCAACACCATCAATTCAATCACCGGTGTCGACCTCGACAGCTTCGCGCCGCAGCCGACAATCGACGGCAAGGGCTCGCATGGCGGCTATTGCGGCCCGGCGGTGAAGCCGATCGCCATGAACATGGTGGCCGAGATCGCGCGCGATCCAGAAACCCGCGGCCTGCCGATCTCCGGCATCGGCGGCATCACCACCTGGCGTGACGCGGCCGAATTCATGGCGCTCGGCGCCGGCAATGTGCAGGTGTGCACGGCGGCGATGACCTATGGCTTCAAAATCGTGCAGGAAATGATCGCGGGCCTCGAAAACTGGATGGACGAGAAGGGGCACGCCTCGCTCAACGACATCGTCGGCCGCGCCACGCCCAATGTGACCGATTGGCAGTATCTCAATCTGAACTACGTCGCCAAGGCGCGTATCGACCAGGATGCCTGCATCAAATGCGGCCGCTGCCACATCGCCTGCGAGGACACTTCGCACCAGGCGATCACCAGCATGGTCGACGGCGTCAGGCACTTCGAGGTGATCGAGGCCGAATGCGTCGGCTGTAATCTCTGCGTCAATGTCTGCCCGGTCGAGAACTGCATCACCATGGAGCCGCTGGCAGCCGGCGTGATGGACCAGCGCACCGGCAGGCCGGTATCGCCCGTCTATGCCAACTGGACGACGCACCCGAACAACCCGATGGCCAAGGTGGCAGCGGAATAGGGACACGTCACGAGAAGAGCGCCGAGGGCGCAGCAGCTTCTCTTCCCCCCCGTATAGTGACGGGGAGAAAGACGCTGTCATCGCCGATTTCGCCAATCACCAACGTATTCCTTTTTCGAAAGCGGACGACTCTGCATTTTCCTATTGCAGATAAGAATTATCCACGATAATATATATCCATGATAAAGGAGCCGATCCAATGAAACTGGGCGAGGGCGTTGAGGCAGCCATCCATTGCGCTGCCACGCTGGCGAGTGTGGAGGGGAACAGCACCATGCCTGGCGCTGCTCTCGCCGAGGCCTTTGGCCTGTCGCCTAGCTATCTGCTGAAGCATCTCAACATGCTGAGCGCCGCGCGCATCCTGGAATCGGTGCCCGGGCCTGCCGGTGGCTATCGGCTGGCGCGGCCGGCCGAGCGCATCACGCTGCTCGACATCGTGCTGGCCGTCGAGGGCCGCGAGCCGGCCTTCCGTTGCGGCGAGATACGCCAGCGCGGTCCGGTGAAGCTCGATGCTTCAGCCTATGTCAAACCCTGCGGCATCAACGCGGCGATGCTGAAGGCCGAGCGCGCCTATCGCGCCGCGCTCGCCGAGACCAAGCTGTCCGATATCGTGGCCACCTATGCGGCAGAAGGCGATCCCAGGTCACTTGCCGCGAGCTGCGCCTTCGTCGAGCGCCACCAGCGGCCGCAGAAATCCAGTTAACCCCGCCGACCCAAACCCAGGCAGATTTGAAAGGACAAGAAGATGAAACAGAGGCTGCAATTTTTCGCCAAGGCGCCGGAGATCATGAAGGCCGTGTCGGCGCTCAACAAGGCGGTGGACGAATGCGGGCTCGAGGTGAGCCTGCTGCACCTGATCAAACTCAGAGCGTCGCAGATCAATGGCTGCTCGTACTGCGTCGAGATGCATAGCCGCGAGGCGAGGCGCGACGGCGAGACCGAGCAGCGGCTCTACCTGGTTTCAGCCTGGAAGGAATCGCCGCTGTTTTCCGAGCGCGAACGCGCCGCCTTGGCCTGGACCGAGGCCGTCACCCTGATCGCCAACAATGGCGTGCCGGACGAGCTCTATGCAAAGACGCTCGAGCATTTCTCGGAAGAGGAATTGGTCAAGCTGTCCGTTGCGCTCGGCATGATCAACACCTGGAACCGGCTGTGCATTCCGTTCCAGGCCATTCACCCGATGCCGGCGGCCAAGGCCGCCTGATTGTCCATTTATGTTGGGAGCGCCGTCGAAAGACGGCGCTCCACTTTCCAAGGGAGCGTTTGATGCCTGCCGATTTGCCTTCAACCTTGTTGTTTCTCGCTCGCCTGTTGCTCGGCGGCGCCTTCGTCTTCGCCGGCCTGCGCAACATCCAGAACGCGGCCTTCCTGACCCAGATGATGGCTGCGCGCGGCGTGCCGCAGGCAAGATTGGCGCTGTGGCTCGGCATCGTGCTTCAGATCGCCGCCGGCGTGCTGGTCATCGCAGGATTGTGGACGGCACTCGCGGCCGCGGTGCTGCTGGTGTTCCTGATCGTTGCCACGCCGATGTTCCACAATTTTTGGGACCATCAGGGCCCGGATCGTGCGTCCCGCATCAATGGCTTCGTCGGCAATGTCGCCCTGAGCGGTGGCTTTCTGACCCTGATCGCGCAATCCGTTTGACGCACAGTTGCATGCCGACTGCGGCCTCTGGTGCCGACGGCTCGATCATAAAATCGGAACCAATCGAGGCGTTGACGCATTTCACACCTGCATGCCCAGCATCCAGGATGGAATATGAAAATCGCCCATGTCGCGCCGCTTTATGAATCGGTGCCGCCAAGGCTCTATGGCGGCACCGAGCGCATCGTCTCGTATCTAACCGAAGCGCTGGTCGATCTGGGCCATGAGGTGACGCTGTTCGCCAGTGGCGACAGCCAGACTTCCGCGACGCTGGTAGCCAGCCGGGAACGCGCGCTGCGCCTCGATCCGCGTCCGCTCAAATCCGAGATCGCTGCGCATCTTTCGATGCTTGCTCAGGTGAGGGACCGGGCGTCGGAGTTCGATGTCATCCACTTCCACCTCAGCCATTTCCTGCACTTTTCCTTCTTCGAGGATCTCGCCGACCGCACGGTGACGACGCCGCATGGCAGGCTGGATTATGTGGACCTGGCGCCGGCCTATGAACGGTTTCCGCGTTTTCCCCTGATTTCCATTTCGCACAGCCAGAAGGCGGGCCTTGCCAAGGCCAATTGGCTGGCGACGATCCATCACGGGCTGCCGACCACTCTCTACGAACCGACTTTCGAGACGACGGCGGAAGAACCCTACCTTGCCTTCCTCGGCCGGTTCTCACGCGACAAGCGCCCGGACCGCGCCATCGAGATCGCCTTGCGGTCGGGGCTCAAGCTGAAGCTTGCGGCAAAGATCGGCGACGACGACCGCGCCTATTTCCACGAGGTGGTCGAACCGTTGATCGACGGCGATCGCATCGTCTATGTCGGCGAGATCGAGGAGGACCAGAAGGCGGAATTTCTCGGCAAGGCGGCCGGCCTGCTGTTCCCGATCGACTGGCCGGAGCCGTTCGGGCTCGCCGCCATCGAGGCCATGGCCTGCGGTACGCCGGTGATCGCCTGGAATTGCGGTGCGCTGCCCGAGATCATCGATCAAGGCGTGACCGGTTTCATCGCTGACACGCTGGATGGAGCGGTCGCCGCGGTGCCTGCTTTGCTGCAGCTCGACAGGCGCAAGGTGAGGGCCGTTTTTGAAAAGCGTTTTTCCGCTCGAAGAATGGCCGGCGACTATCTGGCCGCCTATGCGGGCCTGATCGGCGTCCCGAGCGCGGCGAAGGCGTCTTGAGCAGCGACGTGCTCGAGCCACGGCAACGAAACAACAGGGATCTTTGACGAATGGCCCAACTCGATGAGCGCCAGCTCGATCCTGCGGTTGCGCTTGCATCGCTCGACGCCACCGCACCTCGCGAGCCGCATCGGCTGTTTGCGCTCAAACAGGGCGATTGCTTCGCGGTTGCCGACGCCTATGGCGACATACGTGGAGCCGGCGACGGTTTCTTTCGCGACGACACACGGGTTCTTTCCGAGTTCCGGCTGACCGTCGGCGGCAGGCAGACATCGCTGCTCGGCGCCTCGCTCAGCCAGGACAATGTGCTGTTCACCACCAATTTGACCAATCTGCCGATACAGAGCGCCGGCGGACGCGACATCCCGCAGGGAGCCATCCACATCGAACGCGTCAGGCTGCTCTGGCAGGACAGGCTGTTCGAACGCATCACGCTTTCCAATTACAGCCGGGAACATTCGACGATCAACGTTTCCCTGCACTATTCCGCCGATTTCCGCGACATGTTCGAAGTGCGTGGCTCGACACGGCTGAAGCGCGGGCTGGCCCATGCCGCCGAAACAGACGCGACGTCGGTCCTGCTGCGCTATGACGGGCTCGATGGCCTGGCCCGCCTCTCTGCGATATCGTTCTCGCAGGCGCCGGACCAACTGACAGCCAACCGTGCCGATTTCCTGATCGCCGTGACCAAGCGCAGCAGGAAGGTGCTCTATGTCGAGGTCGGTCCCGAGGTGGCCGACAAGCCCGACCGCGACCGGTTCCGCGCCGCTGCCGCACGCGCCCGCTTTGGCATGCGGGCCAAACGTCGCCATGGCGCGACGGTGCGCAGCTCGGGCCGTGTCTTCAACGATTGGGTCGAGCGCGCCCGCGCCGATGTCGCGCTGCTGACCACCGAACTGGCGACCGGCCCCTATCCCTATGCCGGCATCCCCTGGTTCTCGACGGCGTTCGGTCGTGACGGCGTCATCTCGGCGCTGCAGATGCTGTGGCTCAATCCCGGGCTGGCGCGGGGCGTGTTGGCCTTTCTGGCCCAGCATCAGGCGACCGAGACATCGCCGTTCAGCGATTCGCAGCCGGGCAAGATCATGCACGAGACCCGCAAAGGCGAAATGGTGGCGCTGCGGGAGCTTCCCTTCGGCCGCTACTACGGTGGCGTCGATACGACACCGCTCTACATCTATCTTGCTTGCGCCTACGCCGATCGTACCGGTGACATGGCATTCATCGACGGCCTGTGGCCTTCGCTGTGCGCGGCGGCCGAATGGACGGAGGAGGCGGGCCGGGAGACCGGATTCGTGACTTACCAGCGAGCGGCCGAGTCCGGCCTCGCAAACCAGGGATGGAAGGACAGTTTCGATTCGGTCTTCCATGCCGATGGCCGCATTCCCAAGGGCCCGATAGCCCTGGTCGAAGTGCAGGGCTATGTCTTTGCCGCCTTCCGCGGGCTGGCCAAGCTTGCCCGCCGCCGTGGCGAGGACGACAAAGCCGATCACTGGGAGGACCGCGCCGAGGCGATGCGGGTGGCGGTGGAACGCGATTTCTGGCTTGACGATCTCGGCTTCTATGCCCTTGCGATCGACGGTGCCGGCGAGCCCTGCAAGGTGCGGACCTCGAATGCCGGGCATCTGCTCTTTGTCGGATTGCCTGAGCCGGCGCGGGCCCAGATGGTCGCCGACCAGCTGCTTTCCGCCTCCTTCCATTCCGGCTGGGGGCTGAGGACGCTTGCCGACGATGCGGTGTTCTTTAACCCGATGTCGTACCACAATGGCTCGATCTGGCCGCACGACACCGCCATATGCGGTGCCGGCCTGGCGCATTATGGCGAGCGTGAAAGCGTGGTTCGCCTGATGAGCGGCACATTCGAATCCGCGGTCCATTTCAACATGCGGCTGCCCGAACTGTTCTGCGGGTTTACACGCGCGCCGGGCGAAGCACCCATCGCCTATCCCGTCGCTTGCCTGCCGCAAGCGTGGTCGGCGGGATCCGCCTTCATGCTGATGCAGGCCTGCCTTGGCCTGGAGATCGACGGCTGGGATGGCGAAATCCGCGTCACCCGCCCGAGACTGCCGATCGGCATCGACACGCTGACACTGCGGCACCTGGGCGTCGGCGACCGGGTCGTCGATCTCACCTTCCAGCGCGTCGGTGACCGGGTCGTCGCTTTCCTTGCCGACCGCCATGAAGGACTGGTGCCGCTCATCGTAAGGACATGATCCGAACAAAATTGCCGGAACCGATCCGAGCTTTGTGCGTTGCAAAAATACAGGTCCGAACGCTGACCACGTGGTCGGCAGACCATTTCAAACGGGAACACGAACAAACGGTCGCCGACGGCCGGGGTGAGTTGACATTCAATGACAAACTACGGTGCGGACCTGCTCTGGGTTCTGATCTTCGCGAGCCTCGGTTTTTCCGCTTTTGCCGTTTTCCTCTCCATATCGCGGCACCGTCGCCGTCATCCACCTGCGGTCGCACATACGGCCGGCGAAGATGTGGCCGCGGAAGCCGCGCGCAAGGTGATACGGGAGTTCGAAAAGAATGGCCAATCGGCCGATGCCGCGCTGGTGACCTGGTCGCCCGAAACATTGCGCAAGATCCTGGCCGACGATCTGCCCGATGCGCAGGTCATCGTGGTGTCCAATCGCGAACCGTACATCCACAATGTGAAGGGCGACGGCGTCGAGTTGCTCGTCCCGGCCAGCGGACTGGTGTCGGCGCTCGAGCCCATTACCCGCGCCTGTGCCGGCACCTGGATCGCCTATGGCGGCGGAACGGCGGACCGCCTCACCGTCGACAACCACGATCGTGTGCAGGTGCCGCCTGGCAACCCGTCCTACACGCTGCGCCGAGTCTGGCTGACGGAGGAAGAGCACCAGGGCTATTATCTCGGTTTCGCCAATGAGGGCCTTTGGCCGCTTTGCCATATCGCCTTCACCCGGCCGATTTTTCGCGCCTCCGACTGGGCTGCCTATGAAGCCGTCAACCGCAAGTTTGCCGATACGGTGGTTGCCGAGGCCCGCAACGAGCGGCCGATCGTGCTGGTCCAGGACTACCATTTCGCGCTGCTGCCGCGCATGATCCGCGAGCGCCTGCCGGAGGCGATCGTCATCACTTTCTGGCATATCCCTTGGCCGAACTCGGAAGTGTACAGCATCTGCCCATGGCGTGAACGCATTCTCGAAGGGCTGCTCGGCAGTTCGATCATCGGCTTCCATACCCAGTTCCACGCCAACAATTTCACCGAAAGCGTCGATCGCTTCCTGGAAAGCCGCATCGAGCGGGCCGATGCGGCCATCTCCTACGGCGGACGGACCACATTGGTGCACGCCTATCCCATCTCGATAGAATGGCCGGCGGACCTGCTGGCGAAACTTCCCGATGTCGACGATTGCCGCGCTCGCATGCGCGAGAGGTTCGGCCTTAAAGCTGATGTGAAGCTGGCCGTCGGGGTCGAGCGCCTCGATTACACCAAAGGCATTCTTGATCGGTTTCACGCTTTGAACGAATTGTTCAAGCGACAGCCTGAATGGATCGGAAAACTGGTCTTCCTGCAGGTGGCGGCACCCAGCCGCGGCACGCTGCCGGCCTACAAGCTGCTCCATGACGAGTGCCACCGTTATGCCGAAGAGCTTAACCGGCGTTATGGCAGCGAGGGTTACAGGCCGGTGATCATGGTGGCCGAACATCACTCGCAGGAACAGGTTTACGAGATCTATCGGGCCGCCGACATATGCATGGTCACCAGCCTGCATGACGGCATGAACCTCGTCGCAAAGGAATTCGTCGCCGCGCGCGACGACGAGCAGGGTGTTTTGATGCTCAGCACATTCGCCGGCGCCTCGCGCGAATTGCTGGAGGCGCTGATCGTCAACCCTTACGATGCCGCCATGATGAGCGGAGCGCTGTTGCAGGCATTGACCATGGCGCCCGAAGAACAGCGCGAGCGCATGCGACCCATGCGCGAGACGATCCGCAACAACAACGTCTATCGCTGGGCCGGCAGCATGCTTCTGGATGCGGCGCGTTTGCGTAAGCGCGGAGACCTCGATCGGGTAACCGGTGCCGCCGGCGACCCGCCGCCCAGCGTCGACAATGTCGTCTCCATCTTTGAGCGCAGACGGATGGCGATGTCATGAGCGATACGCTGCAGAAGATTATTGGCGAGACCCTGCAAAAGCCGCAGGCCGTCATGGAGAAACCGCAGCCTGTTCTGGCCGGCGAGTGGGCATTGTTCCTCGACATCGACGGCACGTTGCTGGAACATGCCGAGCACCCGGACGCAGTCTCGGTCAGCGACGAGCTTCGCTCCTTGCTGCAAGGCCTGGACCGCAAGCTGAACGGGGCGTTGGCGTTCATCACGGGCCGGTCCGTTGCGGCCGTCGACCATCTGTTTCAGCCTTTGAAACTGCGAGCCGCCGGGCTCTATGGCCTGGAACATCGGCTCCTGCCGGACGACGACGTCGAAATCGCGGACGAGCCGGCGGATATCGCAGCCCTTGCCGACGAGATCGAGGCCGAGCTCGGTCGTGGGGCGTATATCGAGCGCAAGGGACGGGTGCTGGCCATCCACACGCGCGCCGCCCCGCATCTGCTTCCGCGCGCGACGCAGCTTGTCGAGCAGGCGCTGGCCGGCCTGCCAAAGGGCTACCGGGTGGTTGCCGGCAACGCCGGCGTGGAATTGCTGCCGCTGGAGGCGGCCAAGGGTGCCGCGATTCGGCGTTTCATGGAGATTGCGCCATTCGCAGGTCGCCGCCCGGTCTTCCTGGGCGACGACACGTCGGACGAAAACGGCTTCGAAACGATCAATGATGCCGGCGGCATATCGATACGGGTCAAACCACCGGCGCAAACCACCGCGCAGTACGGGCTGGCCGGCGTTGCCGAGACGCTGGCCTGGCTGAGAGGTCAACTCTAGGTCCAGCCGACGCAACCGTGATCGCGCCTCCTGGAAAGGACAAGGAAAGGAACGGTTTCGATGGGACGCTTTGCACAATTGGTTCGAGAGATCACCCCGAACTGGCTTCACGCTCGCTCCTCCCGCCATGAGATCGCCGACGTTTCACCGTCCGACGCGGACTACAGCTGGCAAGAGGCGATCGACAACAAGATGTATGGGGCGGATACATCTGACTATTCCCATGTGCCGGAAAAGCCTGTTTCGGCAAAACCGGCAGGCGAGAGGCCCGCGGACGAGAACGACCGCGTTCCAAAGAAGGCCAATTAAGGTCCCGTCGGAGCCCGATAGTCGCTGTTCCTATGCCGCAAATCGCAGTCCGCCATCGCAGGTCAGCACCTGGCCGGTCATGAAGCCGCTGGAGACGAGGAAGGCGATTGCGTCGGCCACGTCTTCGGCCCGACCGACGCGGCCGACCGGGGTCTTGCCGGCATAGTCGGCAAAGATCGTTTGCCTCTGCTCTTCGGCCAGAAAATCCCACCAGGGCGTGTCGATGACGCCCGGCGCCACGACATTGACGCGCAGCGGCTTCAGTTCCAGGGCCAGGATCGGCACCACAGTCAACAGCATGCCGTTGATGGCGGCGATACCGGCGACGCCGGGCGTCGCGAGTTGCGCCGACACCGCCGAGATGAAGGTGACCGATCCGGCCTTGTTCAGCGTCGGCAAGGCGGCCTGCAGGCAGGACAGCTGCGGGCGGACCTTTTCCTCGACGCCGCTGCCGATGTCGCTCAGGTCAAGCGTCGGGAAGGGGCCGAGGCCCTTGCCGCCGCTGGCCGCCAGCACCAGATGGTCGAAAGGACCGAGGCTCTCGAAGAACTGGCGGACCTCATCCGGCTTCGCGGCGTCGAAAGCAGCCTTCCCGGCAGCGCCGCCAAGGCTTTTCCAAGCGCTCTTCAGTTTGTCCTCGTTGCGCCCGGTGATGGTCACCTTCATGCCCGGGCCAAGCAGTTTTCGCGCCGTCGCCAGGCCGATGCCGGACGAGCCGCCGATGATGACGGTGTGTTCGATTGTCTTGGTCATGAATGGTCTTCCTTCGATGTGGGGGAGGCCGGGCCGATGAGATCAAGGCTCAAGGCTCGCAGACGTTGCCTTGCCTTGGCGTCATAGGCCTGGGTATCGGCGCGGGATTCCCGCAGGCCGTCGAAATAGAGGCCGCTTTTCCCGTCGAGCGCGGGTGAGGCGGCGAGGTTGAGGATGGCCTCGGCACCGGTCTCGACCGAGCTCCACGGCGTCACGCCTGCTTGCCGGACCATGGTGGTGTTCATATAACTCGCCGGATGCAGCGCGTTGACGGTGATGCCGGTGCCTTTCAGCTGCTCCGCCAAATCGACGGTGAACAGGATCTGCGCCAGCTTGCTCTGGCAATAGGCACGCACGCCGTCATAGGAGCGGGTCAGCATGACATCGCTGAAATCGATCGCCTGCTGCCCCGCCGAGGCGACATTGACGATGCGCGCCGGCGTGCTCTCCTTCAGCAATGGCAAAAGCTCCGATGTCAGCAGGAAACCGGCGAGATAGTTGACCGCGAAGCGCAGTTCGTAGCCGTCGGCGCTGACCTGACGTTTGGCGCCTTGGCCTGCCGTGCCGATGCCGGCATTGTTGATGAGGATATCGAGCCGATCCGTGCGGGCGCGCACGGCTTCGGCAAGCCGGCGCACTTCGGTCAGAGAAGAGAGGTCGGCGACCAGAAGCTCCGCCCTGCCGCCGGTCGCTTCGATCCCGGTGACAACAGCCTTGCCGCGCGTCGCATCGCGGCCATGCACCAGCACACAGGCGCCCGCGGCGCCGAGCCGTTGCGCGACGACCCGGCCGACGCCATCGGTAGAGCCGGTGATGAGGATCGTCTTGTCTTTGAGTTCCATGTTCAGAGCCTCCGTTCTGTTGCTCTGAACCGAAGATGGGACAGTTGGCGCGGGCCAAACAGTTCAAACTTTATCCTGGTATCAATACTGCTATAATACCCGCATGGAGTCCCAACCCCACGCTGCCCCCACACATTCGGCTGAAGACAGCCGCCGGCGCGAACTCGGCGCCTTCCTGCGCTCGCGCCGCGAAAGGCTGACGCCCTCGGCCACCGGCATCGCCACCGGTCTCAGGCGGCGTACGCCGGGCTTGCGCCGCGAGGAGGTGGCGATGATCGCCGGTGTCGGCACCACCTGGTACACATGGCTGGAGCAGGGGCGGGAGGTCAGGCCCTCGGTCGAGGTGCTGACGGCACTTGCCGAAGCTCTGCGCCTCGACGCCGCCGAAAAACAGCATCTGTTCATCCTCGCCGACCGCCAGCAGCCGGAGCGCCGTGCCGTGGCGCCGGAAAAAGTCGACGGCCCGTTGCTGCACATGCTGCAGAGCCTGGTGCTGCAGCCGGCCTATGTTGTCGGGCGGCGCTGGGACGTGCTGGCCTGGAACCCGGCTGCCGTCGCGGTGTTCGGCGACTATGGCTTGCTGGAGGGTGACGCCCGCAACATCGTCCACATGGTGTTCACGAGCCCGCACCACCGGCGCCTGCTGGTCGACTGGGAGCAACTGGCGCGCACCGTGCTGGCCTCGTTCCGGGCCGCGAGTGCGCGTTATGTCGGCGATCCGGATTTCGAGCGGCTGATCGAGTTGATGACGCGTTCGAGCCCCGAATTTCGCGCCTGGTGGCCGCAGCGCGACGTCGCGCACCGGTTGTCGGGGGTGAAGCATGTCCGGCATCCGAGCGCGGGCGCCATGACCTTCGAGCATATGAGCCTGTCGATCGGCGACGGCTCGGACATGAAGCTGATCGTCTACACGCCGCTCGCCGAGCAGAATTCGATCGCCAAGCTGCAGACATTGCTGGACGCGCTGCCGGTTGAGCGGCGCAGCGCGTAACCCTCCACTTCGTCATCCCAGGGCGGAGCAGCCGCGAAGCGGCGTCGAGGAGACCCTGGGATCCATTCCGTGACATTGGTCGAAGGGTACAGCGGAGCAGAATTTGTACCGTTGCGGCGCGTTGAAGTCGCGGCATGGATTCTAGGGTCTGCGCCGCGTCGCTTCGCTCCTTGCTTCGCCCTAGAATGACGAAATCAATGTGCGCTTCGGCCAATCCCCACCGTCTGGGATAGCCCGACGACTGCCAAGTTGACCCAAGACGTGATCTCGCTGCTACCCCTTCGGCTTAAGCCCATCAAGAAATAGTTGTTCCAGGAAGCGGGCCGCATCCTCGAAGCGGCCGTCGCCGCCGCGGTTCGGCCCGAGCACGGCCCGGACCTGGACGTCGAAATCGGCGTAGTGCTGCGTCGTCGCCCAGATCGAGAAGATCAGGTGCCACGGATCGGTCTTGGCGATCTTGCCGGCGCGCATCCAGCCCTTGATGACGGTCGCCTTCTCGTCGACCAGCGTCTTCAACTCTCCGGCCAGCAGCGGCATGATGCGCGGCGCGCCTTGCAGGATCTCGTTGGCGAACAGCCGGCTCTCGCGCGGAAAGTCGCGCGCCATTTCCAGCTTGCGCCTGATGTAGCTGCGCAATTCGGTCAAGGGGTCGCCGATGTCATCGAGTTCACGCAGCGGCGCCAGCCAGGTGTCGAGCAGGCGCTGCATCAGCGTCTCGTGGATGTCTTCCTTGCGGCGGAAATAATAGAGCAGGTTCGGCTTCGACATGCCGGCGGCTTCGGCGATCTGGTCAATGGTCGAGCCACGAAAACCGTTGGTCGAGAAAACCTCGAGCGCCGCCTCCAGGATGAGTTCGCGCTTTTCCTGCTGGATGCGGGTGCGACGAGGGGCGGCCGTGGTCACCGTTGCCAGCCCTCGCGTTGAGGGTCATCTGGACCAATTCTCTGGACCAGTTTTTCCCTAGCCTGTGGAACGCACTTCAGGTGCCGCATTTCCGCTAGTAATCCCTTGACCGCCGACAGGGCGGTGCTAACGTTTGTCCAATCGGTCAAAAATTTGCGTAGCATGAAAACGCGGCAAAGACCAAGCGTTGGGCGCAGCGAAACAGATTACAAGGGGAAGTCCTGGTCATGTCCAACCGGCTGAAAGTCACGCCGAACGATCTCAGCGCATTCTGGATGCCGTTCACGGCAAACCGGCAGTTCAAGCAGGCGCCGCGCATGATGGTGTCCGCCAAGGACATGCATTACACGACCAGCGACGGCCGCAAGGTTCTCGACGGCACCGCCGGCCTGTGGTGCGTCAATGCCGGCCACTGCCGTCCGAAGATCACCGAGGCGATCCAGCAGCAGGCCGCCGAGCTCGACTATGCGCCCGCCTTCCAGATGGGCCACCCGATCGTGTTCGAACTGGCCAACCGCCTGATCGACCTCGCGCCCAAGGGCATGGACCATGTCTTCTTCACCAATTCCGGCTCGGAATCGGTCGAGACCGCGCTCAAGATGGCCATCGCCTATCATCGTGTGAAGGGCGAGGGCTCGCGCACCCGGCTGATCGGTCGCGAGCGCGGCTATCACGGCGTCAATTTCGGCGGCATCTCGGTCGGCGGCATCGTCACCAACCGCAAGATGTTCGGCACGCTGCTCGGCGGCGTCGACCATATGCCGCACACGCATCTGCCGGAAAAGAACGCCTTCACCAAGGGCGTACCGGAGTATGGCGCGGAACTCGCCAACGAGCTGGAGCGCATCGTCGCCCTGCATGACGCTTCGACCATCGCCGCCGTCATCGTCGAGCCGGTCGCCGGCTCCACCGGCGTCATCCTGCCGCCGAAGGGCTATCTCGAGAAGCTGCGCGAAATCTGCACCAAGCATGGCATCCTGTTGATCTTCGACGAGGTCATCACCGGTTTCGGCCGTCTCGGCACGCCGTTCGCCGCCGACTATTTCGGTGTGACGCCAGACATCATGACCACCGCCAAGGGCGTCTCCAACGGTGTCGTCCCGATGGGCGCGGTGTTTGTGAAGAAGGAGATCCACGACGCCTTCATGACCGGCCCCGAGCACATGATCGAGTTCTTCCACGGCTACACCTATTCGGGCAACCCTATCGCCTGCGCGGCCGCACTCGGCACGCTTGACACCTACAAGGAAGAGGGCCTGCTAACCCGCGGCGAGGAGCTGGCGCCGTACTGGGAAGACGCGCTGCATTCGCTGAAAGGCGAGCCGAACGTCATCGATATCAGGAACATCGGCCTGATCGGCGCGATCGAGCTGGCGCCGATCGCCGGCCAGCCGACCAAGCGGGCCTTCTCGGCCTTCGTCAAGGCGTTCGAGCGCGGCGCGCTGATCCGCACCACCGGCGACATCATCGCGCTGTCGCCGCCGCTGATCATCACCAAGGGCCAGATCAACGAATTGATCGACCATGTCAGAGAAGTCTTGCGAGCCATAGATTGACGAACTGGACGCGGATATCCCTCCCCCTCGAGGGGAGGGTGGCCGCGAAGCGGTCGGGTGGGGTCGGTGCGACTGGGTGCCGACCTGATCTTTTGCTGCGTGGCCGCGTCTGATGCCCCGTACCCGCGTGAGCTTCGAAATGCGCCAGAAGGCGCGCGCGCTTCGAGTTCACGCGACCAAGGGCGAATCCCTCCTGTGGTATGAACTGCGGGAGTTGAAATCGGGAGGCATCAAGTTTCGCCGTCAGTGCCCGATTGGGCCTTATATCGTTGACTTCGTTTGCTTGGCGGTGAAGCTGATCGTTGAGGTCGACGGTGATCTGCACGAACACGAGAAGGGTAAACGGCACGATGCTGTTCGTGATGCCTATCTGCGCTCTCTCGGGTTTCACGTCTTCCGTGTTGACGAGCCCGATGTCATAAACAGCGCGTGGCATGTCGCGCAGATGGTCAAGGGGAAGGTTGAGCATATGTCAGCCGACCCCACCCGACCGCTTCGCGGCCACCCTCCCCTCGAGGGGGAGGGGGACGCCCCGCAATCGATGAGGTTTTAGAGCATGGCCGCACCCGGCGAGAATCTGCGAATCAATTCAGACCGTTTGTGGGATTCCATCATGGAGATGGCGAAGATTGGCCCCGGCATCGCCGGCGGCAACAATCGCCAGACCGTGACCGACGAAGACGGCGAAGGGCGGCATCTGTTCAAGCGCTGGTGCGATGCGGCCGGGCTCGAAATGGGCGTCGATGAAATGGGCACGATGTTTGCCCGCCGCGAAGGCACCGATCCCAGCCTGCCGCCGGTCTATGTCGGCAGCCATCTCGATACGCAGCCGACCGGCGGCAAGTACGACGGCGTGCTCGGCGTGCTGGGCGGGCTTGAAGTGGTGCGCTCGCTCAACGATCTCGGCATCAAGACCAAACATCCGATCGTCGTCACCAACTGGACGAACGAGGAGGGCTCGCGCTTTGCGCCGGCGATGATGGCGTCCGGCGTGTTCGCCGGCGTGCTCGACCAGGCCGATGTGTACGGGCATGTCGACAAGCAGGGCAAGAAATTCGGTGAGGAGCTCGAGCGCATCGGCTGGAAAGGCAGCGAGAAGGTCGGCGATCGCAAGATCCACGCCTTCTTCGAACTGCATATCGAACAGGGTCCGATCCTCGAGGACGAAGATATCGACATCGGTGTCGTCACCCATGGCCAGGGCCTTAAATGGCTGCAGGTGACGCTGACAGGCAAGGAAGCCCACACCGGCTCGACGCCGATGCCCAAGCGCCGTAATGCCGGGCTCGGCATGGCGCGGGTGATCGAACTGGTGCACGAGATCGCCATGGACTACCAGCCCGATGCCGTCGGCGCGGTCGGCCACATGGAGGTCTATCCCAATTCGCGCAACATCATCGCCGGGCGCACCGTCTTCACCGTCGATATCCGCTCGCCGGAAAAAGAAGTGCTGGACGCGATGGATGGCCGCATCCGCGAAGGCATCGACACGATCTGCGATGCACTCGACATCCGCTACGAGATCGAACAGGTCGGTGCTTTCGACCCGGTGACCTTCGACGCCGGTTGCGTCAAGGCGATCCGCGATGCCGCCGAACGCCTCGGCTATTCCCACCGCAACATCGTCTCCGGCGCCGGCCACGACGCCTGCTGGATCAACCGCGTCGCGCCCACCGCCATGGTGATGTGCCCCTGCGTCGACGGCTTGAGCCACAACGAGGCCGAGGAGATCACCAAGGAATGGGCTTCGGCAGGTGCCGACGTTTTGTTCCACGCGGTGGTGGAGACGGCTGTCATCGTGGAGTGAGCTTAGATCTACCTTCCAAACGACGCTCGTAAGAAGCGCGGCAAGAACAAGGGAACAGCTAATGACCAAAGTTATCCGAAACGGCACCATCGTCACCGCCGACCGCACCTGGAAGGCCGATGTGCTGATGCAGCACGGCAAGATCGTCGCCATCGGCTCGGGCCTGCATGGCGACCATGAGTTCGACGCCACCGGCTGCTACATCATGCCGGGCGGCATCGACCCGCACACCCATCTCGAAATGCCGTTCATGGGCACCTATTCGGCCGATGATTTCGAATCCGGCACGCGCGCGGCGCTCTCCGGCGGCACGACGATGGTGGTCGATTTCTGCCTGCCGGCGCCACAGCAGTCGCTGCTCGAAGCCTTGCAGATGTGGGACAACAAGACCTCGAAAGCGTCCTGCGACTACTCCTTCCACATGGCGATCACCTGGTGGGGCAAGCAGGTGTTCGACGAGATGGCCACTGTCGTCGACAAGGGCATCACCTCGTTCAAGCACTTCATGGCCTACAAGGGCGCGCTGATGGTCGATGACGACGAGATGTATGCGTCGTTCCAGCGCTGCGCCGATCTCGGCGCGCTGCCGCTGGTGCATGCCGAGAATGGCGATGTCGTTGCCGCCCTGTCGCAGAAGCTGCTGGCTGCCGGCAACAACGGCCCCGAGGGCCACGCCTATTCACGGCCACCCGAAGTGGAAGGCGAGGCGACCAACCGCGCCATCATGATCGCCGACATGGCCGGCGTGCCGCTCTATGTCGTGCATGTCTCCTGCGAGCAGAGCCACGAGGCGATCCGCCGCGCGAGGCAGAAGGGCATGCGGGTATTCGGAGAACCGCTGATCCAGCACCTGACGCTGGACGAGAGCGAGTATTTCGACAAGGACTGGGATCATGCGGCGCGCCGCGTGATGAGCCCGCCCTTCCGCAACAAACTGCACCAGGACTCGCTGTGGGCCGGCCTGCAGGCGGGCTCGCTGCAGGTGGTGGCGACCGATCATTGCGCTTTCACCACCAAGCAGAAGCGCAACGGCGTCGGCGATTTCACCAAGATCCCGAACGGCACCGGCGGGCTTGAAGACCGCATGCCGGTGCTGTGGACGACGGGCGTCAACACCGGCCGGCTGACGATGAACGAGTTCGTCGCGGTGACCTCGACCAACATCGCCAAGATCCTCAACATGTATCCGAAGAAGGGCGCCATCGTAGAGGGCGCCGACGCCGACATCGTCGTCTGGGATCCCAAGCGCAAGAAGAAGATCACCTCGAAGAAGCAGCAGTCTGTCATCGACTACAACGTGTTCGAAGGGTTCGAGGTGACCGGTCTGCCGCGGTTCGTGTTCTCGCGTGGCGAACTGTCGATCCAGGAGGCCGAAATCAAGGCCAAGCCCGGTCATGGCGAGTTCGTCGGCCGCGAGCCGAATGCGGCGGTCAACCGGGCGCTGTCGACGTGGAAGGAAATCTCCGCGCCGCGCAAGGTGGAACGCACCGGCATCCCGGCGACCGGGGTTTGAGCTTGCGCGGCTCGAAGAACGCCAAGAAACGGATGATTGCCGACAAACACGGCGCCGCCTTTGGGGATGTGTCGCAGTGCCGATAATTGCCGAACTCGGCGCCGCCCCTCATCCGCCTGCCGGCACCTTCTCCCCGTATAGTGACGGGGAGAAGGGAGATGAACGCAACCTCGCCCCCCTTTTTTGTAACGTCGGAGATTGGCGAAATCCTCCGCGAAATCCTCCGCGAAATCGTCCCTCTCCCCGTCACTATACGGGGAGAAGTGCCCGGCAGGGCGATGAGGGGCAGCGCAAACCTCGGGCAATTGACCGGTGGGATCCTAGCCCGTCGATGCTGGCCTCACGCGACCAGTGCATCCAGTTCCGGCAGCAGGACGACGCTTTCCTGTTCGTTGGGATCGGTGCGCGCAATGACGGCCGAAGACGGGGCGCTGCTCAGATTGGCCGGCAGATGCGGCACGCCGGCCGGAATGTAAAAGAGGTCGCCGGCCTTGACGACGATATGATGCTCGAGCCGGTCGCCGTACCAGGTGTGAACTTCGCCGGAGAGCACATAGATCGCCGTCTCGTGGCTCTCATGCATATGCGCCTTGGCGCGCGCGCCGGGCGGCATGGTGAGCACGTGCATGCAGATGCCGGAAGCGCCGACGGTCTCGGCGGCGATGCCGGCGAAATAGGTCAATCCCTGCTTGCCTTCATAAGTGCTTTCAGGGCGGATAAGATGACAAGTGGGTTTGGGCGACATCGGGGAAACTCCGGGCGTCGATCGAGTGGGACAAGGTCAGTGGGACAGGGCCAAATGGGACAGGGTAAGTGGAAAACAACATCGCGATAAAAGCAATCGGATTCCAGCCGCCGCAGGGACGAAAACAGGCAGGCGGCGGCCGATGACGGGGACTTCGCCAGCCGTCGTCGCGGCAAGCAAACTCGGGCTGACCTTCCAGACCAATGACGGGCCGGTGCAGGCGCTGTCCAACGTCGATCTCACCATCGGCAAGGGCGAGTTCGTCTCCTTCATCGGGCCTTCGGGCTGCGGCAAGACCACGCTGCTGCGCGTCATCGCCGATCTGGAGAAGCCGACCTCGGGGACGATTTCCGTCAATGGCATGACAGCAGAGCAGGCGCGCGAGAAACGCGCCTATGGCTATGTCTTTCAGGCCGCCGCCCTGTTTCCGTGGCGCACCATCGAGCGCAATGTCGGGTTGCCGCTCGAGATCATGGGCCTGTCCAGGGCGGAGCAGGGCGAGCGGATCAAGCGCACGCTCGATCTCGTCAACCTCTCAGGCTTCGAGAAGAAGTATCCCTGGCAGCTCTCGGGCGGCATGCAGCAGCGTGCCTCGATCGCGCGTGCGCTGGCCTTCGACGCCGACCTGCTGCTGATGGACGAGCCGTTCGGTGCGCTGGACGAGATCGTGCGCGACCATCTCAACGAGCAATTGCTGGAATTGTGGGGACGCACCAACAAGACGATCTGCTTCGTCACCCACTCCATTCCGGAAGCCGTCTATCTGTCGACGCGTATCGTCGTCATGTCACCGCGGCCGGGCCGCGTCAGCGACATCATCGAATCGACACTGCCGAGAGAGCGGCCGCTCGACATCCGCGAGACGCCGGAGTTTCTGACGATCGCGGCGCGCGTGCGCGACGGGCTGCGGGCAGGACACAGCTATGATGATTGAGGGGCAGGATGAGCTTCCTCCTCTCCCCAACGGGGAGAGGGTGGCCGGAGCGAAGCGGAGGTCGGGTGGGGGGGCGGCCCACCGCGCCTTCGTCATCCTAGGGCACCGCGAGGCGGCGTGCGTAAAGGGAGCGGTCAACCACCCCTTCGTCATCCTAGGGCAGAGCAGGCGCGCAGCGGCCTGCGCAGACCCTAGGATCCATGCCGTGACGCCGGCCGAAAGGCGAAAACGGTTGAGAAAACAGGCCAAGCAGGGCGAGGCACAGGGAGCCTTGTTCCGCACCGTTGTGGAGCACAGAGGTAACGGCATGGATCCTAGGGTCTGCGCCGCGTCGCTTCGCTCCTTGCTTCGCCCTAGGATGACGAAGAATGGGTATGGCCGCTCTTTGCCGTTGGGCAAAGGGGAGCGCACCTAATGGACACCTTCCGCGACAAACTCATCCCCGTGACCTCGATCCTCGCAGGCGTGGTCGTGCTCTGGTATGTTTTCGCCGTCATCCTCAACGCGCCGTTCCAGCGCGATCTCGACCGTCGCGCCGGTGAGACCTCCACGTTCAGCGAACTCATCGGCAAGACGCTGTCGCAGCCGAAGCCGACATTGCCGGCGCCGCATCAGGTGGCGGTGAATTTCTTCGAGAACACCTTCCTGCGGCCTATCACCTCGAACCGCAGCCTGGTCTACAATGCCTGGGTGACGCTGTCGTCGACGCTGCTCGGCTTTGCCTTCGGCACCGCGCTCGGCATCATCATCGCTGTCGGCATTGTCCATGTGGCGACGCTCGACCGCAGCCTGATGCCGTGGATCATCGCCTCGCAGACCATTCCCATCCTGGCGGTGGCGCCGATGATCATCGTCGTGCTGGGGGCGATCGGCATCAGCGGTCTGATCCCGAAGGCGATGATCTCGACCTATCTGTCATTCTTCCCGGTGACCGTCGGCATGGTGAAGGGGCTGCGCTCACCCGAGATCATGCATCTCGACCTGATGCACACCTACAATGCCAGTCGTGCGCAAACCTTCTGGAGATTGCGTGTGCCGGCCTCGGTGCCGTTCCTGTTCACCTCGATGAAGGTGGCGGTGGCGGCAAGCCTGGTCGGCGCCATCGTCGGCGAATTGCCGACCGGTGCGGTCGCCGGCATCGGCGCCAAGCTTTTGGCGGGCGCCTATTACAGCCAGTCCATCGACATCTGGTCTGCGCTGGTTGCTGGGTCTGTGGTGGCAGCACTTCTCGTCATGGTTGTCGGCATTGCCGGGCGCCTCGTCGACCGCGCCATGGGCGGGAGGCCGGCATGAACTGGCTGAAACCCTCCTGGCAGGCGGTGTCGGCGATCGTGCTGTGCCTGATCGCGGTCGCGCTCGGCCCGATCGCCGCGCCGAAAGTGGATGCACTGGCGCAGCCCGCAGGGACGTTGATGTATCCCTATGTGGCGACGAACTGGCTGATCTTCGGCGTGCTGCTTCTCGCTGCTTTGATCTCGATGGCCAGAATACCGTCCGTCGTCGAAGCGGTTGTGCTTTTCATCGGCGCGCATCTGGCCGCCTGGCTGCTGATTGGCGGCATCACCGGCTTCGAGGGCCTGGCACGGGCGCCCTATTTCCTGCTGCTCACGGGTGCCTGGCTGCTTGGCTGGCGCTGCGTGGCGGTGCTGTCGTCGCTGCGTCCTTTCGCCAAATGGGCTCGCACCGCGCTGCACCTGATCATCCCCGCCATCTTCGGCGCCTGGATCCTGATCATCTGGGAGGCGGTGACGCGCGGGGCCGGCATTCCCTTCATCCTTCTGCCGCCGCCAAGCGCCATCGGCGCACGCATCGCCGGTTCGCTGCCGGTGCTCGGCGCGGATGTCCGGCAGACCATCTTCAAGGCGGTGATCTTCGGCTATGTGGTGGGCAGCGGCGCCGGCTTCATCACCGCAATCCTCGCCGACCGTGTGCCGTTCCTGCGGCGCGGCCTCTTGCCTATCGGCAACATGGTCTCGGCGCTGCCGATCATTGGCGTCGCCCCGATCATGGTGATGTGGTTCGGCTTCGACTGGCAGTCCAAGGCGGCTGTTGTCATCATCATGACTTTCTTCCCGATGCTGGTGAACACGGTCGCCGGTCTGGCCGCCTCCGGCCATATGGAGCGCGACCTGATGCGCACCTATGCGTCGGGCTACTGGCCGACGCTGCTGAAGCTTAGGCTGCCGGCCGCTGCTCCCTTCATCTTCAACGCGCTGAAGATCAACTCGACGCTGGCGCTGATCGGCGCCATCGTCGCCGAGTTCTTCGGCACGCCCGTCGTCGGCATGGGCTTCCGCATCTCGACCGAGGTCGGGCGGATGAACATCGACATGGTCTGGGCCGAAATCGCAGTTGCAGCACTTGCGGGTTCGGTCTTTTATGGCGTGGTCGCTCTTGTCGAAAGAGCCGTCACGTTTTGGCATCCCTCTGTCCGTGGTGGATAGGGGCGGTGGGTTTAGGGCACTAACTTCAGAGGGTAAAAAAATGAAAAGACTGATTATTCCCGTTCTGGCCGGCGCGATGTCGCTCGCCGCGTTCCAGGCAATGGCCGCCGACAAGGTGACGTTGCAGCTGAAATGGGTCACGCAGGCTCAGTTTGCCGGCTACTATGTCGCCAAGGCCAAGGGTTTCTATGAGGCCGAAGGTCTCGACGTCGACATCAAGCCGGGCGGTCCCGATATCGCGCCCGAGCAGGTGATCGCCGGCGGCGGCGCCGATGTCATCGTCGACTGGATGGGCGGTGCGCTGGCCGCCCGCGAAAAGGGCGTGCCGCTGGTCAACATCGCCCAGCCGTTCAAGAAGGCAGGCATGGAGCTGGTCTGCCCGAAGGACGGCCCGATCAAGACCGAAGCCGACTTCAAGGGTCACACACTGGGCGTCTGGTTCTTCGGCAACGAGTATCCGTTCTACGCCTGGATGAACAAGCTCGGCCTCAAGACAGACGGCGGCCCGGACGGCGTCACCGTCTTGAAGCAGAGCTTCGACGTGCAGCCCCTGATCCAGAAGCAGGCGGATTGTATCTCGGTCATGACCTACAACGAGTACTGGCAGTTGATCGACGCCGGCTACAAGCCCGAACAGCTAACCGTGTTCAACTACTCGGCCATGGGCAACGACCTGCTCGAGGACGGGCTCTATGCGTCCGAAGACAAGCTCAAGGACCCGGCCTTCGAAGACAAGATGGTGCGTTTCGTGCGCGCCTCGATGAAGGGCTGGAAATACGCCATCGACAACAATGACGAAGCCGCAGGCATCGTCATGGATGGCGGCGGCCAGGACGAGAACCACCAGAAGCGCATGATGAGCGAAGTCGCCAAGCTGATCGACAACGCCGACGGCAAGCTCGATCCGGCGACCTACGAGCGCACCGCCAAGGCGCTGCTCGACCAGAAGATCATCACCAAGGAGCCGACCGGCGCCTACACCACCGCCATCACGGACAAGGCGGTCAAGTAAGCCTAGCCGGTAACAATCGATCTCGAAACGGCGCCTCCGGCAGAAATGCTAGAGGCGCCGTTCCTTTATGGTGTTCATGACGAAGCTGGTCTCGATCGAGGCGACGCATTTCAGCCGCGCGATCTTTTCCTTGATGAAGCGCTCGTACTGCTCAAGGCTTCCCGTCACCACTTTCAGCACATAGTCGCGCGAGCCGGTGACGAGGTGACATTCCAGCACCTCTTCCCAGCCGCGAATCGCGTCCTCGAACATGACGATCTCGTCTTCGTTCTGGCGGCTGAGCCGGATGGTGGCGATGGCGACCATGTTCCAGCCGAAGGCTGAGGGATCGACCAGCGTGGTGTAGCCTCTGATGACGCCGGTCTCCTCCAACCGCCGCACCCGCCTCAGGCAGGGCGACGGCGACAGGCCGATCCGCTCGGCAAGCTCATTGTTGGTGATGCGGGCGTCGGCCTGCAGTTCGCGCAGGATTTTCAGGTCGAAATCATCGGCTATCTTCTGCTGCACTTTCCGTCTCTCCGGGCAATTTGTTGCGGGAATGCAGCCATGCGAGCCCAAAAATAGCAAGGACCGGCGGAACGGGATCGCATAAATTGCCGTTCACTATGTCACTCGAACAGGCAGGAAAGCTCATGACCGCGCCACGCCCGTCGAAAACCCATATCGGCAACCACAAGCTCCACCCGGAGACGCTGATGCTGAGCTATGGCTTCGATCCGCAGCTTTCGGAGGGTGCGGTCAAGCCGCCGGTGTTCCTGACCTCGACCTTCGTGTTCAAGTCGGCGGAAGAAGGACGCGACTTCTTCGACTACACCTCCGGCCGCAAGGAGCCGCCAAGCGGCACGGCGTCGGGCCTGGTCTATTCGCGCTTCAACCATCCCAACAGCGAGATCGTCGAGGACCGGCTGGCGATCTATGAGGGGGCGGATGCCTGCATCCTGTTTTCATCCGGCATGTCGGCGATCGCCACCACGCTGCTCGCCTATATCAGGCCGGGCGACGTCATCCTGCATTCGCAGCCGCTTTACGGCGGCACCGAGACGCTTCTGACGCGCTCGCTCTCCGGCTTCGGTATCGGCGCGGTCGGTTTCGCGGATGGCGTCGACGAGACGGCGGTGCGCTCCGCCGCCGACGCGGCAACGCGCAAGGGCCGCGTGTCGGTCATCCTGATCGAAACGCCGTCAAACCCGACCAACAGCCTGGTCGATATCGCGCTGATGCGGAAGATCGCCGACGAGATCGGCGCTAGCCAAGGGTCGACGCCGATCGTCGTGTGCGACAACACGCTGCTCGGCCCGGTTTTCCAGCGGCCCATCGAACATGGCGCCGACGTGTCCGTCTATTCGCTGACCAAATATGTCGGCGGCCATTCCGATCTCATCGCGGGCGCCGCCATGGGCAGCAAGGCGGTCACCAAGCCGATCAAGGCGCTGCGCGGCGCGATCGGCACGCAGCTCGACCCGCATTCCTGCTGGATGCTTGGCCGCTCGCTGGAGACGCTGTCGATCCGCATGGAGCGGGCCAACGACAATGCGCGCCTGGTCGCCGAATTCCTGCGCGACCATGCCAAGGTCGAGAAGGTGCATTACCTTCCGTTCCTGGGCGAGGAAACGCCGGCTGGCCGCACCTACAGGGCGCAATGCACTGGTGCCGGCTCGACCTTCTCCTTCGATATCAAGGGCGGCGAGAAGGCGGCTTTCGCCTTTCTCAACAACCTGCAGATCTTCAAGCTGGCGGTGAGCCTGGGCGGAACGGAATCCTTGGCCAGCCACCCCGCGGCCATGACCCATTCGGGCATACCCTTCGAGGTGCGCGAACGCATCGGCGTGCTGGAGACCACGGTCAGGCTGTCGATCGGCGTGGAGCACCCGGATGATCTGATCGCCGACCTGACCCAGGCGCTGGCAGCCGTCTGACGCCGCCGGTATCGCGCGGTCCATTAGTCTGCACGTAAGTGTTACTCGCGCGCAGCCATTCGCTCTTATAAGCCTTGTGCCGATACATCCGCGCGCCGGGGAGCCGTGGCTGGATGTCATCAGCAAACGGAGATTCTCATGCGTATCCAATCCTTGGCGCCGATGCTTTCGGCACTGGCCATCTCGGTGTCTTTCCTTACGGCAGCGCCGGCCCTGGCGGAGACGGTGAAGCTGAAAGCGACGCTCGACGGCGCCCAGCAGAACCCGCCGGTGACCACGAAAGGCAAGGGCACCGCAGCTCTTACCTTCGACACGGCCACGAAGAAACTCAGCTGGAACGTCAAGTATTCCGGCCTCAGCGGGCCGGCGACCGCCGGGCATATTCACGGCCCAGCCGCGATGGGTGAAAACGCCGGGGTGGCGATCCCGTTCAAGGGCAAGCTCAAGAGCCCGATCAAAGGGTCGGTCGTGCTGACCGACGCGCAGGCCGCCGACCTGATGGCCGGCAAGGACTATGTCAACGTGCACACGGCAGCCAACAAGGACGGCGAAATCCGTGGGCAGATCGAGGCGGCGAAGTAGGGGGAGCCAACACCGGACGTTGGCGGGACAGCGCCCCCCTCTGTCCTGCCGGACATCTCCCCCTCAAGTGGGGAGATCGAATGTTACTTCGCGTTTCGGCAATCGTCAGCGTTGGAAAAAGGGCGGGACGACGAAACTGCCAATCTCCCCCCTTGAGGGGGAGATGTCCGGCAGGACAGAGGGGGGCGCCGTAGAACTCGGCCTATGCCCCTCAGCACTCAGGCCTTGTCGCGTATCTGCGTCATCGTCTTGGTCGGCGTGATCGCTTCGGGGTCGAGGCGGATTTCCACGATCGCCGGCTTGCCGCTGGCGCGGGCACGTTCGAAGGCGGGAGCGAAATCGGCGGTCTTGTCGACCGTTTCGCCATGGCCGCCATAGGCGCGGGCGAGAGCCGCGAAGTCGGGGTTCTTGAGATCGGTGGCGACGACGCGGCCGGGATATTCGCGCTCCTGATGCATGCGGATGGTGCCGTAGATGCCGTTGTTGACGACGACCACAATGATAGGCAGGTCATACTGCACGGCGGTGGCGAATTCCTGCCCGTTCATCAGGAAGCAGCCGTCGCCGGCGAAGGCGACCACGGTGCGCTCCGGGAACAGCTCCTTGGCGGCGACGGCCGCAGGCGTGCCATAGCCCATCGAGCCCGACGTCGGCGCACCTTGAGTGGCGAAGCGGCGGAAGCGGTGGAAACGATGCACCCAGGTGGCGTAATTGCCGGCGCCGTTGGTGAGGATGGCGTCGTCGGGCAACATCTTTTCGAGGTAGTTCATGATCGGGCCCATCTGGACCGAGCCGGGGCCGCCTTCCGGTGGCGTCGACCAGTCGAGATAGGCGGCATGCAGCTTTGGCGTCTCGGTTGCCCAGACGGGTGCGGAGGCGGGCTTGCGCCTGGCGAAAGCGTCGATGAAGGCAGAAGGCGAGGCGTTGATCGCCAGTGTCGGCCTGTAGACGCGGCCGAGTTCGCCGGCGTCGGCATGGATGTGGACCAGCGTCTGGTCGGGGTAGGGGCTTTTCAGCAGCGTGTAGTCCGAGGAGGGCATTTCGCCCATGCGGCCGCCGATCAGCAGCACAAGATCGGCCTGTTTGATCGCTGTGGCCAGCTTCGGGTTGATGCCGATGCCGACATCGCCGGCATAGTTCGGGTGCAGATGATCGAACAGCATCTGGCGGCGGAAGGAGCAGCCGACCGGCAGTGACCAGGCCTCGGCGATCGTGCGCATCTGTGCCACGGCATCGGCGTCCCAGCGCGTGCCGCCGAGAATGACGAACGGCCGCTTGGCCTTAGCCAGCAGCTTTTCCAGCGCATCGAGCTCCGCTTCGCCCGGCCGTGTCTCAACCGGCGTGTGCGGCAAGGCGATAGGTGCTTCGACGATACTGGTCAGCATGTCTTCGGGCAGCGAGATCACCACCGGGCCGGGACGGCCCGATGTCGCCACCGCGAAGGCTCGGGTGACGAATTCGGGGATGCGCGAGGCGTCGTCGATCTCGACCACCCATTTGGCGATATCGCCGAAGAACCTCTTGTAGTCCACCTCCTGGAACGCTTCGCGCTCCTTGGCGTGGCTGGCGACCTGGCCGATGAACAGGATGACTGGTATCGAATCCTGCATGGCGATGTGGATGCCAGCCGAGGCGTTGGTGGCGCCGGGGCCGCGGGTGACGAAGCAGATGCCGGGCTTGCCGGTCAGGCGGCCGTGGCAATCGGCCATCATCGCGGCACCGCCTTCCTGGCGGCAGACGATGGTGCGGATCGCAGAGTCGTGCAGCGCGTCGAGCACCGCCAGATAGGATTCACCCGGCACGCAATAGATGCGGTCGGTGCCGTTGGCTTCGAGCGCGTCGACGATGAGTTGTCCGCCGGTCTTCATTGTCCAGACTTCTCCAGTTCGGCAAGGATTTCTTGCGTGTGCTCGCCCAGGCGTGGCGAGGGGCGCTCATAGACCAGCGGCGTGCCGGACATCACCATCGGCGCACGCACCGAAGGCAGAAGATTGCCATGGCCGTCGTCGAGATCGAGCCGCATGCCGCGCGCGATCGTCTGCGGATCGGCAAACATCTGGCCGATCGTGTTGATCGGGCTCGCCGGCACGCTGGCCGCTTCCAGCTTGGCCAGCAGCGGATCGCGGTCAAAAATCTTCAGCGCCTCGATCATGCGCTCGCGCAGCTTGACCCGGTTGGCGACCCGGGCAGGATTGGTGGCGAAGTCGGGATTGGCAGGCAGGTCGTCCAGTCCGACAGCGGCGCAGAATTTGGCGAACTGGCCGTCATTGCCGACCGCCAGGATGATGTGCCCGTCCCTGACCGGCACCACCTCGTAAGGGGCGATGTTCATGTGTGCGTTGCCCATCTGCACCGGCGATTGGCCGGAGACGAGATAGTTCAAATTCTGGTTGCCGAGGGCCGAGATCTGGGTGTCGAAAAGCGCCATGTCGACGTGCTGACCTTCGCCGGTCTGCTCGGCATGGCGCAATGCTGCCTGGATGGCGATGACCGAATAAAGGCCGGTGAAGATGTCGGAGATGGCGACGCCCGCTTTTTGCGGCTCGCGGCCGACCTCGCCGGTGATCGACATCATGCCGGCCATGGCCTGGATGATGAAGTCGTAGCCGGCGCGCGGCGCATAGGGTCCGTCCTGACCGAAGCCGGTGATCGAGCAATAGACGAGGCGCGGGTTGATCTGGCGCAGGCTGTCATAGTCGAGGCCGTATTTCTTCAGGCCGCCGAGCTTGAAGTTCTCGATCAGCACGTCCGAGGTGGCGACCAGCCGGCGCACGGTCTCCGCGCCTTCCGGCGTCGAGAAATCGATGGCGATGGAGCGCTTGCCGCGATTGCAGGAATGATAATAGGCGGCCGACAGGTTCTCGCCGTCCTTGCCCATGACGAAGGGTGGCCCCCATTTGCGGGTGTCGTCGCCGCCATCGGGGCTCTCGACCTTGATGACATCGGCGCCGAGATCGGCAAGCAACTGCCCGGCCCATGGCCCGGCAAGGATGCGGGCGAGTTCGACGACGCGGACGCCTTTCAGCGGGGGCTCAGCCATGGATCACCGTGGTTGCCGCAATCACCGTGATTGCTGCGAAAGCAGAGCCTCTATCAAGCCCTGCAACGGCTGTCACGGCTCTTGCAATGGGCCAATCCGTCACGCTTTGAGGACTTCGTCGGCCCAAATGGCGAAATCATCCATGATGATGTCGCGGTTCACCTCGTTCAGGCTTTCGTGGCGGGTGTCGGCGTAAACCTTTGAAACCAGATTCGAAAAGCCCATGGCGCGCATGCGGCTGGCAAGATGCGTGATCCCTTTGCCATAATCCGAAGCGGGATCCCTTTCGCCGCCAACGATGCTGACGGACAGGTCGCGTCGGATACCAGCAAAGCCGGCATCCTTGCCGCCGTTCAGCGCCATGCCGACGACGTCGCGCCACATCGATACCGAGGCATCCCAGCCGCAGAGCGGATCGGCGATGTATTTCGCGACTTCCGCCTCATCTCGCGACAGCCAGTCGAACAATGTGCGGTGATTGTGCACCGCTTTGCCCCAAGCCTGGAAGGTGAGCTTCGGCAGCAGACGCGATGGCACGTCGGAGCCGAGCCGCATTCTCTCCCAGGCAAGGACGCCCAGCGCCACCTGCCCGAGCAGGCCTTGAGAGAAATTGCCGTTCCAGATAGCGGCGGCATGGACGCGGGGCGAATGACTTAAAAGGAAATTCAACGCCACGGATGCGCCCATCGAATGACCAAACAGGATGACCGGTCTGTTTGGCTGTTCGCTGGCGATGAGGTCATGGATGGCGCCGATATCGGCGATCACCTTGGCGGGGCCATCCCTGTCGGCAAATCTGCCGAGCGGCGCGTCGGGGGCTTTGGTCGCGCCATGGCCGCGATGATCGTGGACATAGACGTGGAAGCCGCGGGAGCCAAGAAAATCGGCAAAGCGGGCATAGCGCGCTGCGTGCTCGGCCAGCCCGTGATTGATCTGGACGACGGCGCGTGCCCGGCCGTCGGCCTGCCTGACGAAAAGATTAAGCTCGGCACCGGTCGGCGAGGCAACCACGCGCTGCTGGCTGAATGACATGGCGCCTGGTCCGCCCTTGCATTATCGTCGTTGGCTTTGTTTGCGCCGGCCCACATTATGCGTCAATCCGGCAAACCCGCTTTTCGCGACGATGTTTCTTGCGTTTGGCCAGCAAAATATCGCAATTCTGACATGGAGACAGCTTCAGTCTGTCGCCCACTTGTCCAGCCGGGGATTTTCCATGCGTAGTGCTGTCATTTTCGGATTGGCCATGCTGGCGGCGTCGCTGGCCGGGGCGGCGCGTGCCGACGTCAAGATGAGCGGCAGCTTTGTCGCCGACGCTGCCTGTCCGGCAACGCAAGCCATCAAGAACGGCAAGAACCCCGGCAATGTCTCGACCGATGCCGGGAAGAGCTACCAGCTGCTTGCCGGCAACAAGGATGCGCCGACGCACTACCTTATCCTGGTTCCGGGCGCCGATCCGGAGCGCCGCTGGGTGAAGGTCAGTTGCGGCCACGTTTCCGGCAGCAGCGCGGCGACCGTGCCGGCCGCACCTGACGACCAAGGCAAGCCGGCGGCGTCGGGAAAACCCGAATACGTCTTCGCGCTGAGCTGGCAGCCGGCGTTTTGCGAGACAAAGTCGAACAAGACGGAATGCAAGGCGCAGAACGCCGGTGATTTCGACGCGACGCATTTCACTTTGCATGGATTGTGGCCGCAGCCGAACGGCAATTTCTATTGCCAGGCGACGGCGAGCGACAAGGCCAACGACAATCCGGCCCACTGGAAAGACCTGCCGCCGGTCAATCTGGACGCCAACACCCGCACGGAGCTCGATCAGGTGATGCCTGGAACGGCCTCCCACCTCGAGCGGCATGAATGGATCAAGCACGGCACCTGCTACGGCAAGAGCCAGCAGGACTATTTCTCTGACGCGCTCAACCTGATGCGCGCGGTGAACAGCTCGCCGGTGCGCGATCTCTTTGCCAAGAACATCGGCGGCAAGCTGACGGCGGACCAGATTCGCGGCGCTTTCGACAGCGCCTTCGGGGCGGGGGCAGGCGACCGGGTGCGCGTGTCCTGCGTCATCGATCCGTCGAGCGGCAGGCGGCTGATCGGCGAACTGACGCTCGGTCTCGCCGGTCCGATCGGCCCGAACAGCTCGCTCAAGGACCTGCTGCTGGCTTCGGTGCCGACCAACAAGGCCGGTTGCCCGACAGGCAATGTCGACGCGATCGGCTTCCAGTAACTCTCAACAGAGGTACCGGACTGTCGCCCTGCCGTGCCCCTGGTGCTATGCTGCGAGCGCATCATTCTGGCGGGGGCGGCAATGGATGGCATGACGAGCAGCGCGCTGGCGCGGCTGGCTTTCTGGGCCAAGGGCATGGTCTCGATAAACGATGCCCGCATGGAATGGCCGGGCTTTTCGTATACCGACGCCGAGTGGGCACGCATGCGAACGCTCTCCGAACCGATCGGCGTCGGCACGTACCAGCTGTTCACGATCGTCAATGCGGTGATCTTCATCATTATCGCGGCGGTCGGCATTTTCGGCGCCTTCCTGCCGCTGGCGACGTTGCTGTTTCCGGTGCCGGCGGACACCAGCGCGTTGAAATTCTCCTCGCTGCTGGCCGCTTGCACTTTCTTGATCATCGGGCTCGGCCTGCCGATCTCGATGCGTCTTTCGGCCATGCTGGTCGGCGGCGAGACGATGCGAGCAGCACTTGTTTCCGCGCCCGGCGACGAGGCGTTGGCGTCGAAAGTCTCGTGGCAGATCAACCGCATCATGATGATCCTATGCGGCCTGCTGGAGCCGGGCATCCTGCTGTTCATTGCCTACGATATTGAGGCCGGGCCGATTATCACGGCGCTGAAATGGCTGGCGATCGCGCTGATGGCGGTTTCAACCGTGACGGGCTTTCGACGGCAGAGGAAGTCGTAACGAACTAAATCCGCGCGGACTTTGTCCATGCAGCGGCCGTGTCGGCTTCGTGGCCGCCCGGCTCGCCGACGACGCGGTCGCGGCCGGTCGACTTCGCCTTGTAGAGACGCTGGTCGGCAAGCGCGAACAGGTCGGCAAGGCAGCGCGTGGTTTCGCTGACGCTGGAAACGCCGGTGCTGACGGTGAACTCGAATCGACTGGTGGCCGCTGAAGCCTTGATCGCATGGCGAATGCTTTCGCCAAGCAGCCTGGCGACCGAGTGCGGACAAGAACTGAGTATGGCGAATTCCTCACCGCCGATGCGGAACACCTGGTCCTCGGGACTGGCGACCTCGCGCAGCAGCGCGGCAACGGCCTTCAACACCTTGTCGCCTTCGGCATGGCCGAAACGGTCGTTGATCGATTTGAAATGATCGACATCGATGATCAGCAGGCTGAGCGGCCTGGCGGTGCGCAGGCTGACCTGGACGGCGGCTTCACCGTCGGCGTCGAAGCGCCCGCGGTGCAGCAGGCCGGTCAGCCCGTCACGGCCGACATGTTCGACCAGCGCCTCGTAGCGTTCGCGATAGGTCAACGTATCGAAGATATCGGTCAATCCGCGCGGCGCAGTGACCTGGCGCTCCTCAAACCATTTGAGATAGGCAACGAGCATGGTGCTGAAGGTCACCGCCGCCGCCATCTTGGCGAACCAGCCGCCGAAAAAGACGGCTATCGGCGCGCCGGCAACGAAATGCAGGGCGGTGAAAAAACCGGCCTGGTCGAAGGTCAGCACGCAAGCGACCGAAATCAGGATGCGCGCGAACGGCGCCTTGCGAAGATACCGACCAAGCTTTTCGTAGAGCAGGATGATCAGGATGGCATCGACGAACAGCAGCGTCGTGCCCCACACCATCAGCCAGCCCATCTGGTCGATGAAGCCGATGTCTGGAAGCCTGCCGTCGGGAAGTGCCGCGATGACGTGCAGGCGCAGCAGCAGCACCAGCCCGATCATCAGCGCATTGCCGAGCAGCAGGCCGTAGATCGGCTGACGCACGGTTGCAGCGTCCTCCTTCATATAGAGCAGCAAAAGCATGACCAGCTTGCCGGAAAACAGCACTGCCGAGCCAGGCGAGACCATGCCGAACGGCAGAGCGACGTAAAAGACGCTGGCGAGATAGGTCTCGAGGAAGTGCATGACACCGAGCGCGCAGACGAATACGCCGAGGCCGATACGCCGTCTGAAGCGGAAAAGCGTCACCATGACGCTGAAGTAGACGACCGCTTCGGCAAGGAGCAGGAAACTGTTCAGCAATGCCGTCGACCCGATCTCTTTCTCGAAATCGCGGATAGCGAGCGATTCCACTCCGATCCTGTTTTGACGCCGAAGAGTTAACCGGAGATTTCAGCACGCTTCGTGCTGGTGGAAAACTTCGGCGATTGGCGGACACTTCCGCGTGTGACCGGGCAGATATGGCAAAAGCGATTGCCGTTCGCCGCCGCATCGCCTACATAGCGGCCAACCTCCACTCAATTCGACAGATCCAGTCAGTTTTCTGGGCCAGTCAGTTTTTCAGGGAAAGCGCGCGTGGCACGCCAGTTCATCTATCACATGGCCGGCCTCAACAAGGCCTATGGCACCAAGAAGGTGCTCGAGAATGTCCATCTCTCCTTCTATCCCGACGCCAAGATCGGCATCCTCGGCCCCAACGGTTCGGGCAAGTCGACGATCCTCAAGATCATGGCCGGGCTCGACAAGGAGTGGAACGGCGAAGCCTGGCTGGCCGAAGGCGCCACTGTCGGCTACCTGGCGCAGGAGCCTGCGCTCGATCCGGACAAGACCGTGTTCGAAAATATCATGGAAGGTGTCGCCGCCAAGACTGCCGTCATCGAACGCTATAACGAATTGATGATGAACTATTCCGACGAGACGGCCGACGAGTCAGCCAAGCTCCAGGACGAAATGGACCGGCTCAACCTTTGGGATCTCGAACAGCAGGTCGAGATGGCGATGGAAGCGCTGGGCTGCCCGCCCAAGGATTCGGAAGTCACCAAGCTTTCGGGCGGCGAACGCCGCCGCGTCGCACTTTGCCAGCTTCTGCTGCGCCAGCCCGACCTTCTGCTGCTCGACGAACCGACCAACCATCTCGACGCCGAGACCACGGCGTGGCTGGAAAAGCATCTGCGTGCCTATCCGGGCGCCGTGATGATCATCACCCACGACCGCTACTTCCTCGACAATGTCACCGGCTGGATCCTCGAACTCGATCGCGGCCGCGGCATTCCTTATGAGGGCAACTACACCAAATACCTCGAAGCCAAGGCCAAGCGCCTCAAGCAGGAAGGCCGCGAGGACGATGCCCGCCAGCGCGCCATCGGCCGCGAGCGCGAATGGATCCAGTCGAGCCCGAAGGCTCGCCAGACCAAGTCCAAGGCGCGTATCCAGGCGTTCCAGGATCTTTTGGATGCAGCCGACAAGCGGCGTCCGAGCGATACGCAGATCGTCATTCCGCATGGCGAGCGGCTCGGCAATGTGGTGATCGAGGCGGAAGGCCTGTCGAAGGGCTTTGGCGACACGCTGCTCATCGACGGCCTGGAATTCAAGCTGCCGCCCGGCGGCATCGTCGGCGTCATCGGCCCGAACGGCGCCGGCAAGACGACGCTGTTTCGCATGATCACCGGCCAGGAAAAGCCGGATGCGGGTTCTGTGCGCGTCGGCGAAACGGTCAAGCTCGGCTATGTCGACCAGAGCCGCGATGCGCTCGATCCGTCAAAGACGGTGTGGGAAGAGATTTCCGGCGGCGCCGAAGTGGTCAAGCTCGGCAAGTTCGAAGCCAACACGCGTGCCTATTGCGCGTCGTTCAACTTCCGTGGCGGCGACCAGCAGCAGAAGGTCGGCAATCTGTCCGGCGGTCAGCGCAACCGCGTGCATCTGGCCAAGATGCTGAAGACCGGCGGCAATGTGCTGCTGCTCGACGAACCGACCAACGATCTCGATACGGAAACGCTGGCCGCACTCGAAGACGCGCTGGAAAACTTCGGCGGCTGCGCCGTCATCATCTCGCACGATCGTATGTTCCTCGATCGCCTGGCGACGCACATCCTCGCCTTCGAGGGCGACAGCCATGTCGAATGGTTCGAAGGCAATTTCGAGGATTACGAGCAGGACAAGATCCGCCGCCTCGGGCCGGATGCCGTCAACCCGCACCGCATGACCTACAAGAGGCTGACGCGGTAAGGGGTTTTAGGGCGGCGATCTCAACCAGCATGAGGAGCTCAAATGGCTGATTGGTCCGCCGCCCAATATCTGAAATTCGAAGACGAGCGCACGCGGCCCGCGCGGGATTTGGTCGCGCAGGTGCCGGTGGACTTCCCGCGCCGGATCGTCGACATCGGCTGCGGGCCTGGCAACTCGACCGAACTGCTTGTCGAGCGCTGGCCGGATGCCCAGGTGAGCGGCTTCGACACTTCGCCCGACATGATCGAGAAGGCGCGGGCGCGCCTGCCCGAGGTCACCTTTGATCTCGCCGATGCCTCCGAATGGCAGCCGGCGGAGCCGGTCGACGTGATTTTCGCCAATGCTGTGTTCCAATGGCTGCCTACCCATCCGGCGGTGTTCCAGCGGCTGATGGGCTTTCTCGCGCCAGGCGGTGCGCTTGCCGTCCAGATGCCTGACAATCTGGGCGAAGACTCGCACCGCCTGATGCGCGAAACCGCCGCCGAAATGCCGTTTGCCGAAAAGCTCAAGGGCGCGGCACGCGGGCCGTTGCCGCCGGTGTCGTTCTACTATGACCTGCTGTCGCCGCTCAGCGACCGGCTTGATATCTGGCACACCATCTACAACCATCCGCTTGCCGACGCGCAGGCGATCGTCGAATGGGTGAAATCGACGGGCCTGAAGCCGTTCCTCGATCCGCTGGACGCCGAGGAGAGGGCGATGTTCCTCGAATGTTACACGGCCAAGATCGCCAAGGCCTATCAGAAGACGGCTGATGGCAAGGTGCTCTTGCGCTTTCCGCGCATTTTCATTGTCGCAAAACGAGCTTGATTATCCATGTCGCGCGGCGCCTTAGGGCCGCTTGGCTTTGGCTGTGGCCATGTCGAGGGATCGGCTTCAGTCGGCCCAGATCTTTGGTTTAAGCCGGCGTAAACCGCCTCGGTGAGAAAACTGTTGCGCCGGAGCGTTCCGGCGCCCACATGAAGCCCCGCAACGCCTGCGGATGGGACGGACTGGACATGCATCGCGTCATCATCAGCGGCATCGGCGTTGAGATCCCCGAACCCACAATCACCAATGAAGAACTGGTCGCCAGCTTCAATGCCTGGGTCGACCTGGAAAACGCGCGTCGCCAGGATACTGGCGAGCCGCCGCTGCCGAAATCGGACAGCGACTTCATCGTCCACGCCTCGGGCGTGCGCACCCGGCATGTGATCGAGCGCGAGGGCATCCTCGACCCGACCCGGATGGCGCCGCGCATTCCCGCACGGCCCGACGATGCGCTGTCGCTGGAGGCCGAGTTCGGCATAGCCTCGGCGAAGAAGGCCCTCGACCATGCCGGGCTGCAGCCGTCGGATATAGACCTGGTGATCTGCTCGGCCTCGCATCACCAGCGGCCCTATCCGGCGATCGCCATCGAAATGCAGGAGGCGCTGGGGACGAAGGGCGCGGGCTTCGACATGGGGCTTGGCTGTTCTTCGGCGGCGGCCGCCTTGCACATAGCCGTCAATTTGGTGCGGTCGGGCGCGCACAAGCGCATTCTGGTGACGACGCCCGAGATCATCACCGGCCATCTCAATTTTCGCGACCGGCAGACGCATTTCATCTTCGGCGACGCTTCGGTGTCGATGGTGGTCGAAGGGCTGGCCAAGGGCGACAAGCGGCCGGGGCGCTTCGAAGTGCTCGACACGCGCGTCTGGACGCAGATGTCGAACAACATCCGCACCAATCTGGGCTATCACACCCGCACCGCCCAGGATGATCCTTACATGATCAATCTGGAAGGCAATCTGATCAAGCAGGTCGGCAACAAGGTGTTCAAGGAAGTCACCGTTGCCGGGCAGAAATTCATCGTCGAATTCCTGGCCGAGCACGGGCTGACGCCGCAGGCGATCAGGCGCTTCTGGCTGCATCAGGCCAATGCACGCATGAATGCGATGATCCTGAAACTGTCGTTCGGCCACGAGGTCGACCACGACCGCGCGCCGATGGTGCTGGAGCGGCTGGGCAACACGGCGGGCGCCGGCGCCATCGTCGCGCTGTCGGAGAACCACGCCGACATGAAGCCCGGCGATTTCGGCCTGATCTGCGCCTTTGGCGCGGGGTATTCGATAGGCGGCGCGCTGTTGCGGATGCTCTAGCTATGTCGATATTCAGGTGAGGCCGCCCGGCGAATGGCAGCTTCCTGCGCTTCCCCGGCTCGGCCTGACCTGACTCTCAACACACCTTGGCGCGCAATACGTCTTGTTGCGTCAGGCTGGTGCGATGGGCACCAGCATCGGCACTCGCCTGGCGATCGCCATCCCATCGGTGACGTTGATCGGACGATCAGCACTTTCGACTGGACGCCGCGAAGTCCGCCCGGCTAATTCGCTGGATGACGAGAGAAAAGAACGCCATGCTGGATCTCTTCCCCGAGGCTGAAAAGCCGGTCGAAATCATCCCTGCGCGAAAGCTCGCCGCCAAGGCGGCAGCGCTTTACGTGGCGCCGGCGGATCATTTTCAGACGCGCTCGGTGGACGAATTGCGGCTGGGTTTCGACGGCATATCAGGGGATTTTCATGCCGGACCGACACGGCGCTCGGGCGGGCGCGAGCCCTGGTATCCGCGCGGCACGGAAATGCGCAACGAACGGCAATTGTCGATCGTGGCGGCGGATGAACTCGCCATCGTCGCCGAGCGCATGGGCCTGGCCGAGATCAAGCCGGAATGGATCGGCGCCAATCTTGTGATCGAAGGCGTGCCGAATCTCTCCATGCTGCCGGCCGGCACGCTGCTGTTCTTCAAGGGCGGTGTGACCCTTAAGGTCGACGCACAGAACGGACCGTGCCGCATCGCCGGCCGGTCGATCGCCGAGAACGCCGGAATGGCCGACGTCGAAGCCGGCGCGCTGTTGTTCCCAAAAATGGCGAAGCGGCTGCGCGGCGTCGTCGCCTGGGTCGAGAAGCCGGGAACGGTCAGGGCCAGCGAAGAAATCTCGGTGCGCGTTCCGGAGCAGTGGATCTATCAAGCCTGAGGGCAGGCTGCGCTGCCCAAGCAAAAGTGGCGGGCTCAATCCTTGCGGTTTTTCTCGAGGCCTTGCTGACGGTCAGGGATAATTCACCTGAGACGACCAGGCCGGATCCTCGTGCTTCTCCCAATAGAGCGCCATCAGCCGGCTGGTGATCGGTCCGACCTTGCCGTTGGCGATTGCCGCGCCGTCGATCTCGGTCACCGGCATGATGCCGCCCGCGGTCGAGGTGATGAAGACCTCGTCGGCCTCGCGCAATGCAGTGACGCTGACATCGGCCGCGGTGGCGGCAAGACCTTGTTCGGCGCAGAGATCGAAGACGGTGCGGCGGGTTATGGCCGGCAGCACGCCAATGGAAGGCGTCGACAGCTTGCCGTCCCTGACGCAGAAGACGTTGAAGCCCGGGCCTTCGGCGACATTGCCGTTGAAGTCGAGGATCAACGCGGTCTCGGCGCCGCGGTCATAGGCGTCGTAGAGACCGCGCACCAGATCGAGCCAGTGGTAGTTCTTGATCGCCGGGTCGATCGAGGCCGGCGGAATGCGCATCTTGTCGCTGATGGCGACACGCAGGCCGCGCTGCAACTGCTCGGCATTGGCGACCGAGCCGAACGGCACGGCAAACGCCATGAAGCGGTTGACCGCCTGGCGCGGGTCGCGGCTGAAAGTCGGCGAGGCGCCGCGCGTGCACAGCATTTCGACATAGGCGGCGCGATGACCCGACAGCGCCACGCAATTGTGCAGGATTTCGGTCACGCCGTCGCGATCGAAGGGGATGGTCATGCGCAGCTTTTCCAGCCCGCCGAAGAAGCGGTCGAGATGCAAATCGAGGCGGAAGAAGCGGCCGTTCCAGACATGCACGGTGTCGTAGGTTGCGTCGGAATGCAGAAAACCCCAGTCCAGCACCGAGATCTTGGCCTGCGACATCGGCAGGTATTGGCCGTCGAGGAAGGCGACGCCCTCGGGATAGGAGTGCGGGTCGACATGGCGGTCGCCAACCACGGGCGGTCGCTTCTCGTCCTGTGTTGCCATCGTCCGGCTCATCGGGGCCTCCTGTCACGCAGGCGAGAGGCTAGCGGCGCCGGGCAGAAGGCATAGAGCCACCCGCCCGGCGCTGTTCGGCCTCCATGACGATCTGGCCGATACATTCGATCGCGATTGCCCTATCGTTCCGGGTCTGAACGGGAGGGGAAAATGGGCAGGTTTGGGGCCGTCACAGCGGCAATGATGATGTTCGCCGCTGCGGGCGACGCCCGCGCCCAGTGCGCGCGCGAAGGCGAGGAATTGTGCCAGGGCGGGCAGACCTATCGCTGCGAGAAAACCGGCGGCGAATTGACTCCGATCTTCCAGAACCTGCCTTGCGCGGTGAACGTGCTGTCGCTGAGCGGCACCTGGGTAGGCAATGGCCACCAGAGCCCGGCGGGTGACGCCGGCGCCGACTGGGCGATCGCCATGACCATCAACGATGGCAGCGCGTCGATCGACTATCCGTCACTCGGCTGCGGCGGATCGCTGTCACAGACGTCAAGGGACGACATTTCGGCGGAATACCACGAGAACATCACCTACGGTCAGGACAAGTGCATCGACGGCGGCAACATCACCGTCAGGTTTTACAAGGGCAATCTGTCCTGGATTTGGGTCGGCCACGCCGATGGCCAGCCCTACAATGCGGTCGCCGTGCTAAAGCGGAAGTAGCCGTGGTCATTCCTCCTCGTCGTCGGCGTCGAGCAGGCGGGTTGCGCGCCAGCGGGTGAGCACGATGTTGGTCTGCTCGATGACGAAGAAACGCGCCGAGTCGCGGTCATAGCCTTCGCTCAGCAGTTTTTCGTAATCGGTGTGCATGTGGCGGATATGGGCAATCGTCGCCAGCCATACGGCGATGCCCGGCGGCAAGGTCTTCATGTGGACCGCGCCGGCGTCGGTGCGGATCTTCTCCATGTCGGCATAGGGAGCCAGCGGCAGAAGAGCGGTCAGCGCCTTGGCGATGGCGCGGCGGCGGCCGGTCGGCGCTGTCATCGCCGGGTCCGATCGGGCTCGTCGCGCCCTTCGATGGTCGCCTCGGCAATAGCGTCGGTCGAGGCGAAATAAGGTTTGATGTCGATGACCGGCGTGCCGTCGAGCACATCGATGGCGTCGAGGTCGATGCGGCCGGTGCGTTGGTCGAGCGCGACGAGCCGGACCACATGCAGCCCGATGGGGTTGGGGCGGGCAGGGGAGCGCAGCGAAAATACACCTTTCGCTTCAGCGGCATGGCGCGGTTTCTGCACAATCAGGTCCCGCGGCGCATGATGCAGCCAGGACAGGATGATGACGTGGCTGGCGCGCTCCAGCCCCTGCAGGCCACTTCGGTAGGCTGTGTCGATGGTCAGCACCGCCTTCTGCCCGGTCTCGCGCGCGGCGCGCATGTTCTTCGGGCAGGTTTCGCGCGTCGTCCATGGCGAGGCAATGCGGCCGATGAAGACGATCCCGCCATCAGGCGGCATCAAGGCCGGATCGTTCTCCAGCCTCTGCTCGCCTTCGCGCGCCTCGAACATCTCACGCGTTTCAGTCATGGTCCACGTCTCTTAAAACGCCACACAAGCGGCATTTTCTTGTCCGGAAGCGACATAGCGCTTGCAAGGTCGCTAAAATCGACATAAACATATGTTTATATCTTTTCAAAGAGAATACGCTGATGCATGTCTCGCTCGACACTATGGTGGATACGTTAAAGGCGGCGGCCGAATCCAGCCGATTGCGCATACTGGCACTTCTGTCGCGCGGTGACCTCACGGTTTCCGATCTTACCGAAATTCTCGGCCAGTCGCAGCCGCGCGTTTCGCGGCACCTGAAGCTGCTTCTGGAGGCCGGACTGATCGGCCGCTACCAGGAGGGGTCGTGGGCCTTCTTCCGCCTGTCGGATGCGGATTCCGCGCGGGACTTCGTCATGGGGCTGGTTTCCGGCATTCGCGGCGCCGATCCGCAGGTCGAGCGCGATCTTGAGCGCCTGGCCTCGGTCAAGCGCAAGCGGCAGGACCGCGCGGTCGCGTATTTTTCGGTGAATGCGGCAAGCTGGGACCATATCCGCTCGCTGCATGTGCCGGACCGCGCCGTCGAGGCCGCGATGCTGAAGCTGGTCGGTAAGCGGCCGTTCCAGTCGATGCTCGATCTCGGCACCGGCACCGGGCGGCTGCTCGAAATCTTCTCGCCGCTCTATCGGCGCGGTGTCGGCATCGACATGTCGCGCGAGATGCTGACCGTGGCACGCGCCAATCTCGACAAGGCCGGCGTTTCGAATGCGCAGGTTCGGCAGGGCGACATCTTCGCGCCGCCGGTCGAGCGCGATGCCTTCGATCTCGTCACCATCCATCAGGTGCTGCACTATCTCGACGATCCCGCCCGTGCCATCCACGAGGCGGCGCGGCTTTTGCGTCCGGCCGGACGCCTGGTCATCGTCGATTTCGCGCCGCATGCGCTGGAATTCCTGCGTGAGGAGCACGCGCATATGCGGCTCGGCTTTTCCGACCGGCAGATCGCCGACTGGTTTTCGGAAGCCGGCCTCGATCTTGAAGACAGTCAGGAATTCGAGCCGCGCGGCGGCAACGAGGCCAGGCTCACCGTAAAACTCTGGCTCGGCCGCGATCGGCGCCTGCTGATTGCCGATCCTTCCAACGACCCAAGGCAGATAAGGGAAACCGCCTGATGAACCAGTTCCGCTTTTCCCGCCGCCCCGACATCGGCGACAAGGTCCGGGTTTCCTTCGAATTCTTCCCGCCGAAGACCGACGAGATGGAAGCGAGGCTGTGGGAGACGGTGACAAGGCTGGAGCCGCTGAAGCCGAAATTCGTCTCGGTGACCTACGGCGCCGGCGGCTCGACGCGAGAGCGCACCGCGCGCACTGTAAAGCGCATCCTGACGGAAACCGCCATTCCTGCCGCGGCGCATCTGACCTGCGTCGGTGCAACACGCGACGAGGTCGACGCGGTCATCCAGGATTACAAATCGATCGGTATCAACCGGTTCGTGGCGCTGCGCGGCGACCCGGCCTCCGGCGTCGGCGGACCGTATCGGCCGCATCCCGGTGGCTACGAGAACGGCGCGGAGCTGGTCGCCGGGCTCAAGGCGATTGCTGATTTCGACATCTCCGTCGCGGCCTATCCGGAAAAACATCCGCAAAGCCCCGATTTCGCCACCGACATCGAGATGCTGAAGCGCAAAGTCGACAATGGCGCGACGCGTGCCATCACGCAGTTCTTTTTCGACAACGATCTCTACGAGCGCTATGTCGAGCGCGTCCGCCGCGCCGGCATCTACATCCCGATCGTGCCGGGTATCCAGCCGGTTCACAGTTTCAAGCAGGTCGCGAACTTTTCCGCGAGGGCGGGCGCGCATGTGCCCGGCTGGCTGGCGGAGCGTTTCGAAGGCCTCGACCGGGACCCGCAGACGCATGCGCTGGTGGCGTCGGCGGTGGCGGCCGAACAGGTGATGGACCTGGTCGAGCGCGGTGTCGGCGATTTCCACTTCTACACCATGAACCGCGCCGATCTGGTCTTTGCCATCTGTCATATGATCGGCATCCGCTCGCACGAGGCGGCGGCCGCCGGATCAGCTGCGGCATGAGAGTGGGTTGAACGACAAAAGGCCGGGAAAAACCCGGCCTTTTGAATTGGTTGGACTATTTGGGTGCTGGTCTTCCCCGCTTTGGCGGTCAGGGAAGGAAGCCCATAATAAGGGCTCCGATAAAGGCGAACGCAGCACAGATCATCAATGCGTTGATAGGCCTCGTAAGTCCCATGACATAGCCTCCTCTTAAAGAGCTATGTCACGGAGTCTAGGTTCATTTGTGCCACAGGCAAGCGGAAAATGTGCTGCATTGCGACGTGATTGTGAAATCCGCGACATGTCTTTTGCCGTTAGGCTTTGAAACTCCTAGGCAAAAACCGGCTTCAGGCCTGTGAATAAAATGTGGCCGACTCGTGTCGCTGCCGTGTCATGGCAGCGCTACCGCTGCGAAAGTCGATTCGACTTTCGCGATGCGGGGCAATTGGGTGGTTAGAGCATCCTTTGCGCGTCCAGTGAACGCGCGGCGCTCTAACGTCGGCCGAACAACCGCCCGTCAATGGTGACGAGGCCGAGCGCGATCAGCACCACGCCGCCGATTTCGAACAGTTCCAGCCGCTCGCCAAGGAACAGGAAGCCGAGCAGCATCGCGCTGGCCGGTACGACAAGCGTGACCAGCGAGGCATTGGTGGCGCCGGCCGAGGCGACGAGGTTGAAATAGAGGATGTAGGCGAAGGCGGTCGACAGCAGCGCCAGTGCCAGCACCGCCGCCCAGACCGGCGGCGAGGCCGAGAACAGGCCGGATGGACCGTAGGTGAAGAGCACGATCGGGATCATGATGATGGTCGATGCCGTCAACTGTCCGGTGGCGATGATCGGCGAGGGCACGCCCCTGAAGCGGCGGGCAACCATCAGCGCGACGGCATAGGACAGCGAAGCCCCGATCAGCGCGAATTTGGCCCAGACCGGGCCGCCGAGCCCGGCAAGCAGGCCGGGGCCGATCATGACAGCCGTGCCGGCGATGCCGAGCGCAATGCCGGCGAGCTTGTTCCAGGACAGCTTTTCGTCCGATGTCAGCGCGTTGGCGAGGATCAACGTCCAGAACGGCGTTGTCGCGTTGAGCACCGAGGCGATGCCGGCTCCGAGCTCCGTCTGGCCGGCGAAGATCAGCGAGAAGGGCACGACATTGTTGGTGAGCGCCAGCAGGAAGAACAGGCCGGCATGCGGAAGCGCGAGGCGAAAGGACGGGCCACGCAGACCGAGATAGATCTGCAGCGCAATCGCGGCAATGGCGACGCGAAACAGCACCAGCGCCAGCGGGGGGAGTTCCGCCACCGCGATGCGCGCAAAGAAGAACGAGCCGCCCCAGATCGCGCCGAGCAACAGGAGTTGCCCCCAATCCTTGAGCACCATCGGCCCGCGTGGTGCGGATGTCGCGGCCATTGCCATGTGAGTCGCCCTCCCAGACGTATGCCAGTCAGGCAGAAGCCATATCCGGTTCGGAGACAAGGGCCACCCGAAACGTGATTGATGGCAAACGCCTGCCGCCAAGACCTATCGCCCCAGCGTCAGCCGTACGAGACACAGAATTGTTTTCATTAGCCGCTAGCTTGGATTAATTGTGCGCAGGCTAGATCAAGGATTCGTCGATGCAGCGATTCGAGAATGCCCGCGAGGCGGCACTGGCGCTTCGCCCGGACGATCCGGTCTATTGCTTCCGCCCGCAGGTGCTGATGGCGGATGCCAGGCAGTTCATGGGCATGTTCCCGGGCAAGACCGCCTATGCGGTCAAGACCAATGGCGAGCAGATCGTGCTGAAGACGCTGGTCGAAGCCGGCGTCAAGGCTTTCGACGTCGCGTCGCCGGGCGAGTTCGCCGCCGTGCGTGCCGTCTCTCCCGATGCCGAGATGCTCTACATGCATCCGGTCAAGGCGCAGTCGGATATCAAGCTGGCGCTGGAGAAATACGCCATCCGCGTCATTTCGCTGGATCATGAGGACGAGATCACCAAGCTGACGCGAGTGGTGCGGGCGCTCGACATCGATCCGGGCTCGATCAGCGTGTTCGTGCGGGTGCAGACCAAGGGCCATGCCGCCTACGAACTGTCGAAGAAGTTCGGCGCCGGGCCGGCCTATGCCGTCGAACTGGCCGAGCGGCTGAACCGCACCGGCTACAAGGTTGGCCTGTGTTTCCATGTCGGCAGTCAGATCGAGGATCCCGACACCTATGAGCGGGCACTGGCTTCCGCCGATTGGGTGCGCAACCGGCTGACCTTCGATATTGCCGGGCTCGACGTCGGCGGCGGTTTCCCCGCCGAATACGGCCATGACCCCAACCGCAAGCAGATCGAGATGCCGTCGCTCGGCCAGATCATGTCGCGGCTTTCGGGCGATCTGAAAGAGTATCAGTTCGACCAGATGCCGCTGGTGGCCGAGCCGGGCCGCGTGATCGTGGCGCGCTGCCTGTCGCTGATCGTGCGGGTGCTGCTGCGCAAGGGCAAGCGGCTCTACATCAATGACGGCATCTGGGCGTCGCTGTCGGATTCATGGACCGGAAAGATCACGCTGCCGGCCCGCTTCATTCCTGATCCGGCGATCCGCTCGCGCAATGGCGAGGAAAAGAACATCGTGCCGTTCAAGGTCTGCGGCGCGACCTGCGATTCCGTCGACATCCTGTCGCGGCCATTCTGGCTGCCGGAAACGGTCGACACCGGCGACTGGATCGAGATCGGCCATATCGGCGCCTATTCGCTCTCGCTGAGGACCCGCTTCAACGGCTTTTACCCCGACACCTTCGTCGAGGTGACGACGCCGTTCGACGAGGGCGACGCGCCGCAGGGGTTTGCCAGTTTGGAGACGATGGCGGATTAGCGAATAGGGAATAGCCAGTAGCGAATAGGGAAGATTTGCCGAGACAGCAGCAAGGAAGGACTACCTTCTGTTCGCTATTCGCTATTCGCTATTCGCTAAAGCTTCCCCAAAAGCTCCGGTGTCGGCCAGCCGTCCACGGCCATGCCGAGGCGCATCTGTTCCTTGCGGATGGCTTCGCGGGTGTTGGTGCCCAGAATGCCGTCGACGGTGCCGACGTCGTAGCCCCTGGCTTCGAGCTTGGTCTGCAGAGCCTTCATCTGATCGTTGTTTAGACCGGTCTCGGGATTGCGCGGGTCGAACTGTTTTGCGCCCGCCAACCTGGCGGCGAGGTTGGCCGCGGTCAGCGCATAGGTGAAGGACTGGTTCCACTCGAGATAGACGTCGAAATTGTCATAAGCGAGGAAGGCGGGCCCCTTACGGCCCATGGGCAGCGCCAAGCCTGCCTTGAGGCCGTTGTCGACCAGCGGCGCGCCGCTGGGGTAGGTGACGCCCCATTGCGCCCACTGCGACAGCGGCAGCTTGTTGGTGCGACCGGTCTGGTCCCACGGCATGTCTTCGGGCACGCGGACTTCCTGGATCCAGGGCTGGTCGCGTTTCCAGCCGCGCGACAGCACTTTGTTGGCGGTGGTCATGATCACATCGGGCACGCTGCCGCGCAGGTCGATCTTGCCGTCGCCGTCGCCGTCGACGCCGCGTGCCAGATAGTCGGAGGGCAGGATCTGCGTCTGGCCGATCTCGCCGGCCCAGGCGCCCGTGACGTTGGCCGGCAGCACGCCGCGATCGATCAATTGCAGAAGCGGTATCAACTGAGGCCGAAACAGTTGCGGGCGGCGGCAATCATGCGACAGCGTCACCAGGGCGCTCAGCGTGTGGAAGTCGCCCTGCACGGCGCCGAAATCGGTCTCCAGCGCCCAGAAGGCGGCGATGATCGGCGCCTGAACGCCGAACTGCTGGTCGGCGCGGGCGAAGACATCCGCGTATTTCTTCATGTTCGCCGCACCTTGCTTCAGGCGATAGGCCGAGATCATGCGGTTGGAAAACTCGACAAAGGTTTGGGTGAAGACGCCCTGGGCGCGGTCGCGTGCCAACACCTTGTCGTCGAAGGTTGCCGCTTCAAGGGCGTCGAGACCGGCAGTGCCGACGCCGGCCGCCTTGGCTTCCGCGGCGACGCCCTGCTTCCACGTCTCGAAGTCGCCGCCGCATTCCTGCGCCATTGCCGGCAAGGCCGTGGCACACAGGGTCAGCGCAGCCGCGAGGACTTTGGAACGCAGTCGCATCAGCTTCCTCTCGAAACGAATAGCGGGCAGTTGTTGTGCTCCCCCGGAGGCCCAACGCCCTGAATTGCCGGCGGTTGCACTTTTCACCGCTGGCTGTGTCGAAAAGCAGGCGGCAGGCCCGGTGTCAACGGTTCTTGTGCCGCAGCCCCTTATTCCGCCGGCTTCTGTGCCGCTGCACCGGTTCAACGGAAGCTCTGCTGGAGTGATTTGGTGCAGGGCGGTGCTGCCGTTGAACCGGTGTCAACGGGTGTTCTGCCGCAGCCACTTGTTCCAGGTGGCTTCACTGCCGTTGAAGACGTTGATGTCGGCCTTGCCGGTCATGCCCGGAATGATCCCGGTTCCTGTGTACTGCCAGAATGTGAAGGGGTGGCTGCCGTATTTCTCACGTGGATGGCCGGCGACAGAACGCAGCCAGTACGGATAGCCGCGGAACCCCGCCAGGCCGTTGTCGTCGAAGAAGTCGACCGAGGTGTAGATGATCGGCTTCTTGCCGTAGTGGCGTTCGACGATCTCGAGGAAGGTGGTCATCTCTGCGCGCACCGTGGCGGCGTCGGGACGCAGCCTGCAGGTCGGCGATTGTGGGTTCCATTCCATGTCGAGGACCGGCGGCATCGCCGAGCGATCGACGGGGACGTTGCGGATGAACCAGCGCGCCTGCACGGCAGCCGGGGTGCAGAAATAGTAGAAGTGATAGGCGGCGCGGGGAACGCCCGCAGCTTTGGTCCGGGTCCAATGCTCGTTGAAGTATTCATCGAAGCGATCGCCGCCCTCGGTCGCCTTGATGAAGGCGAAGGAGATGCCGCTGGCCTTGGCCGCCGGCCAGTCGACCGAGGTCTGGTATTTGGAAACATCGGTGCCGTGGACGGCATAGTTCCAAGGCGCGCCGCTCTCCCATTCATGCGGCTTGGAATCGGCAAAGCGCGGCGCCCGGACAGTGACCGTCGGGCTGCTCGACGCCGACGGCGACAGCGGCGAGAGATCGTCTACTGTCGAGCACGCGCCAAGCAGCGCTAGCATAATGAAGCCCGCAAGACGGCGCATCGCAATTCCCGAGCCGGATTCAGCCGGTCGCTGATGGGTCTATACCTGATGGCCGGCTTGTGATTGGGCCCCCTCCGAGCGATCGCCCCACAGCATCGCTCAGCATATCCTGTGATCGCCGATCATGGTTGATAATCCGTTGATGGCGCTCGACAAGCTTTGTGATTTGCGGAAGCAATGGCGGCAAATCGATGACATAAGGGCTCGCGCAGGGCCCGGAGGAAATAAATGCGGATCGTCGTCAAGATCGTCAAATGGCTGCTTGGCCTGATCGTTTTGGCGATCGCCGCGCTTTTTGCCTGGCTTTATATCTCCCCGCCGGAGTTGATCAGGGTCGGCTCGGGTTACTCGGCCAAGATCGTCTGTTCGAACGTCTTCATTGCCGGCCGCGATCCCAATGAGGTGCTGGCCGTCGACGTGCAGGCGCCCGGGCATCCCCTGCTGCGGTTAATGCGTGTTTCGGTGGACAAGAACAGGGGAACGGTGTCTGCCGGTCTGTTCGGGTTCCTCGGCAAGAGCGTCGCCGTCGCCCGCGACGGGTTGGGCTGCGCTTCGGTTCCGGACGGCGATGTCGGCAAGGCGCGGCGGACCGCGATCCAGGCGGAGCCGTCGGCGGCCACCATGGGCGACCTGTGGCCGGAAGGCGAGCGGGTTGAGGCATCGCAGGATCCGGTTGTTGCCAAACTGCTCGACGATGCGGCGCTGACCGGCACCGGCATGCGGGCGGTGGTGGTGGTCAAGAATGGCCGCGTCGTCGCCGAGCGCTATGGCGACGGCTTTTCCGCCAAGACGCCGCTGCTCGGCTGGTCGATGACGAAGACGGTGAACGCCGCCATCGTCGGTACGTTGGTCAAGGACGGCAAGATGGCTTTCGACGACAAAAACCTGTTCGCGCCGTGGAAGGCGGACGGCCGCGCCGCCATCAGCCTTGCCGAGATGATGGCGATGTCGAGCGGGCTGGAGTTCAACGAGGATTATGGCGACGTCGCCGACGTCACGCGCATGCTCTATCTCGAACCTGACATGGCGAGCTTTGCCGAATCAAAGCCGCTGGCGGCCGAGGTCGGCAAAGTGTTTTCCTATTCGAGCGGTACGGCGGTGATGCTGTCGCGCCTCTGGCAGGACGCGGTCGGCGACAAGGCCAAGGCGCTGACATGGCCGCGCACCGCCCTGTTCGAGCCGCTTGGCATGCATAGCGCGGTGCTCGAGACGGACGAGCAGGGCACCTTCGTCGGCTCGTCCTATCTTTACGCGACCGCGCATGACTGGGCGCGCTTCGGCCAGTTCCTGCTGCAGGGCGGGGTGTGGAACGGCAACCAGATCCTGCCAACCGGTTTCGTCGACTGGATGCGCGAGCCGGCATCCGCCTCGAAGGTCTACGGCAAGGGTCAGTTGTGGATCGAGGCCCCGGGCGATGAGGAAAACCCCGGCGCCGGCGTCGCGGCAGGCCTGCCCAAGGACACGTATTGGATGGAAGGCCATGACGGGCAGACGGTCGCCATCATCCCTTCGGAGCAGTTGGTGGTGGTGCGGCTAGGGCTGACGCCTGCCAAGTTCGGCTACCGGCCGCAGACGATGGTGGGGGCGCTGATCAAGGCGCTGCATTAGCGCGGCGCAAACTCTTTGCTATGCAGCTGTCGCCAATGGCTTGGCGCGGTCAACTCGCGCCCGCTCGTCGGGCGAGTTCATGACCTGCCAAAGATCGCTGCGGCGCTGGACGTTCAACCAGAAGTCCGGGCTGTTGCCGAACACCCGCGCCAGAATAAGCGCGGTCGCCGCCGTCACGTTGCGGCGGTCGTTGCACAATTCGTTCACATGCTTGCGCTGGACCCCCATCGCCTCGGCCAAAGCCGCCTGCGTCAGGCCAAGCGGCTGCATGAATTCTTCCGTGAGAATTTCGCCAACCGTTGCCGGCTTGCGTGCGGTCATCAACATGTTCTCACCTCATCTATAGCTGTGGTCGTCGAGATAGATGTCCGACGCCTCACCGCGGCCGCCGTCCCAGCGGAAGATCAGCCGCCATTGCTTGTTGACGCGTATTGAATGGAAGCCTTCGAGAATGCCGCGCAGCTTCTCGAAATGATTGCTGGGCGGCACACGCAAATCCTGATCGATCATCGCGTCGTCAATCATCTGGAGCTTGCGGAACAAACGGCTTTCGAGATCGGACGGAATGTTGCGAGAATGGGTGTCTTCCACGAAGAAGGCCCGCAGCCATTCATCCCTGAAGCCGATGATCACCACATGCTTCCATGCATGTGAGATAGTGTACCGCTCTCGGGGTCATAAGGCAACGTTGATCCAACGGATCGTGGCTGCTTCGCCTTTATGTGCCTTTCCCACGGCAATATTCAGGAAGTGATCTTGATAACCGCCAGCCAGGCATAGCCGCGATAAAGCGTGCGGAAACGGAAGCTTGCACCGGTTCGCCGCGATTCTGATTCCAGCACCTCGCGCAACGATTCACGCGGCGTGACGTGGAACTTTTTCAGCCAGCCGCGCAGCAGCGCTCGGAACCAGCCAGGCAGGCCTTCCTGCTGGCCGAAATCGACGATGTGCAGCGAACCGTTCGGCGACAGGGCGGCAAGCGCTGCCGATACTGTTTTTTCCCAGCCGGGGATCATCGACAGTGAATAGGACACGAAGACACGGTCGAAGCTATTGCGTCCGAACAGCGCCCTGGCATCGAATGCCGTGGCGTCGCCCTGGGCGAGCGTGACACGATCGAGCAGGCCCTCGCGGGCAATCGCCGCGCTGGCCGTCTCCAGCATCTCGGCCGAAATGTCGAGGCCGAAGAAACGCGCGTCGGGATAGCGACGCGCGGCCAGGATGATGTTGCGGCCGGTGCCGCAGCCGAGTTCCAGCACGGTACCGCCGGCGGGCACATCGAGCCCCGCGATCAGCCGGTCGCGGCCGAGAAGATAGTATTTGCGTGTCAGGTCGTAGATGTGGCGCTGCCAGCGGTAGACGCCGTCCATCAGTTCGGCATGGTTGGCCTTGAATTCGGGGCTGGTCGGCAGCTCGCTGGTGCTCATGCCGCGCGCTTTAGGTAGAGGTGGAAGCCGCCATAGATGGCCGAGCGGTCGCGGGCCGAAAATTCGCGCGAAGCCTCGTCCTGATAATCCCACTGCTCAAGCAGCGAGTTGGAGACGCGGCCCGGCAACAGGCTGGGCTCGGCGGCGGTGCGGAAGATGACGCGGGCGCCGGCCGACGCGGTACGGGTGATCTCCGCCCACAGCGCGTTGAGCTGGTCATCGGTCATCCAGTCCTGTGCGTCGAGCAGGACGAAGCGGTCGACGGAGCCTGCATCCTTGCCGGCGAGGAATTCGATCAGATTGGCATGGTGGATGGCGACGCGGTCGACATTGCCGCGGATGGTCTCGTAATTCTGTTTTTCGAGATAGGCGGGCAGGGCGGCCTCGCCGGGGTTCGGATAGCGCCGGGCGAAGGCCTGCCAGGCGAAATAGTTGTTCTCCAGTGGAAAATCGCAAGCGAGCTTTTCCAGCCGGGCTTTCAGCACGCTGGCCATGGTGCCGTCGCCAGAAGTGATCAGCGAATCATACTGCGCCGGCGGGATGCCGAGGCCGAATAGCGAGGCCTTGCGCGACGTCGCCCATTTCAAAAGCTTCTTGTCGAAGACCGGCGCCAGCTCCTCGTTGAAGAATCGGCGCTGCTCGCCGATGTTCCTGGCCTGCATGATGCCGGAGGGGTCGACGCCGAAGAATTTTCCCGTGCGGTGGCCCATGGCGATGAACAGGCCGAGCAGGCCGGTCTGGTAGAAATTGCGGTCGAACACAGTGATGCGCCTGATGCCGCGCCAGTTGCGGCGCTCCCAGTAGTGACGGCTGACAGGATCGAGATGCGGCGCGATGAAACGATCATACGCTTTCGAATTGTGGCTGGTGTCGGCGGCGCCGAAGAAGCGGAACAGGTCGCCCTGCGATGGCAAATGGCGCACCGCCTCCAGCTTCATGCGGTTCAGCGCGATGTGCGCGGTGTTGAGGTCGACGGCGTCGACCCGGGCCGGCGAGCGGGTGAGGTAAGCCAGAATGTTGCAGCCGCCGGAGGCGATGGTGACGACGCGGTGGCCCTGGCCAAGCTGCATCGCCTCCATGTCGACCTCGGGGTCTTCCCAGATCTGCGGATAGACGAGGCCGGAGAACAGGAAGGCGAACAACCGCTCCGAAATGCCGGCCTTCGACAGCGGGCGGTTCTGGTAGACGGCCTTTCCAACTTCCTTGCCGCGGCGAAAAACCAGATCTGCGGAAACGTCCGTCATGGCAAGATGATTCCCCATTTGCTTTGCCGCAAGCGGGTAGCCCAGGGTCATGACAGGCCGGTGACAGCCTGTTGACGCCTCCTTACAACGGTAGCGCGTAAAATCAGTTGATACCTCCGCATCCGGCACCAACTTGCGCTGTCGAAGCCCATGAGACCGCCACGAACACGCCTCTTACCGCAAACCAGTTGCGCGCGCGTCATCCTCTCCAAGTGTGAAGCCCCATTGATACGGAGTGAGGCCGATCGGCACCTTGCTGTAGGATGGCATTGACGGGACGATCCCGGGCTTGAGTGACTGGTATCCCTCAAGATAGCCGTCGTTGAAGGTCTTGCTCGGGTAGGCAGGAATGTTCTTCACGATGGACATGGCGACTTCTCCTCAGAATGTTGCGGACATGCGCCTGCCTCTGGCTCGCCATGTCCGCGCCCGGCAAGCATCCTTCACCGCCGCCCGAATCCCCCCGGTGTCGGCGTCGTCAGGATGACGGCGTCGCCGGCCTGCAGCACGGTCTGGTCGCAGGCTTTCAGCACGTCGATTGTGCCGTCCTTGCGGCGGACTTTGGTCGAGCCGACCTCGCCATCGCCGCCGCCGTCCAGACCTTGCGGCGGGCGGTTTCGGTGCGAGGACAGGATCGCGCATTCCATCTTTTCGAGGAAGCGGATGGTGCGTTTGGTGCCGTCGCCGGCGCTCCATTTGCCCTTGCCGCCGGAATCTTCCCGAATGTGGAAATCCTCGAGCAGCACGGGAAAGCGCAGTTCCAGCACTTCGGGATCGGTGAGGCGCGAATTGGTCATGTGGGTGTGGACGCCTGAGGTGCCGGCAAAGCCGCGGCCCGAGTTCATCTGGCCGGCCGGCGAGCCGGAACAGATCGTCTCATAGTACTGGTAGATCTTGTTGCCGAAGGTCAGGTTGTTCATCGTGCCTTGCGCGTTGGCCATGGCGCCCATGGCGCCGAACAGCGCGTTGGTGACATGCTGCGAGGTCTCGACATTGCCGGCGACGACCGCGGCGGGGTAGGCGGGTTTCAGCATGCAGCCATCGGGAATGATGATGTTGATTGGCCGCAGGCACCCGGCATTCATCGGGATCATGTCCTCGACCATGACGCGGAAGGCATAGAGCACGGCCGCTCGGGCGACGGGTTCCGGCGCGTTGAAATTGTTCTTCATGACCGGTGATGTGCCGGTGAAGTCAACGGTCGCCTCGCGCTTTTGCCGGTCGACCGTGATCTTCACCTTGATGATTTGGCCGGTGTCGGTCGGGTATTCGTACTGCGAACTGTCGGGCAGCCGCTCCAGCACGCGGCGCACGCTTTCGGCCGCATTGTCCTGAACATGGCCCATATAGGCCTCGACGACATCGAGGCCGAAATGCGCGACCATCTTGCGCAGTTCCGCGACGCCCTTTTCGTTGGCGGCGATCTGCGCCTTGAGGTCGGCGATGTTCTGGTGCGGATTGCGGGCTGGATAGCGGTGGTCGGTGAGCAGCGTTTCCAGCTCCTTCTCGCGGAATTTTCCGCGGTCGACGATGCGGAAATTGTCGAACAGCACGCCTTCCTCGTCGACCGTGGTGGCGAGCGGCGTCATCGAGCCGGGTGCCGTGCCGCCGATATCGGCATGATGGCCGCGCGAGGCGGCCCAGAACAGGATTTCCTCCCCACTCGAGGGGGAGGTGGCGGCGAAGCCGCCGGAGGGGGTCGGATCGACCGGGTTCGACGCTCTTGCGGTGCCTTCTGAGAGGACCCCACCCGGCCGCTGCGCGGCCACCCTCCCCTCGAGGGGGAGGGAAAACACAGGCGTCACGACAGTGATGTCGGGCAGATGCGTGCCGCCATTGTAGGGCGCGTTGAGGGCAAAGACGTCGCCGGGGTGGATGTCGCCGGAATTCAGCCGGATGATGGTTTCGACCGACCGGTCCATCGAGCCCAGATGCACCGGCATGTGCGGCGCATTGGCGACCAGCGCGCCATGGCGGTCGAAGACGGCGCAGGAGAAATCCAGCCGTTCCTTGATGTTGACGGAATAGGCGGTGTTCTGCAGCGTCACGCCCATCTGCTCTGCGATCGACATGAAGAGGTTGTTGAAGACCTCCAGCATGACCGGATCGGCCTCGGTGCCGAGCGCTGCCTGCCGGCGCTTTTTCTCGACACGGCGCAGGAGCACGTGGTTCCTGGCGGTGATTTCGGCCTGCCAGCCCGGCTCGATGACGATCGTCTGGTTCGGCTCGATAATCAAGGCAGGTCCCGCAACCCTGTTTCCCGGCTTCAGCGCCTCGCGGCGGAAGATGGGTGAAGTGCGCCACTCTCCTTCGGTGAAGATTTCGCGGGTTTGCGAAGGGCTTACGGCAAGGTCTTCGGTTCGCGATTCAGTTTCGTCGCGCCCGGTGCCGCCGGTGTCCGCGCCTTCGACGCCGACGGTCTCGACGATCATCGGCTTGTGGTCATAAACGAAACCGAACTGCGCCTTATGGGCGATTTCAAAATCGCGCCTGGCCTGGAAAATCGAATCCGCCTCGAAATTCACCGGCAGTGTCGTGTCGGTGCCGTCATAGCGAATGTGCAGCACCGGCTTCGTGGCGACCGTATCCTCGCCGATGCCTTGCGCCGCGAGTTCGGCGATGACGGCTTCTCTCAAGATGGCAATGAGGCTGCCGATCTCCGTTCTGGACTCTTCGGCAAGCGGCTTCAGCAGCGCCTGCTGGCGCGAGGCAAAGACCGAGGACAGGCCGATACCATAGGCCGACAGCAGACCTGAGAAGGGATGGATCAGCACCGCTTCCATGCCGAGCGCATCGGCGACCAGGCAAGCGTGCTGGCCGCCCGCGCCGCCAAAACAGTTCAAAAGATATTCGGTGACGTCGTAGCCGCGCTGGACGGAGATCTTCTTGACGGCATTGGCCATGTTCTCCACGGCGATGGTGACGAACCCTTCGGCGACGGTCTCGGGCGACCGGCCATCGCCGATCTCGGCGGCGAGTGCGGAGAATTTTGCCCGCACCGTCTCGACGTCGAGCGGCTGGTCCTGGCCGGGTCCGAATATAGCCGGAAAGAAATCGGGCTGCAGCTTGCCAAGCATGACGTTGGCGTCGGTGACGGCGAGCGGGCCGCCGCGCCGGTAGGCTGCCGGGCCGGGATTGGCGCCAGCCGAATCCGGTCCGGCCCGGAAGCGGCCGGCCTCGTAATGCAGGATCGAGCCGCCGCCGGCGGCGACGGTATGAATGCGCATCATCGGCGCGCGGATGCGCACGCCGGCGACCTCGGTGTCGAAGGCGCGTTCGTATTCGCCGTCATAGTGGGCGACATCGGTGGAGGTGCCGCCCATATCGAAGCCGATGACCTTGTCGAAGCCGGCGAGCCTGGCTGTCTCGACCATGCCGACGACGCCGCCGGCCGGTCCTGACAGCAGCGCATCCTTGCCCTGGAACATGTCGGCGGCGGTGAGACCGCCCGACGACATCATGAACATGAGGCGAGGGCTTTCCCTCCCTCTCGAGGGGAGGATGGCGGCAAAGGCGCCGGGTGGGGTCGGATCGACCGGGCTCGACGTCGTGGCGGTGCCTTCCGAGAGGACCCCCTCTGGCCGCTTTGTCGACTGCCCTTCGCTATGGCTTCGGGCGTTCGTCGCTGAAAAAGCCAAATCGTTGGCTTTTTCTCGGCCTTCGGCCCATCGTTCCTCACCCCCCTCGAGGGGGGAGAGGACGCCGAGCTCTTGGCCAACCCTTTGCACATAGCGTGACAGGATCGGCGACAGATAGGCATCGACCACCGCGGTGTCGCCGCGGCCGACCAGCTTGATCAGCGGCGAGACCTCATGGCTGACGGAGACTTGGGCGAAACCAAGTTTGCGGCAGACTTTTGCCACCGCCTTCTCGTGGTCGGGGTATTTCCAGGCGTGCATGAAGACGATGGCGACCGCATCGATGCCATCGGCCCTGGCCTGTTCGATCGCCGGCCTGCAGGCGGCGATGTCGAGCAATTGTTCGACGCGGCCATCGGCGCGCACACGCTCGTTGATTTCGACGACGCGCTCGTAGAGCTGTTCGGGAAGGATGATCTCCTTGGCGAAGATGTCCGGACGCGCCTGGTAGGCGATCTTCAGCGCGTCGCGAAAGCCCTTGGTGATAAGCAAAAGCACGCGGTCGCCCTTGCGCTCCAGCAGCGCATTGGTTGCAACCGTGGTGCCCATCTTGATGTCGCCGATCAGGCCGCTCGGGATCGTGTCGCCGGCCGACAAGCCAAGAAGGTCGCGAATGCCCTGGATGGCAGCATCGTTGTAGGCTTCGGGATTTTCGGAGAGAAGCTTGCGCGGGTGCAGCCCGCCTTCCGGATCTCGGCCGATGATATCGGTGAATGTGCCGCCGCGGTCGATCCAGAAATCCCATTTTGCGGTCATGACAGCCCCTGGCGCTTTTCCGTTCGATCGGTGGTTCGGCACATTCTGTTAGTTCGCCACGGCCTGAGCGGCAATCGCAAATGAACCAGACGATGTTACATGTCGAAACGCAACGTTACGAAACTCATGGCCGTCTGACGCATTTGTCCTTCGACCGCTCACGGCAACGTGAGCGTGTGTTGAAGGAGAGACAAATGAAAAAGCTCATTCTCGCGTCCGTTTCCGCTCTGGCCTTGCTTGGCGTCGCCGCCTGCAGTGACAGCGGTACGGATAATACCACCACCCAGAGCACCAATCCGCCGGCCGCCGAGGAACCGATGAAGCCGGCTACTCCGGAAGCCACGCCGCCGGCCGCTACGCCTCCGGCAACGGATAATTCTACCACGAAGAGCATCACACCCGAGAAGCCTGCCGAGCCGGCTCCGGCAACACCAGCTCCTGCGCCCGCGCAGTAGTGAGCAAGCAGTACTTCGTGTGATGAATGAGAAAGGCCGGCTCACGCTGGCCTTTCTCATATTGTCCGAGCGCCGTGGCGTTGGAGTCCGATCGATTTGTCGCGCAAAGCCTGCGGCACTGTCCCGGCTTGATAGGAGCGGACGGTGGCTCTAAGAAGCAGGCCATGTCCATTTGGGATCGCCTCGGCGAATTCATCACCCGCGTTTCATCCTCAGCCTCGTCGGGTGTCGCCGACGTGGTCGAGGCCGTGCGCACGGTTTTCGCCGGCGATGCGGATTTGCGCCGGCGTGTCGCCTTTTCGGTGGCGATGATCGCGCTGTCGGCCAAGATGGCCAAGGCCGATGGTATCGTCACCCAGGACGAGGTGCGCGCCTTCCAGGAAATATTCGAAGTGCCGCCGAAGGAGACGCGCAATGTGGCGCGTCTGTTCGATCTCGCCCAGCGCGACGTGGCCGGTTTCGAGACCTATGCCGAGCGGATGGCGCAGATGTGCGGTTCCGGGCATTCCAATTGTGTGATGCTGGAAGACATACTCGACGGTCTGTTCCACATCGCCAAGGCCGACGGGCTGGTGCACGAGCGCGAAGGCCATTTCCTGCACCGCATCGCCGAGATTTTCCGCATCGACGAAGCGCATTACGAGACCATCATGGCGCGACATGTCAACCTGGGCGCCGGGGATCCTTATGTCGTGCTTGGCATCGAGCGCGGCAAGCCGTTCGAAGAGGTCAGGAAGCGCTATCGCAAGCTGGTTTCCGACAATCATCCGGACCGGCTGATTGCGCGCGGCCTGCCTCAGGAATTCATCAAGATCGCGACCACCAGGGTGGCGGCGATCAACGTTGCCTACGAGATGATCGAGCGGGGCCTGCGCCACGCATGAGCGGCTTTCTGCCCGACGAGCCACGTGCCGAAGTCAGGGTATCGCCGAATTTTGGCCCGCGGCGCGAGACGCCCAGGCCTGACATGATCGTGCTGCACTACACCGGTATGGCGACCGGCGCCGGGGCCGAGGCCTGGCTTTGCGATCCGGCCAGCGAGGTTTCGTCGCATTATCTCGTCCACGAGAATGGCCATATCGTGCAGATGGTCAGGGAAAGCGACCGCGCCTGGCATGCCGGCAAGAGTTCGTGGTTCGGACGGGCCGACATCAATTCCTGTTCGGTCGGCATAGAGATCGTCAATCCGGGGCATTCGCTGGGCTATCCCGGTTTCCCCCGGCGGCAGATCGATGCGGTGATCGGGCTGTGCCGCGGGATCGCCGGTCGGCATTCGATCGCCGCCGAGCGGGTACTCGCACATTCCGATGTTGCGCCTGGGCGCAAGATCGATCCCGGCGAGAAGTTTCCGTGGCGAACGCTGTTCGAGGCCGGTGTCGGCCATCTCGTGGCGGCCGCACCCGTCAGGCGAGGCGCCACTCTGACAACCGGCGATACCGGCGGCGACGTCGAAGCGTTGCAGTCGATGCTGGCCCTCTACGGCTATGGCGTTGAAATATCCGGCGTTTTCGACCGGCAGACGGAGGCGGTGGTCGAGGCCTTCCAGCGTCATTTCCGGCCGCGCAAGGTGGACGGCGTTGCCGACGGCTCGACGCTGCGGACGCTGCAAAGGCTGCTTGCTTCCGTGAGGCGCTGACCTCCGGAAAGCCTCTCCCAAGCAATTCTTTCCAATCCTTAAGTTACAAGCTGTCACTCAAAGTGACTTGCCTGGCCTTGTTTGACACCAATTCGGGCGTCAAACGGCTGACGTGTAGATGTCGGACCCCAAGCCCCCCCGGGTTGTTCCGACGTTGGTTAGGCGTTGCTGCGCGAACATCTTCGCGCGGTTCAGACAGAACAGGATCACATGCAGAAATTTACCGTTTTAACGGCAGCTCTTGCTGCCGGCGTAATGACTTTTGCCTTCAATGCCGCAGATGCCGCGCCTCTCAGCCCGCGAGCCGATCAAGGGCCTGTCGTGGTATCCGCGAAAAGCGGCAAGGCCCCACAGGCCAGAAGCGGCAAGGCAGGCCACGACGCCAAGGCGACGAAGCGGGCTTCCGCGAAAATGGAAAAAGCAAGCTGGTCCAAGCCGAAGAAGTCCGCCAGAAAGCAGACGAAGCGTGGCCGAAAAACCGTCGACATGACGGCAACGGCGTCGATCGGTGTCCGCAACGCGGCAGCCTCAGCGGCCGCGGTGGCCAGCAGCGGTCAGTATTCCGCTATCGTTGCCCGCTATGCGGCGATCGAAGGCGTTCCGGTATCGCTCGCCTCGGCGGTTATCCAGATCGAAAGCAACTACCGGCCCAACATCGTTGGCGGTGCCGGCGAGATCGGCCTGATGCAGATCAAGCCGGCCACGGCTCGGATGATGGGCTATAGCGGCTCCGCCAAGGGCCTGTTCGATCCCGACACCAACATCAAATACGGCATGAAATACCTTGCCATGGCGCGGAGCCTCGGCGGCGGCACGACCTGCGGCACCATCCTGAAATACAATGCCGGCCACGCCGCAACGCGGATGAACCCGGTGTCGGCCGCCTATTGCGGCAAGGTCAAGGTGCAGATGGCTGCGCTTGGATCGCCCGCATAAGTCTGCTTTTTCGTTTGCGTTTTCGGGCGCGAACCCCTTTATACGCTCTGCCAGCTGGCTGGGCGGCCGCACCCGCAAACGCCGAAAGGTCGTGGGTGAGGAAAGTCCGGGCTCCATGGAAACACGGTGCCGGTTAATGGCCGGCGGGGGCGACCCCAGGGAAAGTGCCACAGAAAGCAAACCGCCACGATCCGGCTTGCCGGATTCGGGGTAAGGGTGAAAGGGTGGGGTAAGAGCCCACCGCGCGACTGGCAACAGGAGCGGCACGGTAAACCCCACCGGGAGCAAGACCGAATAGGGACGGTGCGAGGGGAAACCCTCGAGGGCTGTTTCCGGCTCACCGTCCGGGTAGGTTGCGTGAGGCGCATGGCAACATGCGCCCAAGATGAATGGCCGCCACGTTCTCGCCCCGCAAGGGGCGAGGGCCATACAGAACCCGGCTTACAGGCCAGCTGGCAACTCTCTCCCCCGATATCAAGAGAAGTCTCTTGAATTCAGCAGGTTGCGCCCTCGGGCGCGCCTGTTGATTCAAGCCTGCCCGGCCGTTCATCCGTGCGAGCGAGAGTCGGCCATTGCTTGAAACCGGTGCGATTAAATCGTACCATGATCGGGAATGGTACCGGGAGCTTCTCATGGGACAGGTCGACAAACGCAGCATCACGCTGTCGCCGGAACTGGCGCAGGCGGTGGATGATGTCGTCGCCGCCGGCGAATATGCCTCCGCCAGCGAAGTGATCCGAGATGCGCTGCGGCAATGGAAGGATCGGCGCGATCTCTTCGGCTATACGCTCGATGAGTTGCGCAAGCTGGTGCAGGAAGGGATAGACAGCGGGCCGGGACGATTTGCGTCGATGGATGAAATCAAGGCCGAGGCGCGGAGGCGCTTGCGATCTGACGACGCAGCATGAATTCGCTATTCATCGTCCGGAACGCGCGCGCAGAAGACGATTTGATCGCGATCTGGCTTCATGTTGCACGCGATAGCGAGGTCGCAGCGGATAGGTTGCTCGATCGCATCGAGGCACGGTGGCAGCAACTGGAGACCTATCCCTTCTCCGGCCGCCGCGCGATGACATCGCGCCCGGCGTCCGTCATCTGCTCGTTGGCGACTATCTCACCTTGTATCGTGTAGGTGACGACGCGATCGAGATCATTCGTGTACTGCACGGCTATCGCAACATAGAAGCCGACGATCTCGGCCCGTGATCGGTCCGGTCAGCCGCCGATCTTGTCCAGCGACGTCTCGATTGCCTTCCAGAGCTCTTCCACCGGCTCGCAGCCGACCGAGAGGCGAACGAAGCCGGCGGCAACGGCATCGCCTCGCTTCAAGCGCCGCTCGGCGGAGGTGTGGACGCCGCCGAAGGATGTCGCGGCCTGCATCAAGGCGCAATTGTTGATGAAATCCTCGGCCTTGTCCTCCGAGGCGAGTTCGAAAGAGATCAGAAAGCCGAAGCGCTCCATCTGGGCACGGGCAAGGTTGTGCGACGGATCGCCTTCCAGTCCGGGATAACGCAGGCCGCTGATTGCCCGGTGGCCCTGCAGCCGCCGCGCGATGACTTCCGCCGAGGAACACATGCGATCGAAGCGCACATCCAGTGTCTCCAGGCCGCGATGCACCAGCCAGGCTTCGAATGGTCCGGGAATGCTGCCGGAAACTTCGCGCCAGCCGGTCACGGCGGCGATGATCTCGGCATTGCGGCTGGCGACATGGCCGAACAGCACATCTGAATGGCCGTTGGGTGCCTTGGTGTCGGCGGCAACGACGATATCGGCGCCATAGTCGAGCGGCCGCTGGCCGAAGGGTGTCATGGTCGTGTTGTCGACCACAAGGATCGCGCCGGCTTTGTGAACAGCATCGGCAACGGCGGCGATATCGCAGATATCCAACCCCGGATTGGCAGGGGTTTCGACAAAGGCGAGGCGATAGCCATCGAAGCCGCCGTCGAGGAAGGTCGAGGTAGGCCTGACATCGTAGGCGATGCCGAGCGGCTTGAGGAAGCGATCGGCCAGCGCTCTTGTCGTGTGGTAGCCGTCCGATGGCAGCAGGATACGGTCGCCAGTCTTGAGCACGGCAAAAAACGCCGCCGAGATTGCCGCCATTCCTGAAGGGAAGGCGACGCAAGGCGCGTCCTCCAGATGGGCCAGCATATGTTCGACCGCGTCCCAGGTCGGGTTGCTGAATCGCCCGTACTGGTTGAAACCGGTGGCGTCGCCGGGCGCATGAAAGATGGCGGCCATGGTCAGTGGCAGGGGAATGGAATCGCCCATGGCAAGCCCGCTGCGACGCAGGTGAGGAAGCGCTGCAGCGCGTGACTTTGCAGTTTCGGACATCGAATTCCAACCCTGTTTGCGACCGACGAGATGTGGCGAGACGCTATGCCCGGCAGCGGCGCTCGGCAAGGCGCGTCCGGTTGGGCCAGGCGGCTCTAAACGGTTCGTTAGGCTTAATAGACCATAAAGACGAGACGTGTCGGCGAGGCTGCTCTCATTGGTCGCGGCGCGCGTGTTTGTGAAGCCTAATCCCGTTGACGCCCATAGTGCCCCATGATATCCCATCTAGACATCAAAGCCTTCGTTCCGTGTCAGGGTAAAGCGTACGCCAATCGGGCAGCCGCGGCGGCTGCGCGTTTGCCGGTTTTTGCCCGTGCGGACGAGGCTGATACGGGGCAGGGAACGCGCCGCGGCGGCGCGGGCCACAAGATGGAGAGGGGTGCGGCGGCGCAAGCGGCTGTAGCGTTTAATGGACCGGTTTCTGTCAAACACGGTGAGCAGGATCGATGCGAAGGGACGGGTGTCCGTTCCCGCGCATTTCCGTGCGGTCGTGCAGAAGCGCGGCTATTCGGAACTTTATGCGCTGCGCTGCCTGGATCTGCCGGCGATGGATGTCGGCGGGCTCGATCTGCTCGACCGCTACGAGCAGCGCATCGCGCTCGAGGATCCCTTCCTGCAGACGGCGGACGACATGTCGTTCTTCTGCCATGGCGACGGAACCTTCTTGAAACTCGACCAGGACGGCCGCATCACGATGAGCGATTTCCTTCGCGAACACACCGGCATTTCGGCGGAAGTGGCCTTTGTCGGGCGCGGCAATTTCTTTCAGATCTGGGAGCCGGGACGGCTTGCCGCCTATGGGGCGCAGGCGCGGGCACGGCTTTTGCAGCTTCGGCAGGGGACGAAGCCTGGGGAGCGACCGGAATGACGGCAGGCCACGGCGATGACCTTCCTCGCGCCGTAGATGGGCACGCCGTTGGCGGATCGGCTCGCCACATTCCGGTCCTCCTTGCCGAGGTGCTCGAAGCGTTGGCGCCGGCGCAGGGCGACCTCATCATCGACGGCACGTTCGGCGCCGGCGGCTACACCAGGGCCATTCTGGCGACGGGCGCTTCCGTGGTGGCGATCGACCGCGATCCGGATGCCATTGCGGCCGGGCGCGATCTGGAAGTGCAGTCGGGCGGCCGGCTGCGGCTGGTGCAGGCGCCGTTCTCGACGCTGGACGAACATGTCGAGAGCGCCGACGGGATCGTGCTCGACATCGGTGTGTCCTCGATGCAGCTCGACCAGGCGGAGCGCGGGTTTTCGTTCCGCGCCGACGGGCCACTCGACATGCGCATGGCGCAATCGGGCCTCAGCGCCGCCGACGTCGTCAATTCCTTCAAGCCGGGCGATCTTGCCCGCATCTTCGGCTTCCTCGGCGAGGAGCGTCATGCCGGGCGCATCGCCCGCATGATCGAGGCTCGCCGCGAAAAGCGCCCGTTCGAGCGCACGCTGGAACTGGCCGACGCCATCGAGACGCATATCGGCCGTGCGCCGAAGGACAAGATCCATCCGGCGACGCGCGTCTTCCAGGCGCTGCGCATCTTCGTCAATGACGAGCTTGGTGAACTGGCCAAGGCCCTGTTCGCGGCCGAACGCGCGCTGAAGCCGGGCGGACGGCTCGCCGTGGTCACCTTCCATTCGCTGGAAGACCGCATCGTCAAGCGTTTCATCGCCGACCGGGCCGATGTCGCGACCGGCTCGCGGCATTTGCCCGAGGCGCATGCCCGCACCGCGACGTTCCGCAAGGCGGGTGGCGGCGTGACTGCCGGCGACGCCGAGGTGGCGGCCAATCCGCGCGCCCGTTCGGCCAGGCTGCGCGCGGCAATCCGCATGGATGCGCCAGCGCGCAGCAGCGATTTTTCGATTTTCGGCCTTCCAAAGCTTCCCGGCCCAACACTTCCTGGCACAGGCCGGCCGGGGGAGAGGTAGCTAAGTGTTTCGTACCAGCGACATTGTCCTGATCGCCGTCATGGTTGCGGTCGCGGCCCTTACCTACAAGGCCAAGCGCGAGGCCGAGGAACAATTGGCCGCGGTGCAGAAGATCCATGCGCAGATACGCTATGAGGAGGACACGATCGACCTGCTCAAGGCCGACTGGAGCCTGCTTACCCAGCCGTCGCGGCTGCAGAAGCTCGCCGAACTCTACAAGTCGCAGCTCGAACTCGAGCCGGTCAGCGCCCGCCAGATCGGCGGCATCGGCGACCTGCCGGCCAAATCCCTTGATATTCAGGACATCCTGTCGGGACGCCAGGGCGGCATGGCCGACAATTCCGACCAAGCGCCTTCGGACAGTAAGGATCCCGTCGTGACCGGAGGCATCGCCCAATGATCGGCAAACTGCTGAAGCGTCGCGCCAGGACGAGTGAAGATGGATCGATCGTGGTCGAGGGCGCCCGCAAGGCGACCGGCGGCAAGGGCAGGACGCGCATCGTCATGACCATGGCGGTGTTCTTCGGTATCTTCTCGACCATATCAGGGCGGCTGGTCTACCTCGGCTTCCAGACCCCCGACATGTCGGGCGGTCCGCAGAGCCGGGTGACGGCATCGCGGCCCGACATCGTCGACCGCAACGGCGAAGTGCTGGCCACGGATATCAAGACGGCGTCGCTGTTTGCAGAACCACGCCGGATTGTCGACGCCGACGAGGCGATCGAGAAGCTGTCGACGGTGCTTCCGGACATCGACTATGAGCAGACCTACCACAAGCTGAAGAGCGGCGCCGGTTTCGTCTGGCTGCAGCGGCAGCTGACGCCCAAGCAACAGTCCGACATCATGCAACTCGGCATTCCCGGTTTCGGCTTCCGTACCGAAAAGCGCCGCTTCTATCCGAGCGGCGAGACCTCGTCCTACATTGTCGGCCTCACCAACATCGACAACCAGGGCATCTCCGGAATGGAGAAATATGTCGACGAGCAAGGCTTGAGCGACCTGCAGGCATCGGGCCTTGCCATTGCCAAGGATCTCAAGCCGGTAAAGCTTTCGATCGATCTGCGCGTGCAGCATGTGGTGCGCGACGAGATCGCCGCCGGCCTGGAGCGCTATCGTGCCATGGGCGCCGGCGCCGTCGTGCTCAACGTCAAGACCGGCGAAGTGGTGGCCATGGCCTCGGTGCCGGATTTCGATCCGAACAATCCCTACAATGCACAGGACAAGGACCGGCTGAATCGCATGTCGGCGGGCCTCTACGAGATGGGCTCGACCTTCAAGAGCTTCACCTCAGCCATGGCGCTCGATTCCGGCAAGGCGACGATGGCGAGCCGCTTCGATGCTTCGCATCCAATCCGGGTCGGCCATCAGGCCATTCACGATTTCCACGGCAAGAACCGTGTGCTGTCGTTGCCGGAGGTGTTCCTCTATTCGTCCAACATCGGATCGGCCAGGGAAGCCGAGATGGTCGGCATCGAGGGCCATCGCGAATTCCTGCATCGCCTTGGCCTTCTGGACAGGATGCAGACCGAATTGCCGGAGACTGCCCGTCCGACTGAACCGAAGGTCTGGAAACAGGTCAATTCATTCACCATCGCCTTCGGCCATGGCGTGTCGACGACGCCGCTGCAAGCGGCTGTGGGCTGCGCGGCGTTGATGAATGGCGGCTTCCTGATGAACCCTACCTTTTTGGTGCGCACGCAGGCGGAAGCGATGGCCACCGCCAAGAAAGTGGTGAGCGAAAAGACCGTCGAAGGCATGCGCTACCTCTATTCGCTCAATGCCGAGAAGGGCTCTGCCCGAAACGCCAGAGTCCCCGGCTACCGCGTTGGTGGCAAGACCGGAACGGCCGAGAAGGTCGTCAATGGCCGCTACTCCAAGGACTTGAATTTCAACACTTTCGTCGCCGCCTTCCCGATGGACGATCCGCAGTATCTGGTGTTTACCATTGCCGATGCCCCGCACCCGGAAAAGCCTGGCATGACGGATGTCGCGGCCGCAAATGCGGGGGTCATGGCCGGCAATATCATCAGGCGTTCAGCTGCCATGCTTGGCGTGAAGCCAGATTTCAGCCATGAAAATGGTGCAACGCTGGTTTCCTATCAGTGATTCTTAGGGCGCGCCGGCAACAGCGCGCTATTTTGTTGCGGTGAACGGAACTCGATGAAGCTCAGAGATCTAGCCGGTATCCTGCCCGTCGAGGGAATAGCTTCCGTCGATCTGGAGGTTACAGGGATTTCTTCGGATTCCCGCCAGGTAAAAGCGGGTGTTGTCTTCTTTGCGCTCGCCGGAACCAAGGCCGACGGTGCCGTTTATGCCGCCGACGCCGCCGCGCGCGGTGCGGCCGCGATCGTGGCGGGCAAGGGCAGCACCATTGCCGGGATCCCTGTACCGGTGCTGGCGGTCGACGATCCGCGCCTGGCGCTGGCGCTGAGTGCGGCACGCTATTTCGGCAAGCAGCCTGAGATCATGGTCGCGGTGACCGGCACCAGCGGCAAGACTTCGGTCGCGGCTTTCACCAGGCAGATCTGGGAGCAGTCCGGTTATGCCGCCGCTTCGATCGGCACCACCGGCGTGGTGGCGCCTGGGCGCAACGATTATGGCTCGCTGACGACGCCCGATCCGGTCGCCCTGCATCAATTGCTGCGGGAATTGGCGGATGCCGGCGTTACCCACGCTTCGATGGAGGCCTCCAGCCATGGGCTCGACCAGCGCCGTCTGGACGGTGTGAAGCTGGCGGCCGGCGGCTTCACCAATCTCGGCCGCGATCATATGGATTATCATCCGACCATCGAGGACTATCACCGCGCCAAACTGCGTCTGTTCGACGCGCTGCTGCCGAAAGGCGCTCCGGCCGTCATCTTCGCCGACGATCCATGGTCGGCCCCGACGACCCTGGCGGCACAGGCCGCCGGGCTCGAAGTGCTGACGGTCGGCCGCCATGGCGATTTCCTCAGGCTGAAGCGGGTCGAGCACGAGCGCCACCGCCAGCGGGCCGAGGTCGAGGCCGATGGCGTGCTCTACGAGATCGACCTGCCGCTGGCCGGTGATTTCCAGATTTCGAATGCGCTGGTTTCGGCGGGTCTTGCCATTTCCACGGGAACACCTGTCGCCAAGGCATTGTTGGCGTTGGAGAAATTGAAGGGCGCCCCGGGCCGGCTCGACCTCGTCGGCACCACCGGCAATGGCGCGCCGGTCTATGTCGATTATGCCCACAAGCCCGACGCGCTGGAAAACGTGCTGTCCTCGGTGCGCCCATTCACCACCGGCCGCGTCATCGTCGTGTTCGGCTGCGGCGGCGACCGCGACCGCGGCAAGCGACCGATTATGGGCGAGATTGCAACGCGGCTTGCAGATGTCGTCATCGTCACCGACGACAATCCGCGCTCCGAAGTGCCGAAAACGATCCGCGCCGCTATTTTGGCCGCCGCCCCCGGTGCCATCGAGATCGGCGACCGGCGCCAGGCGATCCACGAGGCGGTTGCCATGCTGCATGCCGGCGACACGCTGATCGTGGCCGGCAAGGGGCACGAGGAAGGCCAGACGATCGGCTCCGAGACCTTGCATTTCTCCGATCACGAGGAAGTTCGCGCGGCACTTACGGAGCGTGCCGCATGAGCTTGCTGTGGACCTGCGAGGCGCTGGTTGCCGCCATGGACGGGCGGCCGTTGGGGCCGATGCCGGAAGGCATTTCCGGCATTTCGATCGACAGCCGCAGCCTGCAGCCGGGCGACGCCTTCTTCGCCATCAAGGGCGAGGCGATGGACGGCCATGACTTCGCCACCGCCGCCATCAAGGCCGGCGCCGGCGTGCTGGTGGTGGCCGAAGGCAAGCTGCCGTCGCTCGGCCGGCTGACGGCGCCGATCATCGTCGTCGAGGACGTGCTGGTCGCACTGGAAAAGCTTGGAATTGCGTCGCGCGCCCGCTCGAGCGCGAAAATCATCGCTGTGACCGGTTCGGCCGGCAAGACCACGACCAAGGAAGCGCTGCGCCATGTGCTGCAAGCCGTCGGCAAGGTGCACGCCTCGGCGCAGTCCTTCAACAATCACTGGGGCGTGCCGCTGACCTTGGCGCGCATGCCTGATGATTGCGACTATGCCGTATTCGAGATCGGCATGAACCATCCCGACGAAATCCGGCCGCTGGTAAAAATGGTGAGGCCGCATGTCGCCATCGTCACCATGATCGCGGCGGCGCATCTCGGCTTTTTCCGCAATCTCGACGAGATTGCCAAGGCCAAGGCCGAGATTTTCGAAGGGCTGGAGCCCGAGGGGGCCGCCATCCTCAACCGCGACGATGCGCGCTTCAAGCTGCTCGACAAGATGGCCCATGCCGCCGGTGTCGAGCACGTCTACGGCTTCGGCGAGAATGCGCGCTCTACCTTCAAGCTCACCAAATGCGAACTGCATGCGGATCATTCCGACATCATCGCCAGGATCGGCGGCCACGAAGTGGCGGCGCGGATCGGCGCGCCCGGCCGCCATATGGTGCAGAACGTGCTGGCGGTGCTGGGTGCTGCGCATCTGGTCGGCGCCGATCTCGACAAGGTGGCTTCAGCACTGGCCGATCTCTCTGCCGAACGCGGGCGCGGCAAGCGCCATGTGCTGCGCCATCCCGGTGGCTCGACTTCGAGCCACCCAGGTGGCTCGACTTCGAGCTACCCAGGTGGACTGATCACGCTGATCGACGAAAGCTACAACGCCAATCCGGCATCGATGGCTGCTGCCATGGCATTGCTCAACGCGACGCCTGTGACGGGCGAGGGCCGCCGCATCGCCGTGCTCGGCGACATGCTCGAACTTGGCGACCATTCGGCCAAGCTGCATGCAGCCCTTGCCGACCTCATCGTCGGCACGGGCACGCGGACCGTCTTTCTCGGCGGCCCGGAAATGCGGGCGCTGGCAGGAGCGCTGCCGGCTGAGATCAAGACGGAATACCGCGCCGGTGTCGAGGAGTTGAAGCCGGTGCTGCTTGCCGCGCTCAAGCCGGGCGACGTGGTGATGATCAAATCGTCGAAGGGCATCGGCTTTGCAAAACTGGTCGATGCGCTGCTGGGCAAATTCCCGGCTGAATCGACAGCCAGAAAACAGACCTAGGTCGGGGGACGAAAAGCGCATGTTTACACTGCTCGTCGATTTTGCGGACAAGGTCTCGGTCTTCAATGTCTTCCGCTACATCACCTTCCGCACCGGCGGGGCGCTGATCACGTCGGCGCTGATCGTCTTCATCTTCGGGCCGACCATCATCAATTCGCTGCGGCTGCGGCAAGGCAAGGGCCAGCCGATCCGCGCCGACGGACCGCAGACGCATTTCAAGAAGGCCGGCACGCCGACCATGGGCGGACTGATGATCCTGTCGGGCATCATCGGCTCGTCGCTTTTGTGGGCCAACCTGTCGAGCATCTATGTCTGGGTGGTGCTGCTGGTGACGCTGGGCTTCGGCTCGATCGGCTTCTACGACGACTATCTGAAGGTGACGAAACAGTCACATCTCGGCTTTTCCGGCAAGGCAAGGCTGGCGCTTGAATTCGTTATCGCCGGCATCGCCGCCTGGGTGATCATGCACAATGGCCAGGCGCCGTTCTCTTCGTCGCTGACGTTTCCCTTCGCCAAGGAATTCATCGTCAATCTCGGCTGGTTCTTCATTCCGTTCTCCTGCTTCGTCATCGTCGGAGCAGGCAATGCTGTGAACCTCACCGACGGTCTGGACGGGCTGGCGATCGTGCCGATCATGATCGCGGCGGCCTCCTTCGGCGTCATCGCCTATCTCTCCGGCAACGCCGTGTTCGCCGAATATCTGCAGATCCATTTCGTGCCCGGCACCGGTGAACTGGCGGTCGTGCTCGGCGCTGTCATCGGCGCTGGCCTCGGCTTCCTCTGGTTCAACGCGCCGCCTGCGGCGATCTTCATGGGCGATACCGGCTCGCTGGCCATGGGTGGCCTGATCGGCACCGTCGCGGTCGCCACCAAGCACGAGATCGTGCTGGTCATCGTCGGCGGATTGTTCGTCGTGGAAATCCTGTCAGTCATCATCCAGGTCGGCTACTTCAAGATGACCGGCAAGCGGGTGTTCCTGATGGCGCCGATCCACCATCATTTCGAAAAGCTAGGCTGGACCGAAAGCCAGGTGGTGATCCGCTTCTGGATCATCGCCGTCATCCTGGCGCTGGTCGGCCTGTCGACCCTCAAGCTGAGATAGGAAGCCCTTTGATCCCCGCCGCATCCTTTTCAGGCAAGCGCGTTTCCCTCTTCGGGCTCGGTGGCTCGGGGATTGCGACGGCGCGCGCGCTGATCGAGGGCGGCGCGGACGTGCTGGCCTGGGACGACAATCCCGAAAGCGTTGCCAAGGCCGCCGTTGCCGGTATCGCGACCGCTGATTTGCGCGGCGCCGACTGGGCGAAATTCTCGGCTTTCGTGCTGTCGCCGGGCGTCCCGCTGACGCATCCCAAGCCGCATTGGGCGGTGGAGCTGGCGCGCGGTTCAGGCGTCGAGATCATCGGCGACGTCGAGCTTTTCTGCCGCGAGCGGATGCTGAGCGCGCCGACGTCGCCCTTCATCGCCATCACCGGCACCAACGGCAAGTCGACGACGACCGCGCTGACCGCGCATATCCTGAAAGCCGCGGGACGCGACACCCAGATGGGCGGCAATATCGGCCGCGCGGTGATGACGCTCGATCCGCCCGAGCCCGATCGGCACTATGTGGTCGAATGCTCGTCTTACCAGATCGACCTCGCGCCCTCGATCAATCCGACGGCGGGCATCCTGCTTAACCTGACGCCCGATCATCTCGACCGCCACGGCACCATGCAGCACTACGCCGCGATCAAGGAGCGGCTGGTGGCCGGCAGCGAGACGGCGATCGTCGGCATCGACGATTCCTGGTGCGCGCAGATCGCCGAGCGGCTGGAGCGGGCGGGCCGGCCTGTCACCCGCATTTCCAAGCGCCTGCCACTGACGGACGGCTATTTCGCCGATGGCACCAATCTGATGGAAGCGGTGCACGGCCGTTACAGCCGCGTCGCCTTCCTCGAAGGCATCGGCTCGCTGCGCGGCCAGCACAATGCCCAGAACGCGCTGGCGGCGGTCGCCGCTTGCCTCAAGGTCGGACTGGAGCTTGGCGAAATCCAGTCGGGGCTGGAAAGCTTTCCCGGCCTCGCTCACCGCATGGAGCAGGTCGGCCGCAAGGACCATGTGCTGTTCATCAACGATTCCAAGGCGACCAATGCCGATGCGGCAGCACCCGCGCTATCCAGCTTTACGCGCATCTACTGGATCGCCGGCGGCCTGCCCAAGGAAGGCGGCATCGAGCCGTTGCGCGGCTTCTTTCCGCGCATCGCCAAGGCCTATCTGATTGGCGAGGCGGCGCCGGCCTTTTCGGCGACGCTGGGCGAGGCAGTTCCCTACGAGATCTCAGGCACGCTGGCCGCCGCGGTCGAGCACGCCGCGCATGATGCGGCCAGGGACGACAGCGGCGAGGCGGTGGTGCTGCTGTCGCCGGCCTGCGCCAGCTTCGACCAGTTCAAGAATTTCGAAGTCCGTGGCGAAGCCTTCAGGCAAGCTGCGAATGCTATCGAGGGTGTGAAACCCATCGGAGGGGCACGATAATGCAGAGCCGTCTCGACAAAAGTCCGGTTGCGACCTGGTGGTGGACGATCGATCGCTGGTTCCTGGCGGCATTCCTGTCGCTGATGGGGCTCGGCATCGTCTTGTCCTTCGCCGCCAGCCCGGCGGTGGCCGAACGCATCGGCCTCGACAGTTTCCACTTTGCCACCAGGCAGATCATCTTCACCGTGCCGGCGCTCGGCGTGATGCTGGCCGTTTCCTTCCTCGATTCCAGGCAGATCCGGCGCATGGCGCTGGTCATCCTGTGCCTGATGCTGGTGCTGATGGTGGCGGTGCTCTACATCGGCGTCGAGGTGAAGGGCGCGCGCCGCTGGGTGTCGCTTGGCGGCCTGTCGATCCAGCCGTCGGAATTCCTGAAGCCGGCCTTCGTCATCATGTGCGCCTGGCTGTTCGCCGAGCACAAGCGCCAGCCCGATATTCCGGGCAATCTGTTCGCCATGCTGCTGCTGGTGCTGGTCGTATCGCTGCTGGTGGCGCAACCGGACCTCGGCCAGACCATGCTGACGACCGGCACCTGGGGCATCATGTTCTTCATGGCCGGGCTGCCCTGGCTGTGGATCGTCGCGCTCGGCGCGGCCGGCGTCGGCGGCGTCTTTGCCGCCTATACGGTGTTCCCGCACGTTGCCCTGCGCATCGACAAGTTCCTCACCGGCGAGGGCGACACGTTCCAGGTCGACATGGGGCGCGAAGCGCTGATCAATGGCGGCTGGTTTGGCGTCGGACCGGGCGAGGGCACCGTCAAGCGGGTCATTCCCGACAGCCATGCCGACTTCGTCTTCTCGGTCGCGGGCGAAGAGTTCGGGCTGATCATGTGCTTCTTCATCATGTCGATCTTCGCCTTCATCGTTCTGCGCGGCCTCAACACGGCGCTGAAGGAGCATGACGATTTCACCCGCTATGCGGTCGGCGGTCTCGTCACCGTGTTCGGCCTGCAGGCGGTCATCAACATGTGCGTCAACCTCCAGCTCGTGCCGGCCAAGGGCATGACGCTGCCGTTCATCTCCTATGGCGGCTCCTCGCAGATCGCCATCGCCATCTCGATGGGCATGGTGCTGGCGCTGACACGCAAGCGGCCGGAAAAGCGCAAGCAGATGGGCTTTGGCCTGTCGCAACGCGCCGTGCCGGCGGAGTGATATGGCCAGAGGCGTCATCCTTCTCGCGGCAGGCGGCACCGGTGGGCATCTTTTCCCGGCCGAGGCGCTGGCGCATGAATTGAACGAGCGCGGCTGGTCGGTGCATCTGGCAACCGACGACCGTGCCGAGCGTTTCGCCGGCCATTTTCCGGCCGCCGCCGTCCACCCGATCCAGTCGGCGACGATGGGCTCGAAAAACCCTTTTGCCCTGCTTGGCGCCTTCTGGAAAATCTGGCGCGGCGTGCGCCAGGCTTCCGCCGTCATCGGCAGGATCAAGCCGGATGCCGTCGTCGGCTTCGGCGGCTATCCAACCTTGCCGCCGCTCTACGCGGCGACACGGCGCAAGGTGCCGACGCTGATCCATGAGCAGAACGCGGTGATGGGGCGCGCCAACCGGGCGCTGGCCGGCCGTGTCGACGCCATCGCCGGCGGCTTCCTGCCGCAGGACACCAGTGCTGCCGGTGTGAAGACGGTGACGACAGGCAATCCGGTCAGGCCGGCCGTGCTGGAAGCGGCCAGGATGAATTATGCGGCATCGACCGGGGAACAGCCGTTCCGCCTGCTGGTGTTCGGCGGCAGCCAGGGCGCCCAGTTCTTTTCCGATGCCGTGCCGGGAGCCATCGCGCTGCTTTCCGACGCACAGCGCAAGCGGCTGGTGATCACCCAACAAGCGCGCGCGGATGACGTGGCGCGGGTCAAGGCAGCCTATGCCGCGCTTGGCGTCGCCGTCGAGGTCTCGCCCTTCTTCACCGACATGGCGCAGCGCATGGCGGCTGCGCACCTGGTGATCTCGCGCTCCGGCGCCTCGACCGTCTCGGAGATCGCCGTCATCGGCCGGCCGGCGCTGCTGGTGCCTTACCCCTATGCGCTCGACCACGATCAGGCGGCGAACGCGGCGGCCCTTGCCGCTGCCGGCGGCGGCGAAGTGCATCCGCAATCCTCGCTCTCGTCCGAACGCATCGCAGCGCTCATCGGCGAGCTGATGGAAGACCCCGATCGGCTGACGGTGATGGCGGCGGGTGCGAAATCGGCCGGGAGGCCGGACGCGGCACGGTTGCTCGCTGATCTTACAGAGGCTATTGCGTCCAAAAAAACCGTTTCGGATTTCAGGAAGGGGACGCAAGCATGAAGATGCCGCAGACCATCGGCCTTGTGCATTTCATCGGCATTGGCGGCATCGGCATGAGCGGCATTGCCGAAGTGCTGCACAATCTCGGCTACAAGGTGCAAGGGTCCGACCAGGCCGAAAGCGCCAATGTGCAGCGGCTGCGCGACAAGGGCATCGAGTGCTTCGTCGGCCATAGGGCCGAAAATCTCGGTGACGCCGAGGTGGTGGTCGTCTCGACGGCGATCAAGAAATCCAATCCGGAGCTGAAGGCCGCGCGCGAAAAGCTGCTGCCGATCGTGCGCCGGGCCGAAATGCTGGCCGAGCTGATGCGCTTTCGCCAGGCGGTGGCGATCGGCGGCACGCATGGCAAGACAACGACGACCTCGATGGTGGCGACCTTGCTCGATGCCGGCGGGCTCGATCCGACCGTCATCAATGGCGGCATCATCAATGCCTATGGCACCAATGCCCGCATGGGCGACGGCGAATGGATGGTGGTCGAGGCCGACGAAAGCGACGGCACTTTCCTGAAACTGCCGGCCGAGATCGCGGTCGTCACCAACATCGATCCCGAGCATCTCGATCACTATGGCAGCTTCGACAAGGTGCGCGAGGCGTTCCGCCAGTTCGTCGAGAACGTGCCGTTCTATGGTTTTGGCGTGATGTGCACCGATCACCCCGAGGTGCAGGCACTGGTCAGCCGCATCGAGGACCGCCGGGTCATCACCTATGGCGAGAATGCGCAGGCCGACGTGCGCTTTACCAATCACCGCATGGCAGGTGCCATTTCGGAATTCGACGTGGTGATCCGCGACCGCAAGACAGGCGGCCAGACTGTCATAGCAGGCCTGCGCCTGCCGATGCCCGGCCGCCACAACGTCTCCAACGCGACGGCAGCGATCGCGGTCGCGCATGAGCTCGGCCTGTCGGCCGAGGCGATCAAGAAGGGCCTGTCGTCCTTCGCCGGCGTCAAGCGCCGCTTCACCCATACCGGTTCGTGGGACGGCGTCGAAATATTCGACGATTACGGCCACCATCCGGTCGAGATCTCGGCGGTGCTGAAGGCGGCGCGCAGCGCCGCCCAAGGTCGCGTCATCGCCATTGCCCAGCCGCATCGCTTCACCCGGCTGCATGATCTGTTCAACGAGTTTTCCACCTGCTTCAACGACGCCGACACAGTGATGGTGGCGCCGGTCTACGCGGCCGGCGAAGAGCCGATCGACGGCGTCAGCTCGGACGCGCTGGTGTCGCGCATCCGCGCCGGCGGCCATCGCGACGCACGCTACATCGAGGGTCCGGCGGCGATCGCGCCCGTCATCCGTGATCTGGCAAAATCAGGTGACTTCGTCGTCTTCCTGGGCGCCGGCAACATCACCCAATGGGCCTATGCATTGCCCAAGGAGCTTGGCGGGACCGTCTCATGATGCACGGCCAGGCCCTGATCGACAGACTGGGCGACCGGCTTGCCGGCCTGCGCGGCCGCCTGACGCCGAACGCCGAGATGGACAAGATCACCTGGTTCCGTGCAGGGGGGCTGGCTGAGGTGCTGTTCCAGCCGACCGACGAGGAAGATCTTGCAGCATTCCTCAAAGCCGTTCCTGAAGAGATACCACTGACCGTCGTCGGCGTCGGCTCGAACCTTCTGGTCCGCGACGGCGGCATCGAGGGCTTTGTCATCCGCCTTTCGGCCAAGGGCTTCGGCGAGGCCGAGGTGATTTCGCCGATCAGGATCAAGGCGGGAGCCGCGACCCCCGATAAGCGCGTCGCAGCGGTGGCGCTCGAGGCCGGCATTGGCGGCTTTCATTTCTACCACGGCATTCCGGGTGCAATCGGCGGTGCGCTGCGGATGAATGCCGGCGCCAATGGTGTGGAGACGCGCGAGCGGGTCGTCGAAGTGCGAGCGCTCGACCGCAAGGGCAATGTGCAGACGCTGAGCAATGCCGATATGGGTTACGCCTATCGCCATTCGGCGGCGCCTGCCGGGCTGATCTTCACCTCGGCCGTGTTCGAGGGCTTTGCCGAGGACAGAGCGGCGATCAAGGCGGCGATGGAGGCCGTGCAGAACCATCGCGAGACCGTGCAGCCGATCCGCGAGAAGACCGGCGGCTCGACCTTCAAGAATCCGGAAGGCACGTCGGCCTGGAAGGAGATCGACAGAGCGGGCTGCCGCGGCCTGATGATCGGCGGCGCCCAGATGTCGCCGATGCATTGCAACTTCATGATCAACACGGGAACCGCGACCGGCTACGACCTAGAATATCTCGGCGAGACGGTGCGCACGCGGGTGCTGGAGAATTCCGGTATCCGGCTGCAATGGGAAATCAAGCGCATCGGCAATTTCCGGCCGGGACATGCGGTTCAGGAGTTTTTGGGACAGCTTCTTTAAAGCGCAGCGTGGCGCGTGTTGAAGTTCATGTGATGCATGAACTTTAACACGGCCGACACGGTCCGCGACCGTTGCCGCAAAGACTCAACGACACGCTTTTCGCATCCATTTTCTCAGAAAGTGAATCTCTCGGAATCGTAAGCACTTGCCAGTGAATCAACTCTCTGATTCTCTGCTCGAAAGCGTTTCCTGATTTGAGTCGTTCGACGCGTTTTCAGCGTTTTCCGTCTGGGGGGCAACCTGCCGGGAGACTCTGACTCAATGTTGCGGAAAATCTGGTTTTGGTCCGCCGTGAGAGAGGGGATGCCGGGGAATGAAAAACAAGCATGTGGCCGTCCTGCTGGGTGGTTTTTCGTCCGAGCGGCCCGTGTCTCTATCGTCGGGAAAGGCTTGTGCCGATGAACTCGAGAAGGAAGGCTACCAGGTCACCCGTGTCGATGTCGGGCGCGATGTCGGCTCCGTGCTTGCCGAGCTCAAGCCCGATGTCGCCTTCAATGCGCTGCACGGCCCTTTTGGCGAGGACGGCACCATTCAGGGCATCCTTGAATATCTCGGCATTCCCTACACCCATTCCGGCGTGCTCGCCTCGGCTCTGGCCATGAACAAGGAGCAGGCCAAGCGGGTTGCCAAGTCGTTCGGCATCGTGGTCGCCGAATCGAAGGTCGCCAGCCGCTTCGCCATCCAGAGCAAGCATCCGATGAAGCCGCCCTATGTGGTCAAGCCGGTCAATGAGGGTTCGAGCTTCGGTGTCGTCATCGTACATGAAGGCCAGTCGCATCCGCCGCAGGTGATCGGCTCGTCCGAGTGGAAATATGGCGATACCGTCATGGTCGAGCGCTACATCCACGGCAGGGAGCTGACCTGCGCGGTGATGGGCGATGTGGCGCTGGGGGTCTGCGAGATCATCCCGACCGGCCATTCCTTCTACGACTATGATTCAAAATATGTCGCCGGGGGATCAAAGCACGAATGCCCCGCAAAAGTTTCACCGAATATTTACCAAAAAATACAAACACTGGCGCTCAAGGCTCACCAAGCGATCGGCTGTCGCGGCGTTTCCCGTTCGGACTTCCGTTATGACGATCGTCATTCCGAAAACGGCGAGATTGTCTGGCTCGAGGTCAACACCCAGCCGGGTATGACGCCGACGTCCTTGGTGCCTGAAATCGCCGCCCAGGCCGGGCACTCGTTTGGCGATTTGTTGAGTTGGATGGTGGAGGACGCTTCGTGCCTGCGTTGAAATGGAGACAGGGTTGGGAGAGGGGCGCGGCGGGGCCGGCGCTGTTCGGCCTGCCATTGTCGTCGGGCCATTTCGTGCTGCCGCGGATGCTGCGCCGCCCGGTGCGCATTCTGGCGCGCCTGGGCGTCGGGGAATTCCAGGCGCCGCGCTTTTCCGCGGCCATGATGTCGGCCGTGCTGATTTTCTCGAGCAGTGCCTATGGCGCCTATCTCGGCGGTCATGTCGAGGGTATCGTGCAGAGCATCACCGCCCGTACCGGCTTTGCCGTCGATCAGGTCAAGGTGGTCGGCAATCGCCAGACCTCGGAAATCGACATACTCGACAGGCTTGAACTCGACGGTTGGACGTCGCTGATCGGCTTTAATGCCGAGGCCGCGCGGGAACGAATTGCGACATTGCCGTGGATCGAGGTTGCGGCCGTCCGCAAGGTCTACCCGCATACTCTGGAAGTGCGCGTCGAGGAGCGTGAGGCTTTCGCGCTCTGGCAGCAGGGTGACGCGCTTTCGGTCATCGAGAGGAATGGCGCCATGATCGCGCCGTTCTCAGGCGGCAAGCAGGCGCTCCTGCCGCTGCTGATCGGCACCGGCGCGCCGGCGAGCGCGCCCGATTTCCTGGCCAAGGTCGAGAAATATCCCGAGCTCGCGAGCCGGATCAAAGGTTATATCCGTGTTGGCGAACGGCGCTGGGACCTGAAGCTGGACAACGGCATCACCATCAAGCTTCCCGAGGATGACGAGGAACAGGCGCTCGCCGAACTCGTCAAGATGGATCATGACAATGGCTTGCTGTCGCGCGACATCGCCGCCGTCGACATGCGCCTGACGGACCGGCTGGTCGTGCAGTTGACGGCGGAAGCGGCGACGCAGCGCGAAGCCGCCCTCAACGAGAAACCCAAGAGCCTGAAGCGCAAGCCGGAGACGAAGATATGAGCTGGCTTGGCGGTCCTGGCGATGCCGCGTCGCGCCGGTCCGGCACCCTGACGGTGCTGGATGTCGGTTCGAGCAAGGTCTGCTGCATGGTGGCCAAGCTGAAGCCATGCGATGACGGCAAGCTGCTGCGCGGCCGCTCGCACCGGATCCAGGTGATCGGCATCGGCCATCAGAAGTCGCAAGGCGTGAAGTCGGGTGTCGTGGTTGACCTCGATAGGGCGGAACATGCCATCCGCCTTTCCGTCGACGCGGCCGAGCGCATGGCCGGGCTGACGGTCGATTCTCTCATCGTCAACATGACCGCCGGCCGGCTGAAGAGCGAAGCCTTCTCCGCCACCATCAATCTTGGCGGCCACGAGGCCGACGAGGCCGACATCAAGCGCGTTCTCGGTGCCGGCGCCAAGCAGGCGCTGAAGGCCGAGCGCGAGGTGATCCATTCGCTTCCCGTCGGTTTCTCGCTGGATGCCGAACGCGGCGTGCGCGATCCGCGCGGCATGGTCGGCGACGCACTCGGCGTCGACATGCATGTGCTGACCGGCGACGCCGCGCCGATGCGCAATCTGGAGCTTTCCATCAACCGTTCGCATCTGTCGGTCGAGCGCATGGTGGCGACGCCCTATGCCAGCGGCCTGGCGGCCTTGGTCGACGACGAGCTGGAAATGGGCGCGGCCTGCATCGACATGGGCGGCGGCACGACGACAATCTCGGTGTTTTCGGAAGGCAAGTTCGTCCATGGCGACGCCATCGCCATCGGCGGCAACCACGTCACGATGGACATGGCCAAGGGGCTGTCGACCTCGCTCGATGCCGCCGAACGGCTGAAGGTGATGCATGGTTCGGCGCTGCCGGGCAGCGCAGACGACCGCGACCTGGTCTCGATCCAGCCGATCGGCGACGATGGCGACGTGCCCTTGCAGATCCCGCGCTCGGTGATGACGCGCATTGTGCGTGCCCGCATCGACGAGACGCTCGAACTGCTGCGCGACCGGCTGAACAAGTCCGGCTATGGCAATGCAGTGGGCAAGCGTGTGGTTCTTACCGGCGGCGCCAGCCAGCTTGCCGGCCTGCCGGAGGCGGCGCGCCGCATCCTGGGACGCAATGTACGCATCGGCCGTCCGCTCGGCGTGGCCGGCCTGCCGGAAGCGGCGAAGGGGCCGGCCTTCTCGGCTGCGGTGGGCCTTCTGATCTATCCGCAGATGGCGAGCTTCGAGAGCCATCCGGCGAAAGGAATTTCCGGTCTCAAAATGACCGGAACGGGCGGAAAACTGCATCGCATGAGTCAGTGGTTGAGAGACAGTTTCTAAATTGACGGGGACAGCCCCATAGGCGGCCGCGGCGGCGAAGCGGCGTGAAAGGCAAAGGACGGAGACAATGACCATCAATCTGCAGAAGCCGGACATCACCGAGCTTAAGCCGCGCATCACCGTGTTCGGTGTCGGCGGCGGCGGCGGCAATGCCGTCAACAACATGATCACCGCCGGTCTGCGCGGTGTCGAGTTCGTGGTGGCCAATACCGACGCGCAGGCGCTGACCATGTCGAAGGCCGGCCGCCTGATCCAGCTCGGCGCGCATGTCACCGAGGGCCTTGGCGCCGGCTCGCAGCCGGAAGTCGGCCGTGCGGCGGCGGAAGAGTGCATCGATGAAATCCTCGATCACCTGACCAACACCCATATGTGCTTCGTCACCGCCGGCATGGGCGGCGGCACCGGTACGGGTGCTGCTCCGGTCGTTGCCCGCGCAGCGCGCGAAAAGGGCATCCTCACGGTCGGCGTCGTCACCAAGCCGTTCCACTTCGAAGGCCAGCGCCGCATGAAGACAGCGGATTTCGGCATCGAGGAATTGCAGAAATGCGTCGATACGCTGATCGTCATCCCCAACCAGAACCTGTTCCGGCTGGCCAATGACAAGACCACCTTCGCCGATGCCTTCGCCATGGCCGACCAGGTGCTCTATTCCGGTGTCGCCTGCATCACCGACCTGATGGTCAAGGAAGGCCTGATCAATCTCGACTTCGCCGACGTCCGTTCCGTCATGCGCGAGATGGGCAAGGCGATGATGGGCACCGGCGAGGCTTCCGGCGAGGGCCGCGCGATGGCCGCCGCCGAAGCGGCGATCGCCAACCCGCTGCTCGACGAGACATCGATGAAGGGCGCCAAGGGCCTGCTGATCTCGATCACCGGCGGCCGCGACCTGACGCTGTTCGAAGTCGACGAAGCCGCGACCCGTATCCGCGAGGAAGTCGACCAGGACGCCAACATCATCCTGGGCGCCACTTTCGACGAGGAACTCGAAGGCGTCATCCGCGTCTCGGTGGTTGCCACCGGCATCGACAAGTCGGCGGCTGAAATCGCCGCCGCGCCGATCTCGATCCGCACGGCGCCTCCGAAGCCGGCCAGCCGCCCGGCGGCTCAGATCGCGGAGGTTCGTCCGGCGCCTGTCCAGCAGGCGGCATACGAGCCACGCGCTATCGACCCGGTCGCGGAAGCCATCCATCTGGCCGAAGCCAATGCCGCGGCCATGGCGCAGGCGCGCCCGGCCCCGGTCGCCCACGCTGAAGATTTCCGCCCGCAGAGCAAGATCTTCCAGGCGCCGCCCGCCCAGCCGATGCCGCAGCCGGTGGTCCAGCAGATGCAGCCGGCCCCGCAGCCGCGCGAGATGCTGCAGCGCGAGGCGCCGCAGCCGGTTGCCATGGCGCCGCAGCGCATGCCGCGCGTCGAGGACTTTCCGCCGGTCGTCAAGGCCGAGGTGGATGCCAAGAGCCGCCCGGTCGACCACGAGAACAACAGCGGACCGATGGGCCTGCTGAAGCGCCTGACCAATGGCCTGACCCGCCGCGAGGAAGAACCCGCACGGCTGCAGCCGGCGCAGCCGCGCGAGCCCAAGCTGCGCCAGGCCGCGCCCGAAGTGCGCCGTCTCGCCAGCCAGGATGCGCAGCTCTATGCGCCGCGCCGCGGCCAGCTCGACGATCAGGGCCGCCTGACGCCGCAGGTGAGGACGACTCAGGAAGACGATCAGCTGGAGATTCCGGCGTTCCTGCGCCGCCAGGCCAACTGATTGGTAAACGGACTGTAACATTTGTTAACAGGCAAGCGAGGAATCGCTTGCCTGTTAATGTTTTAAATGATGTGATTTCAACGACTTACCAAGTCGCACTCGTTCCATTTTGCGGTTACACAGAGTAAGAAACCGTGATTTGGAGTCTCCCTGACGGGACATTATCTTCGCTGCCTACCATCATCGGTTTGCCGGGATTTCGGGGGAAGTCACCCTGCCAGCCGATTCACACAAGAGCCGCGCCCTCGGGCTGGAGAAGCGGACCTAGGCATTACGGGCTTATGGGGATTGTCTTGCACGACTATCAGACGACATTGAAGACGCGCGCGTCGCTTACCGGCACCGGCGTCCACAGCGGCAAGGAAGTGTCCATCAGCTTCGTGCCCGCGGATGCCGACACCGGCATCGTTTTCCAGCTTTTCAACGGTGCGGAGCAGGGCCGCGAGTTTCGTGCCCTGGTTTCGGAAGTCGGCGCTACCGACCTGTGCACCATGCTTGGTGATCCCGCCGGCGAGCATATCGCCACGGTCGAGCACATCATGGCGGCGCTGTTTGGGCTCGGCATCGATAATGTCGCTGTCGAGATCGATGGTTCCGAGGTTCCGATCTTCGATGGCAGCGCCATGGCGTTCGTCGAAGCCATCGATCAGGCGGGTATCGAGACGCTCTCGGTCAAGCGGCGCTATATCAGGGTCATCAAGCCGGTCCGCATCGAGAACGGCGCCTCGTGGGCGGAGTTTCGGCCCTATGACGGGACCCGTTTCGAGATTGAGATCGACTTCGAAAGCCCGGCGATCGGTCGTCAGCTGTTTGCCTCCGACCTCAATGCCGATATTTTCCGTCGTGACATCGCGCGCGCCCGCACCTTTGGCTTCATGAAGGATGTCGAGCGGCTGTGGGCCGCAGGCTACGCGCTCGGTTCCTCGCTGGAGAACTCGCTGGTCATCGGCGACGACAACCGCGTCATCAATATGGGCGGCCTGCGCTACCCCAACGAATTCGTGCGACATAAGACGCTGGACGCCATGGGCGACCTGGCGCTGGCCGGCGCCCGCTTCATCGGCTGCTTCCGCTCCTATCGCGGCGGCCACAGGATGAATGCCGCGGCCCTGCGCCGTCTGCTCTCGGACCGCACGGCGTTCGAGATCGTCGAGACGACGCGCCGTGAGCGTGGCCGCAGCGCCGAGATGAACGCCGTCAATGCGCCACTCTACGCACCCTGGATGATCTGATTTCCCAGGGTTTTTTCGGGTTCCATGGGTGATAGCGAATGTTGCAGGAATGCACCACCCGCCAGTGAAATTGCATTGATGTCCAAGCGGCGTCCGGCCGCCACAAAAATGCGCGATTGGCCGGAGATAGCGTTGCCGGGCAAGGCGGTTATGGTTTATGGCTGCTGCCGTCGATTAATGCATGTCGTTCAAAAGTGGGGACCAGTTTTGAAACAATGGCATGCAACTGGCATTGAAATAGCGCCGAAAGGGCGAGATCCAATCATGTTCTTCAAGCGAGTTGGTCAATTGAAAGCACCGCAGAGGGCTGTTTTCCTGGCGCTTTCAGTAGTTGTTCCATCGCTCTTTCTGTCGGCCTGCATGTCGTCGGAGAAAGATATCGACCTGTCGACCTATGTCGAGCAGACCGAGCCGGCCGATGTTCTCTACAATCAGGGCCTTGCCAATCTCAATGCCGGGCGCCTGCAGGAGGCGAGCCGCAAGTTCGACGCCGTCGACCGTCAGCATCCCTATTCGGAATGGGCCCGCAAATCGATGGTGATGGGCGCTTTCGCCGACTATCGCCAGGGCAATTACGATGAGGCGATCGGCTCGGCCAAGCGCTATCTCACGCTTTACCCGTCGACCGATGACGCTGCCTATGCGCAGTACATCATAGGCTTGAGCTACTACCGTCAGATCAAGGACGTGACGCAGGACCAGAAGGAAGCGCGTCAGACCGTCCAGACGATGCAGGATCTGGTCACGCGCTGGCCAACATCGGAATATGTCGACGACGCCAAGGAAAAGATCCGCTTCGCCAACGACCAGTTGGCCGGCAAGGAAATGCAGATCGGCCGCTACTATCTTGAGCGGCGTGAATACATCGCTGCCGTGAAGCGCTTCCGCACCGTGGTCGAGAACTATTCCAACACCCGCCATGTCGAGGAGGCGCTCGCCCGCTTGACCGAAAGCTATTACGCGATGGGTCTGACCTCGGAGGCACAAACCGCCGCCGCCGTGCTCGGCACCAACTACCCCGACAGCCCATGGTACAAGGATTCCTACAAGCTCTTGCAGAGCAATGGGCTTGCACCGCGCGAGAATGCCGGGTCGTGGATATCCAAGGCCGGGAAGATGATCACCGGCGCCTGACGTATGAGCATCGACTGAAGCGCCACAGCGCTTTTCGGATTGATCCGGTGCTCAAACAAAAAGATAGTGCGGCGCTGCGACTGCAAATGGTCGCGTGCCGTTCTAGATTCGGGTTCTGATGCTTTCCAGACTGTCGATCCGCGATATCGTCCTGATCGAGAAGCTGGATATCGACTTCCAGCCGGGTCTTTCGGTGCTGACCGGCGAAACCGGTGCCGGCAAATCCATCCTGCTCGATGCCCTGTCGCTGGCGCTCGGAGCGCGCGGCGACGCGTCGCTGGTGCGCCATGGCGCGGCGCAAGGGCAGGTCATCGCCGTCTTCGACGTGCCTCGTAACCATCCGGCGCGCACGCTGCTTGCCGACAATGCGATCGAGGATGACGGCGACATCATCCTGCGCCGCCTGCAGACGGCGGACGGCCGCACCCGTGTCTTCGTCAATGATCAGCCTTCGAGCGTCACGCTGATGCGCGATGTCGGGCGCGCGCTGGTCGAGATCCACGGCCAGCATGACGAGCGTGCGCTGGTCGATCCCGGCGCGCACCGCGAGGTGCTCGACGCTTTCGGTGGCCATCTCGGCGCCGTCCGCTCGACCGGCGAGGCATGGCGGCACTGGCGCGCCTGCGAGCAGGAGCTGTCGCGCCACCGCGCCAAGGTGGCGGCGGCCGCGCGCGAGGCCGACTATCTGCGCGCGGCGGTGGCGGAATTGACCAAGCTCGATCCGCAGCCGGGCGAGGAGACCGACCTTGCCGAACTGCGCGCATCGATGATGCGGGCCGAAAAGATCGCTTCCGAAATCCATGACGCGCAGGATGTGCTGTCGGGCCCATCTTCGCCCCTGCCGCAACTGGCCAGCCTGTTGCGGCGGCTGCAGCGCAAGGTGTCGGAGGCGCCCGGCCTGCTCGACGATGTCGTCAAATCGCTCGACGAGGCGATGCTGTCGCTCGACGCGGCGCAATCGGGCGTCGAGGCAGCATTGCGCGCCACCGAATATGATCCGCAGCGGCTGGAGAAAGCGGAGGAGCGGCTGTTTTCGCTGCGCGCGGCCTCGCGCAAGCACAGCGTCGCGGTAGACGATCTGGCGCAGCTGCGCGACACGATGTCGGCCGATCTCGCCGATCTCGATGCCGGCGAGGAGCGCCTGCACGGGCTGGAAAAGCAAGCCACCGCCGCGCGCGAGACCTACGACATTGCCGCCGCGCAGCTGTCCTCGCTGCGTCATGCGGCGGCGGTAGGCCTGACCAAGGCCGTGATGGCCGAACTGCCGGCCCTGAAGCTCGAACGCGCCGCCTTTATCGTGGAAATGAAGAGCGAGGCCGAGAGCCGCATGGAAGAGGGGATCGACCAGATCGAGTTCTGGGTGCGCACCAATCCAGGCACGCGGCCCGGACCGATGATGAAAGTGGCCTCCGGCGGCGAGCTTTCGCGCTTCCTTCTGGCGCTGAAGGTGGCGCTGGCCGACCGCGGTTCGGCGCCGACGCTGGTGTTCGATGAAATCGACACCGGTGTGGGCGGCGCTGTCGCCGACGCCATCGGCCAGCGGCTGGCGCGACTGTCGAAGCGCGTCCAGGTGCTGTCGGTGACGCATGCGCCACAGGTGGCGGCACGCGCGGCGACGCATTTCCTGATCTCCAAATCCGGCACCACCGACCGTGTCGCCACCGGCATCGCCGAGATGGACCGGCCGGCGCGGCAGGAAGAGATCGCTCGCATGCTGGCCGGCGCCACCATCACCGATGAAGCGCGCGCGGCCGCCGAACGGTTGCTGCGCGAGAACACCACAGCTGCATAAGAACAGCTGATGTCAGGGATCGAGTCAGGATATGGCTCCATCCTGCTGTTCAGGAATGATTTTCTTAAAATCCTGATCTATTGTGTAGCGCCACCGTTCGGGGAAGAAAGCATGTCCGAAAAACCCGTTGATGCCCTGACCGAAAGCGAGGCCGAAGCCGAGCTGAAGCGGCTGGCGGAAGAGATCGCCGAGCACGACCGGCGCTACCATACCGAAGATGCGCCTGTTATCACCGATGCGGAGTATGATGCGCTGGCACGGCGCAACCTTGCCATCGAGGAGCGCTTTCCGGCGCTGGTGCGCGAGGATTCGCCATCGCTCAGGGTCGGAGCGGCACCTGCGGAAGGCTTTGCCAAGGTGCGCCATGCCGTGCCGATGCTCAGCCTTGCCAAGGCCTATACCGACGATGACGTCACGGATTTCATCGAACGCGGCCGGCGGTTCTTCGATCGCGACAAGGAGCTCGACATCGCCTTCACAGCCGAACCGAAGATCGACGGGCTGTCGGCTTCGCTGCGTTACGAAAACGGTGTGTTCGTGCAGGGCGCGACGCGTGGCAACGGCGCCGTCGGCGAAGACATCACCGCCAATTTGAAGACGATTGCCGATATTCCAGCGAAGCTGAAAGGCTCGGGCTGGCCCGAAACCATCGAGATCCGCGGCGAGGTCTACATGACCTATGCGGAATTCGAGGCGCTGAAGCAGCGGTCGGCAGCGGCCGGCGGCCAGGACTACGTCAATCCGCGTAATACGGCGGCCGGATCGCTGCGCCAGAAGGATCCATCCGTCACCGCCAGCCGCAACCTCAAATTCTTCGCCTATGCCTGGGGTTACACGACGGCTGATCCCGCTCCGACCCAATATGATTCGGTGCAGAAATTCGCCGAGTGGGGGTTCAAGATCAGTCCGCTGATGGTGCGGGCGAAATCGGCCGAGGAGCTGATCGCGCATTATCATCGGATCGAGGAGCAGCGCTCGGCGCTCGGCTACGATATCGACGGCGTCGTCTACAAGGTCGACCAGCTGGAGTTGCAGAGCCGCTGGGGTTTCGTCACCGGCGAACCGCGCTGGGCGGTCGCGCATAAATTTCCGGCCGAACAGGCGATGACGACCGTGCAGAAGATCGACATCCAGGTCGGCCGCACCGGTACGCTGGCGCCGGTTGCGCGGCTGGCGCCGGTCACAGTCGGCGGCGTCGTGGTCGAGAACGTCACGCTGCACAATGAGGATTACATCAAGGGCCTGGACTCGACCGGCCAGCCGATCCGCGACGGCATCGATGTGCGCATCGGCGATACGGTCGTGATCCAGCGGGCAGGCGATGTCATTCCGCAGATCGTCAGCGTCGTCATCGACAAGCGGCCTGCTGATGCGGTGCCTTACGAGTTCCCTCACAGTTGCCCGATCTGCGGCTCGCCGGCGACGCGCGAGATCAACGAAAAGACCGGCAAGGAAGATTCCCGCCGGCGCTGCACCGGCGAACTGATCTGCCCGGCGCAGGCGGTGGAGGGATTGCGCCACTTCGTGTCACGCGGCGCCCTGGACATCGAAGGCCTCGGCGCGGAGAACATAGACACGTTCTTCAATGCGGGATTGATCAAGACCGCCGCCGATATCTTCACGCTCAGGGATCGCCGTCCGGCCGTCACCAGGGCGCTGGCCGAACGCCGCGAGGAGCAGGCAAGGCAGCGCGAGGCCGCATCGGGCAAGACGCGCAAGAATGTGCGCAGCGTCGAGGATCGCAACTATGAGGGCCTCGACAAGCTGTTCGCCGCCATCGACTCGCGCCGCGAGCCGGAGCTCGACCGTTTCATCTTCGCGCTCGGCATCCGCCATATCGGCGAAACGACGGCCGCCGTGCTTGCCCGCACCTTCTCGACCATCGAGGAGATGATCCGGGTCGGCAAGGAGACAGCGGCAGCGGAGGATCCACACACGGTTTTCCCCTCGGTCAACGGCATCGGCGATACCGTGATCGATGCGTTGCGCGACTTCTTCGGCAATGAGCGCAATGACGACGTGCTTGACGCGTTGCTCCGCCAAGTAAAGCCGAAGCCGTATATCGTCAACGTCTCGGCCGACAGCGAGGTCGCCGGCAAGACGGTCGTGTTCACGGGCTCGCTGGAGAAGATGACACGCTCCGAAGCCAAGGCGATGGCGGAGCGCCTGGGCGCCAAGGTCGCGGGCTCGGTTTCGGCAAAGACGGATCTGGTGGTCGCCGGGCCGGGTGCCGGCTCCAAGCTCAAGCTTGCCAGCGAACTCGGCATCGAGGTGATCGACGAGGATGGCTGGCTGGTACGGATCGGCAAGGCGTGATGGAAGGCGCATTCAAGGGTTTCGGCCCGAAAGCCATTCCGTTCCTGAAGGCGCTGGATTTCCACCAGAGCCGAGAGTGGTTTTTGGAGAACCGTGACCTGTTCGAAAAGGAGCTGCGTGATCCGCTCAGTGATCTGGTCGACACGCTGACCGAGCGCTTCGCAAAGGCAGGCCTCGGCCTGCGCGGCGACCGCAAGAAGTCGCTGTTCCGCATCAATCGCGACGTGCGCTTCGCCAAAGACAAGCGGCCCTACAACAGGCATTTGTCGGCCATCCTGTCGCCCGACGGCACCAAGATGGAGCAGGGTGTGTTCTACGTGCATATCGGGCTTGAGCGCTGTTTTGCCGACATTGCCTGGTGGCAGCCGGAACCGGCGCTGCTGCTGGCGATGCGCAAAGCCATCGCGACCAAGCCGGACAATTTTCGTGGCCTGGTGGCGGCGTTGAAGAAGAACCGGCTTGAACTCGAGACCGAAGGCCGTATGAAGCGTACGCCACGCGGCTTCGAGGAAATCAGCGATCCCGATCTGGTCGCCGCCATCCGCCACCGGCATTTCTATGTCCAGCATGTCATCGATCCGGCCGGAATCCATACGGCTGATCTGGTCGACGAACTCGTCGATTTCACCTTGCGCGCCAAGCCGCTGCTCGACTGGGGCAGGGCGATCGAGGGCAAAGGTTCGCTTGACTAGCCTCCGGCTCCGGTAACCCGACGATCATTTCCGCTGATCGTTTGGCTCAAGCGAATTCGTGTGACAAGGCAGGCAGCGCTTCCTACATCAGGCCCTGATCAAGGAGAGGCCATGTCGGCGCAAGCAATTTCCGAGAGCGGCGATAGAAGCGATTTCTGGCAGGGCGTGCGGCTGTCGATGCCTGTCGTGGTGGCGTCGGCGCCGTTTGCGGTGCTGTTCGGTGCGCTAGCCGTCGACAATGGTTTCTCGGTCCTGGAAGCCTTCCTGATGAGCGCGCTGGTCTATGGCGGCGCCAGCCAGATGGTCGGCATCCAGCTGTTCGGCCAGCATGTGGCGCCGTGGCTGATCGTGCTGTCGATCTTCGCCGTCAATTTCCGCCACGTGCTCTATTCCGCAGGCATCGGCCGGCGCATCGCGCACTGGCCTGTCATCCAGCAGGCACTTGGTTATTTCATCCTCACCGATCCGCAATTCGCGGTAGCCGAAGCGCGGGCGCAATCGGGCCGGACGGTCGGCTTTGCCTGGTATCTGGGACTTGGCCTGCCGGTCTATCTGTTCTGGATCGTCGAAAGCGCGCTTGGCGCGATGTTCGGCAAGCTGATCCCCGACACGCATGCGCTCGGCATCGATTTCCTGCTGCCGATCTATTTCCTCGGTCTCGTGCTGGGCTTCCGCAAGCGGCCGCTGTGGCTGCCGGTGGTCATCGCCAGCGCCGCCGCCTCGATCATCGCCTATAAGACCGTGGGCTCGCCCTGGCATGTCTCGATCGGCGCTGTTGCCGGTGTGCTGCTGGCGGTCATCCTGCCTCCCCATCACAGCGGCGTAAAGGCGCGGCCATGAGCACGACCTTCTGGATCATCATCGCCGGCGCAATCGCGACCTATCTGACGCGCATCGGCGGGCATCTGGTCATCTCCCGCTTCGAAACCATCCATCCGCGCGTTGAGGCCGGTCTCAACGCCGTGCCGGCGGCGGTGCTGACGACGCTGGTGGCGCCGGAACTGTTGAATGCCGGGCCGGCGGAATGGGCGGCTCTGGTGGTTACGGCTGTGGTTTCGCTGCGCGGCGGGTTGATGGCGATGTTTCTGGCCGGCGCGGCCGTTCTGATTTTGGCGCGGCAGTTCGTGGGCTAGGGTCTGGGCGCGATCGACTTGAACCGTTAGCGCTGCCCCTCATCTGCCTGCCGGCATCTTCTCCCCGTATAGTGACGGGGAGAAGGGATTTGTCTCAACCTCGGCGCTTTTCTGCAACGTTGGCGGTTGGCGAAATCGTCGATGACGGCATCCTTCTCCCCGTCACTATACGGGGAGAAGTGCCCGGCAGGGCGATGAGGGGCGGCGCCGACCTTCCAAGACTGATTTCAAATCTTCGCGTCGTGCGGCAATGGCGCCGTGGCCTTTTCCAGCCAGGCCAGCGTTTCGCCGTCGAGCATCGGGCCGATCTCGGCCAGCACGCGCGTATGGTACGAGTCCAGCCAGTGCAACTCGTCGCGCGTCAGCAGGTCCGACTGCACCAGCCTGGTATCGATCGGCGCCAGCGTCAGCGTCTCGAAGCCGTGCATGGCGATGTCGCCGCCCTCGATCTCTTGCGCCGGGGTCACCAGGATCAGGTTCTCGATGCGGATACCGTAGGCGCCTTCCTTGTAGTAGCCCGGCTCGTTGGACAGCATCATGCCTTCGAGCAGCTTTTCGGTGCCGGTGCGGGCGATGCGCTGCGGCCCTTCATGCACCGCCAGATACGAGCCGACGCCATGGCCGGTGCCGTGGGCGAAGTCGCAACCGTGCTTCCACAGCGCCATGCGCGCGACGGCATCGATCTCGGAGCCGCGCGTGCCGGCGGGAAAGCGCAGCGTGGAAATGCCGATCATGCCTTTCAGCACCAGGGTGAAGCGTTCGCGCATCTCCTGCGTCGGCTGGCCGATCGGCACGGTGCGCGTGATGTCGGTGGTGCCGTCCTGATACTGCGCACCGGAGTCGAGCAGGAAAAGCTCGCCGGCCTGCAGCTTGCGGCTGGTGGCGCGCGACACGCGGTAATGCATGATGGCACCGTTCGGACCGGCGCCCGAAATGGTGTCGAAGGAGACATCGCGCAGCGGCATCTGCGTTTCCTCGCCGGTCTGCCGCCGCGTCTCCTCCAGCCGGGTGACCACCGATATCTCATCGAGCGATCCGGGTTTTTGCCGCTCCAGCCAGCACAGAAGCTTCGCCACGGCCGCACCGTCACGCCGATGCGCGGCGCGCGAGCCGTTGATCTCGGCCTGGTTCTTGGTGGCGCGCGGGATGCGGGCGGGGTCTGCTGCTGCAACGACGGCGCCGCCATTGGCCTCGACCAGCATGCGCAGCCGGTCGGCCGCCAGCACCGGGTCGAGCGCGATTTTCGCGCCACTCTTGGCAAGGGCGACGATCGCGGCTTGGAATTCGCCGGCCCCATGCGGCTCGGCGAGTTGGGTGAGATAGGCCGCGACCTGGCGCGAGAATTTGCGCTTATCCATGAAAAGCTGGTGCGACCCATCGGCGGCAAGAATGGCGAAGCCGAGCGCCAGCGGCGTGTGCGGCACGTCGCCGCCGCGGATGTTGAAGGCCCAGGCGATGGAGGAGGGGTCGGTCAGCACGGCATGGGTGGCGCCGTCCTTTGCGATCGCCGCCGCCAACCGCGCGAGCTTGTCCTTGGCGAGCTCGCCGGCAAAGCCGATCGGGTGAAGTTCGACCGGGGCCACCGGCGCGTCGGGCTGATCCTTCCAGATGATGTCAATCGGGTTCTTGTCGAGCGGCACCAGCACGGCGCCTGATTTGTCGGCCGAGGCCTGCAGCGCCTTGACCTCGCTGATCGTGTGCAGCCATGGATCGAAGCCGAGCCGTGCGCCCTTGCCAAGATTGTCTTTCAGCCAGACAGAAGGCGGATTGTCGACCAGGCTTTCGATCGAAAAGACGTCCAGGTCGACCTCGCTGCGCACCTGCAGCGTGTAGCGCCCGTCGACAAAGACGAAGGCGCGGTCGCGCAGGACGATGGCGGCGCCGGCCGAGCCGCTGAAGCCGGTCAGCCATTTCAGCCGCGCCGAGCGGTCGGCGACATACTCGCCCTGATGCTCGTCGGCACGCGGCACGATGAAGCCGTCCAGCCCGTTGGCTTCAAGCCATTGGCGCAGGAGCGCCACGCGCGGTTTGCCGACGGCCGGGTCGCCGGCGGAATCGAAGGTCTGGAACATTGTGGGCCTCCTGATATCGGCGGGACCGTAGCCTATGGACTGGGAAATCGGAATCGATTTCCGGCTGCGCGCAACCTGCTACAGCATTGCTGGACTGACAACCGGGGGAACTTGGTCCAAGCTCGGTCGGTCCCGGGCTCAATGCTTGAGGTGGATCGTCACCCAGCCCTCGCGGTGCAGGGTTCTGACATGGCGGAAGTTCTGGCCGGCATAGGCCGAGATGACCGCGTCGCGCTGGCGCTCGAGAATGCCTGACAGCACGATCGAGCCGCCAAGTGCGATGTGACCGGCCATTTGCGGCGCCAGCCGCATCAGCGGCCGTGCCAATATGTTGGCGACGATGAGATCGAAGGGCGCGCGCTTGCCGAAGACCGGGTGGTGAAAGCCCGGCGCGGTCACCGTTTCCACCAGTGCCTTGACGTGGTTGAGCCGTGCATTGGCGGCAGCCACCCGCACCGCCACCGGATCGATGTCGGTGGCCAGCACAGGAATATGCGCCAGCTTGGCGACGGCAATCGCCAGCACCGCACTGCCGGTGCCGAGATCGAGCGCATTGCGCGGGTGTTCGCGCCGGACCACTCTTTCCAGCATCTCCAGGCAGCCGGCGGTGGTGCCGTGATGGCCGGTGCCGAAGGCGAGGCCGGCCTCGATCTCGATGGCGAGTTCGCCGCTGTGGCGTTTCCTGCGGTCATGCGCGCCGTGGACGAAGAAACGTCCGGCACGCACCGGCTTCAGCTCTTCCAGCGAATGCGCCACCCAGTCGATGTCGGGCAGGGCCTCGCGCTCGATCGGCTTCGACAGGGAAAGGCCGGCAAGGATGTCGTTCAAGCGGGTCTCGACCGCATCGACGTCGCCATCGGCATAGAGCGACACTTCGTGGATGTCCTTGTCCTCGTCGACCTCCAGGACGGCGATCGGCAGCCCTTCTTCCTCGAAGGCTGCCTCAAGCGCCGCGAAAATGCTGACGGACTCGGTCTTTCCGGTGGTGAAGTAAAGGCGCGTCTGGGTCATGAAATCTGTTTCTTTTTGAGCATGATCTTGCCCGAAAACCGGTTCCCACTTTTCGGGATCAAGCTCTAGCCTTTCGCCGCCAGCCGCTTCAGCTTGGCGATGGCCGTATCGGCGCTTTCGCCGTAGGCGATGGTGCCGGCAAAGTCGCCATTGGCGTTGAGCAGCAGCACCGAGGCGGTGTGGTCCATCGTGTAGTCGCCGTCGCCGGTGTCGACCTTCTTCCAGTAGATGCCGAATGACTTGGCCATGGCATGGACCTTGTCGGGAGCGCCGGTGATGCCGACGATGCGGTCGGAGAAATTGCTGACATAGGCGTTCATCACTTCCGGCGTGTCGCGCTCGGGATCGACCGAGACGAAATAGGCATGCAGGTTCTTGCCGTCGTCGCCGAGCGTCTTCAGCCAGCCGGCCAGCTCGAACAGCGTGGTCGGGCAGACCTCGGGGCAATGGGTGAAGCCGAAGAAGACGACGCTGGGCTGCCCCCTGAAGGCAGCCTCGGTGATCGGCGCGCCTTTCTGGTCGACCAGGGTGAAGGCGGCCCCGAAGGGCTCGCCGCCATAGTGGCCGCGGTACCAGTCGAAGGTCAGCCAGCCGATGCCGGCCGCCATCAGGACGAGAATGCCGATCAGGATAGAACGCATCATCAGAAAAGTCCGTCCGCAGAAATAGCCGCGCCGGCTCAATGCCGCGCCTGTGCGACAGTCTTAGCGGTTCGGCCCGGCACAGGCAAAGTGCCGCGTTGCCGCAACCGCAGTGGTGTCGACCTATCTGCTTGCAAAGCCGGGCTGCTCGCCCCACCTGTGACCGGCAACTCGAACCGCAGGAGGCTCTTTTGCCACGACTGATTGGGCACGGATTGATTGGGCGAAAACTGATCGGCGGCGCCTTGGCCGCCTGCGTTGTCCTTGGCGCCGGTGCTGCTGTTGCCGAGGAAGTCGGCAAGGTCGGCGTCGACTGGCTCGGCAACGACATCATCGTCGAGGCGATCAAGGACCCGATAGTGGAAGGCGTGACCTGCCACGTCTCCTATTTCGATCGCGGCATCATCGATCGCCTGCACAAGGGCAACTGGTTCGAGGATCCGTCCGATTCGTCGATCTCCTGCCGCCAGACCGGCCCGATCACCATCGGTGATATCGACATGAGCGAGGGCGGCGAGGAAGTGTTCAAGCAAGGCATCAGCCTGATCTGGAAGAAGCAGGTGGTGAACCGCATCTACGACAAGGCCAACGAGACGCTGATCTATCTCTCGCATTCGCGCCAGGTGCAGAACGGCTCGGCCAAAATGTCGGTCACCACAGTGCCGCTCTACGGTCAGAACGTGGTGTGGAGCAAAGGCAAGCCGCAATAGGCGATTCAGCTCCGTCCCGGGCGCACGATTGGCCCCGCTTGCGGGACCAATCGCCTGGGGGTAAAGCCGCCGGCATGGATCGTTCCGAAAATCTCGTCCCGAAAGACCCTGAGCCACGCATCCATCCGACCGCGGAGTTGAAGGCGTGCAAGCTCGGCCGCTATGCCTCGATCGGCGAGCGGGTGGTGTTGCGCGAGGTCACCGTCGGCGACTTCTCCTATTTCGAACGCCACTGTGAAGCGATCTACACGACGATCGGCAAATTCTGTTCGATCGCCGCCAACAGCCGCATCAATGCGCTGGAGCATCCCATAGAGCGGCTGACCCAGCACAAGCTCAGCTATCGGCCGAACGAGTATTTTCGCTGGCTGGGCGTCGACGCCGCCTTCCGCGAGCGGCGGCAGGCGAAAGCCGTGACCATCGGCCATGATGTCTGGATCGGCCACGGCGCGGTGATCATGCCCGGGGTCACCATCGGCAATGGCGCGGTGGTTGGCGCCAACGCAGTGGTGACGCGTGATGTGCCGCCTTACGCGATCGTCGCCGGCGTGCCGGCGAAGGCTCTCCGGCCACGCTTCGCTCCGGATGTCGCGGCGCGGATCGAAGCTCTCGCCTGGTGGGACTGGCCGGTCGAAAAGCTCGCCAGAGCGGTTCCCGACATGCAGGCAATGCCGATCGAAGCGTTCCTCGATCGCTGGGAAAACGACGCCGTCTGAGCTTGCGCAAACATGTCGGATTGAAACCCCTTCCGCCATGCGGGGGTGGCGCGGCGGAAGGGGCTGGAGGCAAACCGCTGTGAAGCGGAAGGAACAGGCACTCTTGCCTGCACGGTTACTGTGACATTCAACCCATAAAGTGTGTTTTTCGCCCTATGCACTTTATGGGTGTATTCAATTGCGCGCGAGGTATTTGTTTGCATCGGGAACCTGAAACGGTCGCTGGTTGTTTCTCATCGCGCCGCAGCGTCGAGGGATTCGATAGATGGAAAAGCATTTCACCAAGGTTGCCAACTGGGTCGCCCGCATAGCCGGCCTGCCGCCGACATTCGCCGTCTGTTGCCTGATCGTAACCGTCTGGGCGGTGAGCGGTCCGTTCTTCGGTTTTTCGGACACCTGGCAGCTCGTCATCAACACGGGCACGACCATCATCACCTTCCTGATGGTCTTCCTGATCCAGAACACTCAGAACCGCGACGGCGCGGCGATCCAGGCCAAGCTCGACGAACTGATCCGGGTCGGCAAGGGCCACAACCACTTCATCGGCATCGAACATCTGACCGAATCCGAAGTGGAGGAAATCCGCGCCAAATGCGAGCGTGCGGCAAAGCGGCATGACGAACAGATCGCCGACATGACGGCGAAGAAGGTTGTGGCGAGGAAGCGCGGGTCGAAAAAGCAAGCGGCTTGAAGATCAGCCTTTCATGAAGGTCGCGAAACTGTCCTTGTGGTCCGGGTGCCAGCGCGACAGGGCTGGGCGGTTCTCGATGATATCGCCGATCGCCCAGGCCATGCGCTTTTCATCCAGCGGGCGGGCCGCCTCATTGTCCGGGCACAGGATGTAGAAATCGCCTCTGGTCAGGGATTCCAGCATGAAATCCACAACCTGTTCGCCGGTCCAGGCGGCGGCCGGTTTTTCCGTCGCGCCCTCGGTCAGGCCGGTAAAGGTGAAGCCGGGGATCAGAAGATGGGCAGCGACATGGGCGCCGGGTTCGTTGCGCAACGCATGCGACAGGCCCTCGGTGAAGGTTTTCACCCCAGCCTTGGAGACATTGTAGGCAAGATTGCCGGGCGGCGTGGTGATGCCTTGCTTGGAGCCGGTGTTGACGATCAGACCCGGGCTGGCCGAGGCCAGCATACGCGGCGCGAAGGCCTCGACGCCATGCATGACGCCCCAGAAATTGATGTCCAGCAGCCGTTTCCAGGCATCGCCGTTTTCCCATGGCTTTCCGGGATTGTCGCCGATACCGGCATTGTTCATCAGCAGCGACACGCCGCCGAAGGCGCCGAACGCCCTTTCGGCGAGGCGGTGTACCTCATCTGCCTTCGAAACGTCGGCGGCGACGGCAAGCACGGCATCGTCGCCGGCAATCGCAGAAACGGCGCGCGAGGCGTCGTCCAGCCGCGCGCCGCCAATATCGGCCAGCACGATCTTCATGCCCATCAGTGCAAGCCGCTTGGCGGCCGCCAGACCGATGCCGCTGGCGGCGCCGGTGATAACGGCGGCATTGCCTGGGGCAAGCGCGGGCAGGGCGGTCTGGATCTCGGCGTCGGTGATCATGGGCGATGGGTTCCTTGTTCGATGGCGCCGAACTTAGCGCCGGAACCGGCCGGCGCAAGCCTCTGCCCGCCTTGTCGGGTTGACCAGTTCGGTCGAGGCTGCGCATGTTGCCCTTTGCCTCCGCAAAAGAGATTTTGCCCTGGGGACAAAACAAACTTCAGCCTCGGGGACAAACGGAGATTTCCTGATTGACGGACTGGGTTGCAATCCTGAAAGAACAGACCGCCATTGGCGACCAGATGGGCCGCGAGGTGCCGCAGATGCTGGCCAACCCCGACATCAGCGAAACGCAGGTGAAGACGCTCTTTTCCGCCCTGGAGAAACAAGCCGAGTTCGTCGAGAAGCTGCGTATGGCGCTGGAAAAGTTCGGCCATGATTTCTCGATCATCAAGGCCGCGGAACGGCTGGAGGAGCGCTATGCCGACCTTGCCGCATCGGTGGCGGAAAAACTGAAAGCGATGCGCCGTCGGTGAATGCCTCGACCCTGCCTTTGCCCATGGATTCACCTTTGTCCGCGGTGAATTGTCGAAAGACAGTAAACGTCAGCGGTGTTGAAGAGCCAATAAGCGGCAACCGGGAAATTCCTCAACCATGTCCAAGAAAAATCCGGCATCAGTCCCGCTGGCCAGGACGGTTACGGCCGCTCACCTGTTGACTTTTCTTGGCTTGGCCGCTCCTCTTGCAGGGCAGTCTTGGCCGAAGCAGATGAACGGCCGGGATTCGAATGGAGGGGACTGATGAGATTTCGTTTTCTGCTTGTGTTCGCAACCATAATGGCCGCGGTCTTCGGGACATCCGCCGCAGCCTTCGCTTACAGCGCCCACACCACGACCAATCTCAATGTCCGTAGCGGGCCGGGAGTGGGATATGCCAGGGTCGGAACGCTGCCCGGCGGCTTCAGGGTCAATGTCACCGGCTGCCAGCCGGGCTGGTGCAGAATCCATGGCGGCGGCGTGAGCGGCTGGGCCAGCTCCGGTTATCTCGAACGCTCCCAAATCGTTCGCCCTCCAATCATCATCGTGCGTCCGCCGCATCGGCCGCCACACTGGCACAAGCCGCACCGTCCTCCGCACCATCGGCCGCACAGGCCACGTCCCGGCAAGTGCAAGATCGCGCCCGGCTTCTCCTGCAAATAGGTTCATTTGCGCCGGGTCTGGCGTGACGGGCAGGGCGGCAATCAATTGCGGCCCTGCCGCCATGTCCATGGCCTGACGGGTACTTCAGCCGTTCGGTGTTTCAGGCGAAAGATGCGCGCGTCCGCGCGGCACGCCAAGACCGGTGTCCGGCGGCTCGCCGGCCGCCGGCCTGTTCTCGATCATGTGCGTGGTGCGCCAGCGGCCGAAACGGTAGTAGGCCGCCGCCAGTACAAGCGAGCTGATCGAGCCGGCCGGGAAACTCCACCACAGCGCTTCCTCGCCGATCACGCCACGCATGAAATAGGCGAAGCCGGTGCGCACGACCAGCACCGAGATCACCAGGATGATCAGCGGCGGCATCACGGCACCCGTGGCTCGTACGGTGGCAAACAGCACGATGGTTATGCCGAACAGGATGAACGACCACGAGGCGACATTGTTGATGTGGACGGCGATGTCGATCGCCGCGCTGTCGCTGCTCAGGAACAGGCTCAGCACCGAACGGTCGAAAACCGACAGCACGGCAACCAGCGCGCCGGTCAGGACCAGGTTGAAGCCGACGCCGGAGGCGGCGATGCGGCCGATCCGGTCCCAGCGCCCGGCGCCGACATTCTGCGCCGCCATCGAGGACACCGCGGCGCCGATGGCGAGCGCTGGCATCTGGATGTAGGTCCACAGCTGGGCGGCGATGCCATAGGCGGCGGCGACCTGTGAGCCGTAGGAATTGACGATACCCATCACCGTCAATGCCGCCGCCGAAATGACGATCATCTGCAGACCCATCGGCACGCCCTTGAAGACGACGATGCGCAGCAAGGCGGGATCGGGCCGCAGCAGGGCGAGGTTGGCGCCGGCCAGCCGCAGCGGATGCTTGCGCACATAGAGCACGATCAGGATGGCGATCACGCTTACGGTCTGGCCGATCAGCGTGGACGTGGCGGAGCCCGCAATGCCGAGTTCGGGAAACGGTCCGATGCCGGCGATGAGCAATGGGTTGAGCACGATGTCGAGGACGACGGCCAGCGCCATGAAGAAGAAGGGGGTGCGTGAATCGCCGGCACCGCGCAGCACGGTCATGACGAAGGACAGAAGGTTCATCATCGGCACGGCGACGAAGATGATCCGCAGATAGGACCGCGCCAGCGGCAAGGCGTCAGCCGGTGTGCCGAGCGTGTTGAGAATGGCGTCGACCCAGATCCAGCCGCAGACCGCGAAGATAACCGAGACGAGGAAGAAGAACGTCGCGCTGGTGCCGACGATGCGGCGCGCCTCGGGCAGGTCGCGGGCACCGACCGACTGGGCCACCAGGATGGTGGCCGCCATGCCGATGCCGAACACGGTGCCGAGGATCAGGAACAGGACGAGGTTGGCATTGGAGGTGGCGGTCAGCGCCGATTCGCCGAGGAAACGGCCGACCCAGACGGCGTTGATCGAACCGTTGAGCGACTGCAGCACGTTGGAGCCGAGCACCGGCAGGGCGAACAGCAGAAGCGTGCGCGGGATCGGGCCGCTGGTCAGGTCGCCGGTGCGCCGGCGCGGGGGATTTTTTTCGTCCATGGCGGGCAGCTCGGCGAAGGTTCGTTTCAAGTCGCGTGTGCGATGATTGCCGATTCAACGGGACAGGTCATGCCGTGATCTAATCATGTTCTCAAAGCTTCCGGAATGGGATATTGATCCTCGATGCGTGGGGCCGCATTCCTACAGTTCTTGGATAAGCCCGGGGGGGGTCATGTCCGATATTCCGCTATTTTTTGAGCGCATGAACAGGCGCGCGTTCCTCGGTGCATCCGCCTTGGGTGCCCTGGCTCTTTCGGCGTGCACCACAACAGACGTGGCGCCGCCGCCGCCGGTTGCAGCACCGCCGAGCGATCCGGCTTTCGGCGATGCCGCGAGCATGTATGCGGCGCGTGTCGACGAGGGCTATCAACTGCCGGCAATCCCGGTCGCCAAGGTCGATCCGAAGTTCGTGCGCCAGATCGTGGCTGACCCGACCGGAGAGAAACCCGGCACGATTGTCGTCGATACGTCTGAGCACTTCCTCTATCTGGTGCGCGACGGCGGCACAGCTATCCGCTATGGCGTCAGCCTTGGCAAAGCCGGTTTCGGATGGACCGGCAGCGCCGTTGTCCAGGCGAGGAAGAAGTGGCCGGTCTGGACGCCGCCACCGGAAATGATCCAGCGCCGGCCGGAACTGGCGAAATACAAGGACGGCATGCCGCCAGGCCCGCAGAGCCCGCTGGGCGCCCGCGCGCTGTATTTGTTCCGCGATGGCAAGGACACGATGTACCGGCTGCACGGCACGCCGGAGTGGGATTCCATCGGCAAGAACGCATCGTCGGGCTGTGTGCGCTTCATGAACCAGGACATCATCGACCTTTACAGCCGCGTCAACGGCCCCGCCCAGGTCTTCGTGCGTCCCAACCTGTCGGCTGCCGGCAAGATCATGGCCGTGTCGAGCAGAACCGCCGAGCCGATCGACGCGGGCGTGCCGAGGGACGCGGAGTTCTTGAAGTAAGCCTTCTCTGCCTGGAGCAACACCAGCAATAGTGCTTCGGGCGGACGCGCCAAGCGCGCCCGCCCGGGCAGTGGCCGTTACTTCTTGGCGAGACCCGGCAGCGTGACCTGATAGACCAGGAACATGGTGTCGACATCGGCGCCGTCTTCCGCCTTGTAGGGTGCGCCGACCTGAAAACCGTCCTGGGCGAGGAAGTCGTTGTCGTTGGCGACGAACAGGAAGTAGTCGTCGGGCAGCTTCGGATCGAGAACGCTGACCACCGACATCGCCTCCCACTTCTCCGACAGGTTGTTCTTGTCGTTCGGCGCGCCATTGTGCAGGCCGAAGCGGCCGAGTTCGCCCTTGTCGTTGATGTCGATGAACGGCGTCAGCTTGGCTGGCGTCACCGACGGGTCGAGCACGCCCTTGGGTGCCAGCGGCTTGTCGGCGGCATCGAAGGCGCCGCCGGCGATGTCGGTCGCGGCCGAGACGTCGACGACGAAGATCTGGCGCACCAGCGAGGTGTCGCCCTTCAGCCCCTGGCCGTTGCCGCTGTCGCGCGCCAGCATCAGGAAGGTCTTGTCGGAGAGCGCCACGATTTCGCTCTGCGCGGCGATCTTGGTCTTGCCCTTGGCATCCTTGAACACCGGCAGCGGCACGACATACTCATGCGCAAGCTTTAGATGAGCGGGGTCGGAGGCGTCATAGACCAGCGCGCGGGTGTTCTGGCGCGTCGCGGGCGAATCGCCGCCATCCTGGCGGGGCGCCGACTGCAGCACCGCGATCAGGAACTTGCCGTCCGGCGTCATCGCCATGCCTTCGAGGCCCTGATTGTTCTGGCGGCCGGTGTCGGGATCCTTCGGATCGGGTTCGGCAGCACCTGGGCCCGGATTGTCCGAGGCAAAGTTCGGCGCGCCGTGGCGCATCGGCACCAGCGCAGCCGGTGGCTGGGTCGCCGACAACAGATGTCCGTCGGCGGAAAACCGGTAGATGTTCGGGCCGTATTCGTCGGAGATGAACATCGAGCCGTCGGGCAGGCGCACGATGGCCTCGTTGTCGAGCGCCAGCTTGTCATTGTCGGCTTGCGGCAGGATCGGCATGTCGCCGCTCGCCGCGCGCACGCCGTTGAGCGGATCGAGGCCGGTGGCATCAGCGCCCTTGTCGTCGGTGAGAAGCATGGTGTCGGCGAGCGTTGCCTTGACGCCCGCCTGCTCCTGGCCGGCAGCGGGCACGGCATCTGGTGCTACCGGGGTAAACTCGATGCCGATCGTGTTGAGACGCGGCCGGTAGTCGGTGGTGCCGACGACATTGTAGCCGCGGTCCGGCAGCAGCCAGAGCGAACCCTTGTAGCTGGCGGCATCATGCGTCCAGCCTGCCGTATCGATCGACATGCCGGAGCCCGAGCCGAACGTCTCGCCGAACTTGTCGCGCTGAGCGGCCGGGATGCGGCCGACGCCGACCAGCCCCTTGTTGACGAGGCCGCCGACGGTCGCGGTGCTGTCGGCGAGCGCCGGCGTCAAGGCGGTGAACAAGGCCAGCGCGACGCCGAGCGACGCGGTTCGATACAGGTGTTTCATGGATAATCCTCTTTGTGACGGATGTGCCGGAGCGGCCGCGGGACGAAAAACTGAAAGAGGTGCGACATCGATGATGCCGCGCAAGCCTCCCCGAAACGCGGTCTACGGCGCGAACATGATGCTTGCGTGACAGCGCGCAGTGCATGCCGGCGGTCGACGAAAAACGATGCGCGCGCGCGGCACTAGACACTTATGTCCAGTGCATATATGCTCCAGCCTTCGGACTAACCGTGGAGGGGAAGCCTTGAAGTCGCACTACCGCGCAGTCGTCATCGGGGGTGGCGTGGTCGGGGCCTCCGTCCTTTATCATCTGACGCGATTTGGCTGGAGCGATGTGGCGCTGATCGAGCGCGCCGAACTGACGGCCGGTTCGACCTGGCACGCGGCGGCAGGCTTCCATGCGCTCAACGCCGACCCCAACGTGGCGGCGCTGCAGGACTACACCATCAATCTCTACCGCGAGATCGAGGCAGAATCCGGCTGGGATATCGGCCTGCACATGACCGGCGGCGTCAACATCGCCAGCGATCCCGCGCGCTGGGAGTGGCTGAAATCGGCCTGGGCGGTGTTCCAGTCGGTTGGCATCGAGACCGCGCGCCTTGTCACGCCCGACGAGATCAAGGCGATCTGCCCGATCGTCGACGTCACCGGCGTGCTTGGCGGCCTGCATGATTCCAACGAAGGCCATCTCGACCCGTACGGCACGACGCACGCCTATGCCGGCGCTGCAAAAAAGCGCGGCGCCGACATCATCCTGCGCAACCGGGTCGTCGAGCTGAAGGCGCGCGCCGACGGTCGCTGGGATGTCGTCACGGAGCAGGGCACCATCATCGCCGAGCATGTCGTCAATGCTGGCGGGCTGTGGGCAAAGCAGCTCGGCCGCATGGCCGGCGTCGACCTGCCGGTGACGCCGATGGAGCACCATTATTTCATCACTGAGGACATTCCCGAGATCGCGGCGCTGGACAGGGAAATCGGCATCGCCGTCGATCTCGACGGCTTTTCGTATCTCAGGCAGGAGCGCAAGGGCGTGCTGCTCGGCGTTTACGAGCAGAACCCGAAGCACTGGAACATGGATGGCGCGCCGTGGGACTACGGCATCGAGCTGATCCCGGAAGACATCGACCGCATCAGCCCCGAACTCGCCAAGGCGCATGAGCGCTTTCCTTGCCTGGCGACGGCCGGCATCCGCAAATGGATCAACGGCGCCTTCACCTTCACGCCGGACGGCAATCCGATTGTCGGGCCGGTGCGCGGGCTGAGGAACTACTGGGTTGCCTGCGGCGTCATGGCCGGTTTCAGCCAGGGCGGGGGCGTTGGCAAGTCGCTGGCCGAATGGATGATTTTCGGCGAACCGCAGGCCGACATCTTCGGCATGGACATCGCTCGCTACGGCGCCTTCGCCGCCAACCGGGAATATCTCAGGCAGACGACGCGCCAGTTCTATTCGCGCCGCTTCGTGATGACCTTTCCCAATGAACGACTGCCCGCCGGCCGGCCGCTGAAACGCCCGGGTGCCTATGACGGCATGAGCGCGGCGGGATGCGAATGGACGGCTTCCTGGGGGCTGGAAATCCCGGCCTATTTCGCGCCGATGGGATTTGCCGAGAACACGACGCTGCGGCGCTCCAACGCCTTCGACATCGTCGGCGAGGAGGCGCTGCAGGTGCGCCGTGCCGCCGGTCTCGTCGATATCTCGGCCTATTCGCGCTATGCGGTGGCGGGGCCAGGTGCGGAAGTCTGGCTCGACCGGCTGCTCGCCTGCAGGCTGCCGAAGCCGGGGCGGGCCGGCCTGGCGCCGATGCTCGGCCATGACGGACGGCTGAAGGGCGACCTCACCGTCTTCAACTGGGGCGGCGGCAGCTATTGGCTGATGGGCTCCTACTATCTCCGGGAATTCCACATGCGCTGGTTCGAGAGCCATGCGGCTGAAGGCGTCACCGTCGACGACCTCTCCGACACGATGAGCGGTTTCCTGCTGACGGGGCCGAACGCGCGCAAGATACTGGAGCGAACGACGCATCAGGATGTGTCCGGCGCAGCGCTGCCGTTCATGGCCTGCGGCACATTCGACATCGGCATGGTGCAGGCCCGTGTAGCGCGGCTGTCTATATCAGGCGAGCTCGGCTTCGAAATCAGTTGCCCCGTGACCATGCATGCCACTCTGCGCGACACGCTGCTGGCGGCGGGCGAGGATCTCGGCCTTGCCGAAATCGGCTATTACGCGCTCAACGCACTGCGGCTGGAGAAGAGCTTTGGCATCTGGTCGCGCGAATTCACGCAAGGCTACACGCCGGGCCAGACCGGTCTCGACCGCTTCATCGCTTTCGGCAAGAGCGGCTTCATCGGCCGCGAAGCAGCGTTGAAGCAGCGGGAGGCCGGCAGCGGCCAATGCCTGGTGACCCTGGAAATCGATGCGCTCGACGCCGATGCCAGCGGCTTCGAGCCTGTCTGGCATCAGGGCCGGCGCGTCGGCTTCGTCACCTCGGGCGGCTACGGTTATACGGTCGGCAAGAGCCTGGCGCTGGCGCTGGTCGACCGCGATTTCGCGGGCGAGGGCACCGCGCTCTCCGTGCATGTCGTGGGTGAGGAACGGCCGGCGCGTGTCGTCGCGGCCTCGCCTTACGATCCCGAGGGCAAGGCAATGCGGCAATGAGGAGGATTTCCGATGGTCGATGACGCGGCACGGGACGGCAGGCGCGAACGCCGGCGTGGACGCACGGGCGAGGCCGGCAGCGAAAGCAGCCGCCGTCCCAACTACCATTCGCTGAAGAACCCGTTCCTGCCGCAGCCGATCTTTTCGGACGATCAAGTGGCCGCGATTCACGACACGGCGCTGCGGGTGCTGGAAGAGCTCGGCATCAAGGTGCTGCTGCCGCAGGCGCGTGAGCACTTCGCCAGCGCCGGCGCGCTGGTCGATCCGGACACCGACATGGTGCGCATCGGCCGCGACATGGTGACGGCGGCACTCGCCTCGGCGCCGAGATCGATCCACGCTCACGCCGGTTCGCGCGCCCGCGATCTGACGCTGGAGCTCGGCTCGATGACCTTCCTCGCCGGATGCGGGGCGCCGAACGTCACCGATCTCGAGCGCGGCCGGCGGCCGGGAACACTGGCGGATTTCGAGGATCTCATGCGGCTGGTGCAGCATTTCGACGTGCTGCATATGCTGGGGCCCTGCATCGAACCGCAGGATGTCGACAACCGCTTTCGCCACTATGCCGTCAACCGCGCGCAGCTGACGCTGTCGGACAAGCTCCCGTTCGTCTTCGCGCGCGGCACCCCGCAAGTCGAGGACGGGTTCGAGATGATTCGTCTGGCGCGCGGCCTGTCGCAGGACGAGTTTCTGGCAAATGCATATTGCTACACCGTCATCAACACCAACTCGCCGCGCCAGCTCGACATCCCGATGGCGCAAGGCATCATCGATTTCGCCCGCGCGGGCCAAATCTCCGTCATCACGCCGTTCTGCCTGGCTGGCGCGATGGCGCCGATCACGGTCGCCGGCGCGCTGACGCTGCAGCATGCCGAGGCGCTCGCCGGGCTGACGCTGGCGCAGATCGTGCGGCCCGGCGCACCGGTCGTCTACGGCTCGTTCTCCTCCAATGTCGACATGAAATCCGGCGCGCCGGCCTTCGGTACGCCCGAGCACGTCAAGGCGACGCTGGGCGCCGGTCAGCTGGCGCGCTTCACCGGACTGCCGTGGCGATCGGGCGGCGGCAGTGCGGCCAACATCTCAGACGCGCAGGCCGCGCACGAGACGCAGTTCGCGCTGTGGGGCTCGGTGCTGGCCGGAGCGACGATGTGCATCCATGCCGCCGGCTGGCTGGAGGGCGGCCTCAGTGTCTCCTTCGAGAAGCTGATCACCGACATCGAGGCGCTGCAGACGGTGGCTGAACTTTGTGCCGCGACGCCCGGCGATATCGATACGATCGGCTTCGAGGCCATCGCCGAGGTGCAGCCGGGCGGCCACTTCTTCTCGGCCGGCCACACCATGGCGCGCTACCGCACCGCCTTCTACGAACCGCTGGTGGCCGACTGGTCGAATTTCGGCAACTGGACGCAAAGCGGCTCGAAGACGGCAAGCGAGCGCGCCACCGGCGTCTGGAGGCGGGTGCTTGCCGATTTCGCGCCGCCGGCAACGGCTGCCGCCACATCAGGCGTGCTGGATGAGTTTATCGCGCGGCGCACGGCAGAGGGCGGAGCGGCGCCGGTGTCTTAAGACCGGCTCTCGCTGATCGCCCTGGTTGTGGCGCGATCCGGAACCTGCAGCGCCTCCCGCGCATTCAAGGTTGCGGCCGGTGCACTGCGGCACCGGTGCTGTTTGAGGGGAGGACGACATCGGCGGCCCTGCTGCCACCATCAATCGCTGTCGCGTGCGACCAGCTCCAGCGGCCAGACCTCGCGGATGATCCGTGGACCCTCCGGGCCGGCGAAGGCGGGAAGCGACGCCAGCAGCATTTCGGCGAGTCGTTGTCCCATTGGCTCCAGCGCCGGGCGGAAGGCGGTCAACGCCGGGGAAAAATAGCGGCAGAGCGGCGTGTCGACGATGACGGTCACCGCCATGTCCTGGCCCGGCCTGATGCCCATCTCGGCCAGCGCCTTGCAGCCGCCCAGCGCCATTGCATCATTGTTGAAGATGATGGCGGTCGGTGGATCCTTGGACCGCATGACCTGGGGCGTCACCTCGTAGCCGCCGGCCTCGTTGATGAAGCCGGACGCAATCAGCTCCGGGTCGACCTCGATGCCGTGCCGCTGTAAGGCCTTGCGGTATCCGGCCAGGAAGAGGTAGCCGAAGTTGAGGTCGAGCGACGGACGGATAGCGGCGATACGGCGGTGACCGCGCGCCACAAGGCGGTCGACGGCGTCGGCGCCGGCCTTCTCGAAATCGAGGTCGAGGGAAGGATAGGACTTGGCTCCGGAGCGACTGCGGCCGAGCGTGGCGAAGGGAAAGCCGGCTTGGGTGAGATAGTCGATGCGCTCGTCCTCGCGTCGCGTCCAGGCCAGCAGCACCGCATCGGCGCGGCGCGTTTCGACGACACGGCGCAGGCGCTCCTGCTGGTAGTCGCCCGGCGCCCCCATGACCACGGTCAGGTCGAGCCCGCTTTCGGCAAGCCTGGCCTGCAGCCCGATCAGGAACGGAATGAAGAACGGCTCGCCATATTGCTGGTCGCCGGGATGCGGCTGCAGCATGAAGGCGATCGAACGGGTGGCGCCTTGCCTCAGGCTGCGGCCGGACTGGTTGGGCGAATAGTTCAGCGTCCTGGCCGCGTCGAGCACGCGCTGGCGCGTGTCGGCATTGACGTCGGCGCGGCCGTTCAGCGCCCGCGACACCGTGCCGATCGATATGTTCAAGTGACGGGCAAGGTCGTGAATGCTGGACGCCAAGAGACTGTTCTCCCCCCTTGCTTGGCTAGCACCGGTAGCCGCTCAGGCCAAGGCGGTAAGACGAATATCGCCGAGGGCCGATTGACATTCTACGCCTTCGGGTGTGTTCTCGTAAACGTTTACGGAAAAACGTTTACGGTCCTGCCGTGGATGCCGTGACGATCGGTCTGGAGGGACCGAGCGGAGGAGGAGCGCTGGATGATCGATGTCGTCCTGGTCGGCTGCGGAGCGATGAGCAAGGCCTGGCTCGATGCCATCAGGCAGATCCACGGGCTCACCCTTGTCGGCCTCGTGGATCTCGATGCCGACAGGGCACGGGCGAGGGCACGCGAATACGACCTCACCAATGCCGTCATCGGCAGCAATCTCGACGCCGTGCTCGACCAGACCAAACCGCAAGCAGTGTTCGACGTGGTGGTTCCAGCCGCCCGGCACGAAGTCGCTTTTTCCGCTTTTGCCCACAATTGCCATCTGCTGACGGAAAAGCCGCTCGCCGACAGTCCGGAAAATGCGCGCGCCATCGTCGAGGCCGCTCGCCGCGCCGGGCGCATTCACGCCGTCGTGCAGAACCGCCGCTATGTCGCCAATGTCAGGCGCATCCGCAGGTTCCTGGATTCCGGCGCCATTGGTACGCCGACCAGCATCCACGCCGACTTCTTCGTCGCGCCGCATTTCGGCGGCTTTCGCGAGGAGATGGCGCATGTGCTGTTGCTCGACATGGCGATCCACACATTCGACGCCGCCCGCTATATGGTCGCCGGCGAGCCGGCCGGCGTCTATTGCCAGGAATGGGAGCCGGCCAATTCCTGGTACCGGCAGGGATCGTCGGCCAGCGCCGTCTTCGATCTCGGCCGCGGCAAGGTCTTCACCTATGCCGGGAGCTGGTGCGCCGCCGGCTTCCGCACCAGTTGGGAAAGTACATGGCGCATCGTCGCCGAGCGCGGCAGCCTGCTCTGGGACGGCAATGACGAGCTGAGGGCAGAAGCAGTGATGCCGGGCCGCGACGGAATGTTCGACAAAACCCAGCCGATCGCGGTGCCGCCGCTCGATGCGTCCGATCGCGTCGGCGGCCATCTCGGCATTCTCCAGGATTTCGTGCACGCCATCGAGACCGGCACCGAGCCGGAAACGCGCGGCGCCGACAACATCAAGAGCCTGGCCATGGTTTTCGGCGCCATCGAAAGCGCCGAGACCGGCCGCCGCGTGACAATCGCAGAGGACACACAATGACGCCGAACCCGCTTCTCGACATCCGGATCGGCACCATGGTGCGGGCCAATCTCGACGACCCGGCGGCTTACGTCAGACAGATCCTGCCGCACGGCTTCGAGAGCATCCAGCCCTTCTTCTGGCAAACGCTTGGCGGCAAGGACCTGCCGCGGCTTGCCGGCCAGATTCGCGAGGCGATCGGCGATGCCGACGTCACCGTGTCCTCGCTCGGCGTGTTCGGCAACCCGCTGGAAGACGGCGAGGTGGATCGCGGCGTGCTCGCAGCCTGGGAAACGGTGATCGACAATGCGCATCTGTTCGGCACCTCGATGGTCAGCGGCTTCACCGGCCGCCTGCGCGGCAAGAAGCTGACCGACAGCCTGCCGCGCTTCAAGGAGGTCTGGGGGCCGCTGGCCAGACGCGCCGCCGACAAGGGGGTGCGCATCGCGTTCGAGAACTGCGCCATGGACGGCAACTGGGCCGCCGGTGACTGGAACATCGCCCACAATCCCGACGCCTGGGAGCTGATGTTCAACGAAGTGCCGGACGACAACCTCGGCCTTGAATGGGAGCCCTGCCACCAGCTCGTCTACCTGATCGATCCGATACCGCAGATCCGCAAATGGGCGCCGCGCATCTTCCATGTCCACGGCAAGGACGCGACGGTGCGCTGGGATGTCATCCGCGAGCATGGCGTGTTCGGCCGGCTGCCCTTCGTGCAGATGCGCACGCCGGGCTTCGGCGACAGCGACTGGACGCGGGTGATCAGCGAATTGCGGCTGGCCGGCTACAAGGGGGCCATCGATATCGAAGGCTGGCACGACCCGGTCTATCGCGGCGACCTTGAGATCACTGGCCAGGTGCGGGCGCTGGAATATCTCAAGCAATGCCGGGGAGGGGCCAGCTACCTGCCGAACCCGATGTGAGGATCGGCCGGCGGGAGGAGCCGGCCGGGATGTCTGCAACGCACATTGCCGAAGCGAATGTCGAACCCTCGCTTGCGAGGACAAAAAGGGAGGATAAGTGCATGAGCATGACGATGAGAAGGACAGTTCTGCGCTCGACCGTCGTGGCCGCCGCCACGATGCTTGCCGCTGCGATCTCCACCTTGCCCGCGCAGGCGCTCGACGCCAAATGGTGCAAGGACGTCCACATCCGCTTCTTCGTCGGCGGCGCCGAGGGCGACGCTTTCGGCACCATCGTCTACAATGGCGCCAAGCAGGCAGAGGCCGATCTCGGGCCGAAGGTCGACTACATCTTCTCCCAGTGGGACATCGAAAAGATGGTGCAGCAACTGCGCGAGGCCGTCGCGGTCAAGCCCAACGGCATCGCCATGATGGGCCATCCGGGCGACGCGTCGATCATGCCGCTCGCCGAACAGGCGCACAAGGACGGCATCAAGATGATGTACCAGAACGTGCCGGTGCCGAAGGTGGTGGAAGCGTTCGGCGGTGGCTATGTCGGCGCCCAGCAGGAACAGCAGGGCCGCGCGCTCGGCGCCGAGGCGTTCAAGCTCGGCAAGCTGAAGGCCGGCGACAAGGCGATCATGATCGGTCCGTTCGAAAACGAAAGCCGCGGCGCCCGCGAGCGCGGCACGGTGGCGGCGCTCAAGGAGGCCGGCGTCGAGGTCATCCAGCTGTCCTCGCCGCCGAGCGGCGAATGGGCGTCCGATCCCAATCTGGCCATTCCGGTGATCACCGCGGCGCTGCTCAACAATCCCGACGTCAAGGCGGTCGGCTATCCCGGCGGGCAGATGCTCGGCAATGTCTCGACCTATATGCAGGCGGCCGGACGCAAGGCGGGCGAGATCTTCAATTTCGGCTTCGACACCAGCCCGCAGATCGTCGAAGGCTTCAAGGGCGGCTGGGTGCAATTGACCGCCGACCAGCAGCCGTTCCTGCAGGGCTATCTGCCGATCCTCAGCCTCTGCCAGCAGGTGGTGCTGGGGCTGGCGCCGATGAATGTCGACACCGGCGCCGGCTTCGTCACGCCCGAGAATTACGAGATCGTCGCTGAGCTCGCCAAGCAGGCGCTGCGCTGACCTCCCAAGCCGCCGGCCGGGATCTCAGGCCCCGGCCGGCGGGACCGCTGGCGACGCAGCCGGCACGAGACAATCAAAGCGAGGATCCGATGGCAGAACGCCTCATCGAACTGCGCGACATCAGCAAATCCTATGGCCAGGTCTATGCACTGGGCGGGGTCAATCTCAGCGTCGACCGCGGCGAGGTCGTTGGCCTGCTCGGCGACAATGGCGCCGGCAAGTCGACGCTGATCAAGATCCTGTCCGGCGTGGTCAAGCCGACCAGCGGCGAAATCCTCGTGCGCGGCAAGCCGGTGACCGGATGGAGCGCCGCGCGTTCCCGCGAGGCCGGCATCGAGACGGTGTTCCAGGACCGGGCGCTGGCCGTGCAGCAGACCATCGTCCGCAACATCTTCATGGGCCGAGAGCTGACCGGCTTCTTGGGCTTTCTCAGGGTCAACAAGGAGATCGAGGAGGCAAGCCGGCTGATGCGCGAGATCGGCTTCACCTCGAAAGTGTTCACGCCGCAGTCGATCGTCGGCCAGCTTTCGGGCGGCGAACGCCAGGGCGTGGCGATCGCCCGCGCCATCTACAAGCAGGCCGAGCTGATCGTCCTCGACGAGCCGACGACGGCGCTGTCGCTGACCGAAACCGCCAAGGTGTTCCATTTCGTGCGCCAGGTGCGGGCGAGCGGCCGCTCGATCCTGTTCATCGGCCACAACATCCATCATGTCTTCGACATCGCCGATCGCTTCGTCGTGCTGGATCGCGGCAAGGTCGCACTGACGACCGACCGCAGCGAGGTCAAGTCGGCCGAAGATCTCATCAACTTCATGGAAGAGGTCGCGCATCCCGGCGGATTGGCCGGACTGCACGATGCCGGCGACGCGGAGCAGAGAGCACGATGAGCAAGACCATGGAGCCAGATCTGCACGAGCCGTCCGCCGGCATTGCCCGCCCCAGTGCCCAGAAAGAGTGGAAACACCCTTCCGATCACTGGATGCGCGGCTTCATCCTCGACAACCGTGCCGCGCTCGGCACGCTCGCCGTGTTCATCGTCATGATGACGGTGTTCATGATCGCCAACCCGACCGTCTTCACCACCTGGTATCTCTACCGCTCGGTGCTGACCACGCTCCCCGTTGCGCTGTTCGTGGTGGTGCCGCTGGTCTTCGTCGTCACCTGCGGTGAGATCGACCTGTCGTTTCCGGCGACGATGGGTTTTGCCTCATGGGTTTTCGCGCTGGTCGTGCAGGCCGGCTACGATCCGTTCCTCGGCATCGCCGCCGCACTCGTCACCGGCATGCTGCTCGGCTTCCTGGTCGGGTCGCTGGTGGTCTATGGCGGGCTGTCGTCGCTGATCGCCACGCTCGGCATGAATTTCCTGCTGCGCGGCCTGATCCAGATCATCAACGAAGGCAAGTCGATGGCGCTGACCAGCCTCAGCGACAGCTGGGCCTACACGATCTTCTCAAGCCAGCTCCTGGGCATTCCGGTGCAGATCTTCTGGGCCATCGGCTTCGTCGTGCTGTCGGCGATGCTCTACAACCGCCACCGCTTCGGTGCGCAGGTGAGGGTGGTCGGCGACAATCCCGACAGCGCCCAGCAGATGGGCATCGACGTCAAGCGCGTGCGGGTGAAAGTGTTCGTCTTCGTCGGCATCGGAGCGGCGCTCGCCGGCACCTTCTCGGTGATGATCAACTTCACCTGGTGGCCGACGGCCGGCGACGGCTATCTCCTCCCGGTGTTGGCCTCGGTATTCGTCGGCGGTACGCCGACCTGGGGCGGCATCGGCACCGTGGTCGGTGGAGCGATCGGCGCCGTCACCGTGTCCTTCATCCAGACCGGCGTCGTCGCGGCGGGGTTGAGCGGCTTCTACGTGCAGTTCTTCAACGGCCTGATCATCATCCTGTCGCTGCTGGGGCATAAGTGGAACCAGGCGCGGTACAGGTGAGGGCTGTTTCGTTGGCGGACCGCATGCCTTGACGATTGGCGCCGGCGCTCATCGTTTTCGTCATCGACGGGCGAAGCAAGGAGCGTAGCGACGCAGCGCAGACCCGAGGATCCATGCCGCGACTTCAACGCGTCACTACGGTGGAGAATTCTGCTCAGCTGCACTCCACGGCCAAGGTCACGGCATGGATCCTCGGGTCTCCGCGACGTCGCTTCGCTCCTGCTCCGCCCGTGGATGACGAAGGTGGGAGCTGTCCGCGGGAAAACGCCATCTTCACACCGCCGCGACAAACCCGTCCAGAACGCGTTTCTGGCCGGCCTTGTCGAAGTCGATGGTCAGCTTGTTGCCTTCGATGGCCGAGATGTTGCCGTTGCCGAATTTCTGGTGGAAGACGCGGTCGCCGACGTTGAAGGGCGATGGCTTGTCGGCGACGGATTTGGCGACCAGTTCGCCATCGATGGTGCGGCCCTTGACCGAGGTGCGGCCGGCGCCGTAGCCGCTGTCCGTCTCGCCATAGCCGATGCGCTCGACCTGGTGGCCGGAGCGCGAGCCCCAGTTGCGGTCGGTCGCCTCGGTGCGGTTGGCCTGCGCGCGCTGCCAGCCCGGCGTCGCATAGGTGTTGGAGAAGGCGCCGGATTTTTCGCTGTCGGCGCCGACAGTGTCGAAGCGCGAGGCGCCATAGGGGTTTTGCCGTCCCGCGCCCTGCCCACCGCGGCCGGAAGCAAAAGAACCGCCACCGTAGGAATTGCCATAACCGCCGTAGCTGTTGCCGCTTTCGGCGACTTCGACATGGGCTTCCGGCAGTTCGTCGAGGAAGCGCGACGGAATGGTCGACTGCCACAGGCCGTGGATGCGGCGGTTGGAGACGAACCACAGATGCAGGTTCTTCTTGGCCCGGGTCAGGCCGACATAGGCGAGGCGGCGCTCTTCCTCCAGCCCGGAGCGGCCGCCTTCATCCAGCGCGCGCTGGTGCGGGAACAGGCCTTCCTCCCAGCCGGGCAGGAAGACGGTCTCGAATTCGAGGCCCTTGGCCGAATGCAGCGTCATGATCGAGACGGCGTCGAGCCCGGCGTTCTGCTCGGCATCCATGACCAGTGCGACATGTTCGAGGAAGGAGCGCAGCGACTCATACTCCTCCATCGAGCGGATCAGTTCTTTCAGGTTCTCCAGCCGGCCGGGCGCTTCGACCGAACGATCGTTCTTCCACATGTCGGTGTAGCCGCTCTCTTCGAGAATGGTCTCGGCGAGTTCGGCGTGCGGCGTGGTTTCCAGCGCCTTCTGCCAGCGCTCGAAATTGGCCGCGACCTCGCGCAGTGCGGCGCGCGGCTTCGGCTTCAGCTCGTCGCTTTCGGCGAGCTTGGCGGCGGCCTCCAGCATCGGGATGCGCAGCGCACGCGCCGTGTCGTGGATCTGGCGGATGGTGGCTTCGCCCAGGCCGCGCTTGGGCACATTGACGATGCGCTCGAAGGCGAGGTCATCGGCCCCTTGGGCGACGACGCGGAAGAAGGCCAGTGCATCGCGGATTTCCATGCGCTCGTAGAAGCGCGGGCCGCCGATGACGCGGTAGTTGAGGCCGAGCGTGACGAAGCGATCCTCGAACTCCCGCATCTGGAAGGAGGCGCGGACCAGGATCGCCATGTCGTTGAGATTGTGCTTTTGCCGCTGGTAGGTCTCGATGGTCTCGCCGACGGCGCGGGCTTCCTCCTCGGAATCCCAGGCGGCATGGACATGCACCTTGCCGTCCTCGGGATCGTTGCGGTCGGTGAACAGCGTCTTGCCGAAGCGGCCCTCATTGTGGGCGATGAGGTGGGAGGCGGCGCCAAGGATGTGCGCGGTCGAGCGGTAGTTGCGCTCGAGCCGGATGATGGTGGCGCCGGGAAAATCCTTGTCGAAGCGCAGGATGTTGTCGATTTCGGCGCCGCGCCAGCCATAGATCGACTGATCGTCGTCGCCGACGCAGCAGATGTTTACGGTGGCGCGGGTGTCAGTCGAAGAGCGCCCGATCTCCCCCCTAGAGGGGGAGATGTCGCCGGAGGCGACAGAGGGGGGCGCTGTCCCTCCAGCCTGTCGGCGCGAGGCGCCCCCCTCTGTCCTGCCGGACATCTCCCCCTCAAGGGGGGAGATCGGCTTGCCTTGCGGCCTTTGCGCCAGGAGGCGCAGCCACATATACTGGGCGGTGTTGGTGTCCTGGTACTCGTCGACGAGGATGTATTTGAAGCGCTTGTGGTATTCCTTCAGCACATCCGGATTGGCGCGGAAAATGCGGATCGGGTGGCACAGCAGGTCGCCGAAATCGCAGGCGTTCAGCGTCTTCAGCCGCTCCTGATAGGCCTTGTAGAGTTCGCGGCCCTTGCCGTTGGCGAAGGCGCGGGCGTCGCCCTCGGCGATGTCGGCCGGGCCTTGCCCCTTGTTCTTCCAGCCGTCGATCATCTGGGCGAACTGCTTGGCCGGCCAGCGCTTGTCGTCCAGACCTTCGGCCTGGATCAGCTGCTTGATCAGCCGCACGACGTCGTCGGTGTCGAGGATGGTGAAGTCGGAGCGCAAACCGGCGAGTTCGGCATGTCTGCGAAGCAGCTTCACGCCAATCGAGTGGAAGGTGCCGAGCCATGGCATGCCCTCGACATTGCCTTCGCCGATCAGCACGCCAATGCGGATCTTCATCTCGCGCGCGGCTTTGTTGGTGAAGGTCACCGCGAGGATTTCCCAGGGCTTAGCTTTGTGGGTTGAAAGGATGTGAGCGATGCGGGTGGTCAGCACGCGGGTCTTGCCGGTGCCGGCTCCGGCCAGCACCAGAACCGGCCCTTCGGTGGTTTCCACCGCCAGCCGCTGCTCGGGGTTCAGCCCCTTGAGATAGTCGCGCGCATCGTTATGGCCGCTGCGGGCAGCCATGGCGCGCGCGGCGATGCCCGACGGGGCCGTGGGCCGCGCATTGGGTTCGTCGAAAAAGGGCATGTCTTCGGAAAAGCCGGACATTGCCCCGAATGTAGTGATTCGGTGGGGAAAGACCAGAACTGTCTACGTTTTGTTCCGCTAAAGTGCCCGATTGCTGCCCTGCGCTCTCACCGCGGTGATGTTGTCCCAATTGCGATGGACCATTACCACCTGCGCTTGAGGCCCGTGCTTGACAGGCGGGACCGTCGGGAGAAAGTTGTGCTTCGGGCAGCGACGCAATGCCGGGTTGCCATGGCCGCGCCGCGAAGCGCAACAGTCGAAGGAGTATCATCTTGGCTGTCACCATCACTTCCCTCATTCTTTTCCTCATCGGCCTGGCACTCGGCGGCGGCGGCATCCGCCTGGCGATGCTGGGCGGCAGCTGGTACTATGTCGTTGCCGGCCTTGCCTTCCTGATCGCCGCCTGGCTGCTCTACCGGCGCCGGTCCACCGCACTGTGGCTCTACGCGGTGATCGTGCTCGGCACGTTGGCCTGGGCGGTCTGGGAAACCGGCTTCGACTGGTGGGAACTCGGGCCTCGCGGCGGCATCATCGTGCTTCTCGCCTTGTGGCTGCTGACGCCGTGGGCGAGGCGGGGTCTTGTCGGCCCTGACGCACGCGCGCCGCTGATCCTTGCCGTGCTGGCATCACTGGCCGTCGCCGGTTATTCGATGACTTCGGATCCGAAGGACATTGCCGGCGAACTCGGCACCGACAAGGTGGTCGCCAACGCCAATCTCGGCAATGATGTGCCGGCCGGCGAATGGCACTATTACGGCCGCACGCAGTTCGGCCAGCGCTATTCGCCGCTCGACCAGATCACACCGGACAATGTCGCCAAGCTGCAGCCCGTCTGGACCTACCAGACCGGCGATGTGAAGGGTCCCGACGATGTCGGCGAGACCACCTACCAGGTGACGCCGCTTAAAATCGGCGACACGCTCTACATTTGCACGCCGCACAATTTCGCCATTGCCATCGATGCCGCGAGCGGCAAGGAGAAATGGCGCTTCGATCCCAAGGTCAAGCTCGACAAGGACCGCCAGCACCAGACCTGCCGCGGCGTGGCCTATTACGCCGATGCCGCCGGCGCCGCCGGGCAGCCCTGTGCGACCCGCGTCTATCTGCCGACCTCGGACGCGCGGCTGATCGCGCTCGACGCCGCCAACGGGCAGATCTGTCCGGCTTTCGCCGAGGGCGGCACGCTGAACCTTCTGACCAACATGCCCTATCCGAAGTCGGGCTATTATTACTCGACCTCGGCCCCTCTGATCTCAGGCGGCAAGATCATCGTCGGTGGCGCGGTCAACGACAATTATTCGACGCAGGAGCCGTCCGGCGTCATCCGCGCCTATGACGCTGCCACCGGCGCGCTGGTGTGGAACTGGGATTCCGGCAATCCGGACCAGACGACGCCGCTGGCGGCCGGCCAGACCTATACCGCCAACTCGCCCAACATGTGGTCGACGCCGAGCGCCGACGAGAAGCTCGGTCTGCTCTACGTGCCGCTCGGCAACCAGACGCCGGACCAGCTCGGCGCCGGGCGCAGCGCCAATGTCGAGAAGTTCTCGTCGTCGATCACCGCGCTCGACCTCAACACCGGACAGGTGCGATGGGTGCGGCAGACCGTGCACCACGATCTCTGGGACATGGACGTACCGGCGCAGCCGAGCCTGATCGACATCACCAAACCCGACGGCACGGTGGTGCCGGCGCTGGTCGGACCGACCAAGCAGGGCGATCTCTATGTGCTCGACCGCCGCAGCGGCGAGCCGGTCATTGCGGTCAACGAAGTGCCGGCGCCCGGCGGCGCGATCGAAGGCGACCACACAGCGCCGACGCAGCCGGTCTCCGATCTCACCTTCATGCCGAAGCCGCTGACCGGCGCCGACATGTGGGGCCTAACCATGTTCGACCAGTTGGCCTGCCGGATCGAATTCCAGGGCCTGCGCTATGAGGGGCGCTATACGCCGCCTTCCGTCCAGGGTTCGCTGATCTACCCCGGCAATTTCGGCACCTTCAACTGGGGTGGCGTCGCAGTCGACCCGGTCCGGCAGGTGCTGTTCGGCATGCCGACCTACCTGGCGTTCAAATCGCAGTTGATCCCGCGCGATCAGGTGCCGCCGCCGGACGAAGGGCGCGGCAGCGAGCAGGGGCTGAACCGCAACGAGGGCGCGCCCTATGCGGTGGTGATGGGGCCGTTCCTGTCGCCGCTTGGGATTCCTTGCCAGGCGCCGCCCTGGGGCTATGTCGCCGGCGCCGATCTCAGGACCGGCAAGATCGCCTACAAGCACCGCAACGGCACCGTCTACGATATGACGCCACTGCCGCTGCCACTGAAGGTCGGCGTGCCCGGCATCGGCGGGCCGATGATCACCGCCGGTGGCGTCGCCTTCCTGGGGGCCGCGGTCGACGATTATCTGCGCGCCTACGACCTGACGTCGGGCAAGCAGCTGTGGCAGGCGCGGCTGCCGGCCGGCGGGCAATCGACGCCGATGACCTATACGGTGGCCGACGGCCGCCAGTTCGTGGTCATCGTCGCCGGCGGCCACGGTTCGGTCGGCACCAAGCCTGGGGACTATGTGATGGCCTACGCGCTGCCGAAGTAGGGGCGACAGGGTAACGCGATCTTTCAGAGGTCGCGCCGCCCCTCATCTGTGCCGGTATCTTTTCCCCGGATACTGACGGGGAGAAGTGCCCGGCTGGTCGATCAGGGGCGGCAAATCTTCCGATCGACCCGTGGTCGATCAGCCAATCCCTAGATGGCCCTTCAGGCTGGGCACCGAGCCGAGCACCTTGTTGGTCAGGTCGGGGCCGGCGGCGGCTTCGGCCTGCTGGATCAGCGTCGCGCCGGCCTTCTGGATCTGCGCCATGTCGAGCCCGGATGCCTTGAGCGCGGCGATGCCGTTGATCAGCGCGCCGGCCTTCTCGCCGAGAACGCCGCCAAGCGCGCCCTGCAACGACGACAGAAAACCGCCGCCGCCGGCCGGAGCGGCGGCCATCACGTCATATTGATGGGCAAGGTCGTCGGCGCCGGGGATCTTTGCGAAGAACGCCGAGGCGCTTGTGCCTTCCGCCTCGTGTTCAAGCACCGAGAAAATGGTGCCGACGACTTTCTCCGTCGTCGCCTGGTCGAGGCCCGCCTTCTGCGAAACGGTGTTGACGATGTCCTGGACGTTCATGGCGTCACCTCAACCTTGGGTTTTCGTGTTGCGGTTCCGCTCAGTGCGGACCCTGATCAACGATCGTCGGCCTGCACTCGCAACCATCGCGCGCAGGGCCAAAGCGGCGGCCGCCGCAAGGACGAGCGCGCTGGCGAGGATCGGGGAAGGCATGGTCATGGTCATCGCTTCCTTCTGGGTCTGACGTCTAGGCACGCGGTCAAGATACCGTCGATAGCCACCTTCCCTCACTATTGTGGCAGCGCCAGCAGGATTTATCGCCAATGACCAAAAAGTGATGACATGGCCGCGCATGGCGCCGGCTTTACTTGCCCGGGCGCGGCCGGCGGCATACGCCCTGAGGCAATCGGCGGCCGCGATGAGTGCTCGACTGGATCATGCCGGCTTGGTCCCTATGTAGCTGGGAATTAAAGCCCGAAGCAGAGGATCTATCCATGACGAAACCCGACGCCAAGCCCGCCATCACCCAGGCGATGATCGACGCCTATGACGAATATACGCATCTGACGCTCGACCGCCGCCGGTTCATGGAGCAGTTGACCCGGCTTGCCGGATCGGGTGCGGCGGCGGCCGCGATCGCGCCGCTTCTGGCGGCGAATTCGGCGCAAGCGGCTGTTGTCGCCGACAACGATCCGCGGGTGAAGGGTGAGGACATCAGCTATCCCGGCGGCAGCGGCGAGATGAAGGGCTATCTGGTCAAGCCGGCGGACAAGACGGGCAAGCTCGGTACTGTCATCGTCGTGCATGAGAACAGAGGGCTCAACCCGCATATCCGCGACGTGGCGCGGCGCGTGGCGCTGGAGGGGTTCGTGGCGCTGGCGCCGGATTTCCTGTCGCCGCTCGGCGGCACGCCAACCGACGAAGACAAGGCGCGCGACATGTTCGCCAAGCTCGATCCGGCGCAGACCATCGCCGATGGTGTTGCGACCGTCGCTTTCCTCAAGAGCGACAAGGACGGCAACGGCAAGGTCGGCGCTATCGGCTTCTGCTGGGGTGGCGGCACGGTCAACATGCTGGCCGTCAACGCCCCCGATCTCAGTGCCGGCGTTGCCTATTACGGCATGCAGCCGAAGGCCGCCGATGTATCCAGGATCAAGGCGGCCTTGCTGCTGCACTATGGCGGACTGGACGAGCGCATCAATGCCGGCATCGACGCCTTCAAGAAGGAGCTGGACGCGGCGCATGTCGAATACACGGTCTATGTCTATGAAGGCGCCAACCATGCCTTCAACAACGACACCTCGGCAGCGCGCTACGACAAGAAGGCGGCCGACCTCGCCTGGGGACGCACGATCGCCTTCCTTCGGGAAGAACTGAAATGAGTTCAGCCGTCATGCCGCCGGCGCCCAGGCGGTCTCGAAGGCCGGCGACAGGGTGAAGCCGGCCGGCCGCGCCGAAACGGGGGGCGGGCGGCGCACGCCTTCCTGCAGGTACCGCAACGCCGACGTCAGCCCGTTCATCGTGTAGGGCTTGGCTATGACGCCGATCGCGCCGGCGAAATGATCGGGGATGCGCTTCGGATTGGCGGTCATGAACACCACCGTCGAACTCTTCCTTTCGCCTATGTACTTGGCCACGTCGATGCCGGATGGCCCGTCACTCAGGTGGATGTCGACGAAGGCGATGTCGGCTTCGGTCGCATCCGCCATGGCCATGGCTTCCGCCGAGGAGGTCGCCCAGCCGACGACGCTGTGGCCGGCATCCTCGACAAGGCTCTCCAGCTCCATTGCCAGCAGCGCTTCATCCTCGATGATCAGGACCTTGAGCGGCTCAATCATGACACATTCCCTTTTTCCTGGGGTTCGTTCGGGATCGAGATAACGACCTTCGTGCCGGGGCCGGTGTCGCGCCATTCAATCTCGGCACGCAACTGGCGGGCGAGCGACTTGATCAGCCGCATGCCGAACGAGGCATCGCCGTTGGCGTCGGCCATGCCGACGCCGTCGTCCGACACCTCGATATTCAAGTGGCCGTCGGGCTGGCTCATCTTGATGCCCAGGCGGCCGGCCGACATTCCGTCGGGCTTGGACTTGAAGGCATGCTTGAGAGCATTGGTGACGAGTTCGTTGACCATCAGAGCGACGGGCGTTGCCTTCTCCGCGGAAATGACGATCGGTTGCAGGTCGAGAGCCGGACTGATCTCAGCGCGCCCCGACGCCGTCAGCAGGTCCGTCACCAAATCCTTGGCGAAATCCGCCACATCGAACTTGCTGACGTCCTTCGACTGATAAAGCCGCCGATGCACGGTGCTCAGGGCTTCGATGCGCTCCAGCATGGTGGTCAACGAACGCCTGGTTGCTTCGTCCCGTGTGGTCCGCCGCTGCATAATGATCAGGGAAGAGATCATCTGCAGGTTGTTTTTCACCCGGTGGTCGACCTCGTGCAGCAAGGTGGTCTGCGCTTCGAGGGCGGCTTCCAGTTCAGCGGTGCGTTCCTTCACCGCCTTTTCGAAGCGGTCCTTGTCCGCGCTGATGCGACTCTCCGAGTGTTTGCGATCCGAGACGTCGAGCTGCGATGCGAAAAAGAACTGCAAATCGCCTTTGTCGTTCGAGACGGGGCTGATGTAGAGCGCGTTCCAGAAGGTCGAGCCGTCCTTGCGGTAGTTCAGGATATCGACGCTGACGTCGGTTTCTTCCTCGATCGCTGCGCGTATCTGTTCAACAGCGGCCTTGTCGGTCTTCGGTCCCTGCAGGAAGCGGCAGTTCTTGCCCAGAACCTCATGACGTTCATATCCGGTCAGTCGCAGGAAAGCGTCATTGGCGAAAACGACCGGGTTATCCGGTTGCCGGGGATCGGTGATGATCATCGACATGCGGGTGGCGCGAATAGCCGCCGCGAACGGATCGCCCTTGCCGTGCTCGACGTGCAGATCGTCCGTCATGTGCCATGCGTCGGCAGGCTCCCTGGTCCGTTTCCAATCCATTCTGTCACTCCAAGCCATTTTCGTGGGTGACAACGGATCAGACGCCGATTTGGTTCAATCTTGAGCCTTCTTGTCGCAGTTCGCAGAAACCGAGAACCGAGGCCTCGGGAACTAGCCGGCCGATGCAGGCTTGTGGAAGGCGACGCCGGCGACCACCAGCGCAATGCCGAGGCAATCGGTAAAATTTAAAATCTGGCGCAGCACGATCACGCCGATCAGCGTCGCGGTGACTGGCAGCAGCGACAGCATCAGCGCGAAGCTGGCGCGCGGCAGCCGCGACATGGCGAGCTGGTCGCAGATGTAAGGAATGACAGAGGAGCAGATGCCGACGCCGATGGCGGCGAACAGCAGCGGCGGCGAGAAAAAGGCCGGCAGCGCATCGGTGAAGCCGATCGGCAGCACGACCACGAAAGCGATCGCCATGGCGGCACCCAGGCCGGCGATGCCGGCGCCTGACGCGGCGACGCGGTGGCCGAGCACGATGTAACCGACAAACAGCGCGCCGTTGAGGAAGGCCCAGAACAGCCCGATGGGATCATCGGACCATCTGACGTCGATGAGCAGCAAGGTGCCGGCGACGGCGACGGCAAGGGCGGCAAGATTGCGCGGGCTCCTGAGGCCGACCGCCGCGACGCCGATGGTGCCGACGAATTCGATCGCCGCCACCAGTGAGATCGGCAGGCGGTCGAGTGCCAGGTAGAACGAACAGTTCATCACCGCCAGGCAGGCGCCGAAGGCCAGCAACAGCAGCCGCGTCGAGCGATCGGCGCGGGCGAAGCTTCGCCATGGGCGGGTCAGCGGTGCGAAGATGAGTGCTGCCGTGGCGATGCGCAGCCACGCCATGCCGAGCACGCCGACATGCGGGAAAAGCAGCACGGCGAATGCCGGCCCGAGATAGTGGAAGACCGCGCTGACGCCGAACCAGACATGCGGCGGCATTTTTTCCGTCAGCCTGCCCAGGGTGGAGTTGCCGAGGGCAGGGCTCGCCGCGAGAGCTTGCGTTTGATCATCCATTCGGATCAGTATCGCAGGCGGATATATCTGTTTATATGGATGATGAGCAGCTTTTCGGCGGTCTTTCTCCCTGAAGCAAGGAATTTTTCATGAAACGCCTTCGAACTGAAAAAGCCGATCTCGATGCCGCTGACGTGAAGATCCTGCGTCTGCTGGAAAAGGACGCGCGCACCAGCACGGCGGAACTGGCACGCTCGGTCGGCCTGTCGGCGCCGAGCGTGGCAGAGCGCATCAAGCGGCTGCAGGAAAGCGGCGTCATCGAGGCCTATTCGGTCAGGATCAACCCGGCGGCACTCGGCCTGCCGCTGTCGGCATGGCTGCGCATCCGGCCGGTGCCGGGGCGGTTGACTGTGGTGGCCGAGATCATCCGCGAACTGCCGGAGATCGTGCAATGCGACCGGGTGACCGGAGAGGATTGTTTCATCGCGCTGGCGCATGTCGGCTCGGTGGCCGAACTCGAGCGGGTGATCGACCGCATCATTCCTTATGCGATGACCAATACGGCGATCATCCAGTCGTCGCCGGTGGTGGCGCGCTCGGCCCTGTCGGCGTTGAGGCGCCAAGCTTGATCTAGGGGATTGTTCCGTTCGAAGAGCTATGCGTGGCCGCGCTTCATGCGCGCCTGCTTCAGGATGGCGCGCCAGCGGATCATGTCGAACGGGATCGGCTCGTTGTTGTTGGCGATGTGGAAGATCTCGTTGTTGACGTTCTTGAGCGAGCGCCAGAAATCGTAGTCGGTGATGCGCGGATCGGCAGCCAGCCTGTCCACCTCGACCTTGATGTCGGTTTTCATGCACTTTCCTCGAACCGGCGCCGCGCCGCCCGTGTCGCTACCTCGATGCGGATCGTTTTCGACCGACCCGCTGAGTCGCGCAACGGCTCAAATGGCTTGTTCCCGTTAAAACCTTGGTAAGGTTAACGAGGGCGCCGCGCCGCTTCAAGCACTGCTGCCGGCCGATGGGAGGGTTCTGCGATTTTAGATTGCCGGTGTGGCTTTGAAGCCGGAAACGAGAAGTATCGGCTTCGCCCTATTTGCGTTTGATGCCGATCGAGCGGCCGGCCCGTTCCGGCATCGGCAGTGCCGAATGGGCGGCGCGCATGGCTTCGACCCTGGCCAGCACATCGGCGGGGAAGGGCGCCACCTTCGGCCCGGACATGTCGACATGCAGCGACAGCGATTCGGACGTCGCGGCCAGCCAGCCGTCGACATGGCGGATTTCCTGATAGGCCCGCAGCCGCTTGTCGTCGTGGTCGATAAGCTGGAAGGAGACCGTGACCTTGTGCTCGAGATGCAGTTCCTGCACGTAGCAGACATGGACTTCGGCCGTGTAGATGGTGAGGCGGCGATCCCTGGCATAGTTCGGTCCCATGCCCATTGCCTCGAAAGCGTCGTCCGAGCAGCGGTCGAACAGCACGTTGTAATAGGCCATGTTGAGATGGCCGTTGTAATCGATCCAGTCCTTCTCGATGTCCATGGGTTTCGAGACGAAGGGAGTGGGGATGGGCATCGAAACTTCCTTGTTCTGGCGCTGGACAGAGCGTGGCGGGTAAGACTACGCATCCATAGACGCATAACAAGCGTGGACGCTGGTCCATTCGCGGAGGAATTCATGGCTCTGAGCGACCTCAACCCGGTCGAACGCAACGAGGAAGGCATCGCGGCGGTGCTCGGCATCCTCAAGCAGCAGCTCGGCGAGCGATTCCAAACCGGCCAGGCGATCCGCTCGCAGCATGCCCACACCACCACCTATATTCCGACGCAGGCGCCTGACGGCGTCGCGTTTCCGGAGACGACCGCCGAGGTGCAGGAGATCGTGCGGGCCTGCGCCGCGCACCGCGTGCCAGTGATCGCCTTCGGCGTCGGATCTTCGCTGGAGGGCCACACCAACGCGCCGGGCGGCGGCATATCCGTCGACACGTCGCGCATGAATCGTATCCTGGCGATCAATCCGCAAGATCTCGACTGCACGGTGGAACCCGGTGTCACCCGCGAGGATTTGAACCGGCACCTGCGCGACACCGGACTGTTCTTTCCGATCGACCCCGGCGCCAATGCCTCGCTGGGCGGCATGGCCGCGACGCGGGCCTCCGGCACCAACGCGGTGCGCTACGGCACGATGCGTGAGAACGTACTGTCGCTGACCGCCGTCATGGCCGACGGCGAGACGGTGACGACCGGCAAGCGGGCGAAAAAGAGCTCGGCCGGCTATGATCTGACGCGGCTGCTGGTCGGCTCGGAAGGCACGCTCGGCATCATCACCTCGCTGACTTTGAAGCTGCAAGGCATCCCGCAGGCGATCTCCGGCGGCGTCTGCCCGTTTCCGAGCGTCGAGGCCGCCTGCAACGCGGTCATCGCGACGATCCAGATGGGCATCCCGGTGGCGCGCATCGAACTGGTCAACGCGCTGCAGATGCGGGCGATGAAGAACTATTCGAAGCTCGACTATCCCGAAAGCCCGTGCCTGTTCGTCGAGTTTCACGGCAGCGATGCCGGGGTTGCCGAACAGGCCGAGACTTTTGGCATGATCGCCGAGGAGAATGGCGGCGGGCCGTTCCTGTGGACCAGCGTCGCCGAGGAGCGCACCAAACTGTGGAAGGCCAGGCATGACGCCTACTGGTCGTCGCTGACGCTGCGGCCTGGCGCCAAGGGCCTGTCGACCGATGTCTGCGTGCCGATCTCGCGCTTTGCCGAATGCGTCATGGAAACCGAAGCCGATATCGCCGAGATGGGTCTGATCGCGCCGATCGTCGGCCACGCCGGCGACGGCAATTTCCACGTGCTGGTGCTGATGGACGTCGATGACCCCAAGGAGATCGCGCTGTCGGAAAAGTTCGTCGCGCGGCTCAACATGCGGGCGATCGCCATGGATGGCACCTGCACCGGCGAGCACGGCATCGGCCAGGGCAAGATCGGCTTCCTGCGCCACGAACTCGGCCACGGCGTCGACATCATGCGCACCATCAAGCAGGCGCTCGATCCGCTCGATATCATGAACCCGGGCAAGATATTGCCCGGCGAAGGCCATTAGATGTCGACTGACGAGAGGTTGCTGCCGATCGAGGTGCCACCGTCGTCCGCTGGCGCGCCACTTCCGCACGTGTTTGCGGATGGAGGCAAGTTGCTTATTGCCTATATCGTCAACACTCCGGATCCATCATTTGATGGCACGAATCCGCGCTCGATTTCGCCTACAACGGGCAATCAGTCAGTCGCGATCCTGACAGTAGACCCATATCTAGCACTTCAATTCGGCCCACCGAATGACGAAGCCATCAGCGGGCATCGGCTATATGGACTGGGTTTACAGCCCTATTCCTCATTCGAAGTTCTCAACTCGTTGTGGACCGCTTCCCTGGAACGAGCAAATCGGGTTCATTCGTCTCACACGCCGGACCTGTTTTCAGGCTATAGGCATTTCATCCTGACGTTCCACGATTCGACGCTGGAATTCATTGCCGAGAGTTTCTCGGCCAGCCTCCATGAGGGGGCGGTTTTAACCGTGTTGATGGAGACTGCCGGACACCGGGCGCTTGTGCGCGACGTCAAACCGGTTCGTTTTCTCGATAGGCTTTGGCGACGTTGATCATTCAGGGATTTCCCGTGCCTTGATCGCACCACCATTTGGTTCGAAGCTTCGGCAGCGAGCCTGGAACGTTCAGGCGTGCCAGCGGAGGAGGAATGCCATGGCGATTTCACGCAAGGAAGCGGCACGTGCGCTGAGCGCTGACGAACAGGAATTGGTGGAGAAGTCGCACCATCCGGCGGTGCAGGAGCTTTCCGACGGCGATCTTGCCGGTCTGGTCAAGCTGTTGCGGGAGCGGCGCGACAAGGCGCAGACCCAAGCACACCGCCGCCGTCGTGAAATACGCGGCAAGGGCGCGCCGAAAGGCGCTGCACCCTCAAAGTCCGATGGCGGTTCGCAGACAAAGCTGGCGGTGCTGGCCATGGCCATGCGGCGGCTGAATGGAGAGGCCGAGCGGCGCCGGCAGCTGGCGGCCAGCGTTTCGCTGATCGAAAACGCGCGCAAGGTATTTGTCATGAAGCAAGGGGCGACGCCGGAAGGCCCTGCTTTCAATTCGCGCACCGCGCGCAAGGGGATACGGTCGGTGGCAAACCAGAGGGCGCAAGACCTCGTCCGACCGATGGAGCTTGGCCGGCAGCGCAAGGCGGCCAAAGTGGCGCAAGCAAAGCGCGACGCACGCTGAGGGTTCTGACAATCGCCGGGTGAAATCGTTGGGACGCCGGCCTGACGTGCGGTCGCAGGCGTCTTCTATGCGCCCTCAACAAGGGTTTGCAGCATGGGGCGGGTTGGCGCGAAGAACGTCGTGCCGGTGTGCGGCGTCGAGAAATCGAGCAGCCGGTCGTAAGCGCCCGGCGGCTCACCGATGTACATTCGCTGCAGCATCTTCTCGATCACCCAGAGATACCTGCTGTAGCCGATAAAATAGGTGCCGAACTCCTTTTGCCCCGGCCTGCCGAACGGCATGTTGTCGCGCAAAATGTCGTACTCGTTGCCATCGGCATCCTCGATGGTGGCCAGCGACTTGTGCGATTTGCGCGGTGCGTCGTCATCATCGATTTCGATGTTGTCGATCTTGGTGCGGCCGATGATCGCTTCCTGCTCGGGCGTCGGAATGCGCGCCCAGGCCTGGAGATCGTGCAGGTATTTCTGGACGACGACATAGCTGCCGCCGGCGAAGTCGGCGTCCTCATCACCGACGAGTGCCGAGGCCGGAAGGTCCAGCCCGGTCGGGTTGGCCGTGCCGTCGACGAAGCCGAGCAGGTCACGCGCATCGAAGTACCGAAAGCCGGAAACCTCGTCGACGACGTTCACGGCATCACCGAGATTGTCGAGCAGAATGCGCTCGAACTCGAAGCACATATCGGGCCGCTCGGAGCGGATGTGGAAGAGAAGATCGCCGGCGGTCGAAGGCGCCGAATGAACGGCACCCTTGATCGGCGCAAACGGTTTCAGTTCCAGCGGTCGCCGATCTGGGGAAAGACGATCCCAGAGATCGCGGCCGATGCCGGCAATGCACGAAAGCCGCCCGGAAAGATCGCGGAACCCGACGGTTTTGACGAGATCATCGAGGCCGCCGAGCACGGAGGCTATCTTGGCGAGCGCGGTCTGACCGCTGGCGACGGTGACGACAAGAAAGACCGCCGAAAGCGACAGCGGGGCGTCGACACTTTGCGCATCGATCGGCACGCGATCCCAGTTCTTTCCAGACATCCGAATTCTCCGCTTCGCCGGGATTTGTTTCAGATCGCCCGATATCACGCAACTGCGGATGAGACATCGCGCAACACTGGATGAATTGCCTCTTTATCGACACGCGGATGCGGGTAGAGTGCGGCAGAATTTCAATCAACCCATTCGGAGCTGATGCTCGCTCGCCTGTTCGTGATCTTCGGTGGCCTTTTTGTGCTGGTGCTGTGTGCGGCGCTGGTGGTGCCGTATTTTATCGACTGGACCGGCTACCGCGCCCAATTCGAGCGCGAGGCCAGCGCCATCCTCGGCCGCAAGGTGACCGTGCAGGGCGACGCCACGGCAAGGCTGTTGCCGTTTCCCTCGGTGACCTTCTCGAACGTCGCGGTCGCCGGCGGCCCCAATGGCCAGCCGGCCATGACCGTCGAGACGTTTTCGATGGATGCGGAACTGGCGCCCTTCCTGCGCGGCGAAGTGCTGATCTTCGACATGCGGCTGGTGCGGCCGAAAGCGACCATCGATATCGCCAATGACGGCACCGTCGACTGGGCGATGCGGCCGTCCTCTCCCTTCGACCTCAATCAGATCTCGATCGAGAAGCTGACGGTGACGGAAGGGCAGATCGAACTGCGCCATGCCGCCGGCGGGCGCAGCCACCTGTTTTCCGAGATCAATTCGACCATCTCGGCCAAGTCTCTGGCCGGGCCATGGCGCATGGACGGCACGCTGCGGCTCGACGGTCTTCGCACCACGGTCACTGCCTCCACCGGCAAGGCCGAAGGCAACGGGCAGATGCGGCTTCGGCTGAAGGCCGATCCGGACGCCTATCCGCTGGTCATCGAAACCGACGGCAATGCCGGCATCGTCAATGGCGCTGCCGCCTATTCCGGCCAGTTCAAGATCTCCGGTGCCGACAAGAACAGCGCCGAGCTGCGCGGCACCGATGGCGAGACGGTGAGGGTTTCCGCCGGCAAGCCCGATCCGGGCTTTCGGCTGAACGGCAAATTTTCGCTCGACCACCAGAAACTCGGCGTCGACGAATTCCGCTTCGAGACCGGGCCGCTCGACAACCCCTACACCGCCGACGGCAAGGCTTCTGTCGATCTCGGGCTGAAGCCGAGTTTCGCCATCGAGGCCAATGGCGCGCAGGTGCAGTTCGACGAGGCGGTGGGCGCCGAAGCCGGCGCCGGTCTGACGCTGGATCAGCGCATCGCGGCGTTTGAGCAGGCGCTGCTCGACATGCCGAGGCCGACCATTCCCGGCACTGTCGAGGTCAAGCTGCCGGCGGTGGTGGTCGGCGACACCACGGTGCGCGACGTGCATCTTTCCGCCGAGCCGGTCGATGGCGGCTGGTCGGTGAAATCGCTTGCCGCGACCTTGCCCGGCCGCACCACGTTGGAAGCCGATGGCATGCTCGTGCTCAATTTGGAGGGTCATTTCGGCTTCAACGGCTCGCTGCTGCTGGCCGTGGCGCAACCCTCCGGCTTTGCCGCCTGGCTGTCGAAGGATGTCGACGAGGCGATCCGCCGTCTCCCTGCCGCCGGCTTCAAGGCCAAGGTCGACCTCTCGCAGAAGCGCCAGGCCTTCAGCGATCTCGAATTGATCCTGGGCAAGGCGAAGTTTTCCGGCCGCATCGATTCCAGCCAGCCCGACGATGCCAAGCCCTCAGTGCTGATGCGTCTCGAAGGGGGCGACCTCGATGTCGACGGGCTGGCGGCCTTCGCCTCGATCTTCGTCAGCGACAAGGGCGCCAATCGCTTTGCCGACCGCGACCTCGATTTCCAGATCAAGGCAGGGCCGGTCAACGCTGGCGGGTTGACCGCGGATACCGTCGACACGGCGCTCAGGCTGCGCGACGGGCTGCTCGAAATCGACCGGCTGTCGGTGGGCGGGCTGGCCGGCGCCTCGATCAGCGCCACCGGCAGGATCAAGGATTTCCCGGCGAGCCCGACCGGCAAGCTCGATGCATCGGTGGTTGCCGTCGATCTGAAGCCGCTGATCGACGTCGCCGCCCGGCATTATCCCGACAGCGCCGTGCTCAAGGGACTGGCGAGCCGTGCCGCAGCCTATCCCGAGCTGTTCCAGGATGCGCGTGTCGACCTCGTGGCGAGTGCGGCCGACAATGGCGACGGCACCACGGGCCTGGCGGTGAGCGGACAAGGCAAGGCCGGCGGCTCGGCCTTTTCCGCATCGCTGTCGGGAAAGGGGGCGGTGGACAAGCTTCTCGAAGCGCCGGTGGCGCTTACCTTCAATGCCAAAAACCCTGATGCCACCACGCTGCTGGCCCTCTACGGCCTGCCGGCACTGCCGCTCGGCATGCTGGGCGAGGCAAGCACCGACATTCAGGCCAAGGGAACGCTTGGTGGCGGCCTGACGACGAATTTCAGCCTTGCCGGCAACGACTTCAAGGCGGGTTTCGAGGGGACGATCGCCGATACGCCGCAAGGCTTCGCCGCCAAGGGCAAGCTCAGCCTCGATGCCGCCGACATCGAGCCATGGCTGATGACGACAGGTATCGGCCTGCCGGGCATGGGGGCGGGCATGTCGACGTCGTTTTCGGCACAGGGCGACTATGGCAACGGCCTGCTGGTGCTGGACGAACTCAACGGCGCCATCAACGAAGCGGCGGTGTCCGGCGACGTCAATATCGATGTAAAGGAGGGGGTCGACGGCAAGGCCGGCGTGCCGCATCTGGCCGGGGCGCTGATGCTCGACGAACTCGACCTCGATCCGATGGCGGTGGCGCTGTTCGGCGATTCCGCCTTTCTTGCCGACAAGGAAGAAACCAACAAGGGTGGCGTGTGGCCGGCGACACCGTTCAGCCAGAAATCCAACCTGCCGTTCACCGCCGACCTGGACCTGACGACGGCAGCGCTCGCCGCCGGTCGGTTCGCCACCGCCTATGATGCCGCTTTCTCGCTCAAGCTCGACCAGGAAGGCATCCGCGTTTCGGATTTGAAGGCGAAATTGCTGGGCGGGGCGCTCACCGGCCTGTTCGAACTGAAGAACAATGACGGCACCGGCCTGTTCTCTGGCCAGATGAAACTGGCGGGCGCCGATCTGGCGACCGTGCTGCCGGATGCCGGCATCAGCGGCATCGGCGATTTCTCGACGGCACTGTCAAGCAGCGGCAAATCGGTCGAAGGGATGGTGGCCGCCTTGTCGGGCTCCGGCACGGCGGCGTTGAAGGGCGTGAAAGTTGCTGGTGTCAATCCAGATGCGTTCAGTGCGTTCCTCGCCAAGGCGGATGCGATCGGGCGCGACATCGACGCGGCCAAGACCGCCGGCTTTGCGCCCGACATCGCCGCTGACGGCAGCTTTGCCGCTGGCGATGCCGACATAGCCTTCACGGTTGCCGGCGGCACGCTGCGGGCGCCACCGGTCAGCCTGGAAAATCCGGCGGCGACCTTGTCCGCCGACGTCACGGCGGATCTCAACGCGGCCACGGTGTCGGCCAAGGGTGCGATCACCTATCGGCCTGGCGACGAGGCACTGGTCGGCTCCGAGCCGGTCGTGAATTTCACCGCCGAGGGGCCGTTCGGCGCGGTCAAACGAGCATTCGACAGTGAGCCGCTGGCGCAGTTCCTGACCCAGCGCGCGCTGGAGAAAGAGCAGCAGCGCGTCGAGGCGATGCAGGCCGCGTTGCTGGAAAAGCAGCGGCTTCGGCGCGAGGTGCGCTACTACGCGGCGTTGAAGACCGAACGGGATAAGGCCGCCGAGGAATTGCGCAAGCAGGAGGAAGCAGCACGGCTGAAAGCCGAGGCTGACGCCAAGGCCAAGGCCGAAGCGGATGCCCAGGCGAAAGCCGATGCCGATGCCAAGGCTCAGGCCGACGCGGAGGCGAAAGCAAAGGCGGACGCCGATGCCAAAGCCAAGGCGGACGCCGACGCCAAGGCCGCTGCCGAACAGCAAGCCGCCGACGAGGCGGCCAAGGCGCAGGTCGACAAGCAGGAGCGGCAGAAGGCGGAAGAGGCGGTGCGCATCGCGGCGCAGGAAAAGGCAAGGCTTGAGGCCGAACGCAAGGCCGCGCAGCAGCCTCCGAAGGTGGAGCGTGCGCCACTGCCGCAGGCCAATGACAATCCGCCGCCGGCCAAGCCGAAGTCCAATCCGTTCACGATCGACAATCTGCTGAAGTCGCTGCAGTAGGCTGAAGCTTTTTGGGCGATACGACTACCCTCCATCTCGATCGAGCAGACGCCGCAGCATCGGTTCGATACGCGACAGTTCGTCGAGATGCACCGCCGACAGTTCGGCCAGGCAATCGTCGGCGCGCTCGTTCAGCTGCAGCAGCACGCGGCGGTGGTCGTCCTTGTCCTGATCCCGTGTAACCAGCCCCGCCTCGCCGAGGCGGTTGACCAGTTCGACGGCGCTGTGGTGGCGGATGCGCAGGCGCTCGGCGAGGTCGCCAACCGTCACCGGGCCGCCGCCGGGGAATCCCTTGATCGCCAGCAGCGCCTGATGCTGGCGCGGGGTCAGGCCGGCGTCTTCCGCCTGGACCTGGCTGAATTCGAGGAAGCGGCGGATCAGATAGCGAAACTCCGACAGCCGCTGGTAATCGGCCTGGCTGATGGCGGGGCGTGGTTTTTGTGGCTGCGACATATCAGACATGTGTTCGTTTTCCGGCGAAAGCTCAAACGGATTTCGGGCGAAACCGACTTGAATATTTATATCGTGTTACGATACATATCCACCGACAAGCCCGGCTGGCCGCTTCGACCGTGCCGCATATCCACATTCGGCCCGCCGCCAGGAAGCAAAGCCCGCCATGAAGACCCCTCACTCGAACCCGGAGCATCTGCGTGATTTCACCACGGACGCCAGGGTGCTGCTCGTCGCGGCCATTGCCGTGGTGGTGGCGACAGCCGGACTGGTTGCCGGCATCGCGCTTTTGAAGCTGATCCGGCTGGCCACCAACATCGCCTATTTCGGCCAGTTCTCGCTTGCCGACCTGAAGCTTGAGGACACACCGCTTGGGCTTGCCGCCGTCATCGTCCCGGTGATCGGCGCGCTGATCATCGGCCTGATGGCGCGCTTCGGCAGCGAGAAGATCCGCGGCCATGGCATTCCCGAGGCCATCGAGGCGATCCTGCTCGGGCGCTCAAAACTCGACGCCAAGGTGGCGATCCTGAAGCCGCTGTCGTCGGCGATCTCGATAGGCTCCGGCGGACCGTTCGGCGCCGAAGGGCCGATCATTATGACAGGCGGTGCGATCGGCTCGCTGATCGCGCAAATGCTGCCGGTCAGCGACAACGAGCGCAAGACGCTGTTGGTGGCTGGTGCGGCAGCAGGCATGACCACCGTGTTCGGAACCCCGATCGCCGCCATCATGCTGGCCGTCGAACTGCTGCTTTTCGAATGGACCCCGCGCAGCTTCATCCCGGTGGCGGTCGCGGCTGTTATCGCCGAGGTCGAGCGCACCATGCTGCATCTGCCTGGACCGATCTTTCCGTTTCAGGGCGGCATGGAGGTGTCCTTTGCCGGCCTTGCCGGCTGGGTGGCGATCGGCGTTTGTGCAGGACTTTTGTCGGGGCTTCTGACGCAGATGGTCTATGCCTGCGAGGACGGTTTTCAGAAACTGCCGATCCACTGGATGTGGTGGCCGATGCTTGGCGGCCTGGTGGTCGGCATCGGTGGGCTGATCGAGCCGCACGCGCTCGGTGTCGGCTATGACAACATCACTGACATGCTGGACGGCCGCACCGTCGCGACCGCGGCCCTTCTGCTGCTGGTGGTCAAGGCGATCATCTGGTCGGTAGCGCTCGGCTCGGGAACGTCGGGAGGTGTGCTGGCGCCGCTGTTGATCATGGGCGGGGCCATGGGCGCTGTGCTCGCCGGCGTTCTGCCTGCCGCGGATCCGGGTTTCTGGGCGCTGCTGGCAATGGCCGCCACGATGGGCGGCACGATGCGTGCGCCGCTGACCGCCACGTTCTTCGCCGTCGAACTGACCGGCAACACACATATGCTGGTGCCGCTGATTGCTGCCTGCGCCGCGGCGCACGCCGTCACCGTGCTTCTGATGAAGCGGTCGATCCTGACCGAAAAGATCGCCAGAAGGGGACATCATCTGGTTCGCGAATACCGCGTCGACCCTTTCGCCCTGACCAGGGTGCGTGAGGTGATGACCTCAAAGGTCGAAAGCGTGCCGGCGACGATGACGCTGCATGGCGCGGCAGCCTTCCTGACAGCGCCGGAAACACGGCATCCGAGTTTCCCGGTGGTCGATGAGCACGGCCATGTGCTGGGCCTCATCGATCCGCCGGCGATATTGCGCTGGAGACGCGCCGGCACGCACCGCACCACCACGCTTGGCGAACTGCTGGCCGGCAGCAAGGTGACGCTGGCCTATCCGGACGAATATCTCGAAGGCCTCTCCGACAAGCTGCTGACGGCCAACATCTCTCATCTGCCCGTCGTCACTCGCGAAGGCTCCTTGCTGGTCGGCTATGTCGGCTGGAAGGATTTGATGCGCGTGCGGTCCAGGAAACAGGCCGAGGAGCGCGAACGTTCGACCTTGCTTGGCTTCGGCACCAGACGCAGGAAGAAGGAAGCGGCGGTCGAGGGCCTCTAGAAATCCGTTCCGCGCTTCGCCCACTCCAGGACATGGAGCCTCAACGCAGAGGACAGGTTGGTGTCGCGGGGCCTTGTCTCGTCGACTTCGGCGACAAGCGCGGCGAGCGTCAGCTTTCTGGTCGCCGCGATCGCGACGAGGTCGTCATAGAAGGGTTTTTCGAGCGAGTAGCTGGTGCGGTGGCCGCGAATGGTCACCGAACGCTTTTCGACCGGGCTCATAGGTGGTCAGGGTCGCCGGGCTTTTCACGACGATGCCCGGCAACGAATTTTTCACTCTTGTCGGCGGCGATGCGGTCGCGTTCTTTTTCGGCCTTGGAGCGGCCGTGCAGTGCCCGGTTCTGTTCGGCGGCGCGCAGCTTTTCGTCCCGCTCCTTTTGCTTGCGGGCCTGGCGGAGATTGACGATTTCGGCCACGGCGTAAGTCGCCGGCCTATTTCTTGCGGAAGGCGTCGAGCGAGACCACTTCGGCGCCCTTGGTGGCGGCGTCCGCGACCGCAGGCTTCTTCTCCGCCTCGGCGGCGGCCTTCTTCTCGGCCTTCGGCTTTTTCTCGGAGACGATGGTCAGCGGCTCCGGAGTTGGCGCAGCCGGTTCCTCGGCTGCCGCACCATCCGTCTTGACGTCGAATTCGAGCTCGAAATTGACCGAGGGATCATAGAAGCCGCGCACGGCCGAGAACGGGATTTCGAGTTTTTCCGGAACATCGGAGAAGGACAGGCCAACCTCGAAGCCGGTATCGGTCACCTTCAGGTCCCAATACTGGAACTGGATGACGATGGTCATCTGCTCGGGATAGCGCTCGCGCAGCCGCGAAGACACGCGTACGCCCGGCGCGCCGGTCAGGAAGGTGATGAAGAAGTGGTGGTTGCCGGGGAGGCCGGTGCGCGCGACCTCGGCCAGGACCTTGCGCATGACGCCGCGCAACGCCTCCTGGGCCAGAATGTCGTAGCGGATGTGGTCGTCGGCCATGTGGCGGTCGGGTTCCGTTGAATCGTCCGCATAGCTGTAATCAAGCTTGAGGGCGGCGTAAACCGCATATAGATCACCCTTGCGCGGAAGCGAAGACTATTGCCAGCGATTTGATCGCTCAGGCGCTGGTGAGCGCGCTTTGCTTTTCGGACGATGCCGCGGACCGGCGCTTGCCGAAGGCGCGTAGGAAGGTGCGCACGCCATTGGTCGCGGATTGCAGCACCTCGTCCTCGCGCGGCGAGCCGCCAAGCATGAAGGTGGTCTGCAGTTCGGCATTGACGAGGCCAAGAAACTGGCGTGCCGCCACGTCGGGATCCTCGATCGTGAGATGGCCGCCATAGGCGAGGCGGGCGAAGCGGGCGGCGATTGCCGGCCATGTCCTGCCCGGACCCTGTTCGCGCCATTCGGCAAACAGTTCGGGATAGCGCTCGCCTTCGGTCTGGATCAGCTTGCGCAGGAATTTTCCGTCGCGGTTGCAGATGCAGTTCTGGTTCAGGCGCACGGCAAAGCCGATCAGGTCGGCTTCGAGATCCCCCGGCTGGTCGGGGAAGGTGGCAATGGTGGCGAAGATGCCGGCATTGCAGCGTTCGGTGAGGTCGCGGACCACGGCGACGAACAGTTTCTCCTTGTCGCCATGATGGTTGTAGATCGTCTGGCGCGAAACGCCGGCTTCGGCCGCGATCAGATCGATGTTGGCGCCGGCGAAACCTTCGCGGCAAAACACGGTGGCGGCGGAGTCGACGATCGAGAGGCGCTTGGCCTCATGGCCGCGTGGCGGGAAAATGTCAGGAGAAACGTGCAGCTTCATAAAAAACTATATAGAGGTGATTGACGATTTAGACAAGAGTGTCTAAATTTGTGGACACAAGATAAAGAGATTTCGCGTGAGAGAGACGAATAGGATTCGCTCTTGAGGTGTCGGAATCTCACGGGATGGAACGTCCTAGGTTAGACGTCGCCTGGCGGCGGCAACCAGATTTGAAAGAAGCCTTTATCATGAGTCCCAAATTCCTCCGCATCGCGGTCGTGCTCGGCTTGTTGTCCGCCATCGGCCCGTTCGCCATCGACATGTATCTACCCGCGTTGCCGTCGATCGGCGCGGATCTGCATGCCAGCACCGCTGCCGTGCAGATGAGCCTGTTGATCTTCTTCCTGTCGATGGGTTTTGGCCAGATCGTCGTCGGGCCGATCTCCGACATGGTCGGCCGCAAGCTGCCGCTTTATGGCGGCCTTGCGCTGTTCATGGTTGGCGGCATCGGTTCGGCAATGGCGCCGACCATCGAATGGCTGATCGCTTTCCGTTTCCTGCAAGGGCTTGGCGCCAGCGCCGGCATGGCCGTTCCGCGCGCCATCGTGCGTGACCTGCACACCGGCAATGAGGCCGCCAAGCTGATGTCCTTGCTGATGCTGGTGTTCTCGGTGTCGCCTATCCTGGCGCCGCTGACCGGCAGCGTGATCATCGAGAGTTTCGGCTGGCGCGCCGTGTTCTGGACGGTGACGGGCGCGGCCGCCCTTGCCACGGTGCTGCTCGCAACCTCGCTCAAGGAGACGCGGCCGGCTGAAGAACGCGTCGGTTCCTCCTTCGGAACCGCGCTTGCCGGCTATCGCTTCCTGATGGGCGACCGCAATTTCCTTGGCCTGGTGGCGATCGCCGGCTTCGGCATTGCGAGCTTCTTCGTCTATCTGTCGAGCTCGTCCTTCATTCTGATCGACCATTACGGGCTGTCGCCTTCGGTCTACAGCGTGTTCTTCTCGATCAATGCGGTGGCTTTCATCGGCATGTCGCAGCTGACCGGGCTGCTGGCCGAGCGTTTTGGGCTGCGCCGCGTGGTGCGTGTCGCGGTGACCGGCTATGCCTCGACGATGGTGGTGCTGTTGGCGATCATGGCGACGGGCGTCGACCGGCTCGACGTGATGGCGGCCCTGCTGTTCGTCGGCTACGGCTTCCTCGGCCTGGTCATCCCGACCACCTCGGTGCTGGCCATGGAAGAGCATGGCGAGATCGCCGGCACGGCGTCGGCGCTGATGGGCACGCTGCATTTCGCCATCGGCGCACTCGCCATGGGTGTTGCCGGCGTGTTCTTCGACGGCACGCCGCTGCCGATGGTGGCCGGCATCACGCTGTGCGCGGTGATTTCGTTCACGCTGGCCAAAGTCACGCTCGGCCGCTCGCGCGAAGCTGCCGAGGCACCGGCGGAATAAGCAACCAAAACAAATGAAAAAGGCCGGGGTTCATCCCGGCTTTTTCACGCCAATCCTGTCCCGGCCAGCACGAAGCGCAGCCGCGCCTCGACGGATGCCAGCGGCAACGGAATCATCTCATAGCCCAGTTCCGTGTAGACGCCGACCAGCGCATGGTGGGTGCGCTCGGCCTCGTCGAGCGTCTGCTTGCGCTCTTCATCCTGCGCGAAGATCTCCGGCCATAGCGGGGCGACGAAGACGCGCTGATGGTAGCGGAAGCGCTCGGCAGCAGCGTTGGCGTGTTCGGGTACCGGCAGGCCGCTCAGCCTGAGATAGCCGAGCGTGTCCGGAACGCCACGATCAAAGAAAACAGGACGCCCGGTCTGTTCTTGCGCGATTTGATACGAGCGCATCTCCCATGACAGCATCAACTCGGCGAATAGCGCGCGATCGCGCCAGGGCAAAGCGGGTCCGCCTATATCGGACTGGTGGCGGATGATGCCGCGGCCGGCTTCGATCGAGGTGGCAAAGCCTGCCCGGCGCAGGGCTTCGATCAAGGTGGTCTTGCCGGAGCCGGGGCCGCCGGTCAGCACGAAGAATCGATCGGAATCGTTTTGCATGTTTTGTCCGTGGAGAGGTGGCACGCGGCAGGGCGGCTTCGCGGCCCGAGGGCGTGCGAAGTTGGCCGGCGGGAGCTGCCGTTGTGAGTAACGCATGTTAAGGAGGAGGGGAGAAGTGGAGGTTTCTGTTGCCAGGTACCTCCGAACCCCGCCTAGAAGTGCGAACCTCTAGGGCTTGATTTGAAGCTATCGCACCGCTTACGCGGCGAGACGTGCTTCCGCATAGTTGTCATTTGCAACTACAGGTTTAGCCCGATGACGGTGGTACCATGCCGGGCAAAAGTACGATCTTTACACCTTCGTCGATCCTATTTCGCCCCCAGCAAAAACCGCTCTGTCATCAGCAGCGGCTTTTGGTGGAGGCGCCGGGTACCGCCCCCGGGTCCGAACGGCTTATTTCATCGCCCATTTATCGCCATAGTCGGTCAAGCCGACAGACTGAATATAGGGGGCCATCGCAAGAAATGGAAGGCCGCAATGGCACTTTGTCCCCCTGACAAAACCGCAAGTCCAAAGGGTTGACTTGGGCGCGGTCTCAACCGAAGCTTTGCCCCGGTGAGGAGTTACCGACCTAGCGCACATGTTGCAGCAGCGCGCCACAGCCCTCATCGATCGGATCCGTGGCGCCGACGAGGGGAATTTTGATGGCCGACTATCTTGCAGACGTGAAGAAATACGATGCCTCGGCGAGTGCCGACGTGGTCGACAAAATCGTGAAGCATCTTGGCATTGCGCTCCGGAACCGCGATTCCTCGCTGGTGTCCTGCACCGATCCGAAGGAGCTAGAGCGCGTCAAGGCTGGCTGGGTTGCGAAGAAGCTCGGCATATCGGACGACAACAAGGCCGACGCTTCGATCGAGAAGGTCTGCAAGGCGATGGCCGCCGACAGTACCAAGAACCGGGTTACCTTCTACTATCTGGTTGCCAAGGACCTGGGTAAACTCGGCTCCCTCTGACGACCGCACGTCAATTTGCAGGGGCTGGCGCGGTCCATGCGTCAGCCCTGATGTTGTTGGGGACTGGCAGCCTTCGGGCAGGGCTTGCGCTGCTTTGTGGTGTTCGATTGCCTGTCCGTCAGCTATGATGGCTGGACAACCGAATCGAGCCGGAACCGATGCGCCAGTATCTCGACCTCCTGCAGCACGTGCTGGACAACGGCGCCGATCGCGGCGACCGCACCGGCACCGGAACGCGCTCCGTCTTCGGCTACCAGATGCGTTTCGACCTGGCGCGCGGCTTTCCCGTCACCACGACCAAGAAGCTGCATCTCAAGTCGATCATCCATGAGCTTTTGTGGTTCCTGGCCGGCGACACCAACGTCAAATATCTCACCGATAACGGCGTTTCGATCTGGGACGAATGGGCCGACGAGAATGGCGATCTCGGCCCGGTCTACGGCAAGCAATGGCGCTCCTGGCCGGATGGCCATGGCGGCTCGATCGACCAGATCGCGAATCTTCTCAAGGAGATACGCAAAAATCCTCAATCGCGGCGGCTGATCGTTTCGGCGTGGAATCCGGCCGAAGTGGAAGCGATGGCGCTGCCGCCCTGCCACTGCCTGTTCCAATTCTATGTTTCGGAAGGGCGGCTTTCCTGCCAACTCTACCAGCGTTCCGCCGATATCTTCCTCGGCGTGCCGTTCAACATCGCGTCCTATGCCCTGCTGACCTTGATGGTGGCGCAGGTCACCGGGCTGAAACCCGGCGATTTCGTCCACACGCTCGGTGATGCGCATCTCTACTCGAACCATTTCGAGCAAGCACGCGAACAACTGCGGCGCACGCCGAAGGTGCTGCCGACGATGTGGATCAATCCGGAGGTGAAGGATCTGTTCGCCTTCCGCTTCGAGGATTTCCGGCTGGAGAACTACGTCGCCGATGCGTCGATCAAGGCGCCGATCGCGGTCTAAGGCCGCAAATTTCAGTCGATGCCGACCATCACGTCCGAGGCCTTGACCACGGCGTAGGCCTGCTTGCCCTTTTCGAGCTTGAGATCGGCGACGGCCTCGTTGGTGATCGAGGCGGTGACGATGGCGCCGCCACCGATGTCGATCCTGACATGCGAGGTGGTGGCTCCCTTGGCGATCTCGGCGATCGTTCCCTTGAGGATATTGCGGGCGCTGATCTTCATCGGAGTTTCCTTTCCAGGGTTTCTTTGCCGGTCTCATCAGAACAATCGGTGTCGTACAGACGCTTTCATGGGGCGCCGGGCCTTCCCTTGTTATATTCATACGGATATATCGGTTAGCAGGCTTCGAGCCGGCCGGATTTCAAACCAGGGAGAGTTTTCCATGACGCGCAAAGGTTTTGGATCGAGGGCGATCGCCATTGGCGGTTTGGCTGCGGCGCTGATGGCAGTCGTGCCGGCAGCGCATGCGGAAGACAAGGTGGTGGTGTTTGCCGCGGCCAGCCTCAAGGATGCGCTCGACGCGGTGAACAAGGCCTGCCAGGCCGATGTCGGCGAAGCCGCGACCGTCTCCTATGCCGCAAGCTCGGCGCTGGCCAAGCAGATCGAGGGCGGGGCGCCTGCCGACGTCTTCATCTCGGCCGACCTCGACTGGATGAAATATCTCTCCGACAAGAAGCTGACCAAGCCGGACACCGAAGTGAAGCTGCTCGGCAATGAGATCGTGCTGGTGGCGCCGAAGGACTCGGCGGTCGAAACCAGGATCGAGAAGGGCTTCGACCTCGCCAAGCTGATCGGCGACGGCAAGCTCGCCATGGGCGATTTCAAGGCGGTGCCGGCCGGCAAATACGGCAAGGCCGCACTTGAATCGCTCGGCGTCTGGTCCTCGGTCGAGGGCAAGGTGGCGCAGGCCGAAAACGTGCGCGCGGCGCTGAAGCTGGTTTCGACGGGCGAGGCCGCCCTTGGCATTGTCTATGCCACCGACGCGCATGCCGAAAAGGGCGTCAAGGTGGTCGGCACCTTCCCGGAGGATTCGCACCCGCCGATCATCTATCCGGTTGCCCAGACCGCCGATTCGAAGGACAAGGATACGCCGGCTTTCCTGAAATGCCTGCAGTCGGCCAAGGCGGCCGCACTGTTCAAGGATCAGGGATTTACCGTACTCGCGCCGAGCAACTGAGTTCCAAGGGGCACTATGAACTGGCTGCTGGACCTCACTCCTGACGAATGGAATGCGGTCCGGCTGTCCATTAAGGTGGCGACGGTGGCGATGCTCGCCAGCCTGCCGCCTGGCATCTTGATCGCACTGCTGCTTGCCCGGGGACAATTCTGGGGCAAGACGCTGCTCAACGGGCTGGTGCATCTGCCGCTGATCCTGCCGCCCGTGGTGACCGGTTATCTGCTGCTGCTCACCTTCGGCCGGCGCGGCCCGGCCGGCGCCTTCCTGGCAGAGCATTTCGGCATTGTCTTCTCCTTCCGCTGGACAGGTGCGGCGCTGGCCTGCGGCGTCATGGGCTTTCCCCTGATGGTGCGGGCGATCCGGCTGTCGATCGAGGCGGTGGACCGCAAGATGGAAGCGGCGGCGGGAACGCTCGGCGCCAATCCGCTCTGGGTGTTCGTCACCATCACGCTGCCCCTGATCCTGCCCGGGCTGATCGCCGGCGCCATCCTGGCCTTCGCCAAGGCGATGGGCGAGTTCGGCGCCACCATCACCTTCGTCTCCAACATTCCCAATGAGACGCAGACATTGCCGTCGGCGATCTACACCTTCACGCAGGTGCCGGGTGGCGATGAAGGGGCGCTCCGCCTGACGCTGATCTCCATCGTCATCTCCATGGCAGCACTTGTGGCTTCGGAGGTGCTGGCGCGGCGTGTAGGCCGGCGACTGGACATCGAATGAGCGTTCTCGTCGACATCAGTCATCGGCTGGGTGGTTTCGCCATCGACGCCCGCTTCGAAAGCGCCGGGCGGCTGACGGCGCTGTTCGGCGCGTCTGGGTCGGGCAAGACGACACTGATCAACATGATTGCCGGGCTGATCCGGCCCGACAGGGGACGCATCGAGGTCGACGGCCGTGTGCTGGTCGATACCGGTGCCGGCATTTTCGTGCCGAAGCACAAGCGCCGCATCGGCATGGTGTTCCAGGACGCACGGCTGTTTCCGCATTTGAGCGTTGCCGGCAATCTGCGCTACGGCCGCTGGTTCACGCCGCCGGCGGAGCGCTACGCCGATATCGATGCCGTCGTCGACCTGCTCGGCATCGGGCCGCTCATGAACAGGCGGCCGGCAAAGCTCTCGGGCGGCGAGAAACAGCGCGTGGCGATCGGCCGGGCATTGCTTGCCAGCCCCAGACTGCTGCTCATGGACGAACCGCTGGCCTCGCTCGACGAAGCGCGCAAGGCCGAAATCCTGCCCTATGTCGAAAGGCTGCGCGACGAGACGAAAATCCCGATCGTCTATGTCAGTCATTCGGTCGCCGAAGTGGCGAGGCTGGCCAGCGACGTGGTGATGCTGGCACAGGGCAATGTCGTTGCCAGCGGGCCGACCGAGGCGGTGATGCAAAGGCTCGACCTGTTGCCGGCGGAGGAGCGCGGCGAGGGCGGCGCCGTGCTGGACACCAGGGTGCTGCGTCACGACGAGACTTTCGGCATGACAGTGCTCGGCTCGGCCGCGGGCGAGCTCCGGGTGCCACAGCTGGCGATGAAGGCAGGTACGCCGGTGCGCATCCGTATTCGCGCCCGCGATGTGATGATCGCCACCGAAAAGCCGACGGGTCTCAGCGCGCTCAACATCCTGCCGGGGACCATTACCGCGATGAGCCCGGGCGAAGGGCCCGCGGTCGAGGTCGGTATCGACTGCAATGGCGCAACCGTGCTTGCCCGCATCACCGAACAGTCGCGGCAGGCGCTGAAGCTTCATCTTGGCGGCAAGGTTTTCGCGGTGATCAAGACGGTGAGCTTCGATCGGGCGAACACCGGCGCCGGCCTGCCCGCCGAGGCGGATGGATAATCCCGCTATGTCTTTTTGGAATAGCGGTTTCGCCAGGGAGCTTCTAGTATGGGGTTGGGTTGTGACCGCGGAGAGCAAAGATGCCGTCGCTGAGCTTGCGGATAAATCTCGATCCCGACGGGCGCGTCGGGCCGGGCAAGATCGAACTCCTGGAACAGATCGCCGCCTTCGGCTCCATCTCGGCCGCCGCGCGCGGCATGGAGATGTCCTATAAGCACGCCTGGGACCTGGTCGAGGACATGAACCGGGTGTTCGGCAAGCCGCTGGTGGCGGCACAGACCGGCGGCCGCAAGGGCGGCGGCGCACAGTTGACGGCGGTCGGCCTGGCAGTGGTCAGCCGCTTCCGCGCCATCGAGCGCGCGGCTTCTGCCGCGGCGGCGGCGCATATGGAGGCATTGCAGGCGGAGATTGATGCTGGGTGAGGGCAGTAGGGCAGTAGGGCAGTAGGGCAGTAGGGCAGTAGGGCAGTAGGGCAGTAGGGCAGTAGGGCAGTAGGGCCTAATCCTCTGCGCTTGGCTTGCGAAGCAGGTAAGTGTCCATGATCCAGCCCTTTTTCCGGCGCGCTTCTTCACGGGTTCTCTCGATCTCGGCGCCGACATCACTGAGACGGCCAGAGATGAGAATCTCGTCTTCCGTGCCGAGATAGGCGCCCCAATGGATGACGACATCCTTGTCGGCCAGCGTGTTGAAGGCGCATTTGCCGTCCAGCAGGACGACCGCGCTGCCGGCATTGTCCGGCATGCCTTCCTCGGTCAGGCGGCGGCCGGTGGTGATGAGGACGGAATCGCCGATGCGGTTCAGCGCCATCTTGTGGCTGGCGGCAAGTGCCTGGACGGCGGTGATGCCGGGGATCACCTCAAGCTCGAACGCCACATTGCCTCGCAGGCGCACGCGCTCGAGGATGCGCAACGCGCTGTCATAGAGCGAAGGATCGCCCCAGATCAGGAAGGCGCCGCAGCCGTCGCCGGCAATCTCATCGCGGATCAGGCCTTCGTAAATGGCGGCGATGGCTTCGTGCCAGTCATCGACGGTCGCGCGGTAGGAGGGCGCCGGCCCATCTTCTACTGGCATGTCGCGCACCGGCACGTCGAATTCGACGCGGCGCGACTTCGGATTGGTGACGAAGCGGTCGCATATCCGGCGGCGCAGTTCGGCCAGCTCATTTTTTTTCGCGCCCTTGTCGGGAATGAACAGCACATCCGCCTGGTTCAAGCCTGATATGGCCTGAACGGTCATGTGGTCGGGATTGCCGGCGCCGATGCCGATGACGAGAAGCTTGCGCATGGGCGAACTCCTGCCCGATCGGAACCTGTTAGTCCAGACCGCGCTGGCGCGCGTCCGCGGATACGGAAGGGCTTTGAACGGCACATTGAAACCGCTAGGGTCCTGCAAGCATTCTGGCCGAGGTGGTTTCCATGTTGCGATATATTCTGACCGCCGTGCTGGCCCTGTCGCCCGCGCCCGCCTACGCCAACGATTCGGTTGCCGAACTTGGCACCGGTGGCCTGATCCTGTCGCGCAGCGACGCCGTGTCGATGCAAAGCGAGGACCTCTTCATCTCGCCGGAAAACGTCACGGTCGACTATGTCTTCCATAACAACACCGATCGGGATGTCGAGGCCATCGTCGCTTTCCCGATGCCCGAAATATCGGGCAATCCCGAAGAAATCCCGGCGATCCCCGAAAACCAGAGCGACAACTTCCTCGGCTTCGAGGTGACGATCGACGGCGTTGCCGTCAAGCCGCAGCTGGAGCAGAAGGTGTTTGCGCTCGGCATCGACATCAGCGCCGAGTTGAAGGCGCAAAACGTGCCGTTCTATCCATTCGGCGATGCGGCGAAGGCGGCGCTGGCCAAGCTGCCGCAAGCGGTTGTCGATGACTGGGTCAACCGCGGCATCATCATCGAGGACACCGGCAGCGACGGCACCGAGACGACCAAGGTCTACACGCCGTTCTGGCAATTGCGTTCGACCTACTGGTGGCGCTCGACCTTTCCGGCCAACAAGGACGTTCATGTGTCCCACCACTACAGACCGAGCGTCGGCGGCACGTCTTCAGTCAGCTTCTTCTACGACGGCAAATTCCAGGGACAGTATGCGGCCTACAAGGCCCGCTATTGTATGGATGGCACATTCGAAAATGCGGTGCGCAAGGCTGCCAAGGACGACCCTGACGGCTACCCCAAATATGTCGAGAACCGCATCGCCTATATCCTGACCACCGGCGGCAACTGGGCCACCGGCACGATCGGCAAGTTCAAGCTGACGATCGACAAGGGCAATCCGAAAGCCCTGGTCTCGTTCTGCGGCGACAATGTCAAAAAGACCGGACCGACGACATTCGAGATGACGGCGGATGATTTCTACCCCGAGCGCGACATCGACATCCTGATCCTCGAGCCAACGGACGGCAATTGATGCACGTCGCAATCTACGTTGCCATCGCCGAGAACGGCGTGATCGGGCGGGACGGCGGGCTCCCGTGGCGGCTCTCCACCGATCTCAAGCGCTTCAGAGCCGATACGATGGGCAAGCCCATCATCATGGGCCGCAAGACCTATGAGGGCATCGGCCGGCCGCTGCCGGGCAGGTTGAACATCGTCGTCACCCGCGACAAGACCTGGCGCGCCGAGGGCGTCGAGGCGGCACATTCGCTCGAGGCCGCGATCCAACTGGCGACGGAGCGCGGGCGCCGCATGGCCGATGTGGACGAGGTGTGCGTCATCGGCGGCGGCGAAATCTATGCCCAGGCCATGCTGCTGGCCGATCGCCTGCATGTCACCCATGTGCTGGCAGCGGTCGACGGCGACGCGCATTTCCCGCCGATCGATCCTGATTCCTGGCACATTGTCAGCTCGCACGACGTCCCAGCCGGGGAAAAGGACAGCCACCCGACGCGTTATTCGGTCTACGAGCGGCGTCGAGAGAGACATTGAATGAAAAAAGGGGCATTGAAGGAAGACAAAGGGTCGCGACCGGACAAATCGGACGAAGTCGGCAGCGCATCGCGTTGAAAGCGCCTCGTTGCGTCCCTATAGAAGAACAATACTGGATTTTGCGCCGTAATACCGGCGCTTGAGGGAATTCCAAGCGAAAGGACATTCATGCCCTGGAACGACAAAAGCGGCGGTGGCGGCGGCCCATGGGGTGGCGGCGGCAACAATCAAGGACCCTGGGGGCAGGGTCCAAAGGGACCCAGCGGGCCACAGGGCTCGCCTCCCGATCTCGAAGACATCATCCGCCGGGGCCAGGACCGGCTGCGGCGCGCTCTTCCGGGTGGCGGCGGCGCGAGCCCGGCTATCTTCGCGCTGATCGCGGCTGCACTTGTGGTGCTGTGGGCGTTCAAGGCGGTTTATACCGTGCAGCCCGACGAGGTCGCGGTCGAATTGCGCTTCGGCAAGCCGAAGACCGAACTGTCGCAGCCTGGCCTGCATTTCCATTGGTGGCCGCTCGAAACCGTCGAGACGGCCAAGATTTCCGAGCAGCTCGTCGATATCGGCGGCGGCGGCGCGACAAGTGGCAACACGTCCGGGCTGATGCTTACCGGCGACCAGAACATCGTCAACGTCCAGTTCTCGGTCGCCTATCAGGTCTCTGACCCGAGCGCGTATCTGTTCGATGTGTCCGATCCCGACGGTATGCTGCGGCAGGTAGCCGAAAGCGCCATGCGTGAAGCCGTCGGTCGCCGGCCGGCGCAGGACATCTTCCGCGACGACCGCCAGGGCATTGCCGCCTCGGTGCGTGAAATCATCCAGACGACGCTGGACGGCTACAAGGCCGGTCTCAACGTCAACGCCGTCTCGATCGAGGATGCGGCACCGCCACGCGAAGTGGCCGATGCGTTCGACGAAGTGCAGCGCGCCGAGCAGGACGAGGACAAGTTCGTCGAGCAGGCCAACCAGTACTCCAACCAGAAGCTCGGCCAGGCGCGCGGCGAGGCCGCACAGATTCGCGAAGACGCGGCCGCCTACAAGAACCGGGTCGTGCAGGAAGCCGAGGGTGAGGCCCAGCGCTTCATCTCGGTCTATGACGAATATGCCAAGGCGCCCGATGTAACGCGCAAGCGCCTCTACCTGGAAACCATGGAGAAGGTTCTGAAGGATTCGAGCAAGGTCATCGTCGAGCAGGGCAACGGGCAAGGGGTCGTTCCCTATCTGCCGCTGCCGGCATTGCAACCGAAAGCGCCGGCACCCGCTGCGCCCAGTGGCGTTACGGGAGGTAACCAGTGATGGCCAACCGTCTTCCCATCATCGTCGTCGCAGCAGCGGTTATCCTGTTCCTGCTCTATTCGTCGGTCTTCGTGGTCAATGCGCGTCAGCAGGCGCTGGTGCTCAGGTTCGGCGAGATCGTCGACGTCAAGAGCGAACCCGGCATCTACTTCAAGGCGCCGTTCTCGTTCTTCGACGCCGACACCGTGCAACTGATCGAGAACCGGGTGCTGCGCTTCGACCTCGACAACATCCGCGTCCAGGTGTCAGGCGGCAAGTTCTATGAGGTCGACGCCTTCATCGCCTACCGCATCTCGGATCCGCGGGTCTTCCGCTCCACCGTGTCGGGTCAGATCGAACTGGCAGAAGCCCGGCTCAGGACGCGTCTCGACGCTGCCTTGCGCCGTGTCTACGGTCTGCGTGATTTCGAGGCCGCACTTTCCGAACAGCGCACCGTGATGATGCGCGAAGTCCGCGACCAGCTCAGGCCCGACGCCACCTCGCTCGGCCTGCAGATCGAGGATGTCCGTATCCGCCGCACGGATCTCACGGCCGAAGTCTCGCAGCAGACCTTCGACCGCATGAAGGCGGAACGCCTGGCGGAAGCTGCGCGGCTGAGGGCGCGCGGCAATGAAGCGGCACAGCGCATCACCGCCCGCGCCGATCGCGAAGTGGTCGAGATCGTCGCCGAAGCGCAGAAAGAGTCGGAAATCCTGCGCGGCGAGGGCGAAGCCCAGCGCAGCGCCACCTTCGCGGGAGCCTATCAGCGCGATCCGGCCTTCTTCGACTTCTACCGGTCGATGAATGCCTATGGCACGGCGCTGGACAACACCGGAACGACGATGGTGCTGTCGCCGAACTCGGAGTTCTTCCGCTTCTTCCGCAGTCCTGACGGCAGCGAGGGGCCGGCAAAGCCGGCTTCGCCTGCGCCAAACGCTCCGGCGACGGCACCCGCCGCGCCGGCGGCACAGCCCAGCACCGGCCAGTAGCGGCCGGTGCAGGATTTTCTTGCCGCCATGGGCCTGGTCCTTGTCATAGAGGGTCTGGTCTATGGCGGTTTTCCCGGCCTGGCCAGGAAACTTGCCACCGAAGTGCTGTCGCTGCCCGAGAACGCGCTGCGGATCGCCGGGCTGGCGGCGATCGTGATCGGCGTCGGCATCGTCTGGCTGGTACGGGGCGCATGACGGCGGCGATGATTTATCCTCTGCCGATAGTCATAGCCGCAAACGTGCCGTATTTTTTGCCAACATGGCGTGACGCGGCGTTTTCGTCGAAGCGCTTTTCTTTTCAAGGATACCGGGAGGCTTCTCGATGACATCCAATACAATTCTGTGCGCGGCTCGGCGGACATTCATCGCCGGCGCGGCGGCACTTCTTGTCAGCGCCGTCGCTGTCCCGTCCTTCGTGACGCCGACATTTGCCGCCGATGGACCCGCTTCGGTTGCCGATCTGGCGCAAGGCCTGCTCGGCGCAGTGGTCAACATATCGACCTCGCAGACGGTCAAGGGCACCGAAGGCCCGGGCGCGGTGCCGATGCCGCAATTGCCCGAGGGGTCGCCCTTCCAGGATTTCTTCGACGATTTCTTCAAGAACCGCGGCGGTGACAAGGACAACGGCTCGCAGAAGGTGCAGTCGCTGGGCTCCGGCTTCGTCATCGATGCCGAGCAAGGCATCGTCGTCACCAACAACCATGTCATTGCCGATGCCGACGACATCGAGGTCAATTTCTCCGATGGTGTCACCTTGAAGGCGACGCTGGTCGGCACCGACACCAAGACCGATGTCGCCGTGCTCAAGGTCGATCCGAAAGGCCACAAGCTGACGGCGGTGAAGTTCGGCGATTCCACCAAGATGCGCGTCGGCGACTGGGTGATGGCGATCGGCAATCCGTTCGGCCTCGGCGGCACGGTGACGGTCGGCATCGTCTCTGCCCGCAACCGCGACATCAATTCCGGCCCCTATGATGACTTCATCCAGACCGATGCCGCGATCAACCGCGGCAATTCCGGCGGACCGCTGTTCAACAGCGCCGGCGAAGTCATCGGCATCAACACGGCGATCATTTCGCCTTCCGGCGGTTCGATCGGCATCGGCTTTTCCATCCCCGCCCAGCTCGCGTCCGGCGTCGTCGACCAGTTGCGCCAGTTCGGCGAGACGCGGCGCGGCTGGCTGGGCGTGCGCATCCAGCCGGTGACCGACGACATCGCCGAAAGCCTCGGCATGGCGACCGCCAGGGGCGCGCTGGTCGCCGGCGTGATCAAGGGCGGCCCGGTCGACAATGGCACCATCCAGGCGGGCGATGTCGTCATCAAGTTCGACGGCAAGGACATCCATGAGATGCGCGATCTGCCGCGCGTCGTCGCCGAAAGCCCGGTTGGCAAGGCGGTCGATGTGCTCATCGTGCGCAAGGGTGTCGAGCAGACCGTGAAAGTGACGCTCGGCCGGCTCGAGGATGGCGAGAAGCTCGCCAGCAGCGAGGAGGGCAGCAACACCGATCAAGACAAGGGCGACAAGGCTCCGGCCGTTTCCACTGCTTCGGTGCTCGGCATGACGGTCGGCGAACTGAACGACGAGACACGCAAGAAGTTCAGCATTGCGGCCGATGTTTCGGGCGTCGTCATCACCGACGTCACCAAGGACTCGGCCGCCGCCGAACGCGGCATCCAGCCCGGCGAGGTGATCACCGAGATCGCGCAGGAATCGGTCGCCACGCCCAAGGACGTCATGGACCGGATCGGCGCCTTGAAGGAACAGGGGCGCAAGAATGCGCTCTTGATGCTGGCCTCGAAGACCGGCGAGCTCAGGTTCGTGACGATCCGGATGGACTGAGATCCGCCAGCTGACAGGTATATTGTAGCATCCCATGGGATGTACTATTTTAGCTTGTGAGACGGATCGTACTGGACACAAACGTTCTGACGGCAGGTTTGCGAAGCAGGAATGGTGCGTCGTTTGCCGTCTTGCACGGAATCGCGGATCGGCACATCCGCCCATTGGTGACGACAGCGCTGTTTCTTGAATGAAACCGTGTTGACCCGACCCGAGCAAATGGCGGTTCACGGATTGTCGAATGCGGATCTGGATCGTTTGCTTGCCGGTTTTGCTACCTTGGCAGAACCGGTTGAACTGCACTTTCTCTGGCGCCCGCAATTGAGCGATCCGAAGGATGAAATGGTGCCTGAAGCCGCGATCAACGGCCGGGCAGATGCCTTGGTGACCTACAATCGCCGGGATTTTGCGGCTGCGGCAGGCCGTTTCGACGTCCAAGTCGTAAGCCCGGCTGAATTCCTGGAAGGACTTCGAACATGAGCAAAGCGACTTATCCTTTGAAGCTCCCGCTGTCGGTAAAGGAGGCGGCCGCGCGTTTGGCTAAGGCGGATGGCGTGTCGCTCAATCAGTGGATCGCTTCGGCTGTGGCGCAGAAGGTTGGAGCAATGGAAACGGCGGCGGATTTCCTGCGTCGTCGGGCGGGCGATGCGTCCGCCGGCGATTTTGGAAAAATGCTTGAGCGGGTTGCTGGCGGACCTCCGCAAGCTGGCGATGAGCTTCCGCCTGATCGACATTGATCAGCGACGGTTCTTTCGCCAGTTCTGGGCAGTCAGCCGGTAGAATACATGGCGCTTGAGCGCGGGATGGCTGTCGGGAATGCCGGGATGATCGAAGTCGGCCGATGGATCGGCTCTCATGCCGAGGCGCTCCATGACGGCGGTGGAGCGGCGGTTTTCCGCGACGGCGAAGGAGACGATTTCGTCAAGGCCGAGTGTTTCGAAGCCATACGCAAGCCATGCCTGAGCCGCCTCGGTGACGTAACCTCTGCCCCAGAATTCAGGCGCCAATCGCCAGCCGATCTCGATCATGCTGGCTGGCAGGAAGTCCATGTGATCGGTTCCGGTTATACCGACAAAACCGATACATTCGCCCGATGCGGCGATTTCTGCGGCCGCAAAGCCAATGCCGTCGCGATCGATGGCGGCGCGGAACTGATCCATCTTGGCATTCGCCTCGGCGCGGTCGCAGCGGAACGGAAAGAACTCCATCACCCGGTCGTCGGAGTTTATGCGGTGGAACAGGTCGCGGTCGCGATCCTCCCAGTTGCGCAGGATCAGGCGCTCGGTGCGCATTGGTTTCATTGCACAAACTCCTCCTGCCTGTAGCCTTGCACATAAAGCAGCGCGGTCAGGTCGCCATGATCGATGCGGACCTTGGCCTGTGCCGCCACCGTCGGTTTGGCGTGGAGCGCGACACCGGTACCGGCCAGGCGGATCATGTCGAGATCATTGGCGCCGTCGCCGACGGCGATGGCGTCGGCGGGCGTCAGGCCGAGGCGCGCTGAAATTTCGATCAGCGCGTCGGCCTTGGCGGCGCGGCCGAGGATCGGTTCGCCGACCAGCCCGGTGAAGCGGCCGTCCTGCTCGAGCAGGCGATTGGCGCGGTTCTCCTGGAAACCGAGCATGGCGGCGATGCGCGTCGTGAAGACCTCGAACCCGCCAGACACGAGTGCCGTCCAGGCGCCGTTGGCGCGCATGGTCCGGACCAGAACACGGCCGCCCGCTGCCAGCGTCAGGCGATTGGCGACGATGCGATCGACCACGGCGGCGTCGAGGCCCTTGAGCAACGCCACCCGTTCACGCAAAGCCGGTTCGAAGGCGATCTCACCATTCATGGATCGCGCGGTGATGGCCGCAACATGATCCTTGACGCCGATCTCGTCGGCCAGCTCGTCGATGCATTCCTGGTCGATCATGGTTGAATCCATGTCGGCGATCAGGATTTTCTTGCGGCGGGTTTCCGCCTGCTGGACGATCACGTCGACGGCCTCGCTGGCAAGTGCCGTGCGCAAGACGGCACTCGTGACGGCGTCGTCGGCTGCCTCAGGCAGGACGAGATCGCAGGCAATACCTTCGGCCAGCCAGACAACAGCGCTTGCGCCGACCGACCGTGAGGCCATATTCGCAAGCGACAGCGACAAAGCGCGCTCAGCGGGACGGGAAACAAGGGTGGCGATCAGCGGCATGAAACATTCCGGCGGGCAGGCGGGCGAGGGCCGCGTGAAGAACGCGATCCTGATAGCCGGGCCGACCGCCAGCGGCAAGTCGGCGCTTGCGCTCGATCTGGCCGAGCGCAGGGGTGGCGTGATCGTCAACACGGATTCCATGCAGGGTTATTCGGTGCTCGACGTGCTGACCGCCCGGCCGGAGGCGGCCGACCTCGCCCGCGCACCGCATTATCTTTATGGCCATGTCCACCCGGCCACCGCCTATTCCACCGGCGCCTGGCTGCGCGACGTGATGAAGCTGATCGAGGACGGCACATTCTCCGAACGGCCAGTGATTTTTGTCGGCGGCACCGGGCTCTACTTTCGCGCGCTGGCCGAGGGCATTTCGGAAATGCCCGACATTCCGCAGCGGGTCCGCGACCGCTGGCGCCATGAGTTGAAGGAGCAGGGCGCCGTCAAGCTGCACAGCCTGCTGCTGCGCGAGGATTCGGCGGCGGCCATGATGCTCAAGCCAACCGACAGCCAGCGCATCGTGCGGGCATTGGAGGTTCTCGATGCGTCTGGCCGTTCGATCCTGGAATGGCAGGCAGAACGCGGCCAGCCGCTCATCGACAGGGAAAGCGCGCGTTTCCTGGTGATCGAGCCGGATCGGGCGGCATTGGTCGCTCGCATCGACAAACGCTTCGACCAGATGCTGGACAAGGGCGCGCTGGACGAGGTCAAGCGGCTTGCAGCACTTGGCCTCGATCCCGAATTGCCGGCGATGAAAGCGATCGGCGTTCGCGAACTGCAGGCAGCGATGGCCGGAGAGATTGGCTTTCCCGAGGCAATCGAACGCGCCAAGATCGCGACCAGGCAATATTCCAAGCGGCAAACCACCTGGTTCAGGCATCAATTGGGGCCGGAATGGCTGAGATTGCGCCCCGGTGATGATCTGGAAACCACGATCTCAGCGCTTGCTTCCGATACAACCTGAAAAGTTTACCTGCAAGGAACGGTTCCCGTGGTGGTTGTCCAAATTAACCCTCCGTAAGCCCGCCCATGCCATAAGATCAGTGGGCACTTTCCAACGGGGAGCAGATGCGTTTCCACAAGGCGGAATCAGCATTTTTCGTCTTTATATTCGTGATCCTGGCCGCCGGCCTGGTGACGCTGCATGCTTACGGACTTCTGCAATCCTTCGCCGACGAGTTGCATACGGCTTCGGGTCTGGACAAGGTCATCTATCTCAACAAGCTCTTGTTCGCGACCGGCGTGCTCCTGGCCACCGCGCTGTTCTTCGGCATCTTCTTCATCTATCCGCTGATCCGCAAACAGGCGATGGAGGAAGGCAAGCTGCGCGCCATGACGGTCTCGCTCAGCGCGCGCTCGGAAACATTCGAGCATGCGGCGCTGACCGATGGCCTGACCGGCATGCAGAACCGGCGCTATTTCGATGATGCGCTGAAGGAGTATCTCGAGGAATTCCGGCGCATCGAAAAGCCCGTCGGGCTGATGATCCTCGATCTCGATCATTTCAAGCAGGTCAACGACACCCACGGCCATGACGTCGGCGACGAAGTGCTCAAGGCCGTCGCGAACTGTCTCAAGGACATGACGCGCTACCACGATGTGGTGGCGCGATTGGGCGGCGAGGAGTTCGCCGTGGTCACGCCCAACATGGACGCCGAGCTTCTGGGCAAGTTTGCCGAGCGCATCCGCAAGGCGATCGCCAACATGTCGGTGCTGTCGGGCAATGTCCGCCTCAAGATCACCACCAGCGTCGGGCTCGCCGTCTGGGACCGCAAGGAAACAGCGGAAGAGTTCTATCGCCGCGCCGACCGCCAGCTTTACGAGGCGAAGAGGCAGGGCCGTAACCGCGTCTGCGCCTGAAATCGCGTCACTGAATTCGTGAGGCTGGCCGTCTGGCGCCGTTTTCTGCGCTTCCGGTGCTCACGGACTCAAACGTCCGCTCCGCTTCGGTTCTCGAAAACAGCACCACCCGACTCGGCCTGACGAATTCCCTGACGGGATTTATCCGAGCGGGCTGGGCAAGGGCGCAAGCTTGGCGCGGCTTCTCGGTCGGAAGGCAGAGGAGTTGGCGCTGCTGACCTAATCGTTTTGCGGGCGCAGGCCGAAGGTTGCGGGCTTTAGGCCGTAGCGCATGTCGAAATCGTCGTCCGATGGCGCGCGTGCGGCGGGTGGCTTGCGGTAGTCGGGGTCGCCGGCCTGGCGGCCTGAATCGACGACCTCGGCGAAGGCCATCGCCTGCTGCGTTGATTTAGGCACATTGCGCAGTCGTTCCACGATCGCCACCAGATCGACATCGTCGCCTGGCTTCGACGTGGCCTCTTCGCGTTTTGCGGTGCCGGGGAGCAGGTCACTCGGCAGTTTTTCGAACTTCAGCCGCATGGTCGTCGCCACGCCTTCGCCGAAGGCGATGGCTTCGCGCTGGCCCATGGAGGACAGGAAGGCAAGCGTCGAGGCGGAAGAGTCGGCAATCGCCGAGCGGATGATCGCCTGGTCCTGCTCATTGGCAAGCCGCATGGCGAAGAAGGTCGAGCATTGCGAAAGGATGGTCGGGTCGAGCTCGCCCGGGCGCTGGGTGACGACGCCGAGATAGCAGCCATATTTGCGGCCTTCCTTGGCAATGCGCGACAGCGCGTGCCTTGTCGGCGCGAAGCCGAGGCGCGGATCGGCCGGCATATAGCGGTGCGCTTCTTCGCATAAAAACAGCAGCTGCAGCTTGCCCTCGCTCCACAGAGCGAGGTCGAAGGCCAGGCGCGCCAGCACCGAGCAGACGGAATTGACCACTTCGGACGGCATGCCGGCCATCTCGAAGCAGGTTACCGGTCGGCCATGATGCGGCACGCGGAAGATGTTGCCGATCGTCTCGTGGATGGTGTCCTCGATCAGGCGCGAGTTGAACATGAAGCGATAACGTGGATCGGCGGCCGCCGATTCGATGCGCGTCTTCAGCGATTTGAGTGTCGGGCGATCAGTCTTGCTTTCGAGCATGCCCATGCGCTCATCGATCTGCTTGAGCAGGTCGGCGATGCGGTAAGGCACCGGCGTATCGGCGGTCAACGCATCGCTGCCGCGCCTGATATAGGAGCCCGAATTCGGGTTGCGGTAGAGATTCTTGGCGGCCGGGATAAGGTCGCGCAAGGCGTCGATTTCTTCCGGCTCGGTCTCGCGGCCCCGGAACAGCACCTCGGCGAATTCCTCGAGCTTGAACATCCAGAACGGCAGATCCAACGTTTTGGAATCGACCCTGACGCAGTATTCGGGCAGCGATGCAGCGAACTCGTTGTGCGGATCGAGGATCAGGATGCGCAGATCCGGCCGTGCCGCTATCGACTTGCGCAGCAGCAGCGAGACGGCGGTGGATTTGCCGACGCCGGTCGTGCCGACAATGGCGAAGTGACGCGCCAGCGTATCGTCGATGGCGATGTTGGCGGCGATCGTCTCGTCCTGCGCGAGCGTGCCGATCGTGATCGAATGACGCCCGGCGAGGTCATATACCGCCTGCAGGTCGCGGGTGCGGATCCGATGCGCAACGGCGCCGATATGCGGATAGGTGGTGATGCCCCGATCGAAGACCGGTTTGGCGCCGGGCTCTGCTCCGTCACGGACTTCGCCGATCAGCTCGATGCTGACCTCGATGGCGTTCTGGCCCTCATTGCTCCAGGCGCGGTCCGACTTGCCGATTGCGTAGACCAGGCCGACGGTTCGCGTCGATCCGAGATTGATGGAAATCATCTTGCCGACCGTCCACAGGCCGGTCACCGCGCCGTCGGCGTCATTCGCATAGGCGCTGATGGTGGCGCGCGCGCCATCGCATTGCACGACATTGCCGAGGATGCGCTTGTCGTTCTGCTCTGCGTCGCGGCGCTCCTGCGATGTCGGTTCTCCAACGGAGGCTTCGCGTTCGACATACATGGACAGGCCAATCCCCATTTCCCTGGAGCATCGATCCTACCCGAATGGGGTTAAGGCCCGATGATGTCGGATGGTGTAGAGAGCATTAAAGGGCTCGTGAAAATTGTCGCCAGCCGGCTCTTCTCCGGCGTCTATTTTTCGCTATAATAGACATATGGATGATATAGCGAACGACATTTCCTCGACGATCGGCCGCAGAATACACGCCGAAAGGACCGTGCGCGACTGGTCCCTGGCCGAACTCGCGGAGCATTCCGGCGTCTCGAAGGCGATGCTCAGCACGATCGAGCGGGGCAAGACCAGCCCGACGGCGGCGCTTCTGGTGCGCATCGCGTCGGCCTTCGGCATGACGCTGTCGACCTTGATCGCGCGCGCGGAATTGCAGGGCGGCGGGATATTGCGCGAGGCCGACCAGCCGGTGTGGCGCGATCCCGACACCGGCTATGTCAGGCGGCATCTTTCGCCGGCTGGCGATATGCCGCTGGAACTGATCAAGGTGCATCTGCCGGCGGGCGCCAAGGTCAGTTTTCCGGCCGCTTCATACGCCTTCATCAAGCAGCAGATATGGCTGATTTCCGGGCGGCTCGAATTCATCGAAGGTGAGACAGTGCACAAGCTTGTATCAGGCGACTGCCTGGCGCTCGGGGCGCCGTCGGACTGCACCTTCCACGCCCTCGAGCCCGGCGCCGACTATCTCGTCGCGCTGGTCAGGGGCTGACACAATGGCAAGAAGACCAAAGCGCTCCCACAATGGGGGGCCGCCTCTCGATGAGTACAAGGGCCCGCCATGGGGCAAGGGCGATCCCTACATCTTCCTTGCCTGGCAGGCCGCTCATGCCAAGGCGTGGAAGGCGCCGAGCCACGAGGTGATGCTGCTGCGCATGGACAGAGCCGAGCGGCTTGGCCTGACCTATGAGGAGTACACGCTCGAGATACTCGAGCGCGGGCGGCATCTCGGGCACGAAGACGCCGACCGCATCAGCGCCATCAAGGCGGCGCGAAAGCGACGCCGCGCGCACCGTCTGGACTGACAGCAATGCGCCCGCTTCTATTGCAATCACAGGATATCCTGCACATGAACTCGATCGAGATCGCACCCCTGAACCCGACTGCCGAAACGCAGGACATGCTGGCCGAATTGCTGGTCGCAACGGTGGCGGCCGGCGGTTCGGTCAGCTTCATGCATCCGTTGGCGCCGCAGGCGGCAAGGACGTTCTGGGAGAAGTCGCTGGCCGCGGCGGCAAGGGGCGAAAGATCGGTGCTTGGCGCCTGGGACGGCAAAAACCTCGTCGGCACCGTGACCTTGCTGCTCGATTGTCCGCCCAACCAGCCGCACCGGGCCGAGATCGCCAAGCTGATGACATCAGTCGATTACCGGGGCAGGGGTGTGGGAACGCGCCTGATGCGAGCCGCCGAGAGCCTCGCCCTGGAGAAGGGCCGCACGCTGCTGGTTCTGGACACGGCGACCGAGGAGGGCGCCTCAGGCCTCTATGAGCGGTTGGGCTTCACGCTGGCCGGTGAGATACCGGACTATGCCCTGAAGCCGCATGGCGGGCTGACCGGCACGTTGATCTACTGGAAGCGGATCGGGCCAATCTCATAACCAGTCATGCCGGCGCGGAGAGGCGCAGGAGCAGCCATTGGCGGAAATCCTGTTCGGCTCCGGTCAGGCGTGCTGTCGACGCCTTGGTCAGGAAATGCCCCGATGTGCTGGAAAGTTCATAGTCGGAAAGCCTGACCAGCGTCTTGCTGTCGAGCGCCGCATCGACCAGCGGCCGCGAGCCCAAGAGCACGCCGGCGCTGGCGCTCGCCGCCTCCATGGCGGTGACGAAACTGTCGAAGCGGTGCGATCGTCTGGGATGGCCAGCCAGTCCAGCGGCGGCGAACCATTCCGCCCACATCTCGCGCGCGCCGGCGACCAGAAGCAGCGGCAGGGAAGGCCAGTCGTCGTCGCCGGCGAGCGCAGGTGCGGCCACCGGCACGAGCCGCTCGGCGGTCAGCCTGTCGGCTTCGCGTCCGGGGAACGATCCGTTGCCGAAGCGGATGTCGAGCACCGAGCCCGGCAGATCGTAGTCGGCAGGGCGATGGATCGTCACCAGATCGAGTTGGATGCGCGGCAGTGCCTTGGCGAGATCTGGCAGCGCCGGAACCAGCATGAGCAAGGCAAAGGAGATCGGCGCCCGGATGGTCACGGTCTGGACGGCACGCGGCTCGAACAGTTCCGCGGTGCTGTTGCCGATGGTGGCGAAGGCCGACTGGATGTGAGGCAAGTAGGCCGCACCCTCCGGGGACAGTGCAACGCCCCGCGCCAGCCGCGAAAACAAACGTGTCTTGAGCCGCTCCTCGAGAAACCGGATGTGCTGGCTGACGGCTGCCTGGGTGAGACCGAGCTCGGCTGCCGCCGCGGTGAAATTCGACAGCCGCGCCGCCGCCTCGAAACTGCGCAGCCAGTCCAGAGGCGGCACGGGTGTATTTGTACGAGCCATTAGTATTCTGCGGTCATTGGCTAAAAAATGATAATTTGAGTTATGCCTGTCGCGCGATCAACATGCAATCGAAACCCTGCGGATCAGGCTGCGGGGGACGCAATGAACAGGAACGGATCTCCATGCTCACCCACGCGCTGATCGGCGACGAAGGCAGAACAATCGACCTTGGCTGGCAGGACGGGTCGCGCAGCCGTTTTCATGCCATGTGGCTGCGCGACAATGCGCTGGACGACAAGACGCGCAGCGCCGGCAATGGTCAACGGCTCATCACCATTCTCGACATTCCCGCCAACACCAGGATCGGCGCCGCGTCGATCAAAGGCGGCGCCCTGGAAGTCAGCTTCGTGCCCGAGCAGAAGACGGTCAGCTTTCCCGCGGCATGGCTGAGCGCCAATGCCTATGATCGTGACGCAGGCCGCCAGCCGGGCTGGACAGGCGAGGCCACCGTGCGATGGACCAAGGCCTCGATGCAGAATTCGGTACCGCGCGCCGGCTATGTTGCGGCCAGCCGCGATCGTGCTGTGCTGGGGCAATGGCTGTCGGCGGTGAAAACCTATGGCTTCGCGGTGATGGACGATCTGCCGACCGAATCCGGGGCGCTGTGCAAAGTATCCGATCTGTTCGGCTACATCAGGGAGACCAATTACGGGCGCTGGTTCGAAGTGCGCGCCGAGGTCAATCCGAACAATCTCGCCTACACGAATCTCGGCCTCCAGGCACACACCGACAACCCCTATCGCGACCCTGTGCCGACGCTGCAGATCCTGTCCTGCATCGAGAATACGGTTGAGGGCGGCGAGTCCAGTGTCGTCGATGGGTTTGCCGTCGCGGCTGCGCTGCAGGCTGAGAACCCGGAAGGCTTCCGGCTGCTGAGCTCATGCCCGGCGCGCTTCGAATATGCCGGCTCTTCCGGCGTGCGGCTGCAGGCGAAGCGGCCGATGATCGAGCTCGGGCCCGATGGCGAGCTGATTTGCATCCGCTTCAACAACCGCTCCCTGGCGCCGACGGTCGACGTGCCGTTCAGCGATATGGAAGCGTACTACGCCGCCTATCGCCGGTTCGCGGAACTGATCGAGGATCCATCCTTCGAGGTGACGTTCAAGCTCGAAGCGGGGCAGGCGTTCATCGTCGACAACACCCGCGTCATGCATGCCCGCAAGGCGTTTTCCGGTACCGGTAAGCGCTGGCTGCAGGGCTGTTACGCAGACAAGGACGGTCTGCTGTCGACGCTCGCGGCGATCGAGCATGGGTTCAAGGAGGCGGCGGAATGAGCGGCCAGGATTTGAACGCGGACACCATCGTCGAGTTCATCGCCGACATCTTCGAGCGCCGGGGTGCCGAATCCTATCTCGGCGAACCCGTCACCATGTCGGAGCACATGCTGCAGGGCGCCTGGTTCGCCGAGCAGGACGGCGCGCCGGACGAGCTGGTGGCGGCGGCGCTGCTGCACGACATCGGCCACTACACCAGCGAGTTCGGCACCTATTCGCCCGAGGATGTCGAGGACAAGCATCATGACGAGGCCGGTGGCGAGGTGCTGGCGCCGTTCTTTCCGCCGGTCATCGTCGAATGCGTCAGGCTGCATGTCGCGGCCAAGCGCTATCTCTGCGCCACCGACCCGACCTATTTCGGCAGGCTGTCGCAGGCCTCGGTGCACACGCTGTCGCTGCAGGGCGGGCCGATGAGCGCCGATGAAGTGGCCGAGTTCCGCAAGAACCCGTTCCACGAGGAAGCGGTCCGGGTCCGCATCTGGGACGAGAGCGGCAAGATCGCCAACATGAAGACACGGGCGTTTCGCGATTACGTGCCGCTGCTGCAGCGGGTGGTGACACAGTTCGCCGCGGGTAAGCCGGCGTAATTCCCTCGAAGGAAGGAGGCAGGGTGCAAGCCATGCCTCCTTCCTTTTTTACTCCGCAGGAATGGCGCTCGCCTATCCCTTGTGGTGCACCTGCTGCAGGCCGTAGACCGGCGTCGCCAAGCCGGCCTGCCTGGCTTTCAACTGCAGCGCCAGGAACTGCGAATAGTGTCGTGACTGGTGCAGATTGCCGCCGTGGAACCACAGCGCCTCCTGTTGCGTCGGCTTCCACATGTTGCGCAACTCGCCTTCCCAGGGGCCGGGGTCCTTGGTGGTGTTCGAGCCGAGGCCCCAGCATTTGCCGACCTTGTCGGCGGTTTCGCGCGATATCAGATCGGCGGCCCAGCCGTTCATCGAGCCGTAGCCGGTGGCGTAGACGATGAGGTCCGCAGGCAGTTCCGACCCGTCGCCGAGCAGAACAGAGTGCTGCTTGATCTCTTCGACGTCGACGCCGCTCTTCAGCTTGATCGAACCATCGATAACCAGCTGCGAGGCGCCAACATCGATGTAATAGCCAGAGCCGCGCCTGAGGTACTTCATGAACAGGCCGGACTCGTCGTCGCCCCAGTCGAGCATGAAACCGGCCTTTTCCAGTCCCTTGTAGAACGCCGCATCGCGTTTCTTCATCTCGGCATAGGCCGGGATCTGGAACTCGTGCAGGATCTTGTAAGGCAGCGAAGCGAAGATGAGATCGGCCTTGGCGGTGGTGATGCCATTCTGCAGCGCCTGCTCCGAATAGAGCGAACCCAGTCCGATTTCCATCAATGTGTCGGACCTGGAGATATGGGTACTCGAGCGCTGCACCATGGTCACGTCGGCGCCGGCTTCCCAAAGTGCGGCAGCGATGTCATGGGCGGAATTGTTGGATCCGATGACAACGGCCTTTTTGCCGGCATAGGCGTCGGGACCCGGATGCTTCGACGAGTGGTGCTGGTCGCCCTTGAAGGTCTCCATGCCCTTGAATTTCGGCAGATTGGCCTTGCCGGACTGTCCGGTCGCCAGCACCAGCTGCTTGGGCTTCAGCGTGATGTCCTTGCCGTCGCGGTGGACGACGACGGTCCATTCCTTCGTCTTGTCGTCGTAGGACGCACTTTTGGCCTCGGTCGAGGACCAGTAATTCAGCTCCATCACCTTGGTGTACATTTCCAGCCAGTCGCCGATCTTGTCCTTGGGCGAGAAGACCGGCCAGTTCTTGGGGAAATCGATATAGGGCAGATGGTCGTACCAGACCGGGTCATGCAGACAGAGCGACTTGTAGCGCTTGCGCCAGCTGTCGCCGGCCCGCTCGTTTTTCTCGATGATGATCGTCGGCACGCCAAGCTGCCGCAGCCGCGCGCCGAGCGCGATGCCGCCCTGGCCGCCGCCGATGATGACCGTATAGGGCTGGGTCTTGAAGCCGAGCTCGGCGGCTTCCCTCTCGCGTTCTTCTTTCCATGTCGGACGGTTCTTGCCCGAGCCGTGCCTGGCGCCCATCGGCCGCGCGAAGCCTGCCGGCTCCTCATGGCCTTTCAGTTCGGCCATGGTGGTCAGCAGTGTCCAGATCTTGCCGTTCTTCAGCCTGACATGGCCGAAGCCGCGTGCCACCTCCGTCTCGAAGCTGATCCAGCCCTCGATCAGTTCGCCGCTCTCGGTCGCGTCCTCGCCCTTGGCGATGGCGAAGTGCGACGGCCTGGTGTTCGACAATTGGCTTTTCAGCATGTCGCGGACCTGGTCGCGGCCTTCCATGGTCTTGATGTTCCAGGTGAAGGTAACGAGGTCGCGCCAGTAGCAATCATCTTGAAAGCAATCGACCGCCTTCTCGATGTCATTGGCAGCAAGCGCGGCGCCGAATTGATCGAGCAGGTCGGACAGTTTCTTGCTAGGGGCCGTGTTCTTGCTAGAGGGCTTGTCGAGCATCAGGTTTCCTCCCGTGAAATCCAGATCGTCATGGTGGTGGCTCCGCCGGGCTTGCCGCCGGACGATCAAGTATCGTCAGAGATGGCGGCCCTCGTCACGCCCCACCATAGTTTCCAGCGATTTCAATGGTCTATCCTAGAAATGAGATCGCCAGGCGGTTTCGGAATCGCTCCGGCGCCGGAAACGAACGTTCCATTTGTGAATGCCGCGCCGGTCGCGCAAAATTGATGGTCAAATGCCGCAATGCGGTCACCGGGGCCGATGACAACCGATCGGTGAGAAGCCGGGAAGCGGTGGCGGGCAACAGGGCGGTTCCCGGGATTTTCTGGATGCGGAACTCTGGAGCCCGTTATGATCATCATACCTTTTATCCAAGCGTCTTCATGTCGCTCCCTTGGCCGGCGTGGACGCGCAGCAGCAATGGCCGCGGTCATGGCCTTGAGCGCGACCCTGACCGGCCCGCTGGTGCTGCCCGGAACGCAGGCGCATGCGGCGGAAATTGCCGTCACCGTCCGCGAAAGGCTTTCGAACTATGGCGGATGGCGAACCTCCAGCCGCTTCGGCGATGTCTGGGTTCCCTCGGTCCGTACCGAATGGCGGCCCTACACCGAAGGCAGGTGGGTCTGGACCGACGATGGCTGGTACTGGCAGTCCACCGAGCCATTCGGCGATGTCGTCTATCACTATGGCCGCTGGGCCTACGATCCCGATTTCGGCTGGGTGTGGATCGCCGGCGATCAATGGGCGCCAGCCTGGGTGGTGTGGCGTCAGGGCGGCAATGATGTCGGCTGGGCTCCAGCGCCGCCCGACGTCGGTGTCGCCTTCGACGACGCCTGGTGGTGTTTCGTGCCTGTGGCGGCGATCGGCGCGGTCGATCTGGTCAGGGTGGTGCGGCCGGTGCAGGAGAACGTCGTCATCATGCGCAACACGACGATCATCAACCAGACGGTCGTGGTCAACAATGCGCCGCGCGTGCGACTTGGCAATCAGGTCGTTGCAATCAATGCCGGACCCCGGCTGCAGCAACTCCCGAAGCCCGTCATCGAATCGATCAAGGCGGCAAAACTGGTTCCGCCTCGCAAAGGCGTGTTTGCCAGTGCACGGCTCGATGTTTCCAGGGGCGCCGAGATCAAGAGGCTTGCCGGCAATACAAAGGGGAACGGGCAAATCCTGGCGGGTCCCAAGACTGCGACCGGCAACAAGGCCATGTCCCCCGGCGCGGTGACTGCCAGCAATCCGGTGGTCGTGAAGCCGGTGAGCAAGCGGATGGCCGCCGGCAACGGCGCGAAGGCCGATGCGCTCAAGCTGCATGCCGACAGGGCCGCGGGCGACGGACGCATCGTTGTCAAATCGTCGCTCAACCGGGGTTCGCCCAAATCGGTTTCGCGCAAGCCGGTTTCGCCTAAGCCGGTTTCGGGGCAGCGTCTTGCACGCGGAGCTGGGCAACAAAAGCCGCATCAGCAAGCGTTGGCAATGCGCATGCCCCAGCACCATGCCCCGGCAAGGGTGGCACCCCACCATCCGCCAGCGAGGATGCAGGCCAGGAAGGCGTCCAAATGCGATCCACGCGTTTCCCGCTGCAAGGCGCCGGGCTGACACCGCAATCGCGTCGGCACGCTGTGCGCGCCGGCGCGATTTTTCCCGTTGACAGGCCGCCTTTCCCGCCCTTAGTGTCCGCCACCATGAAAACGGCACTCATTCTCGTAGGAAAGCGCGTGGGCAAGGCGGTGTAACCGCCGGGCGAAAACCCCCCATGCGCAAGACACAGGCTCCCTCGGGGGCCTTTTTTATTGCCTTAAACACGACTAAACGACCAGCAAACGCCCAATGGCGACAGTACGGGACCAGACCGATGAGCAACGGACAGAACGAGCGGCGCGAGATGACAGGTGCCGAAATGGTGGTGCAGGCGCTGAAGGACAATGGCGTCAAGCATGTCTTCGGCTATCCCGGCGGCGCTGTCCTTCCGATCTATGACGAGATCTTCCAGCAGGACGATGTCGAGCACATACTGGTGCGCCACGAGCAGGGCGCCGGCCATGCGGCCGAAGGCTATGCGCGTTCGACCGGCAAGGCCGGCGTCATGCTGGTGACCTCCGGCCCCGGCGCCACCAATGCGGTGACGCCGCTGCAGGACGCGCTGATGGATTCGATCCCGCTGGTCTGCCTGACGGGGCAGGTGCCGACCTCGCTGATCGGCTCCGACGCTTTTCAGGAATGCGATACGGTCGGCATCACGCGCCCCTGCACCAAGCACAATTGGCTGGTGAAGGACGTCAACGAACTCGCCGCCACCATCCACGAGGCTTTCCATGTCGCGACCACCGGCCGTCCGGGTCCGGTCGTCGTCGATATTCCGAAGGACGTGCAGTTCGCCAGGGGATTCTACGTCCCGCCGCAGATCGCGCCGCGCACCAGCTACCAGCCCAAGGTCCAGGGCGACCTGGAAAAGGTCAAGGCGGCGGTCGAGCTGATGGCCAGCGCCAAGAAGCCGATCATCTATAGCGGCGGCGGCGTCATCAATTCCGGCCCGGAAGCGAGCCATCTGCTGCGCGAACTGGTCGATCTTACCGGTTTCCCGATTACCTCGACGCTGATGGGCCTCGGTGCCTATCCGGCATCGGGCAAGAACTGGATGGGCATGCTCGGCATGCACGGCACCTATGAAGCCAACATGGCCATGCATGACTGCGACGTGATGATCTGCATCGGCGCGCGTTTCGACGACCGCATCACCGGTCGGCTGACCGCGTTCTCGCCGAATTCGAAGAAGATCCACATCGACATCGATCCATCGTCGATCAACAAGAACGTTCACACCGAGGTGCCGATCATCGGCGATGTCGGCCGGGTGCTGGAGGATATGGTGCGGCTGTGGCGCGCGAGCGCCAAGGCCGACAAGAAGGCGCTCTACCCGTGGTGGGAGCAGATCGCCAAATGGCGTGCGCGCGACTCGCTCGCCTACAAGATGAACAACGACGTGATCATGCCGCAATACGCGATCGAGCGGCTCTACGAACTGACCAAGGGGCTGGACACCTACATCACCACCGAGGTCGGCCAGCACCAGATGTGGGCGGCGCAGCACTATCATTTCGAGAAGCCGAACCGCTGGATGACGTCAGGCGGGCTGGGCACGATGGGTTACGGCCTGCCGGCGGCGCTCGGCGTGCAGATCGCGCATCCCGACGCGCTGGTCATCGACATCGCCGGCGACGCCTCCGTGCAGATGACGATGCAGGAGATGAGCGCTGCCGTGCAGCACGATGCGCCGATCAAGATCTTCATCCTGAACAACCAGTATATGGGCATGGTGCGGCAGTGGCAGCAGCTGCTGCACGGCAACCGGCTGTCGCATTCCTACACCGAAGCGATGCCTGACTTCGTCAAGCTGGCCGAGGCCTATGGCGGACACGGCATTCGCTGCGAGAAGCCGGACGAACTGGACGACGCGATCAAGGAGATGATCTCGGTCAGGAAGCCGGTGCTGTTCGACTGCCGCGTGGCGACGCTCGCCAACTGCTTCCCGATGATCCCATCGGGCAAGGCGCACAATGAGATGCTCTTGCCCGACGAGGCGACCGACGAGGCGGTGGCCAACGCCATCGACGCCAAGGGCAGGGAACTGGTGTAGCCGGCAGAACCAAGGCAGGGCTGTCGCGAGAAGCCCTGCGCAAACAGAGAATTAGCTCAAGAGCTTGAAATCGAGATTCATGTCATGAACGCACAGCTACAACCGACCGGCTCCGCCTATTTCATCGCCAAGGAGACGGAAAAGCCGGAAAACCACACGCTTTCCGTGCTGGTCGACAATGAGCCGGGCGTGCTTGCCAGGGTCATCGGCCTGTTTTCCGGGCGTGGCTACAACATCGAGAGCCTGACTGTCTCCGAGACCGAGCATGAGAAGCATTTGTCGCGCATAACCATCGTGACGCGCGGCACGCCGCATGTGCTGGAGCAGATCAAGCACCAGCTCGAGCGCATCGTGCCGGTGCACCGCGTCGTCGACCTGACCGTGCGTTCGCATGAATCCGGCCAGGAGCGGCCGCTGGAGCGCGAACTGGCGCTGGTCAAAGTCGCCGGCACCGGCGAGGCCCGGGTCGAGGCGTTGCGCCTGGCCGATGCGTTCCGCGCCAGCGTCATCGACGCCAACACCGAGCATTTCATCTTCGAGATCACTGGCAAGGGCTCCAAGATCGACCAGTTCATCGCCATCATGAAACCGCTCGGCCTGGTCGAAATCTGCCGCACCGGCGTGGCGGCGTTGAACCGCGGCCCGCAGGCGATGTAGGACTTCGGCGGGGCTGGCGTCGAACGCGCCAGCCAGCTTCCATAGCGAGGCTTCCGGTGCTGACTTGTCAGGGAGGATATCAATGTCGCTCGACGCATTCCTTGCCCTGCTTGTCTACGCCTTCGTGACGTCGATCACGCCGGGGCCGAACAATCTCATGCTTCTGGCATCGGGGGTGAATTTCGGCCTCGTCAGAACCGTTCCGCACATGCTGGGCATCAGCATGGGTTTCCTCGTGCTGCTGCTTGCCGTCGGTCTTGGCCTCGGCGCTGTGTTGACGGCGTTTCCGGCGCTGCACACCGGATTGAAGATCGCAGGCGGTGCCTACCTGCTCTATCTTGCGTGGAAGATCGCCATGTCGCGCACGCTGACCGGCAAGGGCGAGACGAATGCGCGGCCCATGCGATTCATCGAGGCGGCCGCATTCCAGTGGGTCAATCCCAAGGCGTGGGTGATGGCGATCACCGCCATGGCCGTCTATGCCAATGCCGAGCACCCGTTCCTGTCGGTGGTGTTGATCGCCGTGGCCTTCACCATCGTCAATTTGCCGAGCGTCTCGGTGTGGGCTGGGTTCGGCACCGCACTGCGCGGTTTCCTGTCGGACCCGGTACGGCTGAAATGGTTCAACATCGCCATGGGCGTACTGCTGGCGGCGACGCTTTGGCCGATGCTGAGATAGGCTGTGGGGCGCACCAGCCGATCGTAGGGGGACGGGATTCGGACTCTCGGCGGACCGTCCGGATCGGGAGCCGCCCCGTGTTGCACATCCATTGTGCAGTGCACATTAAATCTTCGTAATGCCGCCTTTTGGCCCTTTTCCGACAAAGGCGTGTCCTATCTATTCGGCGAAATCGCGGCAACGGGCCGCGTTGGAATAGAACCCATCGGACCACGACGTGTCGGGTGGAGAGGGCCTTTGACCATGCGTGGAAAAGTCGTTCTTTCGTTGCTGGCCGTCGCCTGCCTGGGCGCGGCCGGGTGGCTCTATCTTTCTCCTGATGCGCTGGGCAGGGTCCAGAAGGTCATCGGCGCAAAGCAGGTTGCCGCGCCGGACAAACAGGCCGCGGCTTCGGACAAGAAGGCCGACAATGCCGGGCGCTCGGCCTCGATCCTCTCGGCCGTCGCCTCGACAGCCGATTTCCCGATCCGGCGTTATGCGATCGGCTTCGTCTCCTCCCCCGCCGTCGTCAACATCAACGCGCGGGTGTCCAGCCAGATCGTGTCCATCGACGTCAAGGACGGGCAGATGGTCAAGACCGGCGATCTGCTGTTTTCGCTCGATGACCGGGCGCTGAAGGCGCAGTTGGCCAAGGATCAAGCGGCGCTGGCCAAGGATCAGGCGATGCTCGCCAGCTCGCAGTCCGATCTCCAGCGCGCCAAGGATCTGGTCGCCAAGCAGGCCGGCACGCAGCAGACCTACGACCAGGCCGTCGCCGCGCAGAAGGCTGCCGCAGCGACTGTCGATGCCGACAAGGCGACAATCGACGCCGACAATGTCCAGCTTGGCTTCGCCACGATCACGGCGCCGATTTCCGGCAGGCTGGGTGCTGTCAGCGTCGCCGTCGGCGATCTCGTCACCGTCAGCAATGGCAACAGCAGTACGGCGACCCCGCTGGTGACCATCACCCAGATGGACCCGCTGCAGGTCAACTTCAATCTTCCCGAGAGTAACCTGGCCCTGCTGCACAAGGCGCTCGCCAACCCGCAGCAGGGCGCGGTGATACTGACCAAGGATGGTGACCCGACGCCGATCGGCAAGGGTACGCTCGATTTCGTGGACTCCAGCGTCGACACCGCGTCGGGCACGATTGCCACGCGGGCAAGCATTCCCAATGCCGATCTTTCGCTATGGCCCGGCCAGTATGTGAATGTCGTGCTCGACGCCGGCATCATGCCGCAGATGACATCGGTTCCCACGGTCGCGGTGCAGCCAAGCCAGAAGGGGCCGTTCGTCTATGTCGTCAAGCCGGACAACACGGTCGAGATGCGGCCGGTGCAGGTGGCGCTGACCGAAGGCGAGAACAGCGCCATCAGCCAGGGGCTGAAAAGCGGCGAGAAAGTTGTCACTGAGGGCCAGACGAGGCTGAAGGACGGCGCCGCGGTGCATGAGGGCAAGGCCACGGCCGATGCCGCGCCGAAGGTGGCCGAGGCGAGCAAAGCCGGCGAGGCGGCCCAATGATCTCCGAATTCTGCATACGCAGGCCTGTCGCCACCCTTCTGATGTCGTTCGCCCTCGTGCTGGGCGGACTGTTCGCCTACAAATTCCTGCCGGTGGCGGCACTGCCCAGCGCCGAATTCCCGGTGGTCAACGTCTCGGCTTCGCTGCCCGGCGCCTCGCCGGAAACCATGGCCACTTCGGTGGCGACCCCGCTGATCAAGCAGTTCGCAACCATCGCCGGTATCGATTCGATCTCGACCACGAACTCGCTTGGCCAGACCTCGATCGCCATCCAGTTCGTGCTCAACCGCGACATCGACGCGGCAGCAGCCGACGTGCAGGCGGCGATCGCGCGCACGCAGAAATCATTGCCGCCGCAGATGACGGCGCCGCCGAGCTATCGCAAGGTCAATCCGGCCGACGCGCCGATCCTTTTGATGTCGCTGGTCAGCGACACGGTTCCGCTGACCGATCTCGATGCTTTCGCGGAAAATGTCATCTCGCCGTCGCTGTCGACCATAGACGGCGTGGCGCAGGTCTCGATCTTCGGCCAACAGAAATACGCGGTGCGCATCCAGATCGACCCGACCGCGCTTGCCGCGCGCGGCATCTCGATCGATCAGCTGCAGGCGGCGGTCGCCTCGGCCAACAGCAACACGCCGCTCGGCGTGCTGCAGAACGACAAGCAGCAGCTTACCATCACCGCCAACACGCAGCTGACTGACGCCGCCGGCTTCTCCAACATCATCATCGCCACCAAAAACGGTCACCCCGTGCGGTTGGGCGAGGTGACCCGTGTGGTCGATTCGGTGCAGACGACGACGACGGCGAGCTGGTATGACGGTACGCGCGCGATCATCATGGCGGTGCAGCGCCAACCCGACGCCAACACCGTCGACGTCGTCGACAAGGTCAAGGCCATGCTGCCGTCCTTCAAGGACCAGATGCCGGCCGCCGCCGACATCAAGCTGCTTAACGACCGCTCCAGTTCGATCCGTCAGGCCGTCGATGATGTCCAGTTCACGCTGCTGTTGACCATCGCGCTGGTGGTCATGGTGATCTTCGTGTTCCTGCGCCGGGTGACGGCGACCATCATCCCGGCCGTGGCGGTGCCGATTTCGCTGATCGCCACGCTCGGCGCGATGTTCCTGTTCGGCTTTTCCATCGACAACATATCGCTGATGGGCCTGACGCTGGCGGTCGGCCTCGTCGTCGACGACGCCATCGTGATGCTTGAAAACATCTTCCGCCATATGGAGGAGGACGGGCTGTCGGCCTTCGACGCATCGCTGAAGGGCGCGCGCGAAATCGGCTTTACCATCATCTCGATCTCGATTTCGCTGGTCGCGGTGTTCATCCCGGTGCTGCTGATGGGTGGCGTCATCGGGCGCATCTTCAACGAGTTCGCCGTCGTGGTGACGGTCGCCATCCTGGCGTCGATGTTCGTGTCGCTGACGCTGACGCCGATGCTGTGCTCGCGGCTGCTGTCGGTGACCAAAGCCGACCGCGACAAGCATGGCCCCGGCCATAAGCAGGACCTCGTCACCCGCGGCTACGACAAGGTCTTGAGCTTCTGCCTGCGGCATACTTTCCTGGTGTTCCTCGTTTTCGTCGGCACCGCGGCAGCGTCGGTGTGGCTGATCCAGACTTCGCCGAAGGGTTTCTTCCCGCAGGAGGACATCGGCCAGATATCGGTGACCACCATCGCACGCCAGGACATCTCTTTCGACGCCATGTCCAGGCTGCAAGGACAGGTCGCCAGCGTCTTCTCGCATTCGCCCTATGTCGACCATGTGGCGTGGTCGGCGGGCAGCGGCAACAATGCGCTCAACCAGGGGCAGCTTTTCGTCCAGCTCAAGGGCAAGGACCAGCGCCCCGATATCGAGAAGGTGCTTTCGGACCTGCGCAAGCAACTGGCCGGCGTGGCGGGCATCGAGACCTACATGCAGCCGGTGCAGAATTTGAGGCTGGGCTCGCGGTCGTCGGCCAGCGCCTACCAGCTCGTGGTTCAGGGCCTTGATACCGGCCTGACCGATATCTGGGCGCAGAAACTGAACGACGCGATGGCCGCCGACCATGCGAACTTCACCGACGTCACCAGCGACCTGCAGAACAATGCGCTGCAGGCGACGCTGGTGGTGGATCGCGACAAGGCCGCCCAGCTCGGTATCGACACCGACACATTGCGCTCCGCCCTCTATGGCGGGTTCGGCACCGACCAGGTTTCGACAATCTTCGGGTCGGCCGACAGCTACGAAGTCATCACCGAGCTCGATCCCAAGATCGAGTGGTCGCCCGAGCGGATGCTGGCCATCCAGATGAGGACGGCGAGCGGCAGTCTTGTTCCGCTCGGCGCCTTCGCCCGGGTCGATCGCACGGCCGGCGCCCTGACGGTCAACCAGCTCGGCCAGCTTCCAGCCGTGACCATCTCCTACAATCTGCCGCAGGGCGTGGCGCTGGGCGACAGCGTGACGCGCATCAATGCGCTCAAGGAGCAGATCGGCATGCCGACGGTGATCTCGACGACCTTTGCCGGCACGGCCAAAACCTTCCAGGATTCTCTGGCCAACCAGGGTTTTCTGGTCGGCGGCGCAATCCTGACGATCTATATCGTGCTCGGCATCCTCTACGAGAGCTTCATCCACCCGCTGACGATCCTCACCGGTCTGCCATCGGCCGTGCTCGGAGCGGTCGTTGCGCTGCGCTTCGCCGGCATGGATCTGTCTGTCATCGCGGTGATCGGCATCCTGATGCTGATCGGCATCGTCAAGAAGAACGGCATCATGATGGTCGATGTCGCGCTTGAACTGCGACGAGAAGGCATGTCCGCGACCGAGTCGATCCACAAGGCCTGCCTGATGCGGTTCAGGCCGATCATGATGACGACGCTGGCGGCGCTGATGGGCACGTTCCCGATTGCGCTCGGCACCGGCGCCAGCGCCGAACTGCGCCAGCCGCTGGGCGTTGCCGTTGTCGGTGGTCTGCTTGCCTCGCAGGCACTGACCCTGTTCGTGACGCCGGTGATCTATGTCTACATGGAGAATTTCTCTGGCTGGCTGGTCGGGCTCTGGTCGAAGCGCAAGGGCGAGCCGGGCCCGGTCGAAGATGTCGACCAGCCCTCGCTGTTCAAACCCAGGGAAGAAATGCTGCCCGAACCGCAGCGGGCAGCCGCCGAATAGAGGCAAGGCCGGCGCCATGCTGGCCCAAGGCGTTGCGCTTGCGGCGGCATCACCGGAAACGTAGTTTGGCGTCATGTCACACGATCATGACCACGACAACGAACTCGATCCGTTTGCCGCCCGCGTGCGCGCGCTGGAAACCATCCTCACCCAGAAGGGGTTGATCGATCCGGCCGCGATCGACGTCATCGTCGATACTTACGAGACGAAAATCGGCCCGCGCAACGGCGCCAGGGTGGTGGCGAAAGCCTGGAGCGATCCAGCCTATGCCGATTGGCTGAAGCGCGATGCGACGGCGGCGATCGGCTCGCTGAGTTATACCGGCCGGCAAGGCGAGCACATGCAGGCGGTGTTCAACACCCAGGATACGCACAATCTCGTCGTCTGCACGCTGTGCTCCTGCTATCCGTGGTCGGTGCTCGGCCTGCCGCCGGTCTGGTACAAGGCGCCGCCTTATCGTTCACGCGCGGTGATCGATCCGCGCGGCGTGCTGGAAGAGTTCGGGCTGACGCTGCCGGCTGGGACAAAAATACGCGTCTGGGATTCGACCGCGGAGCTGCGCTATCTCGTCGTGCCGATGCGGCCCGAGGGCACCGAGGGCTGGAGCGAGGAGCGGCTGGCGGAGCTGGTCAGCCGTGACGCGATGATCGGGACCGGCCTGGCCCAAAGACCTGAAATAGAGGGGCAGCCGGCATGAACGGACCGCATGATCTCGGCGGACAGATGGGGTTCGGTCCGGTCGCACCCGAAAAAGACGAGCCGTATTTTCATGCCGCCTGGGAAAGGCGGGCGCTCGGCGTGACGCTGACTGCCGGCGCCATGGGTGCCTGGAACATCGACGAGAGCCGGCACGCGCGGGAATCGCTGCATCCGGCTGTCTACTATTCATCGAGCTACTACCAGATATGGATCAAGGCGCTGGAGGTGCTGTTGAAGCGCCATGGCTTCGTCAGCGAGCGCGATCTGGAAGCGGGCAAGGCAGCCGATCCAGCAGCGACGCCCAAGAGGGTGCTGAAGGCGGAAAACGTGCCCGCAGTGCTGGCCAAGGGCAGCCCTTGCGACCGGCCGGTGGCGCAAGCGGCGCGGTTCAAGGCCGGCGATCCCGTACGGACCAAGAACTTCAACCCGACTGGCCACACGCGGCTGCCACGCTACGCACGCGGCAAGCAGGGTACAATCGAGGCTGTGCGCGAAGGGTTCGTGTTCCCCGACAGCAACGCGCATGGGCACGGCGAAAACCCGCAATGGGTCTACACCGTGGTTTTTGAAGGATCGGAAATCTGGGGCGAGGGCGCCGATCCGACGCTGAGCGTCTCGATCGATGCCTGGGAGAGCTACCTTGAGCCGGCATAAGGTGAAGGGCTCTGTCGCCGATTTGTCGCCGGGCGTCGATGCCCCGGTGTTTGCCGAGCCGTGGCAGGCCGAAGCGTTCGCCATGACGGTGGCGCTGCACGACAAGGGTGTGTTTTCGTGGAGCGAATGGGCGCAGGCGCTGTCGAGCGAAGTGAAGAAACCAGGAGCGGCGGCTGACGGCCATGACTATTACGAACATTGGCTAGCGGCGTTGGAAAGCCTGCTTGCCACCAAAGGGCTGGCCGCCAAGTCGGATGTCGACGCTATGGCTGAAGCCTGGGAGCGCGCGGCGCACGCCACACCACACGGCAGGCCGATCCTGCTGGAAAACGATCCTAAATCGGTCAAAGATGTGACGATCCAGAGCGGCGCTTGATAGCTTTAGAATCGAGCCCCCAAGGAGTCGCAGAGTTAGGAGCCCTTTCTAACTCTAATTTAGGGACCTATATACGAGTGTGACCCATTGACTTGGGTCATACTACTACCTAGATTACAGCTATCGGGTTTGGAGCGATGGCCGTGATTAAGCAGTTCGACAGCCTCTTCGACATCATGGAAGCTTTCCCGGATGAGCAATCCGCCATTGATCAGCTTCGTTCAATCCGTTGGAAAGATGGCGCTTTCTGTCCTTATTGCGGTTCATCCAGAGTTTACAATTTCTCCGATAATCGCACCCACAAATGCGGCGACTGCCGCCAGCGCTTTTCGATCAAGGTCGGAACGATTTTCGAGGACAGCAAAATCCCGCTCCGCAAGTGGTTCATGGCGGTTTGGCTGATCACTTCGCATAAGAAGGGCATCGCCAGCACGACGCTTGCCCGCGATATCAAGGTCACTCAGAAAACCGCTTGGTTTATGTTGCATCGCTTGCGCCATGCCGCCCGCACGAAGTCCTTCAATCGCCAGTTGGAGGGAACGGTCGAGGTCGATGAAACGTTCATCGGCGGTAAGGAAAAGAACAAGCATGAGAGCAAAAAACAGAACGCCGGTCGCGGCACTGTCGGCAAGGCCGTGGTGTTCGGCGCTTTGGAGCGCAACGGCGAGTTCCGCGCCTTCCATATTCATTCATTCAAAGGCGTGAAGGACGCTGTGGAGGCGCACGTCAGAGAAGGCTCAATCGTCATGACCGATGAGTTTCCCGGCTACAAGGGGCTGAGCAAGTCCTACCACCACCAGACCGTGAACCATTCGGGAGGCGAATATGTTCGCGGCTTCTACTTCCACACCAATTCAATCGAGGGCGCTTGGTCGCACATCAAGCGTCAAATTTACGGCATTCATCACTGGATTTCTGACAAACATCTCGGCAACTATCTTTCCGAAATGACGTGGCGCTATAATCGCCGCGATATTCCGGACGGAACGCGCATGAACGGGCTGCTTGCGCAAGTTGAAGGCCGTCTCCGGTATAGGGAGCTAATTGCATGAGCAAGAAGCTAAAAAGATCAATCGGCTTCGAAGGTATGCCCTTCGGGGAAGCTCTTGAACGTCTCTTCGGCGTTGACCCCAAGGAGTTGGAGTCAGAAATCGAAAAGACGAAGCGCGAAGCGGGGGAGATAGAGCGTGGCGTCGAACAAACCGAAGAGTCCATCGATAGGGGTGCGCGACGATCAAAGCACCGATTCCGTCTTTGACTTCTTGTATTATGATGCGGCTCGCATCGCTTCATTTTTATCCCAGTTTGACTCATCTGGCCATTTGACAGAAGTCACACAAGGAGAGCGTGCTCATCGCAATAAGCAGACCAGCACGACGCTCGAAACCTCTGGCACTGTCGCGGTTGTGTCCGGCACTGCTACGCGCGAAACGGATATCGGCGCTGAATACGGAAAAGACAGCCAACGCGTCTATGATCCCACATGGGCGAATGCTCGAACATTTCTGGACTATCTTTCGGAACGTAGCCTCATAAGTCGAGACATGACGACAGCTGGCATCGGCCAATTCGTGATCACTACGGGCTCCTTGAGTATCTCAGACTTGCAATTGATTGAGAAAATTTGGGGCCTTCCGACTGTTCAGAAGGCGATGGAAGCTGGCAACCCGCAACCAAAAAACAATGCAGAACGACGGCGGATGGAAAATGATGTCAATTCGCCTCAGCACGCCCTCAAGTTGTTTCAGGACCTGATTGGCGTCTTACCGCACACTACCCAGGCAACCCTGACCGGAAACGTCGAAACTTGGTGTTCGCTCTCGCAAAGTGCGATGTCCGTTAGCTCCAGCGACATCATATTGAAGCACGGCATTCAAATTCCGGGTGAGTGGAATATCCTTGGTGTCTTAGATGCTCGTCCGGACGAGCCTGCGGCCGAAGCGCCTACGCCCGATCTTGGAGACCCTGAAGAAATGGCCGCAAAGTTGATGTCGATCATTGCGCCAATGGCAAGACTGTTTCTTGGACGACCTCCACGAAGCTACGGCGTTACTCCGCTCTTGATCTTCCGCGAGATTAGCGGGTAGAGGGTCACATTCGTATATAGATTCCCTAATTTAGTTATCGTCGTCCTTAGGCTTAGGCGACTTCAAAATCGCGATCTCACCTCCGACTTCCCACTCATCATCGGACAATAGCCGGATTTCGTTTAGTGTGATCTTGGCTACTTTAGGGGCCGACTTCACCAAGAAATCGATCGTTCCTTGGGCATCTATGGGGAGAAGCGCTGCTAATTCCTCTCCAGCCGCAGACAGAATGTACCCGGAAAAGGCGATGTCATGCTTTGTGTGAAAGAGGACAACTTTGCTCTGAACCATGACAGCTGGGTACTTCTCACCGTCGGTTGTTGGAGGGGTTCCTATGACGCCTGTGCCCTCGACTCCTTGGATTAGCCCAGCTGCCTGGAGTTGCATTAATGCGTCGAAACCCAATCGAGGCTCTTTTTCCGACGAGAAAACAAAACCGTCCATTCGGAGTTTGACTAGTTCCTGGAAGTCTTTGGCTGTTTGCTGTGTGAGCTCGGAAGCCACGCGCAATGTTGTCAGTGAGAATGAGCCCGGCCGTCTAATTTCGCCGCTTAGAATTCTTCCCCAAAATGAGCGCATATTCGTGGTGCTAGCCTTCTCAGAGTAACTCTCGAAGTAATTCAGCCAATCAGGGTCGATCTCAACGTCGGTTTCATCAGAGGCGTTGTTCGTAGCCGTTGGCGCGGCGAGTTCTTTAATGCTCTCACGAACCACCTCGATCGTGTTGATTTCTTTGTAGTCACGAGACCGACCGACTTCCCGAACGCGATCTTGCGCCAGGGCTTCAATGATAAGCACTTTTCCATCGGTGATGGCTCGCTCGACGCGCGCCTTGTCCTCAAGTCGAGGGTTGAAGTAGTCGAGGACGTTTCCTAAAAGTCGATCGATTGCGGCCAAAGCACGCAGATTTGTTTTCCCCTTGATGCCACTTTCAGTTAGTTCGCCGGAAATCTCGGTTGTCTTGTCTAATGGATCATCATTATTCATTGTTCAGCTCCGCCCACTGAAACAATACGTGCAGCATAGCGTCTAGTCAAAAAGCGCAATCCGGTGCGGCCGGTTGTTGGAGGGTTGAACGCCGGAAGTTCAATCCGGTTGTTCTCTTTACGTTCCTGTTCGTGCCTGATAACCTGACCTCTCGGCGGCACCGAGGCGCCGCCAACGCGTCGATGGTGGTGGCGGCTATCTTGTCTTTCCCTTGCGAATCCGGTCTCTCGCGCTGATGGAATTCTCTCCCCAACAGGACGAGGCGCTGCAAGCGGTTGCCCGCTGGCTCAAGACCGGCAAGCCGCAGCTGTTCCGGCTGTTCGGCTATGCCGGTACCGGCAAGACGACGCTGGCGCGCTATTTCGCCGAACATGTCGACGGCCAGGTGCAGTTCGCCGCCTTCACCGGCAAGGCCGCACAGGTGCTGCGCTCCAAGGGCGCGGTCAATGCCCGCACCATCCATTCGCTGATCTACCGGCCGAAGGGCGAGGAATCGGTATCGGACGAGGTCACCGGCAAGACCTCGATGTCGCCGACCTTCTCGCTTAACCGCCAGAGCCCGATTACGCGGGCGAAACTGGTCGTCATCGACGAATGTTCGATGGTCGACGAACAGCTTGGCCGCGATCTGATGAGTTTCGGCACGCCGATCCTGGTGCTTGGCGATCCCGGCCAGTTGCCGCCGATCTCGGGTGGCGGCTTCTTCACCGACCACGAGCCGGATTTCCTGCTCACCGAAATCCACCGGCAGGCGCGCGACAACCCGATCCTGCGGCTTGCGCTCGATGTGCGCGAGGGCCGCGAATTCATGCGTGGCGACTATGGCACGGCGCAGGTCATCGGCAAGGAAGACGTCACCCAGGAGCTGGTGCTCAGGGCGGACCAGGTGCTGGTCGGCACCAACCGCACGCGGCGACGCTACAATCAGCGGCTGCGCGAGCTCAAGGGCTTCAATGCCGACTATCCGCAGGCCGGCGACAAGCTGGTCTGCCTGCGCAACGATCCGGCCAAGGGCCTGCTCAACGGCTCGCTGTGGAAGGTGATGACCTCATCGCGCGAGACGGTGAAGCCCGGCATCAACCTGCTGGTGTCACCGGAAGAGGACGATCCGGATCGCGGCGTCGCCAAGATCAAGCTGCTCAAGGCGGCGTTCGAGGATCCGGATGCCGATATCCCCTGGCAGCAGAAGAAGCGCTTCGACGATTTCGACTATGGCTACGCGCTGACCGTGCACAAGGCACAGGGCTCGCAGTGGAACGAGATCGTGCTGTTCGATGAAAGCTGGGCTTTCAAGGAAACCCGCCAGCGCTGGCTCTACACCGCCATCACGCGGGCGGCCGAGCGGCTGACCATCGTCAGGTAGCGACGCCGGATGCTGTTGCTCCGATAGGCTGCGCGGCAAGCCATTGCCAGGCGGCGGCCTCGTCCTCCGTCTTGAAATGCCTGATTTCAACGGGCGGGGAGGACGGCAAAAAGCGTTGTGCGTCCGCTATCCAGTCCGGTTCGCCGATGGTTGCGCAACGGCCGACATGTTCCAATGCATGGATGGCGCCCTGCTTCAGGGTCTCGTCCGCGATGTCGGCCCAGTCGACGCCATCGTGGTCGACGAGGCGCACCAGCACATCGATGCGCGGATGCAGGGCATAGGCTGCCTCCAGCAGCCCGAAAAGATTTTCACCGTCGGCCGCGGAAACGTGCCCGACGACATCGATGGCGAAAAGGTCGTCGCGGCTGGTCTCGATACGGCGAATTGCCGGAACCTCATCGAGAAAATTCATCGGCGCTTTCCTTTCCCGGCTCGTTCATCAGGCTTGGAACACCCGAAACCCCCAGTCTGTTCCCACCAAAGGCATTACTGTTCCCGTCAAAGGCATTATAGGTGGGCGCGTTGAATGATTTCCGAGGCCGCCCGCATGCCCGCAAAGCTCTCCGTCAACCTCAATGCCATCGCCATGCTGCGCAACCGGCGCGACCTGCCGTGGCCAAGCGTGACCGGCCTCGGCCGCATTGCGCTGGCGGCCGGGGCGCATGGGCTGACGGTGCATCCGCGCCCCGACGAGCGGCACACAAGACACTCCGATCTGCCCGAGATCCGGTCGCTGATCGACGACGAGTTTCCGCGCGCGGAATTCAACATAGAGGGCTATCCGACCGAGGATTTCCTGTTGCTTGTGGAAAAGCATCAGCCTGAACAGGTGACTTTGGTGCCGGACGATCCGGCCCAGGCGACATCGGACCATGGCTGGAACTTCGCCACCCAGGCCGCGTTCCTTACACCGATCGTCAAACGCTTGAAAAAAGGGGGCTTTCGCGTGTCGCTGTTTTCCGACCCTGATCCCGATTGGGTGGCGGCCGCACGCGACACCGGTGCCGATCGCATCGAGCTCTATACTGGTCCATATGGCAGCTATCACACAGATTCCGCCAAAGCGGCCAAGGAGCTGGAAAGACTGGGAAAAACCGCTGACGCTGCGCTTGCCGCCGGGCTGCAGGTCAATGCCGGGCACGATCTGGTGGTCGGCAATCTGCCGGCGCTGGTCAAGCGCATTCCGGCATTGGCCGAAGTGTCGATCGGACATGGGTTGACAGCCGACGCGTTGGAGTATGGCATGGCCGGCACGGTGGGTCGGTTCCTCAAGGCCTGCGGATGGTAGCGATGGGCAGCCTGGCGCGGCAGGCATGGCAGCCATTACGCGACGGCACTTGATATTGCATCGCAGCAAGCGTAGAGCACCGCGCGCTTATCGGAGTGTCGTCCATGGCCCTTACCAACACTGGTAGTGAGGCAGAACCCGTCGAACAATCGAGCCATTCGGAAGTCGAACAGCACAGCACCAAGGTTCTGATGCTGGGCGCGCTCGGTGTCGTCTATGGGGATATCGGCACCAGCCCGATCTACGCCTTTCGCGAGGCGCTGGTGGCGTCGTCGGGCGGCAATGTCGCCCAGCGCGGCGATATTCTCGGCGTGCTGTCGCTGATCATCTGGTCGCTGACGATCATCGTCACCATCAAATACATCATGTTCGTGCTGCGCGCCGACAACCGCGGCGAGGGCGGCGTGCTGTCGCTGATGGCGCTGGCGCGCGGCAGTTTCCCCAAACGTTCAGCATTGATGCTCGCTATCGGCATCGTCGGGGCATCGCTTTTCTTCGGTGACGCCGTCATCACACCGGCGATTTCGGTGCTGTCGGCGGTTGAGGGCATGAATGTCGTCACGCCGACCTTCCAGCCCTATGTCGTGCCGCTGACATTGGTCATCCTTGCCATGGTGTTCGCGGTGCAGCGCTTTGGCACGGGCGGGGTGGGATTGGTGTTCGGCCCGGTGACCGCGGTATGGTTCCTGGCCATCGGCCTTTCCGGCCTCAACCACATCATCGCCGATCCGGAAATCCTGTGGGCGGTGAGCCCGCACTACATCGTCGCCTTCCTGATCAATTCGCCCGATGTCGCCTTCGTGACCATCGGCGCCATCTTTCTCGCCGTGACCGGCGCCGAAGCGCTCTATGCCGATCTCGGCCATTTCGGCCGCAAGCCGATCGTGCTGGCCTGGCTGGCGATCGTGTTTCCCTGCCTGCTGCTCAATTATGCCGGGCAGGGTGCCTTCGTGCTGGCCAAGAATGGCGTCGTCGGCCATCCGTTCTTCGAGATGAACGAAGGCTGGACGCTGATCCCGATGGTCGTGCTGGCGACCGCCGCTACCGTCATCGCCAGCCAGGCGGTGATATCAGGCGCGTTCTCGCTGACCAGGCAGGCGGTGCAGCTCAACATGCTGCCGCGGCTCGAAATCCTGCACACGTCGGAGAAACAGTCCGGCCAGATCTACATGCCGCGCGTCAATCTTCTGCTGGCGCTGGTGGTGATGATGCTGGTGGTCGGCTTCGGCGAGTCCAGCAGGCTGGCGTCGGCCTACGGTATTTCGGTGACCGGCAACATGCTGGTGACGACGGTGCTGCTCTATGTCGTCATGACGCGCATCTGGAAATGGCGGCTATGGGTGGCAATCTCGCTTACGGCGCTGTTCGGCTTCATCGATGTCGGCTTCTTTGCCTCCAACATCGTCAAGGTGTTCGAGGGCGGCTGGGCCTCGCTGGCCGTGGCCTTCACCGTCGTGCTGGCCATGTGGACCTGGGTGCGCGGCAGCCGCTATCTGTTCGACAAGACCCGACGCAACGAGATCCCGCTGGATTTCCTCGCCGGCAATCTGTTGAAGAAGAAGCCTCAGCTGGTGTCAGGCACCGCCGTGTTCCTGACCAGCGATCCGCTCAGTGCGCCAACTGCACTGATGCACAGCCTGAAGCACTACAAGGTGCTGCATGAGCAGAACGTCATCCTTTCGGTGGTGACCGCGCCGCAGCCGGTGGTGCCCGACAGCGACCGGGTCAAGATGGAGACGGTCAACGAGCTGTTCATGCGCGTGACGCTGACCTTCGGCTACATGGAGCAGCCCAACATCCCGCGCGCGCTGGCGATCTGCCGCAAGCAGGGCTGGAAGTTCGACATCATGACGACCTCGTTCTTCCTGTCGCGGCGTTCGCTCAAGGCCTCGCCCAATTCCGGCATGCCGGTGTGGCAGGACCGGCTGTTCATCGGCCTGGCCCGCACGGCGGCGGACGCGACGGAGTATTTCCAGATCCCGACCGGGCGCGTGGTGGAGATCGGCACGCAGGTGGCGATCTAGGGGCATGCCGGATCGGCGAATGGACTGTGCCTCACGGCACAGTCCATGTCACTCCGCTTCAACCGGCCAGGGCGACCTTGTTCGCCTCGAGGAATTGCTTCAACGTCTTTGGCGTCCTGCCCGAAAGCGACTCGATTGCGTCGGTCACCATGGCGATACGGCCGGCGCGCGTGTTGGCGTCGAAGGACACGATGACCTCAGCGAAATCCTCGGGAACGCCTGATGCCTTCACGCCTTCGGTCAAGGCTTCATCCGAAACCTGGACGACATCGAGCGGCTTGCCGGTGACCTCGCTTACCAGGGCGGCAATCTCGGCCGTGGTGTAGGCCTGCGGGCCGGTCAAGGTGTAGGTCTTGCTTTCGTTCGAAACGGCAGCGAGACCGGCGGCGATCGCTGCTGCCATGTCGTCGCGCGCACCAGGCGCAACGCGGCCCTCGCCGGCGGACGTGTACCATTTTCCCGAAGCGATCGCGTGCGGCAGGGCCATGAACAGGTTCTCCTGGTACCAGCCGTTGCGGAAGATCGTGTAGGGGATGCCGCTCGCTTTGATCGCCTGCTCGGTGCCGTAGTGATCATTGGCAAACAGCACCGGCGAAACCGGTTCCGGGTTGGGCATCGAGGTGTAGAGAAGGTGGGAAACACCGGCCTTTTTAGCGGCGGCAACCGCGTTCTGGTGCTGCCTCAGGCGCTTGCCGTGTAGCAGGTCGATCTCGCCGGTCGAGATGATCAGCACCCTGTCGGCGCCCTTGAAAGCAGCCTCCAACGATAGTGTGTCGTCGAAGTCAGCCGCCCTTGTGATGACGCCTCGCGCCGCCAACTCGGCAAGGTTTTCCGGATTGCGGGTGGTGGCGATGATCCGGCCCGCGGGGACCTTGAACGTGTCCAGCAGGTGGTTGATGACGCCGCGGCCGAGCTGGCCGGAAGCGCCGGTGACGAGAAGGGTTTGGGTCATGGAAGATCCTGACATTGCGCCGCTAAGGCGGTTCGAGTGCTGGTCTCAAAAAGAGACCAGCACTAAAATAGGAATTGACCCAGAGCCGTAAAGAAGGCAGTTTTTCGGGAGGTAGGCACGCGCAGGGAACCAGCGGTGGACAGCAAGATTGTCAATCTGAGATCGAAGTTGGAGGTCTACAAGGCAGTCTCCGGCGGCGGCAACTTCTCCAATTGTCCGGTCCGCGAGGTCATACAGGGCGTGAGCGGCAAATGGAGCTCGCTGCTGATGATGGCTTTGGCCGAGCAGCCCTATCGCTTCGGCGAGTTGCGGCGGCTGGTGCCTGACATTTCACAGCGCATGCTGACGCAGACGCTCTACGATTTGCAGCGCGACGGCTATGTGCATCGTGAGGTGTTCCCGACCAAGCCGCCGAGCGTCGAGTACAGCCTGACCGATCTCGGGCATTCGATGTTCGGCGCCTTGCATCAGCTGATCCTGTGGGCCGAGCTCAATCATGATGCGGTGCGCGGCGCACGCGCCGATTTTGATGCCGCCCAGGGCTGACCTGCGGCGCAAAGCCGTTGGTGACGGCTTGATTTCGTCCCGCCGCTGAAGGATTGTCCCGGCCAATCCGGCTTTGGGGGCACTGGCATTTCCTATGATATCGCAATTGCAGGCGCCGGGCCGGCGGGACTGGCCGTGGCGCTCTATCTCAAGCGTGCCGGGCATCGGGTCACGGTCTTCGAGCGCTTCGATGAACCGAAGCCGGTCGGCTCCGGGCTGATCCTGCAGCCGACAGGGCTGACGGTGCTGGCCGATCTTGGCCTGCTTCCCGACATACTGGCGCTGGGCAGCCGCATCGACCGCCTGCATGGCGCCGATGCTTCCACTGGCCGTACGGTGCTCGATGTCCGCTACGACGCGCAACGCGGTGGCCGCTTCGGGCTGGCGGTGCACCGGGCGGCTTTGTTCGGTGTGCTTTTCCGCGCCGCGCAGAGCGAGGCGATCGCCATCGAGACCGGCGTCGAGATCGAGGCCCTGGAGACCGGCGAACGGGCGACGCTGATCTGTGGCAACGGGCGGAGGGCAGGGCCATTCGATCTGGTCGTCGACGCCAGCGGTTCGCGCTCGAAACTGCGCCGCGAAAGCGCTCCAGGCGAGCCGCGGCCACTCACCTATGGCGCGTTCTGGGCCTCGCTCGGCTGGCGCGGCGATGGTTTCGACGAGCACGCGCTGCTGCAACGCTACGACAAAGCGAGCGTGATGATCGGCGTGCTGCCGATCGGCCGGCCGCAGCCGGGCGCTGAAAAGATGGCGGCCTTCTTCTGGAGCCTGAAGCCGTCGGATGCCGATGAGGTGCGCGTTCGCGGCCTGAACGCCTGGAAGGAGAGGGTGGTCCGGCTGTGGCCGCAGAGCGAGGCATACACCAGCCAGATCGACAGTTTCGACCAGCTCTCGCTGGCCCGCTACGGCCACCACACGATGAAGCTTCCGGCCGGTAGGCGATTGGCCGTCATCGGCGACGCGGCGCATTCCACCAGTCCGCAACTCGGGCAAGGGGGCAACATGGCGCTGCTCGACGCGGCGGCGCTCAGCCATGCGCTGGCGCGGGCGTCAAACGTCGAGGCAGCACTGGAAGTCTATGCGAGGGCGCGGCGCTGGCATGTCCGCATCTTCCAGGCGCTGTCGCTGGCATTCACGCCGTTCTACCAGTCGGATTCGGTGGCGCTGCCCTTCATCCGCGACAGGCTGGTGGCGACGGTGGCAAAAATCCCGCCGGCGCCGCAATTCCTTGCCTCGATGGTGGCGGGCACGGTGGTCGATCCGTTCAAGCGGATCGGACTCAAGGAAACACGGTGGGATTTCGGACAAAATCCGGGTCATGATACGACCGCATCCTAGAGTTTTTCGCCTCAGACCGATCCGCATGAACGTTGTCATCTCCAGAGTCCGAAAATCGCTAGACCTGATGCGGGTCGTTGCGTCTGTCCTCGCCACGTCGGTCGTGATGCTGCCCTTGCCGCAGGCGCAAGCCCAGACGTCAGGTCAGGCCAGCCAGCAGGCTCCGGCAGACAGTGAAGCGGCGCTGAAGGCTCGGATCGATGCGGCCTACAAGCTGATGATGGAGGTGGCGCGTTTCGACGACGGTTACGTGCAGTTGCGGGCAGCGCTGCTCGATGCGGCCAGGAGCGACCTCTATGAATTTACGGTCGAGAGTTACTCGAACGCCGGCGCGACATTTCTCAACAACCAGATCCTCGACAACGCCGAGAGATTTTTGCCGAAGGCCTGAAAACCAGGGCGATGCAGCAGGATGTCGCGAAGCGTGCCGATTTCTATCTCAATTACGCAATGCTGAAACAGGCCGAGAAAGACTATCAGGGCTTCGTTTCCATGTGCGCTACAGCAACCAATCTTTACGCCCGCTATCATGGCACGGAATCCCCGGAACTCATGTATGCCAACGATGTGCTGGCGACAGGGATCGCTGCATTCGGTCAAATCGCTGCGGTGATCAACGTTGACCAGCGCAATCTGGAGATTGCGGAGCGGGTGCTTGGCCAGGACGATCGCTTCACCTGGAAGCTGCAGAACAATCTGGCCGACATGCTGCGTCAGATCGGGGCACCGACACGCGCCTTACAGTACGACCTGAATGTGCTCGAGAAACGTATCGGCTACTACGGGCCAAATCACTTCAACGTTCTGGTCAGCGCCAACAACACGGCTCAGGACTATCTCGACCTCGCCAAGTACGACGAGGCCTTGGGCTATTTCCAGCAGGACCGGGATATCGCTGTCGTCCTCAAGCAGGAAGGCAATTTGATTGAGCAGGCCGATGCCTGGCTGCTCTACACCAGGGCTCTTTCCGGTGCACAGCCGCTCGACGCGCCGACGCTCGCACGCTTGCTGCCGCTGACCAACGACGCGAGTTATCCCGAGATATTGGCAATCAAGATCGCCAACCTGCTCGCCGCGCATTTCGCCGCCATGGGCGATACCGAAAACAGCATGAACCAACTCGGTCGGGCCTATAGCATCGCCGGATCGACATACGGCTCGGTACACCCGCTGACCTTTGCCGCGCGGCAGGCCATGGCCAACCTCAAGGCGAAGTCGAATCCCGAGGCTGCAGCCACCGATTTTGCGGCTCTCAACGATGACATGTTGCGTTGGAATTGGTTCCAGGTGAGCACGGCCGCCAACCCGGTCGTCGCTGAAGCCAGCCGCGCCTTGGCCGATGACATGCTCTACGATTATGCGCGGCTGGCAAAAAACAACGCATCGGCAGTGCCGGCATTCGCTGAAGCGGTGCGTCGCTGGCCGACACTCGAAAACGACAAACGGGATCAGTTGCGCAGACTGTCGCGTTTGATCGATCCGAACGATATGGAGACACGGCATTTGATCCAGGCCGGGATACGGCTGTCCCTGGCCTACCAGGAGGCTGCTTCCAGTGGCGACAGTGCCGACGATCCAGGTGCGGTACAGCCCGACCAGGCTCAGGCGGCGTACGAAAAGGCGATCACGAGAGTCACGACGAAGTACAGATTCGACCAAAGCGTGGTGGACAAGCCACTGCCATCCGCAAACACGCTGCTGCAGCCCAACGAGGCGCTGATCGATTATTTCATCACTCGCAAGTGGCGGGCGGACCGCGAGAGCACCGATCCGCTGGAAGACGAACGGCTCTACGCGATCGTCACGCGCAAGGACCAGCAGCCGTCGCTCTATGACCTCGGCGATCCGCGCCGGCTCATCCCAGCCGCCCGGGAAACCCGCATGGCAAACCTCAGGTCGACCCGCTCCGCGCAGGAGCGTGGCGCTGTGACCCTGGTCGATCTGAACGCGACATTCACAGGGCTTTACGCCGGTCTGATCGCACCTCTGGAGCCGTCGCTTGGCGGCGCCGACACGCTTTTCGTGGTGCCGGACGGCAAGCTGTTTTCGGTGCCATTCCCCTTGCTGCAGGACAGCAAGGGCGCGTCGCTCGATGATCGCTTCCTGGTGCGCATGCTGACCCGACCGGAATCGCTGTTGAACGCAGGCATCGATCAGAGTTTTCCCAAGTCCGGCAAGGCCTTGCTGGCCGGCGGCCTGGATTACGCACGGGGTGCGGAGAAGGGTGCCGAACCGCTACCGGGTACCCGCAAGGAGGTCGACGCGATCGCCTCGATCCTGCACGGCGATCATTATTCGGTCGAGACCCTTACCGGGACGGCTGCCGGCGAACGGGCACTGCGCAAGGACATCGAGCAGGCCACGGTTGCGCATCTCGCCACACACGGTGCCTACCGCAACGAGAAAGAAGGCGGCGTCGGCGCCGTGAATGCGCTGTGGCAGAGTGAGGTCGTGCTGTCCCGGTCTGGAAACCGGCAATCGATGAAGCGCGATGATGATGACGGCCGGCTCTATGGCATGGAGCTGATGATGTGGGATTTGTCGAATCTCGACCTGCTTGTGCTCTCCGCCTGCGAGACGGCCCGTGGCCAGGAGACATTCGTCGGCGGTTTGCGCGGCCTGCCGACGGCAATCAACATTGCCGGTGCGAAGCGCTCGTTGCTAGCCCTTTGGCCTGTGGACGATGCGGGAACCGCTGCCTTCATGGTGAGCTGCTACGGCCATCTCGCCGCCGGGCGGACTTATCCGGAAGCGCTGCGCCAGGCCCGTCGCGATGCCCGCGACGGCGAGATATCAGGCGCGCAGGACCCTCGGGTGTGGGCCGCCTTCGTCATGTTCGAAAACTGACGGCCGCGAGCCAACGCTTGCCCGCGATCGATCCGTTCAAGCGGATCGGGCTGGCCGAAGCGCGGTGGCCGGATTGTTTTGCCGGATGAGCCCTGAAAGGTGCGATCCCTTCGCTTGCAGGAAAGCATGCAGGCGCTGCGGATAGTCCGGCGCCACGGCTTGCCTGATCGACGGGCGCTCACTCAACGCTTTGCGCCAGGCCCGAACGAGCGGCTTGCCGTACAGAATGCCGAAATCACCGATGCGGTCGAAGACATCGAGGTAGCGGAAGACCGGACCGTAAACGGCGTCGACCAGCGAAAAGTGCTTGCTGGCGAACCAGGGTCCGCCGGGCTCGTCCGCCAGCTCGGCTTCGAGGCGATCGAACATGGCGGACAGCGCGCTGGATTCGGCCAGGAAGCCAGCTTCGGTCGAGGCTGAATAGAACCGGCCGATGGCGTTGAGGGTTGCCGAACCGAACTCGATCCAGGCGCGATGACGGGCGCGGGCATAGGGGTCGGCAGGGTGGAGGGGATTGGCTTGCGTCTCTTCAAGGAATTCGAGGATGACGGCCGATTCGAAGATCACCGTTTCCTCGCCATCTCGCTGCACGCGCAGCAGCGGCACCTTGCCGAGCGGCGAGATCGCTTTGAACCAGTCCGGCTTGTTGGCGAGGTCGATATCGATGCGCTCGAACGGCACGCCCTTTTCGGCCAGCGAAATCGCGGCGCGCTGCACATAGGGACAAAGGTGATGGCTGACGAGAATGAGCTTGTGTTTCATGAGATTTTCCAAAGTTAATGCATTTGCATCTATATGGATGCATATGCATCGATCGTCAAGCTTGATGCAGATGCATCTACTGCCTAAGCTTGGCCATGACCGAAAAAGCCACGCCTTCGCCCGAAGCCATCAAGGCCTGGGCTCGCCTGATGCGCGTTTCGCGCCAACTGATGGAAAGCGCTGAAGAAGCGTTGAAGGCCGCCGGCCTGCCGCCGCTTGCCTGGTACGATGTGCTGCATGAGCTCGCCGAGGCGGGCGAGGGCGGGCTGCGGCCGTTCCAGCTCATCGAGCGCACTCTGTTCGCGCAATACAACATTTCGCGGCTGCTGGCCCGGCTCGAGGCCGATGGGCTCGTCGAGAAACTGACGGTGGCCGATGATGGTCGTGGCCAGACCATCCGCATCACCGCCAAGGGCCGCGAGACACGCCGCCAGATGTGGGCTGTCTACGGACGGTCGATCACCGAACTGGTTGGCGCCAAACTGTCGGCGGATGAATTGACCAGGGTCTCCGCACTGCTTGGACGATTGCGCCATCCGCCAGCCTCCGATTAGCGAGGCTTGTCGCGCGGCAACGCATCACTTGGCAGATATTTTGCGCCCGCCCTCTTGCGCGCGGCCTCGGATTGCGCAATATGCCGAACCGTAACGTACGGTACGGCATATTGGAATGACCGGTGGCCCGACCTTTCGAGAGAAGAGCGTGTTGCACAGCGTGCCCGAGATCGACACCAGCGAAGCGCTGACAGAGCGGCAGAAGGCCGTGCTCGACGCAGCGTTGCGGCTGCTGGTCGAAGAGGGCGATCATCTGACCATGACCGCCGTGGCGCGCCGCGCCAGCTGCTCCAAGGAAACGCTCTACAAATGGTTCGGCGACCGTGACGGGCTGCTGACGGCGACGGTGCAGTGGCAGGCCTCGAAAGTGCGGGTGGCGCCGGTTGACGGCAAGGGGCTCGATCTTGCCTCGCTGACCGCAAGCCTCGAACGCTTTGCCTCGGACTGGCTTAAGGTGATCTCCAGTGACACCTCGATCGCGCTCAACCGGGTGGCGGTCAGCCATGCCGGTTCGGGTAAGGACAATCTCGGCGCCGTGGTGCTGGAGAACGGCCGCTTCGCATTGGCCAAACGGTTGAAGCCGGTGCTTGAGGCCGGCCGACGGACCGGGCTTTTGGATTTCGCGGATGCCGAGACGGCGTTCCGCACCTTTTTCGGGCTGGTCGCCCGCGACGTGCAGATCCGTCTGCTGCTTGGCGACCGGCTGGAATTGACTGAGGCGGCGATCGGCGGCGATGCCGCGCGCGCGACGCAGCAGTTTCTCGCTCTTTTCGGAGCAAAAACCGGGCCGCAGGGCCTCTGATTCATAAAACGGGAAGGAAGACAAAATGCGCGTCTATTACGATCGTGATGCCGATCTCAATCTGATCAAGGGCAAGAAGGTCGCCATCATCGGCTATGGCAGCCAAGGCAGGGCGCACGCGCTCAACCTCAAGGATTCCGGCGCCAAGGAGATCGCTATCGGCCTCAAGGCCGGCTCGGCGACCGCCAAGAAGGTCGAAGCCGATGGGCTCAAGGTGATGAGCGTGGCCGACGCCGCCAAATGGGCCGACCTGATGATGATGGCAACGCCTGACGAGCTGCAGGCCGACATCTACAAGAACGAGATCGCGCCGAATATCCGCGATGGTGCCGCTATCGCCTTCGCGCACGGCCTCAACGTGCATTTCGGCCTGATTGAGCCGAAGTCGACGGTCGACGTCGTCATGATCGCGCCGAAGGGTCCCGGCCACACGGTGCGCGGCGAATACCAGAAGGGCGGCGGCGTGCCGTGCCTGGTCGCCGTCAACCAGGACGCCTCGGGCAATGCGCTCGACCTGGCCCTGTCCTACGCCTGCGGCGTCGGCGGCGGCCGTTCGGGCATCATCGAGACCAATTTCCGCGAGGAATGCGAGACCGACCTGTTCGGCGAGCAGGTCGTGCTGTGCGGCGGTCTGGTCGAGCTGATCCGGGCCGGTTTCGAGACGCTGGTGGAAGCCGGCTACGCGCCTGAGATGGCCTATTTCGAGTGCCTGCACGAGGTCAAGCTGATCGTCGACCTGATCTATGAAGGCGGCATCGCCAACATGAACTACTCGATCTCGAACACCGCCGAATGGGGCGAATATGTCTCGGGTCCGCGCATCATCACCGCCGAGACCAAGGCCGAGATGAAGCGCGTGCTGAAGGACATCCAGACGGGAAAATTCACCTCGGAATGGATGCAGGAATACCGCGCCGGCATGTCCCGCTTCAAGGGCATCCGCCGCAACAATGACAGCCACCAGATCGAGGAAGTCGGCGCCAAGCTGCGCGCGATGATGCCCTGGATTTCCAAGAACAAGCTGGTCGACAAGGCCAAGAACTGAGCGAAATCCACAAGCGCTCGAAAACAGCGGAACAAAAAAACGGCGCCAAGTGGCGCCGTTTCAGACTGCTGACAAACCCCTGGCATTTGCTGGGGGTTTTTGATTCACTGGGTCATGTTGAAGCGACCCGCCCCTGAACAGACCGCGCTCGAGATGGTGACGCTGGATCAG